>NZ_JBEUJO010000029.1:0-3091 GCF_043356435.1 Salmonella sp. SJTUF15591 | reverse complement strand
GGAACAGGAGAGCGCACGAGGGAGCTTCCAGGGGGAAACGCCTGGTATCTTTATAGTCCTGTCGGGTTTCGCCACCTCTGACTTGAGCGTCGATTTTTGTGATGCTCGTCAGGGGGGCGGAGCCTATGGAAAAACGCCAGCGACGCGGCCTTTTTACGGTTCCTGGTCTTTTGCTCACATGTTCTTTCCTGCGTTATCCCCTGATTCTGTGGATAACCGTATTACCGCCTTTGAGTGAGCTGATACCGCTCGCCGCAGCCGAACGACCGAGCGTAGCGAGTCAGTGAGCGAGGAAGCGGAAGAGCGCCTTATGTGACATTTTCTCCTTACGCTCTGTTGTGCCGTTCGGCATCCTGCCCTGAGCGTTATATCTCTGTGCTATTTTCTACTTCAAAGCGTGTCTGTATGCTGTTCTGGAGTTCTTCTGCGAGTTCGTGCAGCTTCTCACACATGGTGGCCTGCTCGTCAGCATCGAGTGCGTCCAGTTTTTCGAGCAGCGTCAGGCTCTGACTTTTTATGAATCCCGCCATGTTGAGTACGGCTTGCTGCTGCTTGTTCATCTTTTCGTTTTCTCCGTTCTGTCTGTCATCTGCGTTGTGTGATTATATCGCGTACCACTTTTGGACCGTCTTACCGCCGGTATTCTGCCGACGGACATTTCAGTCAGACAACACTGTCACTGCCAAAAAACAGCAGTGCTTTGTTGGTAATTCGAACTTGCAGACAGGACAGGATGTGCAATTGTTATACCGCGCATACATGCACGCTATTACAATTACCCTGGTCAGGGCTTCGCCCCGACACCCCATGTCAGATACGGAGCCATGTTTTATGACAAAACGAAGTGGAAGTAATACGCGCAGGCGGGCTATCAGTCGCCCTGTTCGTCTGACGGCAGAAGAAGACCAGGAAATCAGAAAAAGGGCTGCTGAATGCGGCAAGACCGTTTCTGGTTTTTTACGGGCGGCAGCTCTCGGTAAGAAAGTTAATTCACTGACTGATGACCGGGTGCTGAAAGAAGTCATGCGACTGGGGGCGTTGCAGAAAAAACTCTTTATCGACGGTAAGCGTGTCGGGGACAGAGAGTATGCGGAGGTGCTGATCGCTATTACGGAGTATCACCGTGCGCTGTTATCCAGGCTTATGGCAGATTAGCTTCCCGGAGAGAAACTGTCGAAAACAGACGGTATGAACGCCGTAAGCTCCCAAACCGATCGCCATTCACTTTCATGCATAGCTATGCAGTGAGCTGAAAGCGATCCTGACGCATTTTTCCGGTTTACCCCGGGGAAAACATCTCTTTTTGCGGTATTTGCGGCAGAATCGCGTTCAGCGCGTTTTGGCGGTGCGCGTAATGCGACGTTATGGTAAATGGTGTCAGGTAATGGTTGTAAAAGCCCCGAAGTATGGGGCTGGTGTGCTTGTGTGTTATTTGTTTTTTTTATTTGTGTTTTTGTCTGTGTTATTTTTTTGTTCCATATATAAAACCACCTATCGCTCCAACTAATGTTGTCATTAGTGCCATCAGGTTATTTGCAAAATCTGGTAGTTCTCTATCTTTTATTCCGAAATAAACGATTAACATAAAAATTGATAAAACTATTAAAAATATAAAGGCCATGGAGCAAAGCCTTATAAGACCTTCGCTTTCAGCCTTTATTTCTTTTTCTGTTTTCGGTCTGTGGTTTTTTATCATTTCCTCTATTTGAGATCTTAAAATGAATCCAGGCTGTGAGTTTGTGTCACTTCCTGATTTCGCATTATTTATATTGCTACTTGTTTTTGAGAATGATGGTTCTACACGAATGTATTCAATCGCATCTGTTTTTGGTTTGAAAAATTTCATAATCCACTCACATCCTCAACATGCTTGGAGTTATAAGCAATGGATTTTTCTTTAAATAGGGCTAAGGTTAACCCTTCTTCAAGTGGTGTGTTATTATCGGTTGAGTTGTAGTCAAGTTGAACTATCACCGCATTTCCATTGTAGTTCTGTGCGGTTACTTGTCCTTGGCTTAAATTGATGACATTGTTTATTTGTATATTTTTGAATGTATCGCGGTTATTTATTCTTATTGTTATTTCATCTAAATTTCTTTTGTTTTCGTTTAAATACAGATCAGCTATTAGTTGAGATGGGTTTTTATGTGGGATGTAATAGTTACCAACTAGGCCGATTCTTACGACTCCATATTTTTGGAATATTGTTGCTATTAGCGTATTGCACTTTAATTTGAATTCCGTTACTGATTTTTCGATCTCCTCAGTAGGGGTGTATTTTTCTACAAAATCTATTCTGTTTAGTGATATGTTTAAGTTGAACTTGCCAAAGGACGATGTGCCAATAACGCGAGGGATATCTGCAGGTGCATCTGCAGGCAGGGGAATCGTCTGTGGCATTGCGTCTATAACTTCGCCAATTTCTGAGTTTAGGCTATTAAAGAGAAGATCTGGTCTAGCTATGGTGCTGTCAATAAATATTGCTAGCTGTGTTGATATTGTGACGGCCTTGTTTTCCATTTTTTCTTTCCTATTTTGCATTGGTATTAATTGAAGTATTGCGAAATTAACGTGTTGTGAGTATCTTAAACGAAAAAACCACCCTGGCAGGTGGTTTTTCGAAGGTTAGCTAATCCTGGCAGATTGTCTAACCGGGTAACTGGCTTCAGCAGAGCGCAGATACCAAATACTGTCCTTCTAGTGTAGCCGTAGTCAGGCCATCACTTCAAGAACTCTGTAAGCATCTGGACAAATCTCGCTCTGCTAACTCGGTTACCAATGGCTGCTGCCAGTGGTGCTTTTGCATGTCTTACCGGGTTGGACTCAAGACGATAGTTACCGGATAAGGCGCAGTGGTCGGGCTGAACGGGGGGTTCGTGCACACAGCCCAGCTTGGAGCGAACGACCTACACCGGGCCGAGATACCTACAGCGTGAGCTATGAGAAAGCGCCACGCTTCCCGAAGGGAGAAAGGCGGACAGGTATCCGGTAAGCGGCAGGGTCGGAACAGGAGAGCGCACGAGGGAGCTTCCAGGGGGAAACGCCTGGTATCTTTATAGTCCTGTCGGGTTTCGCCACCTCTGACTTGAGC
>NZ_JBEUJO010000028.1:0-5019 GCF_043356435.1 Salmonella sp. SJTUF15591 | reverse complement strand
CCGCTGTCGCAGTAGGCAAAATCACGAAAATAGTGATGCGCGCTCATTTCCCCGCCATAAATGGCATCCTCCGTACGCATCCGCTCCTTGATAAAGGCATGTCCGGTTTTTGACATCACCGGCGTCCCGCCCGCCGCCGTCACCACTGCCTCCGTGTTCCAGGTCAGGCGCGGGTCGTGGATAATCTTCGCCCCCGGGTGTTTTTCCAGAAACGCTTCCGCCAGCAGCCCGACGATGTAGTACCCCTCGATAAACTGCCCTTTCTCATCGAACAGGAAGCAGCGGTCGAAGTCGCCGTCAAAGGCGATGCCCATGTCCGCCCCGTGTTCAATAACGGCCTTGCGGGTGTCGTCGCGACACTCCGGCAGCAACGGGTTGGGAATGCCGTTCGGGAAGGTGCCGTCCGGGGTGTTGTGGATTTTGATGAACTCCACCGGCGCGCCCAGCGCCTTCAGACGCGCTTCGATGGCGTCAATGACCGGCCCCGCCGCGCCGTTGCCGGAATTCACCACCAGCTTCAGCGGGGTGAGATTGTTAACACTGATATAGCCGAGCAGGTGGCCGATGTAGGCGTCGCGCAGGCTGATTTGTCTGTAGCTGCCGCGCGCGGCCTCGTTCACCGGCGGGAAATCGCCCGCTTCCGCCAGACGCTGAACGTCGCGCAGACCGGTGTCGCCGCTTATCGGGCGGGCGCCCTCGCGCACCAGCTTCATGCCGTTGTAGTCCATCGGGTTATGGCTGGCGGTCACTTCAATACCGCCGTCCACGCCGAGGTGGAAGGTGGCGAAGTAAATCTCTTCGGTGCCGGACATACCGATATCCAGCACGTCGACGCCCGCGTCCTGTAACCCTTTCGCCAGCGCCAGCTTCAGCGCCTCGCTGGTCAGGCGCACGTCGCCGCCCAGCACGATGGTTTTCGGTTTTAAATATTCGCCGTAAGCGCGGCCAATCCGCCACGCGATATCTTCATTGAGCTCTTCGCCCAGCCTGCCGCGAATGTCGTAGGCCTTGAAACAGGTTAATTTATTCATGATTCAATTATCTTTTTTGTAACGTTCTTTCTGCCGAACAATATCATCTTCTCCCAAATAATCTCCTGAACTGACTTCTATAAGATTAAGAGGAATAACACCTGGATTCTCCAGACTATACGTTGCACCCAATGGAATATAAATCGACTCATTGGCAGTCACTAGCATCGTTTTATCATCCAGGGTGACTTTAGCCGTACCAGAAAGTACAATCCAGTGTTCTGAACGATGATGATGCATACGCAAGGAAAGCCCTTCTCCTGGTTTGACAATGATCTTCTTAACTTTATATCGCTCACCCTGATCTATTGAGTCGAATTTACCCCATGGACGAAAAACCTCACGATGGACAATATACTCTGTACGCTCTTGAGCCTTTAGCATCTCAACGATCTTTTTTACATCCTGGACATCAGATTTTTTAGAAACAAGTATGGCATCTTTTGTTTGTACAATAACAATATCTTCAACACCTACAGCAGCAACCAATGCTGACTCTGAGTATATGTAGTTATTTTTAGTGTTGTATGTCAGAATGTCGCCCTTACAAACATCTCCCTCATCTGTTTTTTCGCTGATATCCCATAAAGACTGCCAAGAACCAACATCACTCCAACCAATATCAATCGGGCAGACAATGCAACGCTCCGTTTTTTCCATAACAGCAAAATCAATAGATTCTGCAGGACAATCTTTAAATAAAGTTTCTGGAAGGCGAATAAAATCAAGATCGCGATATGAAGAAGAAAGCACCTGCTCACAAACGCTATAAATATCTGGTCTGAATTTTTTTAACTCATTCAGATAAACAGTGGCTTTAAACATAAATATGCCGCTATTCCAGAAATAATCCCCTGTTGAAATATATTTCTCTGCTTTTAATCTATCCGGCTTTTCAACAAATTTTTTCACATGATAAAAATCTGTTTCAGTTGAATTTGCATTTACAGAGAAAGGCACACCACGCTCTATATAGCCATAACCAGTCTCAGCATATTCAGGTATGATACCAAATGTAACAATATTGCCGTTTTCGGCAATGGGGACTGCTTTCTTAACGGCATTACAGAAAACTTCTTCTTTAGCGATAATATGATCGGCTGCAAGAACTAAAAGTAAAGGATCCTCCTGCTCCTTACGTCTAAGCGCTGATAATGCAGCAAGAGCAATCGCTGGAGCTGTATTTCTCCCATACGGTTCAAGAATGATATTATTATGTAGTTGATCTATTTGCCGTAACTGCTCCGCAACAATAAAACGGTGCTGCTCGTTTGTTATAACCAATGGTTCATTACATGCAAGTGCCGACAACCGAAGCAGGGTTGTCTGTAATAAGGAATTTTTTCCAGAAAGTTGTAAAAATTGTTTTGGGTAAAGTTCTCGAGATAGAGGCCAAAGACGGCTCCCTGTACCACCAGCCATTACAACAGCAATTAAGGGTACATCAGACATACTTGACGTCCTTTTTGTCTAAACCAATGACAGAATGGGGTTCATTTTGAAAATAAGCTCGACTATTCTCGTGGACGTTCTCGCCTGCCAGAAGCTGTTCCGGCGTCAGCCAGCGGTAACTGCCATGCTGGGTGTCAGGCAGGCGTAAATCGCTCTCCGCCACGCGCAGACGAAAGCCGAGCACGATGTAATGAGTTGAAAAATCCTCACCGGAAAAGTTGTCGTCATAGAAGTGCTGCCAGACGCCATAAAACGTCCCTGCCGCCAGCGGCAGACGCACGCCCAGTTCCGCCTGCGTCAGGCGTGCAAAGGCGGCCTCCAGCGTTTCGTCTTTGCACACCCGCCCCCCGGCACAAACCAGTAGCCCTGCGCCGGACGGTTGAGACGCTGGCCCAGTAAAATTTCCCCCTGGCCGTTTTCCACAATGAAATCGAGGGAGATGAGGGGCGTGGCCCGCACCACGGCGGCGAAATCTTCCTGACGTAAAAACATTGTCACCCCCGGAACCGTTGCTGATTCTCAAGGAACCACTGGTAAGTACCGGCAAGCCCTGCCTCCAGTGAAATTTCGTGATACCAGCCAAGCTGATGCAGGCGCGTGACGTCGAGCAATTTACGCGGCGTGCCGTCCGGCTTCGCGGCGTCGAACACCACCCGGCCCTGGTAACCCACCACCTTTGCGATAGTCTGCGCCAGTTCGCGGATAGTGCAGTCCACGCCAGTGCCGACGTTAATGTGCGACAGCATCGGGGCAGTGTTCTCCTGCCACACTTCGCGCGCCAGCTCCATCACGTGAATACTGGCCGCCGCCATATCGTCAACGTGCAGAAATTCACGCATCGGCGTGCCGCTGCCCCACACCACCACCTCCGGCGCGTGGCTCTGCGCGGCCTCATGAAAGCGGCGCAGCAGCGCCGGGATCACATGTGAATTGTCCGGATGGAAATTGTCATGCGGGCCGTACAGGTTGGTCGGCATCACCGAACGGTAGTCGCGACCGTACTGCCGGTTGTAGGACTCGCACAGTTTAATCCCGGCGATCTTGGCGATGGCATACGGCTCGTTGGTCGGCTCCAGCGTCCCCTGCAGCAGCTCGCTTTCCGCCATCGGCTGCCTTGCCAGTTTCGGATAGATACAGGACGAACCGAGAAACAGCAGTTTGTTCACGTTGTGCAGGTGCGCGGCGTGAATAATGTTGCTCTCTATCATCATGTTTTCATAAATAAAATCCGCCGGATACGTGTTGTTGGCGACAATGCCGCCCACTTTCGCCGCCGCCAGATAAACCTGGTCGATACCCGCCCCGGCAAAGAACGCCTGTACCGCGCGCCCGTCGAGCAGATCCAGCTCATCGCGGGTGCGCAGCACCAGCTCCACGTCGCCGCGCTGCGCAAGCTGCCGTACAATCGCGGAGCCCACCATCCCGCGATGGCCCGCCACAAAAATTCGTTGCTTGGTCATGGTCATTCCAAAGATAAATTTACATCGAATCCGTGAGATTTCAGCAGTGAGTGTTTTTTCGCGGCCTCCAGATCGTTCGCCACCATCTCGGAGACCATCTCCGACAGGGTGATTTCCGGTTTCCAGCCCAGTTTCTCATGCGCTTTGGACGGGTCGCCCAGCAGGGTTTCCACTTCCGCCGGACGGAAATAACGCGGATCAACGGCCACAATCACATCCCCCGGTTTCACGCCCGGCGCATCGTGTCCGGTAACGGATACCACGATCCCTTTCTCATTAATGCCTTCGCCTTCAAAGCGCAGTTTTATCCCCAGTTGCGCCGCCGCCAGCTCCACAAACTGGCGTACGGAATACTGCACGCCGGTGGCAATCACGAAATCTTCCGGCTGCTCCTGCTGTAACATCATCCACTGCATCCGCACGTAATCTTTCGCATGGCCCCAGTCGCGCAGCGAGTCCATGTTGCCGAGATACAGGCAGGACTCCAGTCCCTGGGCGATATTGGCGATGGCGCGGGTGATCTTACGGGTGACGAAGGTTTCGCCGCGACGCGGGGACTCGTGGTTAAACAGAATGCCGTTACAGGCGTAAATACCGTAGGATTCACGGTAGTTGACGGTGATCCAGTAGGCGTACAGTTTCGCCACCGCATAGGGGGAACGCGGGTAGAACGGCGTGGTCTCTTTCTGCGGGATCTCCTGCACCAGCCCGTACAGTTCAGAGGTGGAGGCCTGGTAGAACCGCGTTTTCTTTTCAAGACCGAGGAAGCGGATCGCCTCCAGCAGGCGCAGCGTGCCCATCGCATCCACATCGGCCGTATATTCCGGCGACTCAAACGACACCGCCACATGGCTCATCGCGCCCAGGTTGTAGACCTCATCCGGCTGCACTTCCTGTAAAATGCGGGTCAGGTTGGAGGCGTCGGTCAGGTCGCCATAATGCAGATGAAATTTCGGGTTGCAACTGTGCGGGTCCTGATAAATATGGTCCACGCGCTCGGTATTAAACGATGACGCGCGGCGCTTGATACCATGCACCTCATACCCTTTTTCCAGCAGAAATTCTGCCAGGTAAGA
>NZ_JBEUJO010000027.1:0-6301 GCF_043356435.1 Salmonella sp. SJTUF15591 | reverse complement strand
ATTAGCCGAGAACTTTAGCAACAACGCCCGCGCCAACGGTACGGCCGCCTTCACGGATTGCGAAACGCAGACCGTCGTCCATCGCGATCGGGTGGATCAGGGTAACAACCATTTTGATGTTGTCGCCCGGCATTACCATCTCTACGCCTTCCGGCAGTTCGATGGTGCCAGTCACGTCAGTAGTACGGAAGTAGAACTGCGGACGGTAGCCTTTGAAGAACGGAGTATGACGGCCGCCTTCATCTTTGGACAGAATGTACACTTCAGATTCGAACTTGGTGTGCGGCTTGATGGTGCCCGGCTTAGCCAGTACCTGACCACGTTCGATTTCTTCACGTTTGATACCACGCAGCAGAACACCTACGTTCTCACCGGCACGGCCTTCGTCCAGCAGTTTGCGGAACATTTCAACGCCAGTACAGGTAGACTTCTGAGTCTCTTTGATACCAACGATTTCAACTTCTTCGCCCACTTTGATGATACCGCGTTCTACACGACCGGTAACAACGGTACCACGACCGGAGATGGAGAATACGTCTTCGATCGGCAGCAGGAACGGCTTGTCAATCGCACGCTCTGGTTCCGGAATGTAAGAATCCAGGAAGCCAGCCAGTTCGATGATTTTCGCTTCCCACTCTGCGTCGCCTTCCAGCGCTTTCAGAGCAGAACCACGAACGATCGGAGTGTCGTCGCCCGGGAAGTCGTACTGAGACAGAAGTTCACGAACTTCCATTTCAACCAGTTCCAGCAGCTCTTCGTCATCAACCATGTCGCATTTGTTCAGGAACACGATGATGTACGGAACGCCTACCTGACGACCCAGCAGGATGTGCTCACGGGTCTGCGGCATCGGGCCGTCAGTCGCAGCAACAACCAGGATCGCGCCGTCCATCTGAGCAGCACCGGTGATCATGTTTTTAACATAGTCGGCGTGCCCCGGGCAGTCTACGTGTGCGTAGTGGCGGGTCGGGGTATCGTATTCAACGTGAGAAGTGTTGATGGTGATACCACGCGCTTTTTCTTCCGGCGCGTTATCGATCTGGTCGAATGCGCGGGCGGCACCGCCGTAGGTTTTAGCCAGTACGGTAGTAATGGCAGCGGTCAGCGTTGTTTTACCATGGTCAACGTGGCCGATAGTACCGACGTTAACGTGCGGTTTTGTACGTTCAAACTTTTCTTTAGACATCGATTGTCCCTCTAAGACACGGATAAATCGGTGATATCACCACATCAACCAGGCAACACGCCCGACTTGTTGAATGCTAATAAACAGAAGAGAAAAACAGGAAGGAGAAAAGAAGTGGTGCTGATAGGCAGATTCGAACTGCCGACCTCACCCTTACCAAGGGTGCGCTCTACCAACTGAGCTATATCAGCACATCTTGGAGCGGGCAGCGGGAATCGAACCCGCATCATCAGCTTGGAAGGCTGAGGTAATAGCCATTATACGATGCCCGCATCCTGGAACTCGGCTACCTGATTTTCATTCTGCACTGAATATCGAGAGAAACTCTCTTTATTCGAGCCGGTAAGCGAACTTATCGTCTCGGGCTGCGCCATCGCGCGGCCGAAAATGGTGGTGGGGGAAGGATTCGAACCTTCGAAGTCTGTGACGGCAGATTTACAGTCTGCTCCCTTTGGCCGCTCGGGAACCCCACCGAACTTGATGGTGCCGACTACCGGAATCGAACTGGTGACCTACTGATTACAAGTCAGTTGCTCTACCTACTGAGCTAAGTCGGCATCAAGTAGCGCGCATTCTATGGAGACCTGCGTGCTCATGCAACTAAAAAATTGCATAAAATGTTCTATCGCTCACATTTTGCGCTATAAGAGACAAAAATGCTCTAATTTCAAACAAGAGAGCATAAATTTTCGGCATTTTACCGACCGTCTGACCAGGATACGACGCGGCATTTCAACGCTCCGTCGATAGAAAGCAATCTTCTGTATCTGGTATATTCGTCACATTGCTTCTCAGGGATAGCTTTCACAGCGAGATTTTTTCTTATTATTCCTCCCCATCTGGTGTTACCCTCCTGCCCATTGTCCAAATTAACTTAAATGTGACGTGCCGTTGCATGTCAGGGATGGCCCTCGTTCATCGCTGAACTGATGTAGCAATAGCAGCCAGAAACATGCTTATGAGTATAAAAGAGCAATCGTTAATGACGCCTTACCTACAGTTTGATCGCAGCCAGTGGGCTGCGCTTCGCGATTCTGTGCCGATGACCCTGACCGAGGATGAGATCGCGCAGTTAAAAGGCATTAATGAAGATTTATCGCTGGAAGAAGTTGCAGAAATATATTTACCTCTCTCCCGTTTGCTAAATTTCTATATCAGTTCAAATCTGCGTCGTCAGGCTGTCCTGGAACAGTTTCTGGGCACTAACGGCCAGCGAATCCCTTACATCATCAGTATCGCGGGCAGCGTCGCAGTGGGTAAAAGCACGACAGCACGCGTTCTGCAAGCGTTGCTGAGTCGCTGGCCGGAACACCGCCGTGTTGAATTGATTACCACAGACGGCTTCCTCCACCCAAACCAGGTGTTGAAAGAACGCGGGTTAATGAAGAAAAAGGGGTTCCCCGAATCGTATGATATGCACCGACTGGTGAAATTCGTTTCTGACCTCAAGTCGGGCGTACCGAACGTGACGGCGCCAGTCTATTCTCATTTGATTTACGATGTTATTCCTGAAGGGGATAAAACCGTCGCTCAGCCTGATATATTGATTCTTGAAGGTTTGAATGTTTTACAAAGCGGTATGGATTATCCTCACGATCCGCACCATGTATTTGTCTCTGATTTCGTTGATTTCTCTATTTACGTTGATGCGCCAGAAGAACTTCTTCAGACGTGGTATATCAATCGCTTCCTGAAATTCCGCGAAGGGGCGTTTACCGATCCTGACTCTTATTTCCACAATTATGCGAAATTATCTAAAGAAGAAGCTGTTAATACAGCAGCCTCGCTTTGGAAAGAAATTAACTGGTTGAATTTAAAGCAAAATATCTTACCCACGCGAGAACGTGCCAGCCTTATTATGACCAAGAGCGCTAACCATGCGGTGGAACAGGTAAGGTTGCGGAAATAACAGAAAAAAGGGGAGTACCGACTCCCCCTTTTTACTATTCGGCGCTTCGCAGCGATATTTCTCCGCCCATCCAGGGTTTAATCACACCATCCTGTTCAAGCAATAATGCGCCCTGAGTATCAATGCCGCGAGAAATACCAAATATTTCTTTGTCGCCAATAATTAGTTTTACCGGGCGATCAATAAAATTATCCAGTTTTTTCCAGCGCGAAAGATAAGGAGAAAGACCTTCTTGCTCAAAAAGCTCAAGCGCAGCACGTAGCTTATAAATCAGCTTTGCGGCCAGCATATTGCGGTCGAGCGTAATTCCGGCCTCTTGTAGTGTGATCCATCCCTGATTTATCACGTCCTCTTCTACGCGACGCATTGCCATGTTAATACCAGCGCCAATCACTATTTGTGCGGCATCGCCCGTTTTACCGGTTAACTCGACCAGAATACCCGCCAGTTTGCGATCCAGCAGGTAAAGGTCGTTAGGCCACTTCACGCGAACTTTATCTGCGCCCAGTTCACGCAGCACTTCCGCCATCACAATTCCAATGACCAGACTCAAGCCTATTGCCGCCGCAGGCCCCTGCTCCAGACGCCAGTACATTGAAAGATATAGATTCGCGCCAAACGGTGAGAACCATTTACGCCCGCGACGACCACGCCCTGCCTGTTGGTATTCTGCTACACAGGCATCGCCTGAGCGCAGCTCACCAATTCGATCAAGTAAATACTGATTGGTTGAATCGATAACGGGCAATACCGCCACGTTTCCGCTATCCAGTTGGCTATGTATACGGTCAGCATCCAGTAACTGGATGGGTTCCGGTAAGCTATATCCTTTCCCGGGAACGGTAAATACATCTACTCCCCAGTCGCGTAATGTCTGGATATGTTTATTAATCGCCGCGCGGCTCATTCCCAGCCGTTCACCCAACTGCTCGCCTGAGTGAAACTCTCCGTCGGCAAGTAGTGAGATCAGCGTCAGGGGAACGGTAGTATCTTTCATGCAATGCTCTCCACTGCGTTCACCTCTCCGAACTGACCAATAAAGCGAACCTCAGGCTCCAGCCAGACATTAAATTTTTCACCCACTTTTTGCCGGACATGATGCGCCAGCGCCACCACATCTTTACTTGTCGCATCATTCGCATTAATCAATACCAGCGCCTGTTGGCGATGCACCGCAGCGCCGCCAATGGTGACGCCTTTCAACTGACATTGATCTATCAGCCAGCCTGCCGCCAGCTTCACTGAGCCGTCTGCCTGAGGGTAGTGCGGCGCGTTGGGGAATCGTTCTAACAGTTCCATAGCGATATCGGCTGCGACAACGGGATTTTTAAAAAAGCTGCCCGCATTGCCATTCACTTTAGGATCCGGCAATTTTGTGGTGCGCATATGGCATACAGCATCAAACACCTGTTGCGCGGTGACCGTTTTCGGGTCCAGACGAGTAAGATCACCATAGGTCAACACCGGCTGCCATTGCTTTGACAAACGCAGACCCACCGCGACGATCGCAACGCGATCCTGATATTCATTTTTGAAGATGCTGTCACGATAGCCGAAACGGCATTCCGCCGCGGACAAACGCAGACGTTTTCCCGTTTCCAGTTCAACGCAGTCAACGTAGTCGCAGACGCGCTGTAGTTCTACGCCATACGCGCCAATATTCTGTATAGGCGAGGAACCAACGCAGCCAGGGATGAGCGCCAGATTCTCCAGGCCGGGCATGTTGTTGTCCAGCGCGTAGCGAACCAGTTGATGCCAGTTTTCGCCTGCGCCGACGTGTAGGTGCCAGGCGTCCGCGGTTTCATTCACCTCAATGCCTTTCAGGCGGTTAAGGATCACGGTGCCGGCGTAATTTTCCAGAAACAGGACATTGCTTCCTTCACCCAGGATCATAACCGGCAGTCCCTCACGAGTTGCTTGCTGCCAGGCGCTCAGTAGTTGTTGTTCGTTTTCAGCGCATACGATGTGCTTTGCACAATGATCAATGCCGAAGGTATTCCAGGGTTTTAGGGAGTGGGTCATGGCTGCTTTCCTGATACTCAATCGGCAATAGTTTACCGTATCTGTGTTGGGAAGGCTTGTGGTTATATTGAGGGTGGATCGGCGCGTCCCTGTAGGCTGGATAAGGCGGAGCCGCCATCCGACAGACCACAGATAAAACAAAAGGCCCTGTCTTCCGACAGGGCCCTTCGTTTTATTTGATGCCTGGCAGTTCCCTACTCTCGCATGGGGAGACCCCACACTACCATCGGCGCTACGGCGTTTCACTTCTGAGTTCGGCATGGGGTCAGGTGGGACCACCGCGCTAGTGCCGCCAGGCAAATTCTTTGTGCTCTGTCCTGTGTCTTTTACACTGATACGGCGTTGGCTGCTCTTGCGAGCGTCAGTCACATACTTCTGTATGCTCCTTCCGTCGCTGCGTTTGCCGCCTTGTCTCAGCGTAAAATCCTTCGGACTCTGAATCTGAGCTGAAAATTGTTGTCTTCTCAATCCGCCAAAACATCTTCGGCGTTGTAAGGTTAAGCCTCACGGTTCATTAGTACCGGTTAGCTCAACGCATCGCTGCGCTTACACACCCGGCCTATCAACGTCGTCGTCTTCAACGTTCCTTCAGGAGACTCTAAGTCTCAGGGAGAACTCATCTCGGGGCAAGTTTCGTGCTTAGATGCTTTCAGCACTTATCTCTTCCGCATTTAGCTACCGGGCAGTGCCATTGGCATGACAACCCGAACACCAGTGATGCGTCCACTCCGGTCCTCTCGTACTAGGAGCAGCCCCCCTCAGTTCTCCAGCGCCCACGGCAGATAGGGACCGAACTGTCTCACGACGTTCTAAACCCAGCTCGCGTACCACTTTAAATGGCGAACAGCCATACCCTTGGGACCTACTTCAGCCCCAGGATGTGATGAGCCGACATCGAGGTGCCAAACACCGCCGTCGATATGAACTCTTGGGCGGTATCAGCCTGTTATCCCCGGAGTACCTTTTATCCGTTGAGCGATGGCCCTTCCATTCAGAACCACCGGATCACTATGACCTGCTTTCGCACCTGCTCGCGCCGTCACGCTCGCAGTCAAGCTGGCTTATGCCATTGCACTAACCTCCTGATGTCCGACCAGGATTAGCCAACCTTCGTGCTCCTCCGTTACTCTTTAGGAGGAGACCGCCCCAGTCAAACTACCCACCAGACACTGTCCGCAACCCGG
>NZ_JBEUJO010000026.1:0-6317 GCF_043356435.1 Salmonella sp. SJTUF15591 | reverse complement strand
TCTTACCTGGCAGAATTTCTGCTGGAAAAAGGGTATGAGGTGCATGGTATCAAGCGCCGCGCGTCATCGTTTAATACCGAGCGCGTGGACCATATTTATCAGGACCCGCACAGTTGCAACCCGAAATTTCATCTGCATTATGGCGACCTGACCGACGCCTCCAACCTGACCCGCATTTTACAGGAAGTGCAGCCGGATGAGGTCTACAACCTGGGCGCGATGAGCCATGTGGCGGTGTCGTTTGAGTCGCCGGAATATACGGCCGATGTGGATGCGATGGGCACGCTGCGCCTGCTGGAGGCGATCCGCTTCCTCGGTCTTGAAAAGAAAACGCGGTTCTACCAGGCCTCCACCTCTGAACTGTACGGGCTGGTGCAGGAGATCCCGCAGAAAGAGACCACGCCGTTCTACCCGCGTTCCCCCTATGCGGTGGCGAAACTGTACGCCTACTGGATCACCGTCAACTACCGTGAATCCTACGGTATTTACGCCTGTAACGGCATTCTGTTTAACCACGAGTCCCCGCGTCGCGGCGAAACCTTCGTCACCCGTAAGATCACCCGCGCCATCGCCAATATCGCCCAGGGACTGGAGTCCTGCCTGTATCTCGGCAACATGGACTCGCTGCGCGACTGGGGCCATGCGAAAGATTACGTGCGGATGCAGTGGATGATGTTACAGCAGGAGCAGCCGGAAGATTTCGTGATTGCCACCGGCGTGCAGTATTCCGTACGCCAGTTTGTGGAGCTGGCGGCGGCGCAACTGGGGATAAAACTGCGCTTTGAAGGCGAAGGCATTAATGAGAAAGGGATCGTGGTATCCGTTACCGGACACGATGCGCCGGGCGTGAAACCGGGGGATGTGATTGTGGCCGTTGATCCGCGTTATTTCCGTCCGGCGGAAGTGGAAACCCTGCTGGGCGACCCGTCCAAAGCGCATGAGAAACTGGGCTGGAAACCGGAAATCACCCTGTCGGAGATGGTCTCCGAGATGGTGGCGAACGATCTGGAGGCCGCGAAAAAACACTCACTGCTGAAATCTCACGGATTCGATGTAAATTTATCTTTGGAATGACCATGACCAAGCAACGAATTTTTGTGGCGGGCCATCGCGGGATGGTGGGCTCCGCGATTGTACGGCAGCTTGCGCAGCGCGGCGACGTGGAGCTGGTGCTGCGCACCCGCGATGAGCTGGATCTGCTCGACGGGCGCGCGGTACAGGCGTTCTTTGCCGGGGCGGGTATCGACCAGGTTTATCTGGCGGCGGCGAAAGTGGGCGGCATTGTCGCCAACAACACGTATCCGGCGGATTTTATTTATGAAAACATGATGATAGAGAGCAACATTATTCACGCCGCGCACCTGCACAACGTGAACAAACTGCTGTTTCTCGGTTCGTCCTGTATCTATCCGAAACTGGCAAGGCAGCCGATGGCGGAAAGCGAGCTGCTGCAGGGGACGCTGGAGCCGACCAACGAGCCGTATGCCATCGCCAAGATCGCCGGGATTAAACTGTGCGAGTCCTACAACCGGCAGTACGGTCGCGACTACCGTTCGGTGATGCCGACCAACCTGTACGGCCCGCATGACAATTTCCATCCGGACAATTCACATGTGATCCCGGCGCTGCTGCGCCGCTTTCATGAGGCCGCGCAGAGCCACGCGCCGGAGGTGGTGGTGTGGGGCAGCGGCACGCCGATGCGTGAATTTCTGCACGTTGACGATATGGCGGCGGCCAGTATTCACGTGATGGAGCTGGCGCGCGAAGTGTGGCAGGAGAACACTGCCCCGATGCTGTCGCACATTAACGTCGGCACTGGCGTGGACTGCACTATCCGCGAACTGGCGCAGACTATCGCAAAGGTGGTGGGTTACCAGGGCCGGGTGGTGTTCGACGCCGCGAAGCCGGACGGCACGCCGCGTAAATTGCTCGACGTCACGCGCCTGCATCAGCTTGGCTGGTATCACGAAATTTCACTGGAGGCAGGGCTTGCCGGTACTTACCAGTGGTTCCTTGAGAATCAGCAACGGTTCCGGGGGTGACAATGTTTTTACGTCAGGAAGATTTCGCCGCCGTGGTGCGGGCCACGCCCCTCATCTCCCTCGATTTCATTGTGGAAAACGGCCAGGGGGAAATTTTACTGGGCCAGCGTCTCAACCGTCCGGCGCAGGGCTACTGGTTTGTGCCGGGGGGCGGGTGTGCAAAGACGAAACGCTGGAGGCCGCCTTTGCACGCCTGACGCAGGCGGAACTGGGCGTGCGTCTGCCGCTGGCGGCAGGGACGTTTTATGGCGTCTGGCAGCACTTCTATGACGACAACTTTTCCGGTGAGGATTTTTCAACTCACTACATCGTGCTCGGCTTTCGTCTGCGCGTGGCGGAGAGCGATTTACGCCTGCCTGATGCCCAGCATGGCAGTTACCGCTGGCTGACGCCGGAACAGCTTCTGGCAAGCGATAATGTTCATGAGAACAGTCGGGCCTACTTCTCTCCTGACGCGCCGGCGGTGGGCCTATGAAGATCCTGGTCTATGGCATTAACTATTCGCCGGAACTGACCGGTATCGGCAAATATACCGGCGAAATGGTGGCGTGGATGGCGCGGGAAGGCCATGAGGTGCGGGTCATTACTGCGCCGCCGTACTACCCGCAGTGGAAGGTCGGTGAGCGCTATTCCGCCTGGCGCTATCGCCGGGAAGAGGGCGAGGCTACCGTCTGGCGCTGCCCGCTGTATGTGCCGAAACAGCCCTCCACCCTAAAACGACTACTTCATCTGGGGAGCTTTGCATTGAGCAGTTTTTTCCCACTGATGGCGCAGCGTCGCTGGAAGCCGGATCGGATTATCGGCGTTGTACCGACGCTCTTTTGTACGCCGGGAATGCGTCTGCTGGCGACACTCTCCGGCGCGCGTACCGTACTGCATATTCAGGATTACGAAGTGGACGCCATGCTCGGCTTAGGAATGGCGGGAAAAGGCAAGCGCGGCAGCATAGCGCGGTTAGCGACGGCCTTTGAACGCAGCGCGCTGCGTAACGTTGATAATGTTTCGACCATCTCTCGCTCCATGATGAATAAAGCGCGGGAAAAGGGCGTCGCGGCGGAAAAAATCCTCTTTTTTCCGAACTGGTCGGAAGTGGCGCGCTTTCAGGACGTTAATGACGCTGACGTGACGGCTTTGCGTCAGCAGCTTGGCTTGCCAGAGGGCAAAAAAATTGTGCTTTATTCCGGCAATATCGGCGAAAAACAAGGGCTGGAAAAGGTAATTGACGCCGCGGAACGATTACGCGATCGACCGTTGATTTTCGCGATTGTCGGCCAGGGGGGCGGCAAGGCGCGGATGGAGAACATGGCCCGCGAACGCGGCCTGGCAAATATTAAATTCCTCCCGCTGCAGCCTTACGACGCCTTACCCGCGCTGCTGAAAATGGGCGACTGCCATCTGGTGGTGCAAAAGCGCGGCGCAGCGGATGCGGTACTGCCCTCCAAGCTGACTAACATTCTGGCGGTCGGCGGTAATGCGGTGATTACCGCTGAGCCGCACACCGAATTAGGACAACTTTGCGCGCGCTATCCGGGCATCGCCGTTTGCGTGGAACCGGAATCGACCGACGCGCTGGTCGACGGGATTAGCCAGGCGCTCGCCATGCCGAAAAACAACATGACGGCACGTGAATACGCCGAACGCACGCTCAATAAAGAGAACGTGCTACGCCAATTTATTGCAGATATTCGGGGATGATAATGCGTCAGACAAAACTTTACCCGGTTGTGATGGCCGGTGGCTCCGGTAGCCGATTGTGGCCGCTTTCTCGCGTGCTTTATCCAAAACAGTTTCTGTGCCTGAAAGGCGATCTCACCATGCTGCAAACCACCATTTGCCGTCTGAACGGCGTGGAGTGCGAAAGCCCGGTGGTGATCTGCAACGAACAGCACCGTTTTATCGTTGCCGAACAGCTCCGCCAGCTCAATAAGCTGACGGAGAACATTATTCTTGAGCCCGCCGGGCGCAATACCGCGCCGGCGATTGCGCTGGCGGCGCTGGCGGCGACGCGCCAGCATACGGACTGCGATCCGCTGATGCTGGTACTGGCGGCGGATCATGCGATCGCCAATGAAGAGGCCTTCCGCGACGCGGTGCGCGGCGCCATACCCTGTGCCGACGCGGGCAAACTGGTGACCTTCGGTATCGTGCCGGATCTGCCGGAAACCGGCTATGGCTATATCCGGCGCGGTGATGTCGTGCCGGGCGCGACGGATGCGGTGGCTTTTGAGGTGGCGCAGTTCGTTGAGAAGCCGGGGCTGGAAACCGCCCAGGCCTACGTCGCCAGCGGCGATTACTACTGGAACAGCGGCATGTTTCTGTTCCGCGCCGGACGCTATCTGGAAGAGCTGAAAAAGTTCCGCCCCGATATTCTGGCCGCCTGTGAACAGGCGATGCGCGGCGTCGATCCGGATCTTGACTTCATTCGCGTGGATGAAGAGGCCTTCCTCGCCTGTCCGGAAGAGTCCATTGACTACGCGGTGATGGAGCGGACGGCGGACGCGGTGGTGATGCCAATGGACGCGGGCTGGAGCGATGTCGGCTCGTGGTCCTCGCTGTGGGAAATCAGCGCCCACACCCCGGAGGGAAATGTCCACCACGGCGACGTCATCAGCCATAAAACGGAAAACAGCTACGTTTACGCTGAATCCGGCCTGGTGACCACCGTCGGCGTGAAGGATCTGGTGGTGGTGCAGACCAAAGACGCCGTGCTGATTGCCGATCGCCACGCGGTGCAGGACGTGAAAAAGGTGGTGGAGAAGATCAAGGCCGACGGACGCCATGAGCACCACATGCACCGCGAGGTTTACCGTCCGTGGGGCAAATACGACTCCATCGACGCGGGCGAGCGCTATCAGGTGAAGCGTATTACCGTCAAGCCGGGGGAAGGACTGTCGGTGCAGATGCACCATCACCGCGCCGAGCACTGGGTGGTGGTGGCGGGGACCGCCAGAGTCACCATCAACGGCGAGGTTAAGCTGATCGGTGAAAACGAGTCCATCTATATTCCGCTGGGGGCGACCCACTGCCTGGAAAATCCGGGAAAAATACCGCTCGATTTAATTGAAGTGCGTTCCGGCTCGTATCTCGAAGAGGACGACGTGGTGCGGTTCGAGGACCGTTACGGGCGGGTCTGACGCCTGCAATGGTGCCCGGTAAGCGCAACGCGCCATCCGGCAATGAACAACAATAACGATGTTGGCCATTTACGGTCAGGGCTAACTGTTGCCTGAAGAAGGGTAAGAACATGACAAAATTAACCTGTTTCAAGGCCTACGACATTCGCGGCAGGCTGGGCGAAGAGCTCAATGAAGATATCGCGTGGCGGATTGGCCGCGCTTACGGCGAATATTTAAAACCGAAAACCATCGTGCTGGGCGGCGACGTGCGCCTGACCAGCGAGGCGCTGAAGCTGGCGCTGGCGAAAGGGTTACAGGACGCGGGCGTCGACGTGCTGGATATCGGTATGTCCGGCACCGAAGAGATTTACTTCGCCACCTTCCACCTCGGCGTGGACGGCGGTATTGAAGTGACCGCCAGCCATAACCCGATGGACTACAACGGCATGAAGCTGGTGCGCGAGGGCGCCCGCCCGATAAGCGGCGACACCGGTCTGCGCGACGTTCAGCGTCTGGCGGAAGCGGGCGATTTCCCGCCGGTGAACGAGGCCGCGCGCGGCAGCTACAGACAAATCAGCCTGCGCGACGCCTACATCGGCCACCTGCTCGGCTATATCAGTGTTAACAATCTCACCCCGCTGAAGCTGGTGGTGAATTCCGGCAACGGCGCGGCGGGGCCGGTCATTGACGCCATCGAAGCGCGTCTGAAGGCGCTGGGCGCGCCGGTGGAGTTCATCAAAATCCACAACACCCCGGACGGCACCTTCCCGAACGGCATTCCCAACCCGTTGCTGCCGGAGTGTCGCGACGACACCCGCAAGGCCGTTATTGAACACGGGGCGGACATGGGCATCGCCTTTGACGGCGACTTCGACCGCTGCTTCCTGTTCGATGAGAAAGGGCAGTTTATCGAGGGGTACTACATCGTCGGGCTGCTGGCGGAAGCGTTTCTGGAAAAACACCCGGGGGCGAAGATTATCCACGACCCGCGCCTGACCTGGAACACGGAGGCAGTGGTGACGGCGGCGGGCGGGACGCCGGTGATGTCAAAAACCGGACATGCCTTTATCAAGGAGCGGATGCGTACGGAGGATGCCATTTATGGCGGGGAAATGAGCGCGCATCACTATTTTCGTGATTTTGCCTACTGCGACAGCGG
>NZ_JBEUJO010000025.1:0-7899 GCF_043356435.1 Salmonella sp. SJTUF15591 | reverse complement strand
GATGCTGCTGGCGTATCAGTTCCGTGGCTGCTTGGTGAGGATGTCGGAGAGAAAGACGGACTTAAACCTGACGAACAGCGCCTGCTTGAGCTCTATCGCCAGTTACCGGAAGAAGAGCAACAGAACATGTTGCGGATTGTCTCGCTGCGCCTGAAGGAACTTGACGAGCTGTACGCGAAGTACATGGGGCGGCGGATTAAGGGCGATACGGAGTAATACGCTACAGACCTACAGGAAGTACGGTTAGCCTGAGGTATTCGGGTGCTGATGGGCTGAAGAGCCGTTTGGTTAAGGATAAGCTGTGCACGTTATTTTTTTAAAGTTTTCCAGCACCAATGTTTAGTGTTTATTTCTAGGGAAAGTATGTTTTGCAAAATAACTATCTGCAAGTTACAGCCTATACTAGACGCATGAATGACGGTATGACTCAGCCGTTTCTTTGCACGTGCCAAGATGGGCTGGCTTACATAGTTAAGGGCAGGCCAAAACTCCGGCAAAAAGAGCTTGTAGCAGAATTTATTTCTGCACACCTAGCCAGACAGATAGGTCTACCTTGCCCTGATTTTTGCATTGTAGATGTTGGCCAAGAGATTATCGAATTCATGCCTGATTTGCGCGGCGAGCTTTCACCAGGCCCAGCATTTGCCACCCGCTTTGTTGAAAATGCCTCAACCATTAACATTCAACAAGCCCGCAGTGCTGTAAACATACAGGATCAAAAGAAAATATTCTTCTTTGACCGCTGGATAAACAATGCTGACAGGTCTTTGACTGACATCGGTGGCAATGTAAATATAATTTTCGATGCTGTTAATAATAGGTATTACCTGATTGACCATAATCTGGCATTCGCACAGGATACAACTGATGATGAGTATGATGTCCATGTGTATTCTGCAAACGGAAGAAAGTGGGTGTTCGACATACTTGATAAACCCGAACTGATGGATCTCGCTAGTGGTGCTATTGGTTCAGTTGAGGAGAAGTTTAATCAGGTTCCTGATGAGTGGTTTTCATCCGATGAAGAACGCGAACTGATGTTGAATGAGATAATGAACTGCCTGAACAGAGTAAGCGACAGAGAATTTTGGAGTAACATCAAATGACCACACCATGCCTATACAGCATTATTAGATATGCGCCATATGCAGAAACCGAAGAGTTTGCCAACGTCGGTGTGGTTCTTTGTGCTCCGAAGTTAGGGCAGTTTCACTTTCAACTGACTCAAGGCAACAACGCTAGAGTAAAAAATTTTTTTCAGGACGAGATAATTTTTCCTCATGCGAAAGATGCAATTGCAAGAGAGTTAAAGTTTGCTCAAGAACAAAGTTATAAATTCACCACCCCTGAGAAATTAGCAAACTTTTTCAATTACTTAATTGGTAAAAAGGAATCAATCATTCATTTTAGCCCAGCGAGAGTTGTGATGTCTGATTGCCCTCAGGAAATTACAGCCACCCTTTTTAATAAGTTTGTAAATCATTCAGAAGTAACAAAAGAATCTCGTGAGGCCATCCTAACGAGAGAACTTAAGCATCGCTTCTCTCATTACAGTGATCTTAAGAATGCGTTTAAAAAAGAGACGCTTGGCGGAGAGTTGACGCGATTCTCTTTACCATTTGTCGCTCGTCAAGAGGGAGAGATTTTATGTGCAATCAAACCCCTGGCGTTCACACAGGACAAACCGGAAAAAATGATGGAGCACTGTGACTCTTGGACAGCAAAAATTTTACGCGCCGCCAGTGAGAAAATTTTATCTATCTCTAATGTGTTATTTACGATAGATGCACCTTACCAGCCAAGCGCTCTTGAGGTAAAAGCGATGCGTGAAATTCGTAACACATTCGACGAGAAAGGTATCCATCACATAGAGCATAGAGATGAAGCATCAATAGTAAAGTTTGCCAGACAAGCAATTTAACCCGGCCTTCGCGCCGGGTTTTTTATTGCCCTTTCCGCACCATAGCAGCCGCATCCCGCAATACACCTTTGTGAATGACGTTTCCCACTGCCCTGCGCTTAGCCTCTAGGCTATCCACAATCGCATCGCGGCTGATCACTACGCCGTCGATTATCAATTCGACCACTGCGCCGCCAATCTCACCCGCAATGAATGCTGCACGGTCTTCTTCCAGCTCGTCACGATCCATAACCACCCCATTTTTGGTGATTTTGTAACCATAAGCATCTCCTAAATCAACGTGTCAGTCAAAAAATAAGTCTAAAACTTAACAAATGCATTCGCCTTAAGCTTGACATTATTTAAGTCTAAGGCTTAATATAATTCCATAGCAACAACGAACCACCCAGGCAGGACGTCCACGAAGTAGCCGTCCGGGGCATACGAAGACCGGAATGAGGTGGAAAAGTTAACGCGCAGAAGGTTTAAACAATGTTCCGCTGGCCGGCGATAAGGCAAAGAGGGTGAGATGGAAAAAGCATACGAAGAATACTTTGAAGGCCTCGCCGATGGTGAGGAGGCACTCAGCTTCGCAGAATTCGTGGAGGCGCTGTCATGAAAGCCACCAGCTCAGTACCTAACAGCGGGCGCGCCGTCCCAATGCGAAACATCCGTACCGGCGCAGCATGGCAGGTTTCATTCGACTACCGAGATGGCACCTACTGGCACGAACCACAGGGCAACCTGCGCAACATTCGCCGCCCTTATGCCTCACGCACTATTGAACCAAATCTAGTGCCTGCGGGGACTCACTGATGGGAGCACTGTACGCATTAGTGCTGACCATCACCATGACGAACGGTGATTACCAGGATGCTGTTGTCGGTATTTTCGACAACCAGCAGCAATGTGAAGCGGCAGCGAGTGAGCAAATGGGCGTCACTAACTGCTATCCAGTCGAAGGCATCATACATGCTGACGAAACACCAGCAGGTTATGAGGCGAAATTTTGAGGGGTAAGGGATGTGCAACTGCATTAATGAGGTCGGTGCTCAGATCGAAGCACGACTGAAAGAAAAGGTTCCGGAAGGTGCAGAAGTAAGCGAAAGCACTTTTGATACCGGTTGGGATAATCAGGTTCTTTCTCTTTCCGAAGGCAAGCTGTTTGTAATGCTGAAATACAAACTGGCATACCGGGCCAAAAAGAAAAACGGCGAAATGGCTAAAAACCTTAATCGCCTGGAAACTAACGCAAAAATGAATTTCTGCCCGTTCTGCGGCGAATCGCAGGGCTGACACCACCAGCAAAACCGAATTTAACCGAATGGTCGGCTATTAAAGCGACAGGATTGTTACACACAAAATTCAGGAGTTCAGCCATGAACGCATATCTCACTTATGACCGGATCGAGGCTCAGAACTGGACCCGGCATTACCAGCAAATCGACAGAGAAGAGAAAGAATCCGAGCTGGCTGACGACCTGGAGAAAGGACTGTCGCTTCACATGCTGGAGTCGCTGTGTATGGATGAGCTACCGCGTCACGGCGCCAACAAAAAAGCGATCAGCCGGGCATTTGATGACGATGTCGAATTCCAGGAGCGCGCGTCGGAGTTTGTGCGGTACATGGTTGAGGTGTTTTCCCGGCATCAAATTGATATTGAATCAGAGGAATGAGACAAATGAGCACAGCACTCGCAACACTGGCAGGAAAACTGGCTGAACGTGTAGGAATGGATTCTGTAGATCCGCAGGAACTGATCACCACATTGCGCCAGACAGCTTTTAAAGGTGACGCCAGTGATGCGCAGTTTATTGCGCTACTGATAGTCGCCAACCAGTACGGTCTTAATCCGTGGACGAAAGAAATTTACGCCTTTCCTGATAAGCAGAACGGGATCGTCCCTGTGGTGGGTGTTGATGGCTGGTCCCGTATCATCAACGAAAACCAGCAGTTTGACGGTATGGATTTTGAGCAGGATAACGAATCATGTACATGCAGGATTTACCGTAAGGACCGTAACCATCCGATCTGCGTTACCGAATGGATGGATGAATGTCGCCGAGAACCATTCAAAACCCGTGATGGTCGTGAGATTACTGGACCGTGGCAGTCACATCCCAAACGGATGTTGCGACACAAAGCAATGATCCAATGCGCCCGTCTTGCCTTCGGTTTCGCTGGCATCTACGACAAGGATGAGGCCGAACGCATTGTCGAAAATACCACGTATACCGCAGATCGCCAGCCGGAACGCGACATCACTCCGGTTAGTGATGAAACCATGCAGGAAATTAATGATCTGCTGATCACCCTGAATAAAACATGGGATGACGATCTGCTGCCGCTCTGCTCCCAAATCTTCCGTCGCGATATTGGTGCATCGTCAGATCTTACGCAAATCGAAGCAGTGAAAGCCCTCGGATTCCTGAAGCAGAAAGCAGCAGAACAGAAGGTGGAAGCATGACACCAGAAATTATCCTGGCTCGTACAGGTATTGACGTTAGCAACATCGAGCAAGGTGATGAAGCGTGGCACCGTCTACGCCTCGGTGTCATCACTGCTTCCGAAGTTCACAACGTCATTTCAAAACCACGTTCAGGCAAGAAATGGACGGATATGAAGATGTCCTACTTTCTCACCCTTCTTGCTGAAGTTTGCACCGGCGTGGCGCCGGAAGTTAACGCCAGGGCGCTGGCCTGGGGGAAACAGTATGAGGACGATGCTCGCACCCTGTTTGAGTTCACCACTGACGTGAAGGTCACCGGGTCGCCGATCCTTTTCCGTGACGAGGGCATGCGTACCGCCTGTTCTCCTGACGGCCTGTGCAGTGATGGCCGCGGTCTTGAGTTGAAGTGCCCTTTCACCTCTCGCGACTTTATGAAATTCAGGCTTGGCGGCTTCGAGGCTATCAAATCCGCCTATATGGCCCAGGTGCAATTCAGCATGTGGGTAACCGGGAGAGATGCATGGTATTTCGCGAATTATGACCCGCGCATGAAACGAGAAGGTATCCACCACGTGGTTGTTGAGCGAGACGACAAATACATGTCCCTCTTCAACGAAATGGTACCGGAATTTATCGAAAAGATGGACGAAGCGCTAAAGGAGATTGGCTTCACGTTCGGGGAGCAGTGGCGATGACGCACGCAACAACGACAGTACTACCAGTTGAAAAAAGTGTTCCGCACACCTGGCGCCGCCCGTTCCTGAAATGGGCAGGCGGTAAATATTCGCTGCTGCCGGAACTGGATCGTCTTATCCCGGCTGGTAAACGACTGATAGAACCATTTGTGGGCGGCGGATCGGTGTTTCTCAACTCAGATAAACACGAATACTTCCTGCTGGCTGACATTAATGCTGACCTGATCAATCTGTACCAGATGCTGGCCGTAGTGCCTGATTCGGTAATCGCAGAGGCAATGAAGGCTTTCAGGCATCTGAATGATGCCGAAAACTACACAGTAATTCGTGAAGCATTCAACGCCTGGCAACTGAATGCGATAGAGCGAGCGGCCGCATTCCTTTACCTCAACAGGCACTGCTTTAACGGTCTGATGCGTTACAACCTTGATGGTTTTTTCAATGTTGGATGGGGAAAATATAAAGCCCCATACTTCCCGGAAAAAGAGCTCATGGCATTCAGGAAGAAGTCCAGCGCGTGCGTATTTATGAATGCAGGTTTCGAACGTACTCTCAGGCTGGCGGGTGATGGTGATGTCGTTTACTGCGATCCGCCATACGAGCCAATGCCCGGCACCGCTGGCTTCACTAGCTACGCCTCCGGCGGGTTCTCATGGGATAGCCAGGTAGCACTTGCTGAAAGCTGCGTGGCAGCCCATCAGCGCGGCGCAAAAGTGTTTATCAGTAATTCTACCGCACCACGCGTTATTGAACTTTACGAGCGGCACGGCTTCACTTTGCACCGGGTCAATGCCCGCAGATCAATATCGAGTAAAGGCAGTACCCGAGAAACAGCGAACGATATCGTCGCCTCACTGGGGATTTAGTGATGATGAAACTTATTAACAGAAGCAAGCAATCACCAGTCGGTCGTCGCGCATGTGATGTTGCACTGGCAGCGCATCATGAGAAGTTCGGCGATTACGGCAGACAAAAGCACGTTACCAATTACACCGTTGTAGTGGATGGCGTAAAGGTGCCTGTTGAAGTAGTTAACCGGGCCACCAGCTACGTAGCCACCGCAATGATCGGCGTCCGGAAACTTAGAAATCTGCCAGCACAGGCAAACTGAATATTAGCGATGGCCCGCTGCGGGGCCACTGGAGAAAACGATGAGCAAAAAAATTAGAGACTTTGAATTGATGAGCACCAGCGAAATTTGCTGTCAGCTAAGGATTTCTTCCAGGACGCTGGATCGTTACCGAAAACGACCAAGCGACAACAACCCATTCCCGGAACCAGACTGTTCATATATGGGTGGCTCCAACAAATGGCTTAAAACTAAAGTCACCGCTTGGCAGATTAAAGAGATGTCACGATCAACCCGTAAGCCGATGTCTCACCTGAATCTAACCCGTGATGATAAAGGCCGTCTCACCCGACCTGACGCGGCGTGAACTCCAGAATGTCGGGCTCGACGATGCTCATAAGTCGGGCCCACCACTTACCATATGCCACTCTCATTTCCTCAACATAGGTGTGCTTGTCGTACACCGACCACACACCTGGCAGTTTGTGCCCGAGCATTATCTCGGCGATATGAGGCTCGGTTAGCTCTGAGAAATTCGTTCGCGCAGTTCTGCGTAGGTCATGAATAGTAAAGTGTGGGACCTGCTCGTTATAAGCCTTCAGCATGAACTTAACCAGGTTACTACTGATGCTCATGTGAAAGCCTTCGCTCATCGGTTTGTCTTCGTATTTTGAAAAAACAAAGCGTCCAGGCGCCAGCTCAATGGCCCGTTTTATCAGCGGGAGCATTTCCGGAATGATAGGTCGAATTATTGGTTTTTTTGTCTTCCGCCCTGTCTTGTGGTTTTCCCATGGAACAGTCCAGATCCCTTCTTCAAAATCAAAATGTGCGACTTCAGCCTGCCGGAGTTCGCCGACCCTGCACGCCCATATAAGTGACAATTTATAGAGGATCTTGTTGCGCTCAATGAGGCGGGAATCCTCAATGGCTCGCCAGACTATCGCCAGCTCTTTGCGGTCCAGGGTTCGCTCGCCCATTTGTTTCTGGATGCCGAAATCACGGCCAGACATTTCGGATAGCGGGTTAACCTCGAGCAGTTGCCGTTTTACCGCCCAAGAATAACACTGCCGCCCGTTGCTGATTACGCGCCTGGTGATCTCACTGTATGCCTGAGCCAATCTGTCCAGGACGGTGAGCCAGTTGTGCAGCGTGAGCTGATGTGCAGGGTATTTCCCTAGCTTGGGGAAAACGTGCAATTCGAATGTACGTAAAATCTGCCCTGCCGTTTCTTTCTGAACGCACACCATTGAATGCCATTCGCGAAACAGCTCTTCGAAGGTGTACTGGCTGTTAATCTTGGCTTTGTCGAGGCTTTGCCTGATCCGTGGGTTTTCGCCACGGGCAAGAATGGCGGCCCACTTAGCGACTTCATCGCGCGCGGCTTTTAACCCGAACTCCGGATAGCTGCCGATCGTCATCTTGTCCTGTTTGCCCAGGAAGCGGAATCGGTAGAAAAAAGTAACAGCCCCCTTTTTGGAGATACGTACCCACAGACCATCACGGTCTGCCTTTTCTTCAACTTTGTCTCGTTCGCGCCCAAGGCACGACTTTAGATAACTATCTGAAATAGCCATGATTTGTCCCTGCGTGTGTCCATCAGAACGGGAGGTAATGTGTCCATCATAGGATATGGACGCGCTGGTGGACACAAAAACCATGACTTATGATGTCGTAGGTTTACTGTGCATGCAAACAGTATTGTTTTTGGGAAAGCTGATTTTATGGGGATCTTGAGGCGTTTTTGTCGGAGGTTTGCGGGGGCTGGCGTGCTATCAATTATCGATGT
>NZ_JBEUJO010000024.1:0-9206 GCF_043356435.1 Salmonella sp. SJTUF15591 | reverse complement strand
GATGCTGCTGGCGTATCAGTTCCGTGGCTGCTTGGTGAGGATGTCGGAGAGAAAGACGGACTTAAACCTGACGAACAGCGCCTGCTTGAGCTCTATCGCCAGTTACCGGAAGAAGAGCAACAGAACATGTTGCGGATTGTCTCGCTGCGCCTGAAGGAACTTGACGAGCTGTACGCGAAGTACATGGGGCGGCGGATTAAGGGCGATACGGAGTAATACGCTACAGACCTACAGGAAGTACGGTTAGCCTGAGGTATTCGGGTGCTGATGGGCTGAAGAGCCGTTTGGTTAAGGATAAGCTGTGCACGTTATTTTTTTAAAGTTTTCCAGCACCAATGTTTAGTGTTTATTTCTAGGGAAAGTATGTTTTGCAAAATAACTATCTGCAAGTTACAGCCTATACTAGACGCATGAATGACGGTATGACTCAGCCGTTTCTTTGCACGTGCCAAGATGGGCTGGCTTACATAGTTAAGGGCAGGCCAAAACTCCGGCAAAAAGAGCTTGTAGCAGAATTTATTTCTGCACACCTAGCCAGACAGATAGGTCTACCTTGCCCTGATTTTTGCATTGTAGATGTTGGCCAAGAGATTATCGAATTCATGCCTGATTTGCGCGGCGAGCTTTCACCAGGCCCAGCATTTGCCACCCGCTTTGTTGAAAATGCCTCAACCATTAACATTCAACAAGCCCGCAGTGCTGTAAACATACAGGATCAAAAGAAAATATTCTTCTTTGACCGCTGGATAAACAATGCTGACAGGTCTTTGACTGACATCGGTGGCAATGTAAATATAATTTTCGATGCTGTTAATAATAGGTATTACCTGATTGACCATAATCTGGCATTCGCACAGGATACAACTGATGATGAGTATGATGTCCATGTGTATTCTGCAAACGGAAGAAAGTGGGTGTTCGACATACTTGATAAACCCGAACTGATGGATCTCGCTAGTGGTGCTATTGGTTCAGTTGAGGAGAAGTTTAATCAGGTTCCTGATGAGTGGTTTTCATCCGATGAAGAACGCGAACTGATGTTGAATGAGATAATGAACTGCCTGAACAGAGTAAGCGACAGAGAATTTTGGAGTAACATCAAATGACCACACCATGCCTATACAGCATTATTAGATATGCGCCATATGCAGAAACCGAAGAGTTTGCCAACGTCGGTGTGGTTCTTTGTGCTCCGAAGTTAGGGCAGTTTCACTTTCAACTGACTCAAGGCAACAACGCTAGAGTAAAAAATTTTTTTCAGGACGAGATAATTTTTCCTCATGCGAAAGATGCAATTGCAAGAGAGTTAAAGTTTGCTCAAGAACAAAGTTATAAATTCACCACCCCTGAGAAATTAGCAAACTTTTTCAATTACTTAATTGGTAAAAAGGAATCAATCATTCATTTTAGCCCAGCGAGAGTTGTGATGTCTGATTGCCCTCAGGAAATTACAGCCACCCTTTTTAATAAGTTTGTAAATCATTCAGAAGTAACAAAAGAATCTCGTGAGGCCATCCTAACGAGAGAACTTAAGCATCGCTTCTCTCATTACAGTGATCTTAAGAATGCGTTTAAAAAAGAGACGCTTGGCGGAGAGTTGACGCGATTCTCTTTACCATTTGTCGCTCGTCAAGAGGGAGAGATTTTATGTGCAATCAAACCCCTGGCGTTCACACAGGACAAACCGGAAAAAATGATGGAGCACTGTGACTCTTGGACAGCAAAAATTTTACGCGCCGCCAGTGAGAAAATTTTATCTATCTCTAATGTGTTATTTACGATAGATGCACCTTACCAGCCAAGCGCTCTTGAGGTAAAAGCGATGCGTGAAATTCGTAACACATTCGACGAGAAAGGTATCCATCACATAGAGCATAGAGATGAAGCATCAATAGTAAAGTTTGCCAGACAAGCAATTTAACCCGGCCTTCGCGCCGGGTTTTTTATTGCCCTTTCCGCACCATAGCAGCCGCATCCCGCAATACACCTTTGTGAATGACGTTTCCCACTGCCCTGCGCTTAGCCTCTAGGCTATCCACAATCGCATCGCGGCTGATCACTACGCCGTCGATTATCAATTCGACCACTGCGCCGCCAATCTCACCCGCAATGAATGCCGCACGGTCTTCTTCCAGCTCATCGCGTTCCATAACCACCTCTTACTGATGTTTTTTTAATCATATACATATTGAGCTGCTAAACATAGTTCAAAAATGAACATGCTTGTTGTACAGCTTTGCTTTACACTTTAATTCCGTATAAGTTGACTAAGAAGTAAAATGATGCTTTACTTATTCCATAGCAACAACGAACCACCCAGGCAGGACGCCCACGAAGTAGCCGTCCGGGGCATACGAAGACCGGAATGAGGTGGAAAAGTTAACGCGCAGAAGGTGATAAACGTTCCGCTGGCCGGCGATAAGGCAAACGAGGGTGAGAATGATTGATTTCGCACGTAAACCAGCTCGACAGCAGGCCGTCCCGCTCAACCGGATTGAGGTTTTAATCCGCCGCCTCTGCTACCTGCTGGCGCAGAAAGGAGATCCGGATGCATAACCAAAAGACATGCGCTTACCACCTGTGTGGAAAGACGATTGAGCAAGGCAAAGAAGTAAAAAACGAGCTGACGCTGATTCGCGGCGCGCAGCTGACACATGAAGAGCGCGATTACTGCTCTGTACGTTGTGCCTCATACGACCAGATGGCGCACGAAAGTTAACGTAAAAGCCGCGCAAGGCGGCCCATACGTCCGGTGACACCGACCAAAGTTCCACCGGAAAACTACACAAAAAACCAAAGTTCACCCAATGGGCGCTATCTCTGGCCCGGGGATCTTACATCTAAAAAAGAGGATCTCACATGGAATTTTTCTATGTAGTAAAAGCTACGCAGAAATCCGGAAAGCAAGATGCGACGGTCTGGTTCACTGCAAAATCAGAAGCGCGCGCCAACCTTATGCTGGATGTCGTTCTGGAAGATGCTGAAATTGAAACCGGCCGCGGTAAGGATTATGCAAGGCCGATCCGCACCAATTTTCCGGTAGTCAACGAGCTGCCGCCGGAAGGCGAACTGAGCCTCACTTTCTGCGATTACTATCAACTCGCTAAAGACAATATGACCTGGACGCAAATCCCCGGCGTCACCCTGCCATCATCTGAAGCCGCCGCCGCGGCGCGCCAGCATATCGTCGACGGTGTTGATACCGAAACAGGCGAAGTGCTGGAAGACCACAACGAAAATTTTGGTAACGAAAGCAACAGCCCTTCCCCGGCAAAAGCCCCAGCCCCCGAGCTGACTGTTGTCGCAACTATGCCCCTCCGTCACCGCGTTCTTGCTCAGCACATAGGTGAAGGTGAGTATCTTTATCACGTCGACGCCTCCCAGAAAAAAGAAATTCTACGTCTCGAAATGGACACCGATAATTCATATGTCCAGAACCTGATACTCGCCGCAGAAAATGTAGAGCCGTTCAAAAAAGCTATCGAGCACGATATTCACAAAGCAGTGAATGCGTATAAACAGGTATTTCCTGTCGATGGAAAAGTGCCTGAGTTATGCACCACTATTAAGTTTTTTAAGGAATGGTTCAGTGCTGAACACATTAACCGCGGCCTGCTGGTTAAGGAATGGGCTGAACGCCTGAAGAATAAACCTGCACCCGTTAAAAAAACCGGGCCACATAAAGTAATTGTCGACGACGTAAATAAGCCAGAACGTCCACGCCGTAGCGAAAAACCGACACACAGAACGATTAACTATGAGCTCGCCTGTGGTTTCTGTGAGGAGCTGGATCTGAATAACCTGCGTCCTGCAATGGATTTTGCAAAACGTATCATCGCCGAAGACCGGGAAGACTGGAAGCGAATGTCGATGACAGTGGGCATTATCCCCGACATCAAAGGCTACGACCGACAGACCATTATTGACCTGGTACGCAAAGCGCCAAAGGCCGTACATAACGGTAATCCTGATCTTCGCCGGACGTGGTGCGAAAGCTTTCTTGCCGTTCATGGTGTTCGCGATCCGGACTGGTACGAATATGCGCCTGATAACACCCCAACAACCCATGAAGAAAATGCAGCAAGGCTTCGTCAGGCGGGTAAATGTCTGCGGGATATTGAGGCAGGGAGATTTCAGTGTGATGAAGAAAAACCACAACCGGCAGGCGAACTGGCAGATGAACCAGCAACGCCTGAAGCAGTGGAACAGGACACAACTGAACATCATCCGGACCCGCAGCCGCTGGAGAATGAGCCACCTGTAAGCCAGACAGAAGCAGGCTACCAGAAAATACGGGCAGAACTGTACGAAGCACGTAAAAACATTCCACCCAAAAGCCCGGTTGATGTTGGTAAACAACTGGCAGCCGCACGCGGTGAATACGTCGAGGGCATCAGCGACCCGAACGACCCAAAATGGGTGAAAACCGAGACAAGCCAGCCGACCACCGAACCTGAACTGGTTAAAAATGTTGGCAACGGTATTTTCGACGTGTCCGCTTTAATGCAGAACTCATCAACTCATGGCACAGAAACGAATCCGGAGACCACCAGCAATGTGCAGGTTCAAGAAGCTGACAGTGATGAAAAACAGGCTGGTGATGCGGTGCAGGCAGGCGAAGGCGATCTGGGTACTGGTAAAGAAGCAGTTACCGTAGAGAACCAGAATCAGGCTGAGACGCACCAGAACAACGATTCTGTGAGCCAATCTGAACCTGAGGCGCAACAAAACGTACCAGAATCGCAACAAGAAGAGCCAGAAGCAGCCTGGCCGGAATACTTCGAGCCGGGCCGCTATGAAGGTGTACCAAACGAGTTTTACCACGCCGCCAACGGGATCAGCTCAACTCAGGTGAAAGATGCTCGCGTGTCGCTGATGTACTTTAACGCGCGTCACGTAGAGAAGACTATCGTCAAAGAGCGCTCTCCAGTGCTTGATATGGGCAACCTGGTACATGTTCTGGCTCTACAGCCGGAAAACCTCGAAGCGGAGTTCAGCGTAGAGCCGGAGATCCCTGAGGGTGCTTTCACCACCACCGCCACCGTGCGCGAGTTCATCGACGCGCACAACGCCAGCCTGCCAGCGCTGCTGAGTGCTGACGATATCAAAGCGCTGCTGGAAGAGTACAACGCCACCCTGCCGTCGCAGATGCCGCTTGGAGCTTCGGTAGATGAAACCTATGCATCGTATGAGCAGCTTCCCGAAGAATTCCAGCGCATTGAAAACGGCACCAAACATACAGCCACGGCGATGAAAGCCTGCATCAAAGAGTACAACGCCACCCTGCCCGCGCCGGTTAAAACCAGCGGCAGCCGTGACGCGCTGCTGGAGCAACTGGCAATAATCAACCCTGACCTGGTCGCTCAGGAAGCGCAAAAATCGTCGCCGTTGAAAGTCTCTGGCACGAAGGCCGATCTGATTCTGGCCGTGAAATCAGTCAACCCGGCAGCGGTATTCGCCGACGAATTGCTGGATGCGTGGCGGGAGAACACCGAAGGGAAAGTGCTGGTCACCCGCCAACAGCTCAGTACCGCGCTGAACATTCAGAAAGCCCTGCTGGAGCACCCGACCGCCGGCAAATTGCTGACTCACCCAAACCGCGCTGTCGAGGTGAGCTATTTTGGGATTGATGAGGAAACCGGGTTGGAAGTTCGGGTACGCCCTGACCTTGAGCTCGATATGGGCGGCCTGCGCATTGGCGCCGACCTGAAAACTATCAGCATGTGGAACATCAAGCAGGAAGGACTGCGTGCGAAGTTGCACCGTGAAATCATCGATCGGGACTATCACCTGAGCGCGGCCATGTACTGCGAAACTGCGGCGCTGGACCAGTTTTTCTGGATTTTCGTCAACAAAGACGAGAACTACCACTGGGTCGCCATCATTGAGGCGTCTACCGAGTTGCTGGAACTTGGCATGCTGGAATACCGCAAAACAATGCGAGCGATAGCAAACGGCTTCGACACTGGTGAATGGCCAGCGCCTATCACAGAAGACTACACCGACGAACTGAACGATTTTGATATGCGCCGCCTTGAAGCGTTGCGTGTACAGGCATAAGGGGAAAATCATGGAAAACACAAATATTGTTACCACTGAGCAGCAGGCACCAAACACCATTTCTGCCAGTAACGCAATTTTTAACGTTCAGGCACTGGGTCAGTTAACAGCTTTCGCTAACCTGATGGCAGACTCACAGGTGACGGTACCGGCACACCTTGCAGGGAAACCAGCCGACTGTATGGCAATCGTCATGCAGGCTATGCAATGGGGTATGAATCCTTACGCTGTGGCGCAGAAAACACACCTGGTTAACGGTGTTCTTGGTTACGAGGCACAACTGGTCAACGCAGTAATCGCAAGCTCCAGTGCCATTCATGGCCGTTTTCATTACCGCTATGGGGGTGACTGGGAGCGCTGCACCAGGACACAGGAAATCACACGCGATAAAAACGGTAAAAATGGGAAGTACACCGTCACTGAGCGCGTTCGTGGCTGGACAGATGAGGACGAGATCGGCCTGTTCGTTCAGGTTGGTGCCATTCTGCGAGGTGAATCTGAAATCACCTGGGGAGAACCTCTTTACCTCTCCGGCGTTGTTACCCGCAACTCTCCGCTATGGGTTTCAAACCCTAAACAGCAAATTGCCTATCTGGGCGTTAAATATTGGGCTCGCCTGTACTGCCCGGAAGTGATCCTCGGCGTGTACAGCCCTGATGAGGTTGAGCAACGAGAAGAACGAGAGATTAACCCTGTTCCAGCCCAGCGCATGAGCGTACAGGAAATCACCAGCGAGGTTAGCACCACGACCAGCGCGCAGGAGTCGGCAACTAACGTTGATGCTGTTGCCGACGATCTTCGCGAACGCATTGATACAGCAAGTTCCGTTGATCAGGCCAAAGCAATCCGTGCGGATATCGAATCACAGAAAGCGTTGCTGGGCACTGCGCTGTTCACCGAATTGAAAAACAAAGCAGTGAAGCGCTATTACCAGGTCGATGCACAGAACAAAGTCGAGGCAGTGATCAACTCAATTCCAAACCCTGGCGAACCGGAAGCCGCAGAGATGTTTGCTAAAGCTGAAAGTACGCTTGGCGCTGCTAAACGTCATCTTGGCGACGAACTGCACGATAAGTACCGCATCACCCTGGACGATATGAAACCGGAATACATCGGCTAATTGCATCGGGAGGGGTTACGCCCTCCCGCCTGAGGAGGCTTTATGCGCCTTATAAATCGCAGTAAGCAATCGCCATTGGGCCGTCGCGCATGTGATGTTGCACTGGCAGCGCATCATGAGAAGTTCGGCGATTACGGCAGACAAAAGCACGTTACCAATTACACCGTTGTAGTGGATGGCGTAAAGGTGCCTGTTGAAGTAGTTAACCGGGCCACCAGCTACGTAGCCACCGCAATGATCGGCGTCCGGAAACTTAGAAATCTGCCAGCACAGGCAAACTGAATATTAGCGATGGCCCGCTGCGGGGCCACTGGAGAAAACGATGAGCAAAAAAATTAGAGACTTTGAATTGATGAGCACCAGCGAAATTTGCTGTCAGCTAAGGATTTCTTCCAGGACGCTGGATCGTTACCGAAAACGACCAAGCGACAACAACCCATTCCCGGAACCAGACTGTTCATATATGGGTGGCTCCAACAAATGGCTTAAAACTAAAGTCACCGCTTGGCAGATTAAAGAGATGTCACGATCAACCCGTAAGCCGATGTCTCACCTGAATCTAACCCGTGATGATAAAGGCCGTCTCACCCGACCTGACGCGGCGTGAACTCCAGAATGTCGGGCTCGACGATGCTCATAAGTCGGGCCCACCACTTACCATATGCCACTCTCATTTCCTCAACATAGGTGTGCTTGTCGTACACCGACCACACACCTGGCAGTTTGTGCCCGAGCATTATCTCGGCGATATGAGGCTCGGTTAGCTCTGAGAAATTCGTTCGCGCAGTTCTGCGTAGGTCATGAATAGTAAAGTGTGGGACCTGCTCGTTATAAGCCTTCAGCATGAACTTAACCAGGTTACTACTGATGCTCATGTGAAAGCCTTCGCTCATCGGTTTGTCTTCGTATTTTGAAAAAACAAAGCGTCCAGGCGCCAGCTCAATGGCCCGTTTTATCAGCGGGAGCATTTCCGGAATGATAGGTCGAATTATTGGTTTTTTTGTCTTCCGCCCTGTCTTGTGGTTTTCCCATGGAACAGTCCAGATCCCTTCTTCAAAATCAAAATGTGCGACTTCAGCCTGCCGGAGTTCGCCGACCCTGCACGCCCATATAAGTGACAATTTATAGAGGATCTTGTTGCGCTCAATGAGGCGGGAATCCTCAATGGCTCGCCAGACTATCGCCAGCTCTTTGCGGTCCAGGGTTCGCTCGCCCATTTGTTTCTGGATGCCGAAATCACGGCCAGACATTTCGGATAGCGGGTTAACCTCGAGCAGTTGCCGTTTTACCGCCCAAGAATAACACTGCCGCCCGTTGCTGATTACGCGCCTGGTGATCTCACTGTATGCCTGAGCCAATCTGTCCAGGACGGTGAGCCAGTTGTGCAGCGTGAGCTGATGTGCAGGGTATTTCCCTAGCTTGGGGAAAACGTGCAATTCGAATGTACGTAAAATCTGCCCTGCCGTTTCTTTCTGAACGCACACCATTGAATGCCATTCGCGAAACAGCTCTTCGAAGGTGTACTGGCTGTTAATCTTGGCTTTGTCGAGGCTTTGCCTGATCCGTGGGTTTTCGCCACGGGCAAGAATGGCGGCCCACTTAGCGACTTCATCGCGCGCGGCTTTTAACCCGAACTCCGGATAGCTGCCGATCGTCATCTTGTCCTGTTTGCCCAGGAAGCGGAATCGGTAGAAAAAAGTAACAGCCCCCTTTTTGGAGATACGTACCCACAGACCATCACGGTCTGCCTTTTCTTCAACTTTGTCTCGTTCGCGCCCAAGGCACGACTTTAGATAACTATCTGAAATAGCCATGATTTGTCCCTGCGTGTGTCCATCAGAACGGGAGGTAATGTGTCCATCATAGGATATGGACGCGCTGGTGGACACAAAAACCATGACTTATGATGTCGTAGGTTTACTGTGCATGCAAACAGTATTGTTTTTGGGAAAGCTGATTTTATGGGGATCTTGAGGCGTTTTTGTCGGAGGTTTGCGGGGGCTGGCGTGCTATCAATTATCGATGT
>NZ_JBEUJO010000023.1:0-11736 GCF_043356435.1 Salmonella sp. SJTUF15591 | reverse complement strand
TGCCGTCAATCCGCGCCTGACCGGGGCGGTTTTTCGAGAGCAACACGTCAAGGTTTCGCTTTTCGAGCGCAACGAGCTGGAGAGTGAAGCCGCCAAGCTGCTGCACTGTTGGCTGTGCTCAAACATCCGGCTTGGCCGTTCGCTTGGCAATGGCAACGGGGCGCACATCGACACGCTAGCGCCCCACGTATGGGGCAAGGCGGCGTGGGAAGAAGCATCAACGAAGGTTCGATCAGTCAGGCGGGGTCAACTACGCGATGCTTTAGACGAAATCTCAGACCGCACACGCGGACTGCAAGGCGGTATGGGATGGGCCATCGACCAGACCAGCAGCGGGCTTGTGCTGGTAAGTCGTCCCAAGGAACTGCCGTTCCTTGAGGGTGAGCACGACATGCGCCCCAGCGAATACCACGACCTCATGAGCCAGCCGCCAATGCAAGAACCAGATTTGTTCGACCCGCAGGACTGGACGCCGGACTGAGCCGCACCATGCGCACTAAGGTAGAGGCAGCAAGATTATGCGGTTTTGATCAGAACTCAGTTAACCATCCCGGGATTCTGCTCTGGCCCATTCAGCGCAGTTTTTTACTTTGGATGAAGTTAACCCATGTTATATTGCACAAGATAAAAATATATCATCATGAACAATAAAACTGTCTGCTTACATAAACAGTAATACAAGGGGTGTTATGAGCCATATTCAACGGGAAACGTCTTGCTCGAGGCCGCGATTAAATTCCAACCTGGATGCTGATTTATATGGGTATAGATGGGCTCGCGATAATGTCGGGCAATCAGGTGCGACAATCTATCGATTGTATGGGAAGCCCAATGCGCCAGAGTTGTTTCTGAAACATGGCAAAGGTAGCGTTGCCAATGATGTTACAGATGAGATGGTCAGACTAAACTGGCTGACGGCATTTATGCCTCTTCCGACCATCAAGCATTTTATCCGTACTCCTGATGATGCATGGTTACTCACCACTGCGATCCCCGGGAAAACAGCATTCCAGGTATTAGAAGAATATCCTGATTCAGGTGAAAATATTGTTGATGCGCTGGCAGTGTTCCTGCGCCGGTTGCATTCGATTCCTGTTTGTAATTGTCCTTTTAACAGCGATCGCGTATTTCGTCTCGCTCAGGCGCAATCACGAATGAATAACGGTTTGGTTGATGCTAGTGATTTTGATGACGAGCGTAATGGCTGGCCTGTTGAACAAGTCTGGAAAGAAATGCATAAGCTTTTGCCATTCTCACCGGATTCAGTCGTCACTCATGGTGATTTCTCACTTGATAACCTTATTTTTGACGAGGGGAAATTAATAGGTTGTATTGATGTTGGACGAGTCGGAATCGCAGACCGATACCAGGATCTTGCCATCCTATGGAACTGCCTCGGTGAGTTTTCTCCTTCATTACAGAAACGGCTTTTTCAAAAATATGGTATTGATAATCCTGATATGAATAAATTGCAGTTTCATTTGATGCTCGATGAGTTTTTCTGATAGTTAGTCTTTGGATAGGTGAACCATCCTGCACAATTCTGATGATTTTCATGAATCCTGTCGTTTTTAACATAATGGGTATTAAGTGTAGTGTGTTTGTCTATCAATAAGAGATTTATCTAATTTAATTCAAGCCCCCGGCGCAGGTGGTAACCACCCCCGGCGCAGGTGGTAACCACCCCCGGCGCAGGTGGTAACCACCCCCGGCGCAGGTGGTAACCTGACAAGCCACAAAAACGCCCGCAAACCCTTGTCAGTACTGAGTTTTCGCGTTTTTCCAAAATTCCGGTCTAAGAAGTTCTAAAGAACTTCTACCATGCGCGGCTTTCAGCCGCCGCTTTAGGCGTCGTCTGAAGCCTTGCCTTCGGGCTTCGCCCTGCGCGGGCTAAAGCCCTTGCAGACACACCCCCGCCCCCGCCCCGCCGCTACCCCCTTCCTTGCAGGCGAAAACGCCTCTACTGGCTTTCTAGGGCCTCTGCCGGGGCTGCGGTGAGCGTATCCAGCAGATCGACTATCCGCCTCATGGCTTCTAACCACGCTTCGTGCATCCAGAATGGGGCTATTTCGCCGTGCTGGAGTGTGCAAAGCGGATTGAGAACCCGGCGCGGGTTCTTCCATGTCTCGACGGAAAGCACCAGCCCGTCCGCATGGATGGAAAAGACTGGTAGCGCTTTCGGCTGGCCCTTCTTCTTGCCTTGCGTTTCGGTTGGCTTGAGGTCGTCCCAAACGCCTTGCACGGTTTTGTTCAGTTCGTCGATGAAGCGTTCCGGCATGGTTTTCAAGAGTTCGGCAGTGATTGCGTTCGCGTCCTCAAATTGCTTTCTTGCTTCGGCTTCCTTTTTCCGTCGTTTTTGCCGCTCCTGTTCGTATTCGTCTAAGGTTTGCCTGTGTCTGCGCTGTGCTTCAGCTTCCGCTTCTTCAGCTTGCCTTCGTGCTTCCTCTTTGGCTTTCTGTCGGTGTGCTTCACCCTCTGCTGTGAGTGCTGGTTTTACCAGTTCGCCAGACTTGGCCTCGATGGTGATCGAAAGCGGTTCGCCGCGATGGTCTACCAGATCGAACGGCAGACCATCAGCATCGAAGGCGGTTAGGTAGAGATTGGCCCCATAGACCTTGTGCCCCGGCCTCACAGCTTCGTATTTTTCTGCTGCTGCGTGCAGTGCTTCCGCTAGGCGTTCTGCCGTGATTTCTCCTTTGATCTTGATTCTCATGGCAACCTCCATCCGTAGGTGCCATCCGATGCGGGCTTGACGTAGCACACGCCTTTTTCGACGTACCACCCCGGCCTATCGCACTTCGCCAAGCTGGCGAGGCTTCCCGTTTGCGCGAAGCGGTAGGCCAAGCGCCCCTCTGGCGTGTTGGCCCATGCCGCCGCCGCTTTCTCGTCCTTGGCTTCGGTGTATCCCGCGCCGTATCCGGCCTGATAGCCCGAATCCTTGCCGCTGCTGTGCATGTACCAGCCGAACAGGCCGACGCACAGGAAGGCCACCGCGATGCAGCCCGCCGCCCACTGCCACATCTGCTTTGCCGATGTGTTGTGCGCGACCTCTTGCGCTGCTGCTGCTACCGCTTGCGCCAAATCCGCCTTGGCTGCTTCCGCTGATGCTTTCACGGTTGCATCCGCCGTTACCTTGAAATTGACCAAGGTATCTTTGGCCGCTTGTGCTATCGCTTGCGGGAACTTCTCATACTGGCCTTGGTAGTGTTGCAAGGCCATGAGCACCAGCCACAGCGCATCATTGTTTTTCAGGCCGAGCGCATCCCGAACCCGGTAAAGACTTTGCCGCTCCGCGTCACTAGGTTGCCTGCCGAGCAGCTTTGCAAAGCTGTCGTCTAGGTCACTCATGGACTACGGCCTCCAATACCTTTTTGGCCTCGTTGCGCCACCGCGTAAGCTCCGCACGGTTGCCAATGGGCAGTTCCTTGAGTGCTACCGCAATGCTCATGCGCTTGCTGTAAATGTCATCGCTCACACGGTCGGCCATGTCCGGGAATGTCACCGATTTCCCGCCGCGTTCCTCTACCGCCGTGCGCAGCTTGGAGCCGTTGTAAAGCTCGAACTTCTTTTCTTCCCCGAAGTGTCCATTGCGTACCACATGAACATCCGCATTCGGAATTGCGTCCATGTATTCCTTTAGCAGTTCGAGGCTATCCCGTTGGCGGTTAATCACCCACAGCGTGACCAGCTTGCGCTTGAGTTCTTCAAGCGTGCTATTCAGTGTTTCACCGTAGGCGCTCACGCCCTTGTTATTCCGTGCTGCCGTGTTGATTACCACGACGCTATCCGGCTTGCTATCGCACAGGTTCACTAGCTGAATCCATCCGTCCGCCTCATCCAGATTGATAAGCTCCGTTTCCGTGCTTTCTTTATAGGCTTTCCATACGTCCGGGTTAGAGGTGTCAGACTCAATCAGCAAGACGCTTTCGCCGCGCTCTTGCAGGTAATCAACCGTTGCCATCGTAACAAGCGACTTGCCAACGCCGCCCTTGCTGCCACCGATCAGGTAAATGCTTTTCGCCATGTTGCTTACTCCTTAAATGTCGTCGCTGTCAGGTTTCGGGGTGAATGTCGCCTTCGATGTATCCGCAGGCTTCTTATCGGCGGGGCGGGGCGGGGGTGTGTCTCCCGGTGCTTGCACCGGGGCTTTTTTCGCTGGCTTTGCTCTCTGCAAGTAGCTCTTGAGCGTTGGGGTTGCGATGCTCAGACCTTCGCCGCGCAGCGTCTCGGAAATCTGGTCAAGCGTGTATCCACGCTTTTGCAAAGCGGCAATCTCTTTGGATAGCACGCGCACGGCCTCTTGCTTGCTGTGCTCCTGCTTCTTCTTTTCGACTGGCGGCATCTCACGAAGCTTTGAAGCGATAGCCTCTAGCTGCTCTGTTGTGTATTTCATTCTGCTAACTCCTTTGCTCACTGGTTGCGGAGTTGACAGCATAGCGCCTTTTATGCTTGTTGCAAAGTGCGTCCCGTGCACCTAAACTGCTGATATGATAGTAGAGTGGTTGAGCAATACAGGATGCGGATTGTCATACACATGCTACGCATGTTCCTGCCAATCCCCGCCTGCCCATTCGGCGCTTCGCTTCTCACGGTCTGGCTCATCCTGCAAGGGGCAAGCCCCTTGACCCCGGACAGTGCGGCGCTTTCGCTTCTTACTGTCCAAGACACACCCCGCCCCCGCCCCCGGCGAGAAGGAGACATGATGCCATTTGAAACGCAGGGGCCGGAACCGCTGGACGCCGTTATCAATGTGCGGCTGACCGCAGCGGAGAAGGCCAGATTGAAAGAGGACGCCGACCTTGCCGGGTTGAGCATGTCCGAGCTTGTCCGCCGCCGCTACTTCGGCAGGCCGATCATTGCCAACGCCGACGCCGTGATGCTCAAGGAGCTGCGGCGCATCGGTGGATTGCTGAAGCACATCCACAACGAGAGCGGAGGCGTTTACAGCAAGGAAACAGCCGGGGCGCTTGTTGCGCTCAAGGACTACTTCAGGAAGCTAAACGATGATCGTTAAGAAGGTTCCGAATCCGAAGAAGTCCGCGAGCAAGGCGCAGCGCATCGGCCAGCTTACCAGCTATGTCCGTTCGCCGGAGTCGGAGAGTCCGCAGGAAAAGTGTCTGTATGCCGGGGCGCGGGGTTTCATGATGGACGACCCCAAGAGCCAGACGGCAGAGATGATTGCACTCTCACAAGAAGCCGTGCGCAGCAAGGACACCATCAATCACTACGTCTTGAGTTGGCGCGAAGGCGAACAGCCAAGCCCGGAGCAAGTAGAGGAAGCGGTTAGCATCTTCATGGATGAGCTTGGGTGGAAAGACCACCAAGCCATCTATGGCCTTCATTCCGACACGGACAATATCCACCTGCACATCGTCATCAATCGGGTGCATCCCGAAACGCTCAAGATTGTTGAGAAGAACCGTGGATTTGATATTGAACTGGCACACAAAGCCATTGCACGGATTGAGCACGCCCAAGGCTGGCAGCGTGAGCAAAACGGGCGCTATCAGGTGTTGGAGAACGGGGAGCTAGGCCGAGCGCCATACGACCCGGAAAAGCCACGCCAGCCCGACCAGAAGAAGCGGGACATGGAGAACCGCACCGGGGAGAAGTCAGCCCACCGCATCGCCATCGAGGACGGCGCAGCCATCATCAAGCAGGCGCAGACGTGGGAGCAGTTGCACCGCGAGTTAGCAGCCAAGGGGATGCGCTACGAAAAGACCGGCAGCGGGGCGACCGTGTTTGTCGGGGATGTTGGCGTGAAGGCCAGCGATGTAGACCGCAACGCCAGCCTTGCCAAGATGCAGAAGCGGCTAGGTGAATACCAGCCAGCGCCGCAGCGTCAGCAGGTAGCGCCGCGCGAGCCGGAGCCGATCAAGCCAGACGTGCCGGGATGGAAGGACTACATCACCGGGCGCAAGGCACACTACGCCGAGAAGAACGCGGACAAGCTGGCACAGGACAAGCGGCAGGAGCAGGAGCGCAAGCAACTTGCCGAGCAGCAGAAGGCCCGCCGCGATGAACTCATGCGCGGAAACTGGAAAGGCAAGGGCGAAGTGCTCAACGCCATGCGCAGCGTGATTGCCGCCGAGCAGGCCGCAGAGAAAGCGGCCTTGAAGGAGAAGCACCAGAAGGAGCGCGAGCAGCACCGGCAGCGGTTCCGACCCTATCCCGACCTGGAGCAGTGGCAGCGGATGCAGAAAAGCCCGGAGCTTGCCGAGCAGTGGCGACACCGGGCCAGCGAGCCGCAGCGCATCGAGGGCGACCGCAGCGAGCCGCCGACGCCGCGAGACATTCGCGCCTATCAGCCTGAAATCGTGGGCCAGCAGGTGCATTACAGCCGGAAGGAAGAAGCGGGGCGGGGCGGGGGTGTGTCTTTCGTGGACAAGGGCAAAAGCATCGATATTCACGACTGGCGCAACCGGGACAGCACGCTTGCCGCGTTACAGCTATCGGCGCAGAAGTGGGGCAGCTTCACCGTGATGGGGAACGACGAATACAAGGCCATGTGCGGGAAGTTAGCAGCAGAGCACGGCTTCAAGATCACAAATCCAGAGATTCAGGAGAGCATCCAGCAGGAGCGGCAGCGGATACAGCAGGAAAGGGTGCAGGCGATGAAATCGGAGCAGCTAAAGCAGTTCGAGCGGTACGCGGAAGCGGTAGGCGCAGAGCGTTACCGGGTAACGTCTATCAAGATGCGCGAGGACGGCAGCAAGCAAACCTTCATCCTCGACAAGAAGGACGGCATCACGCGGGGCTTCACACCGCAGGAGATCGAGCAGCGCACGCCGGAGATGCAGCGCCTACAGCGCCGGGGCGAAAACCTCTACTACACGCCGCTATCGGACAAGAAGCATCACATCCTCATCGACGACATGAACCGGGAGAAGCTGGAGCGGCTTATCCGCGACGGCTACCAGCCCGCCGCCGTGCTTGAATCCAGCCCCGGCAACTATCAGGCCATCATCACCGTGCCGAAGCTGGGGACGGCCCACGATAAGGACGTGGGCAACCGGCTGAGCGATGCCCTGAACCGTGAATACGGCGACCCGAAGCTATCGGGAGCCATCCACCCGCACCGTGCACCCGGCTACGAGAACCGCAAGCCCAAGCACCAGCGGGAGGACGGCAGCTATCCCGAGGTGCGCTTGCTCAAGGCCGAGCGCCGGGAGTGCATCAAGGCGCTGGCCTTGTCCAGCCAGATCGACGCCGAGTATCAGCGGCAAGCGGCCTTGAAGGCGCAGCAGCCCGAGCGCAGCAAAGCCAAGCCCGCCTTGGAGCTTGCAGCGGCCAGCGGCAGCGCGATCGACGCCTACCAGCGGCATTATCGCGACGTGCTCAAGCGGCAGCGTGGCGGCGAGGTGGACTTGTCCCGCTTGGATTCCATGATTGCCGTGCGTATGCGCGTCACCGGCCACGATCAAGCCGCCATCGAGGGCGCTATCCGCCAGTGCGCCCCGGCCACCCGGCAGAAGGACGAGGGCCGCGACTGGAACGACTACGCGCAGCGCACCGCCCGCTATGCCTACAGCGCCGCAGGCGACCGCCAAGCCGCCGAGCTTGGGAAGTACCGCCAGCAGTGGGAGAAGCTGGAAGGGCGCGAGCCTGTACGCCAGCAGGAGCAGGCCAAGGCGCAGAAGATCGAGCGCGATAACTCGCCGGGGATGAGTCTTTAAATACCTGTTGCATGTAACTTGCGAGGTGCGTACAATGTTGCATGTAACTTAATTGGAGGCTTGGAAATGGCAACAGCACACGTTAATCAGCGGGTTCAGAAGCATCGCGATGCATTACGCATGGCGGGGCTTCGTCCGGTTCAAATCTGGGTGCCGGATACGCGCCGCCCCGACTTCGCGGAGGAGTGCCGCCGCCAATGCCTGCTTGTGGCTCAGGCCGACAGCGCCGACACCGCCATGCAGCAGTTCATGGATGAAGCCTTGGCAGACGTGGACGGCTGGACGGAATGATGCGCGGCGACCTTGTGACCATCGCCATGCAGGGCGACTTTGGCAAGCCACGGCCTGCGCTTGTGGTTCAGGCCAACCAGTTCAGCGAGCACGGCAGCGTTACCGTGCTGCCTGTCACCAGCACACTTAATGCCGCGCCGTTGCTGCGCGTCACGGTTCAGCCGAGCGCAGAGAACGGTTTGCAGAAGCCATCGCAGGTGATGGTCGACAAGGCGATGACGGTGCTGCGCAGCAAGGTAGGGCCAGCTTTCGGGCGCATCGACGCGGACGCACTGCTTGAGGTTGAGCGTTGCTTGGCCGTGTTCTTGGGGATTGCGAAATGAAAACGATCTACACCATTCCCGCCCCGGATTCCTTGGGCGCGATGATCGAGGTCTACGGCGAGCCGGAAAACGCTTGGTACGAGTGGCGCATCATCGACGGCGGGCGCACCGTGCGGGACACCGGCACGGAAGGCCACAGCGCCTTTCAGGGACGCCAGTACGGGCAAGCAGAGATTGCCCTACGTGATGCGCTCATGTTCGCTTCTGGCCTGCCCATCGACGGCGACACGCCGACCGATGCCGCCAGTCTGGAAGCGGGCTATGCCGCCAAGGCGAAGGCAGAAGCGGCGCGGCAGGGTGCGGGAACACCCGGCAGCGCCTAACCATAACCGTTCTACACAGGAGAACAGCATGGCTTTAGACATTATGGCGGCCTTCACCAATGAGCCGCCAGAACTTGATTTCATCTGGCCCGGATTCTTGGCCGGAACCGTGGGCGCACTTGTTGCACCTGGCGCAACTGGCAAGAGCTTTTTTGCTCTTGAAGCGGCCATGTCAATCGCTTGCAGTGTGGCAGGCGGCGACCTTGTAGGACTGGCCCCGGCGCACACCGGGCGCGTGGTCTATCTCGCTGGCGAAGATCCACAGCCCGCCCTTGTGCGGCGTGTCCACGCCATCGGCCAGCACCTCAACCAGTCGGCCCGCGAAGCCATCGCTGAGAACCTGATGCTTGAGCCGATCATGGGCAAGCGGTTGAACGTGATGGACGAGGCGCACTTGCGCCGCGTCATCGACTACAGCGCAGGGGCGCGGCTGATTGTGCTGGACACATTGAGCCGCATTCACAGCCTCGACGAGAACAGCAACGGCGACATGGCCCACCTTGTTTCCGTGTTGGAACACATCGCGGCAACCACCGGGGCGGCTGTCCTGTACCTGCACCACGTCAACAAGGGCAGCGCCCGCGACGGCCAGACCGACCAGCAGCAGGCAGCGCGGGGCGCGTCTGCCCTGATCGACAACGCCAGATGGTGCGGCTATGTCGCCAAGATGACGGAGCAGGAAGCCGAGCGCCTGAGCGACCGGGGCTTTGATCGTGCGCCCATCGGCAACGAGCGGCGCGGCCTTTTTGTCCGCTTTGGCGTGAGTAAGCAGAACTACGACGCGACCCCGCTAGACCGCTGGTATCAGCGACACACCGGCGGGGTGTTGCTGCCGGTAGAGCTACAGGAGATCAAGCGTGAGAGCGGCAACAAGGGGGGCAAGGGCTATGACTCAGCAGCGTATTAAACCGGCCTATGCCAAATTCGATCCCGCTCATGTGTTTGACGGGCTTTTCGTCCCCACGAAGGGGAAGAAGCGCGGGCGACTGTATGTGCCGCCGCGCCGCTTCGGCGATAGTGAAATCAGCTTTCAAGGGTTCGAGCAGCTTGGAGCTGATGACCAATCAATCTTGCTTGCAGTAAGCGCCCAGCTTGGCATTGACGGCTTGATGATCGAGGCAAAACCACCCGGCGAAATAGGCCAGCAATTGCGCCTTGCTTTGGACTTTGACAACGATGATGGAAGGCCGCTGAAAACCAAGAAAACCAGTTTGCGCAGCCTGCTGATTGATGCTGGATATGACGACCCAGAAAGCGGGGCGGCACTTGCCAGAATCAAGGAAAGCCTGAACCGAATGGGTAACGCGCAGATACGGGAAATCAATCACGCTACCGGCTGGGATTACCGCTGCAATCTCCTTTCGAGTCGGTTCAATCACAAGACTGGGGAAATCTTTGTTGCCGTCAATCCGCGCCTGACCGGGGCGGTTTTTCGAGAGCAACACGTCAAGGTTTCGCTTTTCGAGCGCAACGAGCTGGAGAGTGAAGCCGCCAAGCTGCTGCACTGTTGGCTGTGCTCAAACATCCGGCTTGGCCGTTCGCTTGGCAATGGCAACGGGGCGCACATCGACACGCTAGCGCCCCACGTATGGGGCAAGGCGGCGTGGGAAGAAGCATCAACGAAGGTTCGATCAGTCAGGCGGGGTCAACTACGCGATGCTTTAGACGAAATCTCAGACCGCACACGCGGACTGCAAGGCGGTATGGGATGGGCCATCGACCAGACCAGCAGCGGGCTTGTGCTGGTAAGTCGTCCCAAGGAACTGCCGTTCCTTGAGGGTGAGCACGACATGCGCCCCAGCGAATACCACGACCTCATGAGCCAGCCGCCAATGCAAGAACCAGATTTGTTCGACCCGCAGGACTGGACGCCGGACTGAGCCGCACCATGCGCACTAAGGTAGAGGCAGCAAGATTATGCGGTTTTGATCAGAACTCAGTTAACCATCCCGGGATTCTGCTCTGGCCCATTCAGCGCAGTTTTTTACTTTGGATGAAGTTAACCCATGTTATATTGCACAAGATAAAAATATATCATCATGAACAATAAAACTGTCTGCTTACATAAACAGTAATACAAGGGGTGTTATGAGCCATATTCAACGGGAAACGTCTTGCTCGAGGCCGCGATTAAATTCCAACCTGGATGCTGATTTATATGGGTATAGATGGGCTCGCGATAATGTCGGGCAATCAGGTGCGACAATCTATCGATTGTATGGGAAGCCCAATGCGCCAGAGTTGTTTCTGAAACATGGCAAAGGTAGCGTTGCCAATGATGTTACAGATGAGATGGTCAGACTAAACTGGCTGACGGCATTTATGCCTCTTCCGACCATCAAGCATTTTATCCGTACTCCTGATGATGCATGGTTACTCACCACTGCGATCCCCGGGAAAACAGCATTCCAGGTATTAGAAGAATATCCTGATTCAGGTGAAAATATTGTTGATGCGCTGGCAGTGTTCCTGCGCCGGTTGCATTCGATTCCTGTTTGTAATTGTCCTTTTAACAGCGATCGCGTATTTCGTCTCGCTCAGGCGCAATCACGAATGAATAACGGTTTGGTTGATGCTAGTGATTTTGATGACGAGCGTAATGGCTGGCCTGTTGAACAAGTCTGGAAAGAAATGCATAAGCTTTTGCCATTCTCACCGGATTCAGTCGTCACTCATGGTGATTTCTCACTTGATAACCTTATTTTTGACGAGGGGAAATTAATAGGTTGTATTGATGTTGGACGAGTCGGAATCGCAGACCGATACCAGGATCTTGCCATCCTATGGAACTGCCTCGGTGAGTTTTCTCCTTCATTACAGAAACGGCTTTTTCAAAAATATGGTATTGATAATCCTGATATGAATAAATTGCAGTTTCATTTGATGCTCGATGAGTTTTTCTGATAGTTAGTCTTTGGATAGGTGAACCATCCTGCACAATTCTGATGATTTTCATGAATCCTGTCGTTTTTAACATAATGGGTATTAAGTGTAGTGTGTTTGTCTATCAATAAGAGATTTATCTAATTTAATTCAAGCCCCCGGCGCAGGTGGTAACCACCCCCGGCGCAGGTGGTAACCACCCCCGGCGCAGGTGGTAACCACCCCCGGCGCAGGTGGTAA
>NZ_JBEUJO010000022.1:0-14346 GCF_043356435.1 Salmonella sp. SJTUF15591 | reverse complement strand
TGAGTTGAAAAATCCTCACCGGAAAAGTTGTCGTCATAGAAGTGCTGCCAGACGCCATAAAACGTCCCTGCCGCCAGCGGCAGACGCACGCCCAGTTCCGCCTGCGTCAGGCGTGCAAAGGCGGCCTCCAGCGTTTCGTCTTTGCACACCCGCCCCCCGGCACAAACCAGTAGCCCTGCGCCGGACGGTTGAGACGCTGGCCCAGTAAAATTTCCCCCTGGCCGTTTTCCACAATGAAATCGAGGGAGATGAGGGGCGTGGCCCGCACCACGGCGGCGAAATCTTCCTGACGTAAAAACATTGTCACCCCCGGAACCGTTGCTGATTCTCAAGGAACCACTGGTAAGTACCGGCAAGCCCTGCCTCCAGTGAAATTTCGTGATACCAGCCAAGCTGATGCAGGCGCGTGACGTCGAGCAATTTACGCGGCGTGCCGTCCGGCTTCGCGGCGTCGAACACCACCCGGCCCTGGTAACCCACCACCTTTGCGATAGTCTGCGCCAGTTCGCGGATAGTGCAGTCCACGCCAGTGCCGACGTTAATGTGCGACAGCATCGGGGCAGTGTTCTCCTGCCACACTTCGCGCGCCAGCTCCATCACGTGAATACTGGCCGCCGCCATATCGTCAACGTGCAGAAATTCACGCATCGGCGTGCCGCTGCCCCACACCACCACCTCCGGCGCGTGGCTCTGCGCGGCCTCATGAAAGCGGCGCAGCAGCGCCGGGATCACATGTGAATTGTCCGGATGGAAATTGTCATGCGGGCCGTACAGGTTGGTCGGCATCACCGAACGGTAGTCGCGACCGTACTGCCGGTTGTAGGACTCGCACAGTTTAATCCCGGCGATCTTGGCGATGGCATACGGCTCGTTGGTCGGCTCCAGCGTCCCCTGCAGCAGCTCGCTTTCCGCCATCGGCTGCCTTGCCAGTTTCGGATAGATACAGGACGAACCGAGAAACAGCAGTTTGTTCACGTTGTGCAGGTGCGCGGCGTGAATAATGTTGCTCTCTATCATCATGTTTTCATAAATAAAATCCGCCGGATACGTGTTGTTGGCGACAATGCCGCCCACTTTCGCCGCCGCCAGATAAACCTGGTCGATACCCGCCCCGGCAAAGAACGCCTGTACCGCGCGCCCGTCGAGCAGATCCAGCTCATCGCGGGTGCGCAGCACCAGCTCCACGTCGCCGCGCTGCGCAAGCTGCCGTACAATCGCGGAGCCCACCATCCCGCGATGGCCCGCCACAAAAATTCGTTGCTTGGTCATGGTCATTCCAAAGATAAATTTACATCGAATCCGTGAGATTTCAGCAGTGAGTGTTTTTTCGCGGCCTCCAGATCGTTCGCCACCATCTCGGAGACCATCTCCGACAGGGTGATTTCCGGTTTCCAGCCCAGTTTCTCATGCGCTTTGGACGGGTCGCCCAGCAGGGTTTCCACTTCCGCCGGACGGAAATAACGCGGATCAACGGCCACAATCACATCCCCCGGTTTCACGCCCGGCGCATCGTGTCCGGTAACGGATACCACGATCCCTTTCTCATTAATGCCTTCGCCTTCAAAGCGCAGTTTTATCCCCAGTTGCGCCGCCGCCAGCTCCACAAACTGGCGTACGGAATACTGCACGCCGGTGGCAATCACGAAATCTTCCGGCTGCTCCTGCTGTAACATCATCCACTGCATCCGCACGTAATCTTTCGCATGGCCCCAGTCGCGCAGCGAGTCCATGTTGCCGAGATACAGGCAGGACTCCAGTCCCTGGGCGATATTGGCGATGGCGCGGGTGATCTTACGGGTGACGAAGGTTTCGCCGCGACGCGGGGACTCGTGGTTAAACAGAATGCCGTTACAGGCGTAAATACCGTAGGATTCACGGTAGTTGACGGTGATCCAGTAGGCGTACAGTTTCGCCACCGCATAGGGGGAACGCGGGTAGAACGGCGTGGTCTCTTTCTGCGGGATCTCCTGCACCAGCCCGTACAGTTCAGAGGTGGAGGCCTGGTAGAACCGCGTTTTCTTTTCAAGACCGAGGAAGCGGATCGCCTCCAGCAGGCGCAGCGTGCCCATCGCATCCACATCGGCCGTATATTCCGGCGACTCAAACGACACCGCCACATGGCTCATCGCGCCCAGGTTGTAGACCTCATCCGGCTGCACTTCCTGTAAAATGCGGGTCAGGTTGGAGGCGTCGGTCAGGTCGCCATAATGCAGATGAAATTTCGGGTTGCAACTGTGCGGGTCCTGATAAATATGGTCCACGCGCTCGGTATTAAACGATGACGCGCGGCGCTTGATACCATGCACCTCATACCCTTTTTCCAGCAGAAATTCTGCCAGGTAAGATCCATCCTGTCCGGTTACGCCAGTAATAAGAGCGACTTTATTCATAGTAATTCCTAATACATATAAATTTAATTTAAAGTAGGTATATTAAGTTAAGACAATAATATAGTAATTATTTTCTTATTGGTAATTCGGGTGTCAAATTTTTCTTTAGCTATCCTGGCACTTTCTTTACCACAGTCGCGAATCAATTCTTTAGATAAAATAAATTTTTCCATCGCCTCTGCAAGAGCATCGCTAGACCACCGTTGTATTAAAAAACCATTAGAATTATTAACAACAGTATCTCTACATCCAGGAACATCGGTAGTTATTACAGCTCTTCCTATAGCCATAGCCTCCTGTGTACTTCGAGGAAATCCTTCTCTATAAGAAGGTAAAACGAAAACACTGCTCTTACTTAACCAATGAGAAACATCATTCACATATCCTACATAGTTAATTATTTCTTCTTTAATAATTGTATCAAGTTCATTTTGTTTTAGACTACCAGGGTTTGCTGGATCAATATTACCCAGCACATTAAACGTCACCCCTTCAAATCTTTCTTTTATATTTTTAGCAGCAGCGATAAATTCATAAATCCCCTTTTCTCTGAGCAATCGGCCAATGAAAATAAAAGAAATTGGTTCAAGTGGTGCTGGTGAATACTTGTAATGCTCTAAATTTATTCCAATACCCCCCAATACATATACTTTTCTATCTTCTATACAACCAGCGTTAAGTAAATCATTCCTATCATCTTCATTAAGTACAATAAGTGTATTAATTTTCTTAAAAGCTATTCTATAGAGCAGAATCTGTATTCTTTTTAGGATTTTTGTCTTTTGGGGAATCCCAGATGGTTGTTCGGTAAATAAAAAACCTAACCCTTCAAGCATCGCGATAATCTTATGAACACCAGCATAATATGCGGCAAGCGATCCCCAAATACAAGGCTTAGTAAAATAAGAAAAAACGATGTCTGGTGTTATTTTTTTTATTAGCTTATATAAAAAAATAAAATTAACAAAATCCTTGAAGGGATTAATTCCTGAGCGACTTATTGTATAATCTATCGGTACGACACCGATATCAATCAATGTCTGCTTCGATTTGTAATCATAATCAACAGATAACGCATATACTTCATGTCCTGCGCTAACTAAATCTTTAAGTAATTCATATCTGAATCCTAATAAAGATTGCACCGTAGTACCAATCATTAATATTTTCATATTCTTTTTATAAAATTCCGGTTACGATACTAATTATTAAACTCTATAACCATTTGGATTGTGTGATTGCCAGTTCCAAACATCTTGCAACATATCCTCTATTCCATATTTTGCCTCCCACCCCAGGAGGTTTCTGGCTTTTTCAGTATCAGCCCAAGATTTGTCTAAATCACCATTTCTTCGTGCGACAATATTATAGGGAATCTCTTTTTTAGTGACGAGCTCAAAAGCTTTAATGATTTGCAAAACACTATATGCTCGACCTGACCCCAAATTAAAAACATCATAACCTACTTTTGTTGATAACATGTATTCTAATGTCTTGACATGTCCTTCAGCTAAATCATCTACATGTATATAATCTCGCATGCCAGTGCCATCAATTGTGTCATAATCACCACCATATACATTTAAATATTTAAGTTTTCCAGTGGCAACTTGTGATATATATGGAATGAGGTTATTTGGTATTCCATTAGGATCTTCCCCAATCATACCTGATTTATGAGCACCAGTAGGATTAAAATAACGAAGACTTACTGCGGAAAATAACTCATTAGACTTACAAAAATCCTGCAGAATAATCTCACTAAAATATTTTGATGTTCCATAGGGATTTGTAGTCCCCCCAATTGTATCGTTCTCTTTATTTGGAACAATCGAAGAACAACCATATACGGTAGCAGACGAACTAAAAATCAAATTATTTACATTTGCACTTTGCATTGCAGCCAGTAGAGTCAAGGTACCTGTGATATTATTATCATAATAAACCAATGGTTTTTCAACAGACTCACTTACTGATTTTAATGCTGCAAAATGTATTACTGCTTCTATCGAATAATTATTAAACACTTCATCCAGGCAATGTCGTTCTTTTATATCACTTTTTATAAATTTTATTTTTTTATTGGTTAAATTCTCAACACGCCTAATCGACTCATAAGAGGAATTACTTAAATTATCAATAACAATAATGTCGTGCCCTTTGGCAATAAGCGCTAAACAAGTATGCGATCCTATATAACCAGCTCCACCAGTGACTAATATCATCATCCGCACCTTTCAATTAAAAATTGAAATACACGCTACCGCCCCTGGCTCATCAGCTACCAGTGCACTGCGTACATATCGACTTGTTACAAACCTCGCCCGGCAGGGCAAAGCTCACTAAAACTTAAACGCTAATTGTCTTATTAATTGCATCCGGAAACAAGGATTAATCTTATAAAATCAGCATTAAAATGCTCCAGATAACCCCTTGTTACTTAAGCCCTTTATACAAAACTAAAACGGCAGTCAACACTCGTTTCAGCCAACTTGCCGCTTCGAATGTTCACTGCCGTTATTATGTTTATCACCAACCATTTATCACGGTTGTTAATACTTATTCATGCAGAAGCTGCTCTATGCTCTTACGGAACTTGGCTCCTTCTTTCAGGTTGCGCAGCCCGTACTTCACAAATGCCTGCATGTAGCCCATTTTTTTACCGCAGTCATAGCTGTCACCCGTCATTAGCATCGCGTCAACCGACTGTTTTTTCGCCAGTTCAGCAATGGCATCGGTGAGCTGGATGCGGCCCCAGGCGCCCGGTTCGGTTCTTTCCAGTTCCGCCCAGATGTCGGCTGAAAGCACATAACGGCCTACCGCCATCAAATCGGAATCCAGCGTCTGCGGCTGATCCGGTTTTTCGATAAACTCCACAATCCGGCTGACTTTGCCTTCATTATCCAGAGGTTCTTTCGTCTGGATAACGGAATACTCCGATAAATCACCTTTCATGCGCTTCGCCAGCACCTGGCTGCGACCCGTTTCATTGAAACGCGCCACCATCGCCGCAAGGTTATAGCGCAGCGGATCGGCGGTAGCATCATCAATAATAATATCCGGGAGTACCACAATGAAAGGGTTATCGCCCACGACCGGACGCGCGCACAGAATAGAGTGCCCCAGCCCTAACGGCTGTGCCTGGCGAACGTTCATAATCGTCACGCCCGGTGGGCAGATAGATTGCACTTCCGCCAAAAGCTGACGCTTAACGCGCTGTTCAAGGAGTGATTCAAGTTCATAAGAGGTGTCGAAGTGGTTCTCAACGGCGTTTTTGGACGCGTGAGTCACCAGTACGATTTCTTTGATCCCTGCAGCCACAATCTCATCGACAATGTACTGAATCATTGGCTTGTCGACGATCGGTAGCATCTCTTTTGGGATTGCCTTGGTGGCAGGCAACATATGCATACCCAAACCCGCTACCGGTATAACTGCTTTCAAATTCATCATTGTTTCTTCCACCTGTAAAATGGTTGCTGAATTATAGCTCTTTAGCTTGTTTTCGCCAGCATGAATTACTCTGCTGCCAGGGATAATGATGGCACGCTCTACATTACGTCTTAGTCGGCACCATAACATTAAGTATGAACAACTTTTTCCCAGGAATTTTCGTAAAAATAACGGTACTTACCCTCCCCGCTTCGGCAGCGGAAAATTCACTGCTTCGACATGCACGGTTTGGTGATTAATCCTGTCGATATCCACGGAACTCTGCCCGTTTTCATTGATGGCATGAACATTAGCGAGGGAAAGCAGCGTGTCCTGGCGGGCCATAAATTGACCACGGACATCTTTACGCAAATCGAAGTGCATTTTTAACGCCGGGCCAATCGCTGAAGTTTGCATCACGTTGATATTACGCAAAAAGAGGTGCTGCGGTTGATTATGCAGTTCCAGCGTAGCACGCGTCATCCGTACGTTGGTGATGGCGACAAAAGAGGGGGTGTTGCCGGAGGAAATTTGAATGCCGCGTAATTTATAAGCAACCTGGCGATTATCCAACCGAATAGCGTTTAATTTAAAGTTTTGCGGAATTGACAGGTATTTTCCTTTAACGACGCCATAGCCGATGAGCATCCCGGCACTATTCGTCATATCAATATTATCAATGACGAAATTATCACAGCCATAAATTGCGATCGTTGCGTTATCAATACCCGCATTTTTACTGAAATCGGGCGTGATGTTTTGGGCTTTCACATTGCGAATGACGAAATGTTTGCCATTTTCTACGTGCACCAGCTGCCGGCAATCAGATCCGGTAATATTGGCCACCACAAAGTTTTTTACTGCCTGGTCTTCAGGATAACTGTTGTCATAGGTACTACCCGCCAGCCCGATGCCGATCCCCCAGTTGATTTTGCCATTGGTACAATCAATGCGTTCGATGACATGATCGGAAATCAGGATGTCGCGGTCGTGAATCGCGACATTCCACTCAATGGCGTCCCCCTGCAAATCGCTAAAGCGGCTATGCGTAATCCGCGCGCCGTCCATTTGGTTATGAAATCCCTGGCGGAGAATGGCGTAGTTGGCGTGGGTAACAGTGATGTCATCGATAATGAGATTACGCATCACCTGCGGTTCCTTACCACCAATGAAAATTTGCGCGACGGGGCCAAAGCCGCTCATCGTCACGCCTTTAATCACACAGTCCGACCCGCGAACATCCAGCGTCACATTGTGCAGACTGCCGCCCTGCTCCCCCACCACCTGACACCCGTCCTGCAAAATAAACCGTCCCCGGCCATTCCCACGCACCGCGCCCTGTACCCGCAGCGTTTTTCCCGCCGGAATCGTTATCGCCGCATTGATATTTTCACACACCCATCCTGGCGGTACGACCACGGTCTGCCCGTCGCCGAAGGCCTGTTTGAACGAGGCGATACCGTCATCCGCCGGATAATCCTTAATATTGACGGTCTGGCGAGGTTCACGCGCCTGTACCGGCAAGGCGCGTAGAAAAGGAAGAACAGCAAGCGCGGAACCTGCCGTCAGGAGGGTACGTCGGGAGAATTTAGTCGTGGGCATACCACCTCGTTTATATCGTTTGTAGCAGGCTGGCTAACTGGCGATTAATCGCCTGCTGATTAAAATCTTGCGCCACTTTTTCACGGGCGCGCGTGATCACCGACTCCAGCGTGTCGTGGTCAATCCGGCTGAAATCAGCGAGTCGGGCCGCCAGCGCCTGTGCATCGTTTTCCGGCACCAGCCAGCCGGATTTGCCGGCCTCCACCAGTTCCGGAATGCCGCTATGCACGGTAGACACCACGGGAATCCCCACCGCCATCGCCTCCATCAGCGCTACCGGAATACCTTCCATATCGCCATCCGTACCGGTAATCGACGGCAGCAAAAAAACATCGGCGTCATCCAGCATCGCCTTCACTTCATGGCTCGGTTTAAACCCCGGCATCTCAATGACATCCTCTAACTGATACTGCTCGATGAGCGTGCGCAGCCGACGTTCCCACGGGCCAATCCCCAGAATGCGGTAGCGAAACGCCACGCTCTGCGCTTTCAGTTGCCGACAGGCTTCAATCGCCACATGCAGTCCTTTTTTCTCGGTCAGGCGCGCGACGGAAATCATCTCCAGCGGCATCCCTGGCGCTTTCACCGGACGATGGGTAAAACGCGTCATGTCGACGCCCATGCGCGAAACGGCAATCTTTTCCGGCGGACAGCCCATACTTTTCAGGCGACCGGCCCACAGATCGCTGATGGGCAGCATCAGATCGCCACGACGAAACAACTGCTGATACTCCGGCGTGTAATGACTGAGCACTTCGCGGCTGGAGATATCAATCCCGTGGAAAATAGTCACGATTTTGCCGCGAAGCACGCCCAGTTCGCGTAGTTTGGCCGCCGTCACGCCCGCCGGGCCAAAGTGCGCGATGAACACATCCGCTCCAAAAGGCTGGCTCACCTGCGCGCAAATCGCGGAAAGGATCAAATTGCGTGATTCATCGCCATAGCGGGTAAAATTGAGCGCTTTCCAGGTCGCCGCCCGATGCAGCCCCGGCAGCGTTTTACATGCCCGGTAGCGCAGTTTCGCCAGCCGTCCCTGGGGCTCATCCTGTAACCAGCGGGTTTTCGCCGCCAGGCCATACTTCTCCCAGGCGGCGTGAGTATGTTGGGTATCGCCTTTTTGTAACGCGACAATCTCCACCTCATGGCCCATATCAATAAACGCAGTAATCTGATTCAGCACAAAGGTTTCCGATGAGAGTGGAAATTTCAGCAGAAAAAAGCTGACTTTCATTGCGCCTCCCGAATTCTGTCGAGAACAGATTTGATCATCGTGAACCCTTTCGCCCGCTCCTCGGTGACGGCGTTAGCCACTTTTGCCTTTAGCGCAGGCAATTGATTGAGCGTATCGGCCACCACGCTTTGTAATGAACCGTTCAGCAAGTGACGGATATCGATGGCCAATTCCGCCAGGCCTAGCTGCTGCATAATCCCGGCGGATTTATGTTCATAATTAATGGCGATGGCGGGTGTGCCAAAATTCATGGAGATAATGGCGGAATGCAGGCGCGTCCCGATGGTCAGTACGCAGGAGGCGAGGATCTTTCCGATTTCCACGTCATTGAGTTCGTCCATCGCGATATGGAAATGCTCTGGGTCGTTTACATACTTCGCCATCCGTAACGCAACCATCCGGTCATCGCGGTTATAGCGATCGATACTGGTGCAGGTTGACAGCGCCAGTACCTGATAACCGTCCGCAATCAGGCGATTCACGACCTGGGCAAATGCCTGCTCATAGGCCTGCTGAGTGGTGCCCAGGCGTTTATCAAACGGCTCCAGATCGCGCAACGTAATCGCGACGGTTTTGCGGCGCGCGGTGACGTCCAGCCAGTGCTGCACAGCATAACTGGCGACAAACTCGTCGTGACGGCGTTCGACTAACCAGGCAGTATCCACCCCCTGCTCCACTTTCCGGGTATCGATCTGCGCGGCGGTCATTAGATCACGGCTGACGGTTTCACGCAGGATCAGCGCACTGGTGCGCCCAAAAACATAATTGGCGAGCTGGTTAAAGTCAGGGTTCTGGAAAGGGCCGACGCTATGTCCCACCATATAAATTGGTTTGTTCGCCATAAACGCGCACAGCGGATATTCAAAGTGAGTCAAACCGTATAAGTCGACATAGTTTGAACCGCCCACCTGAATGACGGCGTCATACTGCGCAATAAATTGCGCGAATTCGGCAAATTCCGGCGCGATAGCAAAATTACGCAGCGATCCTTCCTGGGCGACTTTAGACAATAAAATTTTATGCTGAAAACGACGGCGTAATACTTTTTTCACCCGACCGTTAAGCCCTGCCGCCGCCTGCTGTTTCTGGCTTAACTGATACAGCGGGTCGGCAATAATCGGGCGCCCCTGCAACCAGGCGGAACTCACCGGGAAACGACTCATTACATCCATTTCCGCCTCTGGCGCCTGTTGACGGATGGCATCAAGCAAACCGCGCATAATGGCGCTATCACCACGGTTGCCGCATGTGTGGTTGCCTAAAATTAATAATTTCATAAATAGCCTCTTATATCCCCGTCATCCGACACGTAATAACTTTTTCATTTTTGCACTGCCAACAAGCTGATTTTTAATTTCCATCACCAGCGCATTGCGTGAAAAAATAATCATTAAAATAAAACTCAAAATACCGACCATAACCTGTAGCGCGAATACCCCCGACAACGGTAAATAACCGTCGACCAGCTTTCCTGCGCCGTAGCTGGTAATAAATGTTGGCAATGAGAGATAAAACGGTAGCCACAGGCTGAGAATATACTGACGATAGCTGGAGCCGAGTACCGGCTTAATCATCACGAAATAGCTCAGAATGGTGTTGATGATTTGCACCACCAGGAACCCCAGCGTCACGCCAATCGCCCCCGCCAGATGGCCGCCAATGAGAATTGCCGGGATAAACAGAAACGTTTTAAAGACGTTGAACTTAAAGCTGATATCCACGCGCGCTTTCGCCATCAGCAGCGAACCAATCGGGTTGCCGACCGAGCGCAACAGCCCCACCACGCACAGCAATTGCAGGATCGGGATAATGCTGTTCCACTTCTCGCCAAACACTAACGGCACAAAATTGTTCGCCACTACCATCAGACCCAGCAGCGCGGGAAAATTGATAATTCCCACCACGGAAAGCAACTTATAGAAGTTGACGCGCAGCTTCTCGGTATCGTCCTGGATTTTGGCGAATGCCGGAAATAGCACGCGAGTAATGATGGGGTTAAGCTTCGCCGGCGGCACAACCGCCACGTTGTACGCGAGGTTATATCCCCCGGCGACGCTTGCGCCGAGAATTCTCGCCAGTACCAGCGTCGATAAATTCGTGTTGATGTAATTGACGATACTGTCCGCCGTCAGCCACGCGCCAAAACGCAGGTTCGTGGACACCGATGCCAGCGAAAAATGCAGCCCCGGACGGTAAATCTTGCGGCCAAAGTAACCAAACAGCAGCGTTCGCACCGCGCTGTTCACCAGATAGCCGAGAATCGCGGTTAACGCCAGCGGCCAGTAATGGGCGCTAATCACCGTAAAGGTGAACCCCGCCAGCACGGAGGTCGTTTCGATCATGCCGATCTTATTGAACTCCAGCTCTTTTTGCATCAGCGCACGGAACTGCTGCCCGTGAGGAATCACGATAAACGCCAGCGACAACGTTTTGATTAACGGCGCGAGATCCGGGTTATGCAAAACATGGGCAATCGCATCGCTCAGCCAAAAGACCACCGCAAATACCACAATCCCAAGCCCAACGTTTAGCCAGTAGAGCGTGGTCAGCTCCAGATGCCCAATCGTTTTACGCTGGATAATCGAGTTCGCGATGCCAAAGTCCGAGATCGTGTCGGCCAGCGCGATAATCACCAGCGAGACGGTCAACAGGCCAAACTGGTGGTTGTCGATGATCCGCGCCAGCACCGTCATCTGAATTAACCCCAGACCGATAATCACTATCGTGGCGATAGCCGACCATTTAGCGCCGCTGATCGTTTTTTGTCGTAAACTCATTCTTTTCTCCAGAACCTGTTCACAAGGCGTCATTGGCGCAGCCAGATTGAGCACTGACCTGGTTCAATATGGCAAGTAAAATAGCCTTGTGGGTCAGGTTCTTAATACGCCGCTTTATTAACAAACCCTTTAAAAATAGTCAGAAAAACGATTTTGATATCGAACCAAATACTCCATTCGCGGATGTATTCCAGGTCGAATTCCACGCGTTTTTCCATTTTCTCCAGCGTATCGGTCTCACCGCGCCAGCCATTAATTTGCGCCCAGCCGGTGATGCCCGGCTTCATCTTGTGGCGTAGCATGTAACCTTCAATCAACTGACGATACTGTTCGTTATGCGCCACCGCGTGCGGGCGAGGACCGACGATGGACATCCCGCCGGTTAATACGTTGATAAACTGCGGCAATTCATCCAGCGAGGTACGACGCAAAAAGTTACCTACCCGGGTGACGCGCGGATCGTTTTGCGTCGCCTGGGTAACGACCTTATCGTTCTCCATTACCTTCATTGAGCGGAACTTCCAGACCTTGATCGGCTTGCCGTCCATCCCGTAGCGCGTCTGACGGAAAATCACCGGCCCGGGCGAGCTCAATTTGACCGCCAGCGCAATGCAGCACAGTACCGGTGAGATGAGCAGCAGAATCAGCGACGCCAGCACGATATCTTCTGCCCGTTTAAGCAGACGGTTAATCCCTGACAGCGGCGTGTCATACAGCGGAACGACCGGAACGCCGCTCATCTCCTCCACGCGCGAGTGGAGAATATTAAAGGTGAACACATCGGGAATAAGGATCACCGAGCAGGTGGTGTCGGCCAGCTCGCGCACCAATTTTTTCACCATGGCGCCGTCGCTCATTGACATGGCGATATAAACATTGTGAATTCGCGAGGCTTTCGCATCGTCAATTAACTGCTCGAAGTTCCCGGCCCAGTCAGCAGAGACGCCGCCCGGTTTGGGATCGTGATAGACGCCCACCACCTCAAAACCCAGCCACGGCTCATTACGGAAGCTATCCAGCAACGCCTGGCCCGCAGGCAAATCTCCGGCGACGGCGACCCGGCGAGTGTTATAACCACGATTGCGTAGCCAGCCCGCGCCGAAACGAATAAATGAACGGCATAACACTAAGCCCAGGCTGGACAGCGCATACCAGGCCAGCCAGGTGGCAAGGCGGTTGTCAAAGTCATCATTAAACGCCACCAGACCGGCGCTGAAGATCAGGCTCAGCGTCCAGTTTTGCAGTAACAGCGTTAACTCTGTCGACATTTTGACGCCGCGCCAGGAGCGATAAAAATCGGTCATCCCGCCCAGCATTTGAAAAACAACCAGCGTAATCAGCGCCACCAACAGGTGCATGTACAGGAATGGCAGTCCACTGACTTCACAGATGAACCACAGCCCGCCAAACATGATGGTGATATCTGAAAAGCGTTGCACCATAGAGATTAACGATGCATTGGTTTTGGCTCGTTCGCGCTTTTTTAGATTTGTCATCGTTGTTCCTGTGATTGGCCCCTTACCCGCAGGCGGTAAGGGGAGATCTGACGTTACTGATTCAGCAGCGCCAGCAGAGTGCGTGTTCGCGCTTCCATCAGCGGAATATCGCCGCGTGATTCCACATTCAGGCGCACCACCGGTTCGGTGTTCGACGAGCGCAGGTTGAAACGCCAGTCCGGGAATGACATGCTGAGTCCGTCCGTGCGGTCCACCGCCTGCGCCTCTTCCGCGAAGTGCGCTTCCACCCGCGCGATGGCCGCTGCCGGCTCCGCCAGCCTGCTGTTGATTTCCCCGCTCGCCGGGAACGCCGCCATCCGGTCGCGGACCAGTTCACCCAGCGACTGTCCCTTCAGGCACACCAGCTCCGCCACCAGCAGCCACGGGATCATTCCGCTGTCGCAGTAGGCAAAATCACGAAAATAGTGATGCGCGCTCATTTCCCCGCCATAAATGGCATCCTCCGTACGCATCCGCTCCTTGATAAAGGCATGTCCGGTTTTTGACATCACCGGCGTCCCGCCCGCCGCCGTCACCACTGCCTCCGTGTTCCAGGTCAGGCGCGGGTCGTGGATAATCTTCGCCCCCGGGTGTTTTTCCAGAAACGCTTCCGCCAGCAGCCCGACGATGTAGTACCCCTCGATAAACTGCCCTTTCTCATCGAACAGGAAGCAGCGGTCGAAGTCGCCGTCAAAGGCGATGCCCATGTCCGCCCCGTGTTCAATAACGGCCTTGCGGGTGTCGTCGCGACACTCCGGCAGCAACGGGTTGGGAATGCCGTTCGGGAAGGTGCCGTCCGGGGTGTTGTGGATTTTGATGAACTCCACCGGCGCGCCCAGCGCCTTCAGACGCGCTTCGATGGCGTCAATGACCGGCCCCGCCGCGCCGTTGCCGGAATTCACCACCAGCTTCAGCGGGGTGAGATTGTTAACACTGATATAGCCGAGCAGGTGGCCGATGTAGGCGTCGCGCAGGCTGATTTGTCTGTAGCTGCCGCGCGCGGCCTCGTTCACCGGCGGGAAATCGCCCGCTTCCGCCAGACGCTGAACGTCGCGCAGACCGGTGTCGCCGCTTATCGGGCGGGCGCCCTCGCGCACCAGCTTCATGCCGTTGTAGTCCATCGGGTTATGGCTGGCGGTCACTTCAATACCGCCGTCCACGCCGAGGTGGAAGGTGGCGAAGTAAATCTCTTCGGTGCCGGACATACCGATATCCAGCACGTCGACGCCCGCGTCCTGTAACCCTTTCGCCAGCGCCAGCTTCAGCGCCTCGCTGGTCAGGCGCACGTCGCCGCCCAGCACGATGGTTTTCGGTTTTAAATATTCGCCGTAAGCGCGGCCAATCCGCCACGCGATATCTTCATTGAGCTCTTCGCCCAGCCTGCCGCGAATGTCGTAGGCCTTGAAACAGGTTAATTT
>NZ_JBEUJO010000021.1:0-22541 GCF_043356435.1 Salmonella sp. SJTUF15591 | reverse complement strand
CCGGGTTGCGGACAGTGTCTGGTGGGTAGTTTGACTGGGGCGGTCTCCTCCTAAAGAGTAACGGAGGAGCACGAAGGTTGGCTAATCCTGGTCGGACATCAGGAGGTTAGTGCAATGGCATAAGCCAGCTTGACTGCGAGCGTGACGGCGCGAGCAGGTGCGAAAGCAGGTCATAGTGATCCGGTGGTTCTGAATGGAAGGGCCATCGCTCAACGGATAAAAGGTACTCCGGGGATAACAGGCTGATACCGCCCAAGAGTTCATATCGACGGCGGTGTTTGGCACCTCGATGTCGGCTCATCACATCCTGGGGCTGAAGTAGGTCCCAAGGGTATGGCTGTTCGCCATTTAAAGTGGTACGCGAGCTGGGTTTAGAACGTCGTGAGACAGTTCGGTCCCTATCTGCCGTGGGCGCTGGAGAACTGAGGGGGGCTGCTCCTAGTACGAGAGGACCGGAGTGGACGCATCACTGGTGTTCGGGTTGTCATGCCAATGGCACTGCCCGGTAGCTAAATGCGGAAGAGATAAGTGCTGAAAGCATCTAAGCACGAAACTTGCCCCGAGATGAGTTCTCCCTGAGACTTAGAGTCTCCTGAAGGAACGTTGAAGACGACGACGTTGATAGGCCGGGTGTGTAAGCGCAGCGATGCGTTGAGCTAACCGGTACTAATGAACCGTGAGGCTTAACCTTACAACGCCGAAGATGTTTTGGCGGTTGAGAGACGATTTTCAGTACTGATTCAGAGTTGAGTACGCAATAATTTGCGCAGCAGCAAGGCGGCAAGCGAAGGAAAGGAAGGAGCATACAGAAGTATGTGACTGACTTTACGAGCGCAGGCAACGCAGCGGATGCGATAAAGAATTGCGTACAGAGCACAAAAGAATTTGCCTGGCGGCACTAGCGCGGTGGTCCCACCTGACCCCATGCCGAACTCAGAAGTGAAACGCCGTAGCGCCGATGGTAGTGTGGGGTCTCCCCATGCGAGAGTAGGGAACTGCCAGGCATCAAATAAAACGAAGGGCCCTGTCGGAAGACAGGGCCTTTTGTTTTATCTGTGGTCTGTCGGTGAGCACTCGTTGCGCAGCAACGGCCCGTAGGGTGGCGGGCAGGACGCCCGCCATAAACTGCCAGGCATCAGACAAGTGAAGAAGCCCGTCCGTCTGGACGGGCTTCTTTGCGTGTGTGGTAACTGTAAAAATGTAGGCCTGATAAGCGCAGCGCCATCAGGCAACCTGCACCGCCGGATGGCGGCTCCGCCTTATCCGGCCTACAGGAATTATCCCACCTACGAAGCTGGTGCTCTTGTAGAACTGATAAGAGCACAACCCACCCAATCATTAACGATGAACTATCCTTTATACGTGCTTATATAAGCAGTGAGGATTTTCATTGGCTATCAAACCTTTTAACTACCAGCAGGACTTTTCCAGCATCGACTTCCGCCAGCAGCCTGAATTGTATCAGGTTGGACGAGGCGAGCAGGGGGTGCTACTGGTTGAACCCTACAAAAGCGAAATTCTTCCTTTCTGGCGCTATAAAGATGAAGCATCGGCGATGAAATCCGCAGAACAGATCTACCAGTTGTTCGAAGCTTACCGGCAGCAGGATGATTTCGTTGGTATGGACATGGCGCGTAAATTTATTCAGATGGGATACACCCGCGCCAGGCGATACGCTAACTATAAAGGCGGTAAAAAGTATGCAGAAGATGGCAGCCTGAATACACGAGGTAATGATCCTATTAAGGCCGCGGCGGCAACGGTTTTCAAAGGTTGGTGGGATAAAATCCGTCAGGACGAAGACTATCTGAAACGGAAACGCCAGCATCAGGCACGGTGGGGATAAAAATTAGCAAACAAATAATTAACACTTTATTTACTTTTTGGTCTCGCGTAATCTGAATCTCCAAAATAAAAGGCCGATTAAGCCTGGCAACAAGGAGAACTGTATGGCAGAAATTATTCAGCGTATAGATAAAAACAACGCTGAGGCTCCGGAGATGCGGCGACGCATATGGGCTATCGTGGGGGCATCTTCCGGAAACTTAGTGGAATGGTTTGATTTCTACGTCTACTCTTTCTGCTCGCTCTATTTTGCACATATCTTCTTTCCTTCTGGTAATACCACTACTCAGCTTTTGCAAACGGCAGGCGTCTTTGCTGCCGGTTTTTTAATGCGGCCTATCGGTGGTTGGCTGTTTGGACGCATTGCCGATCGACGCGGGCGCAAAGCCTCAATGTTGATTTCAGTGTGCATGATGTGCATGGGGTCGCTGGTGATTGCCTGCTTACCTGGTTACGATACCATCGGCACCTGGGCGCCGGCGCTGCTACTGATTGCAAGGTTATTTCAGGGGCTCTCGGTAGGGGGAGAGTATGGAACCAGCGCGACATATATGAGTGAAGTTGCGCTTGAAGGTCGTAAGGGATTTTTCGCCTCGTTTCAGTACGTTACGCTTATCGGTGGCCAGTTACTGGCATTGCTGGTCGTTGTGATTTTGCAGCAGGTTCTGGAGGATGCTGAGCTTCGTGCCTGGGGATGGCGTATTCCCTTTGCGTTGGGCGCCGTGCTGGCGGTTGTGGCGTTATGGCTACGTCGCCAATTGGATGAAACCTCGAAGCATGAGACTCGCGCATTAAAAGAAGCCGGTTCGTTGAAAGGTTTGTGGCGTAATCGCAAAGCCTTTTTGATGGTGCTTGGTTTCACCGCGGCAGGCTCGCTGTGCTTTTATACCTTCACCACCTATATGCAGAAATATCTGGTAAATACAGCAGGTATGCATGCCAATGTCGCCAGCGGCATTATGACGGTCGCGCTGTGTGTTTTCATGTTGGTGCAGCCGTTATTCGGCGCGTTATCCGATAAGATTGGCAGGCGCACTTCTATGCTATGTTTTGGCGCGCTTGCGACGCTTTTCACCGTTCCAATTCTCTCCGCGTTGCAGAATGTGACGTCGCCTTATGCCGCATTTGCTTTAGTGATGTGCGCGCTATTGATTGTGAGTTTCTATACCTCGATTAGCGGGATCCTGAAAGCGGAGATGTTTCCGGCGCAGGTTCGCGCCCTGGGCGTCGGTTTATCTTACGCGGTAGCAAATGCGTTATTTGGCGGCTCTGCGGAATATGTCGCGCTGTCGCTAAAATCTGTCGGTATGGAGAGTTCGTTCTTCTGGTATGTTACCGCGATGGCCGTTCTGGCTTTCCTGGTTTCGCTGATGTTGCACCGTAAAGGAAAGGGCTTACGCCTTTAGTATCGCGCCATTTGCCAGATAGCGTAACCGGTTGTCGCGCCAGCGACATCCCAGACAAAATCTTTCCAGCTCCAGCCGCTGCCTTCCGGGCGGCTGTCCCAGAGTTCTTTTGAGGCTCCGAGACTCAAAGAAAACATCAGCCCTATCGCTGCGCTGCGGTCAGGGCTTACTCCCTGGTGGCGCGCATACTCATTACCGGCTGCCGATAGCATCGCTGATGCCATAAAATGTTGGGCTTTATCCTGACCGCTCCAGTGGTCGTTAGCCAGATGGCTGCACCCGGAGAGAAACAACACCGTAAAAGGAATCAACACGCGCACCAGTTCACTCCTAAGAGAAAACCCCGTACAGGACGGGGCTTCGATTACAGGATACGGCTAATTAATCTGTCGATGCGGATCCGGCGCAGGCGGCGAATCAATTTACGCACTTTTATCGGATAGTCGGCAATGCTCTGCAGGTCACGATAATGTTTTACGATGGTTGTGTGCGTTCGGATAAGTTCCAGCTCTTTTTCCCGCTGAGGGGCAAGCTCCTGCTTAGGATCGTGGATCAAAATGGCGTTTTCCAGATCCAGACGCCAGGCGCGGGGATTCAGGTTGTTGCCGGTGAGTAGCATCCATTTATCATCTACCCACATCCCTTTCAAATGATAGGTATTGTCGTCATCTTTCCACAGACGCACCACAAGCTGATCGGTATTGACGTAATACTGTAAACGGCTCAGGAAGCGGCGCAGGTTAATCTCATAGAGATAGGGCAGCGCGCCAATGATCTTGAACGGCTCATCTTCCGGAATGTAAAAATCATTCGCGGTTTTATCGCCAACTATGATTTCGACTTTCTTTCCATCGCGCAGTAGCTGAATAATATTCCGCACCAGTACCGCTGGTAGATTGAAGTAAGGGGTACAAATGGTGAGCTTATGCTCCGCACAGGGCATGAGATGGAAAATGGTTTTGTTCAACAGACTGGACTTTCCAAGCCCGACCAGCGGCGTAACGGAGAGCTGCTCGTCATTAGCGTCACCCTGAAAATGATATGACGCATCACGCAGCTCCTGACGGTATAAGCGGATATCGTTTTTAATCTCCGGGCTTTTCGGCCGCTGGGTATTATCCAGACGATTCACACCACGGCCATTCATCAGATTTTGCGTCACCCAGTCAAACATGATGTCTGCCATTTGCCGATTGCGAATCAGCTGGTAGCGATCGTAGCGATATTTGTCATGCTGATGGAGATAGACATCGTTCAGGCTGGCGCCGCTGTACAGGACGCTATCATCAATGATAAAGCCTTTAAAATGCAGTACGCCAAGCGCTTCTCGCGTATTAATCGGTACGCCGTAAACCGGGACATCAATGCCGGGGTTTTCCTGCGCCAGTCGGCAATACCAGTCTGCATTGGTATTCGAGGCCGCTGCGCCAATGCGCCCGCGTTGCGCGCGATGCCAGTCGACCAGCACCCTCACGTCCAGTTCAGGACGCTGCCGTTTAGCCGCATAGAGCGCGTCGAGTATACCTTTACCCCCATCGTCCTGTTCCAGATACAGGGCAACGATACAAATACGCTGCGTCGCGCTGGCGATTTTCTCCAGCAGTGTCTCCCGAAAAGTAGCAGGAGTATAAAAGAAATCTACATCATCAACTGACTGAGAAATCTTAGGGAGTTGGGCAAGGTGTTGTTGATGTTTATTACGCTTAAATTTTGACAACATCACAGTGCATTTCTTCTCTGTTCATTGAAGGGTCCTCTGTGCTATGCAGACGACATAAGCGAGCAATAATAACATCAGTACCCGTTAAAGTGGTCAACATTTCCAGTACATTACTCACGATTCATCACATTTGGCCAGATTCAGCGTCAATCCCACGATGCCCTCGTCGAGCTGAATATCGACCTGAAATCCCAGTTTTCTGGCCAGCGCGACCATGCCGCGATTGTTCGGCATCGTAATACCGTTCAGCCGCTTCAATCCGTGATCGCGAGTATAGGCAATCAATTTCTCCATTAAACGGCGTCCTAAACCCAACCCTTTGAGATCTGAACGCACCAATACGGCAAATTCGGCATCTACGTTGTCAGGATCGGAGATCGCGCGCGTTACGCCGAGGATCTCTTCAGCATTGTCCATCCGCCTCACGGCCACAAAGGCCATTTCTCGATCGTAGTCGATCTGCGTCATGTTGGCTAAATCTTCATGGGTGAATTCGTTGATCTCGCTGAAATAACGGTAGTAAAGATCCTCTTTGGTGACCTGTGCGATGAATTGTCGCAGCTGGGGCTCATCTTCCGGCAGGATAGGACGGAACAGGCAGCGATCGCCATTTTTCATCTCCACCCACTCTTCAAGCTGGTGGGGATAGGGGCGTACCGCAAGTCGACTTTCGTTATCGCCATCAAACGGGGCAATATCCAGCGTCACATCCAGCGCGGTAAACTCACTGGCGGAAGCCAGCAGCGGATGGATATCCAGACGCTGAATTTCCGGGCAGTCGACAATCAGGTTTGAAACCTGGACCAGCAATTGGCTTAAACCGACAATATCCAGCGGACGCAGCGCGCTGCGGGCGCGAATTTTCCGCTGTTTAATGCCCTGAATCACCAGATAGCGCGCCAGATTCATGTTGAGCGGCGGCAGCGCGACGACCGCCTGCTCTTCCGGACGCCACTCTACGCCGCCTTCACCCAACATAATCAAAGGACCAAACACCGGATCGTGCTCGACCACCACACGCAGCTCCTGCGTGCCGGCGCGGTTAGCCATGCTTTGTACCAGCAAACCGTGAATCCGCGCCTGCGGCCAGGCCATCTTTACACGATCGAAAATGGCGTTCGCGGCCTGTTGTACCTCGCTTGCGGTCCGCAGGTAAAGCATGACCCCCTGAACTTCAGATTTATGCGGAATGTCGGGCGAGCGCAGCTTGAGAGCTACCGGATAGCCTATCTGTTCGGCGATATGCACCGCTTCAGCGCTGTCGCTGGCAATCCAGGTTGGGAGCGTATGCAGCCCATAGGCGTGTAAAATCGGCTGTACTTCATGGGTATCCAGTGAGGTGGCGCCTTCCGCAATCGCCCGCTGTAACAGATTATGCGCCTCAGCGGTATTGGACGTCAGGTTACTCGGCAGCGCTGGCGTTTCCCGCAGTTGCTTCTGGTTACGCCGGTATTCCACCATATGCATAAACGCGGTAATCGTGCCTTCCGGCGTACGGTAGGTTGGTAATCCGGCTTCGCTGAATAGCCGTCTTGCCTCCTGAGACGAGAACTCGCCGCACCAGTTTGTCAGCAGCGTAACAAACTTGCCTCTGGGGTGGCGCTTAATCGTCTCGATCAGGGCATGGGCGCTTTCCGTACCCGGCGCGGCAGCGCTGGGAGAGTGGATAACCATAAGCGCGTCAAAATCCTGACTGGCGAGCAGGATATCCAGCGTTTTGACGTAATGTTCGCTGCTGGCGTCATCACACAGATCCAGCGGATTGGCAATATCAATGTGCGCGGGAAGCGCCTGCCGTAGTTGCAGGCAGGTCTCTTCGCTCAACGTCGCCAGCTTGCCGTTACGCGACCACAACTCATCTAACGCCAGCGCGGCAGGCGCGGCGCCATTGCTGATGATCATCAGTCTGTCGCCGCGTAGCGGACGCATATGGCTCAGTGTTTCGACGGCGGAAAAAAGCTCGTGCGTATCCTGGACTCGCAGCAGGCCTGCGCGCTGGATGGCCGCATCCCACGCAGGGTCCATTCCCGCGCTGGTATTAAGTAAACGCTGGGCAGCCGGGCTTCGGCCGCTTTTAATCACCAGAATCGGTTTGTTACGTGAAGCGCTACGGGCGGCGGAAACAAAACGGCGGGCGTCGCTTAACTGTTCCAGATAGAGCAAAATTGCGCTGGTCTTGCTGTCGCGCGCCAGATAGTCCAGTAGTTCATCGACATCAATATCCAGGCTATCGCCCAGCGCGATAAAGTAGGAAAAGCCCATTTCACGCTGTTGCGCCCAGTCAAGAATAGTATTGGAAACGGCGGCAGACTGGGAAATAAAAGCGAGCTTGCCCTGTTTAATCGGGACGGGAGAAAAGCTGGCATTCAGCCCTTGCCACGGCGCGAGGAGCCCAAGACTGTTTGGACCCAGCAGACGCATTTTATAATGCCGGGCACAGGCAAGAAGTTCTTCATGTTGCGACGTGGGAGCAGAAAGGATAATGCACGTTTTACACCCTTTCGCGCCAAGCGCGTCCAGTAACGCCAGGTTACGGCTGGCGTTAGTGCATAAAATAGCCAGATCGGGGGTGAAAGGAAGACTGGCGATATCCGGCCAGGCCATGACGCCTAAAACGGCTTTCCAGGCGGGCGTCACGGGAAGGACGGGGCCATTGAATCCGCCCGCCAACAAGTTACGCATCATCAGGTAACCCGCGCGGTGGGGCTTCATTGATGCGCCAATCACCGCGATCGATTTTGGTCGCAGTAGCGCTTCCAGTCCTTGCTGGCTCATACCGGTTTCCCTTACACAGAAGTGACCGGATAATTTTAAACGCTTTCGCTATTTTATGCTGTGACGTTTCCCGGATGTTGCGTTTTTCCTGCCAGATAGCGCGTTTTAAAACGGGTAAAATGTTCACCTAAACTGGTTGCCGCCTCGGTATCTCCCGCCAGATCTAACAACGCTATCGCGACTTCGGCGGTACAATATTGCCCTTCGGCATGGATTTCACGCAGACGATAAGCTGAAAGACGCGATAAATCGACGGAAATGACCGGCAGATGATCCAGATAAGGGCTTTTACGAAACATTTTACGTGCTTCGGGCCAGGTGCCGTCCAGCATGATAAACAGCGGCGGTTTCCCGGCGGGCGGGGTGGAAATGACCTCGCGCGCGTCGCCGGCGTAGGACGCAGGAAAGACCACTATCGGCTGATAATCCGGATGCTGTACCAGCTCCAGCAACGCCTGCGGCGGCTCGGTACGCGACCACTGAAACGCCGCGGTATCCGGCAAAATATCGGCTATCAGCCGGCCGGTATTGCTGGGTTTCATCGGTTCAGTGTCAAACATGACCAGACAAAAACGGCTTTTCGCCTGAGAAGGCGTTAACGTATCACACAGGCAAGATTTTAGCGGCAGCAGGCAGCGTTGACAGCGGCGAACCCGATTGCCTCTGGCAAGAAAAGGGCGAGTAGCGCGCGCAAGCCGTTCGGCGCGTAACTGAAGGACAGCGTTATTGGTCATAGAAAGCGTTTGCGGAGAAAAACGCTATTGTGGCAGAGGTGAAAACGGGGCACAAGATGCGCCCCGTGGCGTTTAGAGCGCTTCGTTCAGCCAGCTGTCGAAAGGCGCTTTAGGCACTGCGCCATTAAGCATATCGACCACCTGTCCATGTTTAAAAATCATAATCGTCGGGATGCTGCGGATACCGAAACGGGCGCTGAGTTCCCGTTCCGCCTCGGTATTCACTTTGACGAAACGGACTTTACCGCTGCGCTCTTCTGCGACATCCTCGAAGATTGGCGCAAAGTTACGGCAAGGGCCGCACCAGGGGGCCCAGAAGTCGATCACCACTGGAAGATCGTCCTTCAACAGTTTGTCCAGCGTTTCGCCGGTCGCATTAATGACTTCTCCGTCAAACAACTCATGACCGCAGCGTCCACATTTTGCCGCGTCCTGAAGCCGATCGTCGGGGATGCGGTTAATGGCCTGACAATGGGTACAAACGGTGTTCATAGCTAACCTCTGAATACGTCGGAAGACGTCCCGCTACGCGCGGGATGTTTCTATAATGTTACATATTATCGAGGAGTCTGTGCTAAACAACAATGTGTTTTATTCAATGAGTACAATAGTCGCAAGCTTTTAAACGAAATCATGGCTAACCGGATGCACATCGGGTAATCTTCGCGCTTCGCGCAGCGCTGGTGGAGAAAAGCATGAACGATGAATTAAAAAACAAAAGCGGCAAAGTCAAAGTGATGTATGTCCGTAGTGATGATGACTCTGATAAACGCACCCATAACCCGCGTACCGGGAAAGGGGGAGGCCGCCCAGCAAAGTCTCGCACTGACGGTGGACGTCGCCCCGCCCGTGATGAGCGAAATAATCAGAGCCGTGACCGTAAACATGAAACTTCGCCGTGGCGCACCGTGTCCCGCGCGCCAGGCGATGAAACGCCTGAGAAAGTCGATCATGGTGGTATTAGCGGTAAAAGTTTTATCGACCCTGAAGTTTTGCGTCGCCAGCGTGCGGAAGAGACACGCGTCTACGGCGAAAATGCCTGCCAGGCGCTATTCCAGAGCCGTCCTGACGCCATCGTGCGCGCATGGTTTATCCAAAGCGTGACCCCGCGTTTTAAAGAGGCGCTGCGCTGGATGGCGGCGAATCGTAAAGCCTACCATGTGGTGGATGAAGCCGAACTGGCAAAAGCGTCCGGCACCGAGCACCACGGTGGCGTGTGTTTCCTGATTAAAAAGCGTAACGGTACGACCGTTAAGCAATGGGTAAAGCAGGCGGCGGATCAAGACTGCGTGCTGGCGTTGGAAGATGTCGCTAACCCGCATAATCTGGGCGGCATGATGCGTAGCTGCGCGCACTTCGGCGTGAAGGGCGTGGTGGTACAGGATGCGGCGTTGCTGGAGTCCGGCGCGGCGATTCGTACTGCGGAAGGCGGGGCGGAGCATGTCCAGCCGATTACTGGTGAAAGCATTGTTGACGTACTGGATGATTTTCGTCAGGCGGGGTACACCGTGGTGACGACGTCCAGCGATCGCGGTCAGGCGCTCTTTAGTACGACCCTGCCGGAAAAGATGGTGCTGGTCTTAGGCCGTGAATATGACTACCTGCCGGAAGCGGCGCGCGAACCTGACGATCTGTGCGTGAAAATTAACGGCACCGGGAACGTGGAAAGCCTGAATGTGTCGGTTGCGACAGGCGTACTGCTCGCCGAGTGGTGGCGACAGAATAAAGCGTAAGGGCTGCAGCCCGGTGACGCAACGCGCGCCGGGCCAATGATGTACTTTCTACCGCCCGGTCAGACAAGGCGCTTTCGCGCCGTTATCCGGGCGATAAAACGGCGAGTCGCCAACGTTATTCACTCTCAGCCGGTAATACTGGCGTCCAGTCGATAGTTTTCTCGCCGTGTTGTTCCAGCCATTGGTTCGTTAGCGCAAAATGGTTACAGCCAAAAAATCCGCGGTGCGCAGAGAGTGGCGAGGGATGCGGAGCTTTCAGAATATGGTGGCGCTGTGGATCAATAATCGCGCCTTTCTTCTGGGCGTGCGAGCCCCACAGCAGGAAGACGACCCCTTCGCGGTGTTGGTTAATCAGGCTTATCACTTTATCCGTAAAGGTTTCCCACCCCAGGCTGGCATGAGAGTGCGCCTGGCCTGCCCGTACCGTGAGCACCGTATTCAGTAACAGTACGCCCTGGCGCGCCCAGCTTTCCAGATAACCGTGCGCGGGGCGAACAAAGCCGGGAATGGAGGCTTCCAGCTCTTTGTACATATTCACTAATGACGGCGGGGGAGCGATCCCAGGACGCACGGAAAACGCCAGACCATGTGCCTGGCCGGGGCCGTGGTAAGGATCTTGTCCCAGGATCACCACCTTAACGTCGCCCAGTTCCGTGAAGCGAAAGGCATTAAACACATCTTTTTGCGGCGGGTAGACCGTGATACCCGACTGACGCTCGCCAGCAACAGTGTGAAGCGTATTGATAAAGTAAGGTTGCTGTTTCTCATCAGCCAGCACATCGTGCCAGGTTAACTCAGTCGCCATCTCGCTCTCCTGCGAATTTCCAGTTCCCTTAGCTTAACTGCTTCTTTCTGCAGTGCAAAATCCTGCGTGCTACAAAAACGGTTACCTACAAAAGATAGTTGAAAATTTATGTAAAAAGTTTATAGGTCTGAATGGTGTAAGTTGATGTAAAACAATAAATTCCCTTCATAACCCTTTTTATGGTGTGGTTTTTATTGATTTAAATCAAAGAATGAAGGGTGATCGAAGGGTATATATACACTCAAGCAACAATGGTTTTACCAATTGGCCGGGATTAGGCCGACCGAAATCAAATAATTTTGCCTGGGGAGGCATCACATGATTACAGGTATCCAGATTACTAAAGCCGCTAACGACGACCTGCTGAATTCCTTCTGGCTGCTGGACAGCGAAAAAGGCGAAGCGCGCTGCATCGTTGCAAAATCCGGCTTTGCTGAAGATGAAGTTGTGGCTGTCAGCAAACTGGGCGAGATTGAATACCGTGAAATTCCGATGGAAGTTAAACCGGAAGTACGCGTTGAAGGCGGTCAGCATCTGAACGTTAACGTTCTGCGTCGTGAAACTCTGGAAGACGCGGTTAAGCATCCGGAAAAATACCCGCAGCTGACTATTCGTGTTTCTGGTTATGCGGTGCGTTTTAACTCCCTGACGCCGGAACAGCAGCGCGACGTTATCGCTCGTACCTTTACCGAAAGCCTGTAAGGCTTATCCGGTAATAACAAGCGGAAGAGGCCGGGCCTTTTCCGCTTTTGTTTTATTTGGGTCAGTAAAAAATCCGCACCGCGCAGTACACCAGCAGTAACGCCAGAATGATATTTAACTGGCGACCATAATGGCGAAACGCCCGCTGAAACAGATGTCCCGCCAGCGCCCAACACACATTACCGAACGTGCCGATCAATGCCAGCAATATACTGACGCCGATGACCCAGTTCAGCGCCTGCGTTTGCGGTAAAACAAATGTAGACAGAGCGGTAATGCCGTACAGAATAATTTTGACGTTCACAAACTGCAGGCCAAAGCTTATCCAAAAGCCAACCGGTTTGGGTCTGACATTCTCATCCGCCGCTGGACTGGTGGCAATTTTCCACGCCAGCCACAGGATATACGCAGCCCCCACCCAACTGAGTAAATGAATGATTGCCGGATCGATAACCGCAAGGGAAAACGCGATCCCGGCGCACAGCAGCATGACGACCAAAAATCCCAGACTCATACCTGCCAGTACACGAATACTCTGCCGAAAACCATGTGCAGTTGCTGCGCTAAGCGCGAGAATATTGTTTGGGCCGGGGGTAAGGGCGGTGATTAATGTATAAGTCCAGAAAGCGCTTAAAAGCATCGGTGTCACTTGTCATCTCCTCTGTTTTAGCAGACAGTACCCGATATGAAATATTTAAAAAAATGAATGTTTTTTAATTCTGAATTCGAGATTTTCGATAGGTTGGTGGTTATGGATCTGCGTCGGTTTATTACGCTGAAAACGGTAGTGGAAGAGGGCTCGTTTCTGCGGGCTTCGCAAAAGCTGTGCTGTACTCAGTCGACAGTAACTTTTCATATTCAACAGCTTGAACGTGAGTTTTCCCTGCAACTGTTCGAGAAAATAGGGCGCCGAATGTGCCTGACCAATGAGGGGAAAAAGCTGATGCCGCATATCCATGAACTGACGCGTGTGATGGAGTCGATTCGTGAAGCCGCAAGGCAGGATGCGGAACCCAGCGGAGAGCTGCGCGTGGCGACAGGTGAAACCTTACTGGCGTACAAAATGCCGCAGGTTTTACAACGTTTTAAGCTGCGAGCGCCGAATGTCAGATTGTCGCTACAGTCGCTGAATTGCTATGTGATACGTGATGCGTTGCTGAATGACGAGGTCGATTTGGGCGTTTTTTATCGCGTAGGTAATGATGACGCGCTCACGATGCAGCAACTGGGGGAGCAGTCGCTGGCGCTGGTGGCCTCTCCACTGCTACAGGATGCTGATTTTACGCAGCCAGATCAGCATATTCCCTGTAGCTTCATCATCAATGAACCGCAATGTGTCTTCCGCCAGCTGTTTGAAAGTACGCTACGGCAGAGGCGGATTACGCTGGAAAACACCATTGAACTGTGGAGTATTGAAAGCATTAAACAGTGTGTGGCTGCTAACCTGGGCATCAGCTTTTTACCACGTTTTGCCGTTGAACGAGAACTTAGTACCGGTCAGTTGAAAGAGCTGCCGTTTGGCGCGCCGTCGCTATCGATTATGGCGCTGTACGCCCATCATGCCGGGAAAGCGGTCAGCCCGGCAATGCAGATATTTATGCAGTGTATGGAGGCGTGTTTTACCGTGGAAGATAAAAAAATGCCGGGTTAACGAACCCGGCATTATCATCACTCTTCGCTGGATTGCTCCTGCATTTTCGTACCGCTTGGCTTGCGGCGCTTACCGATATTTTTTGTATCGCGGTGACGTTTCTTCACGCGCGGCTTCTCTTTTTCTTTCTCTTTTTTCTTCTCGGCGCGTTTCGCCAGCACTTTTTTCGACGGTTTGCCGGTCAGCTTTTCGCTTGGCGCACGCGTGGTCGGGCGAAGCTCATCAATGACGCGCGCTTTTAGCGGCTCTTCGATGTAGCGACCGATTTTCAGCAGCAACAGATGGTCGTGGGCTTCTACCAGCGAGATTGCAGTGCCTTTGCGGCCAGCACGGCCTGTACGACCAATGCGATGCAGATAGGTATCGCCACTGCGCGGCATGTCGAAGTTAATGACGTGGCTGACGTCAGGAATATCAATCCCGCGTGCCGCGACGTCGGTCGCGACCAGCACGTTAACGCGACCGTCGGTGAGACGCTTAATACCTTCGTTACGTTTGATCTGCGCCATCTCGCCTTCAAGATAGCAATTGTTGATCCCTGCCAGACGCAGCGTTTCAGCCAGTTCATGGACGCGTTCACGTTTACGTACAAACACGATAGAACGGGTTGCATCGTCTTGTTTTAGCAGATGCTTCAACAGCGCAACTTTATGTTCGAAATTGTCGGCACGGTAGTACCACTGGTGAATTTTCTTACGCTCGCGGGTTGACGGATTGGCGGAAACCTCAACCGGGTCTTCCAGCAGGCGCTCGGCAAAATCTTTAATCGCATCGCCTTCCAGCGTGGCGGAGAACAGCATCGTCTGTTTACGCCAGCGGGTCTCACCAGCGATATGTTCAATGTCCTGAGCGAAGCCCATGTCGAGCATCCGGTCAGCTTCGTCAAGAATCAGTGTTTCAACCGCCCGGCAGTCAAAGTTCTCTTCTTTTATATATTGCAGCAGACGGCCCGTCGTGGCGACCACGATATCCTGGTTTTCGCTAAACACTTCAGCATGGTTCATATAGGCCACGCCGCCGGTAATCGTGGCGATATCCAGATGAGTATGCTTAGCCAGTTCACGAGCGTGATCGGCAACCTGCATTGCCAGTTCGCGGGTTGGCGTCAGGATCAGAATGCGCGGCGGCCCCGATTTTTTACGCGGAAAGTCGAGCAGGTGCTGCAACGCCGGCAGCAGATATGCCGCCGTTTTACCGGTGCCTGTCGGCGCAGAACCGAGTACATCACGGCCATCGAGCGCAGGCGGAATGGCGGCAGCCTGAATGGCGGTCGGGCGAGTGAAACCTTTATCCTGGAGGGCATCCAGCAGGCTTTCGTCGAGTTCAAGTTCGGAAAAAGTCGTTACAGTCATGTTCTACCTCTGTGTGGGGCGCTGATTATAGACGTTACGGCCACAATCTTCATCTGTTTGTATGGATATCCCTTCTCAGGTATTGTTTTCACCCGGCGCTGTCGCCGTTTTTTGCAAGGTTGTTTTTACATGTCTCAGTCTGGCTCCGTTCTTCGTCGTAACGGATTTACGTTTAAACAGTTTTTTGTCGCACACGATCGGTGTGCGATGAAAGTGGGAACTGACGGTATTTTACTCGGGGCGTGGGCACCGGTCGCGGATGTAAAGCGAATTCTGGATATCGGTACTGGAAGCGGTCTACTGGCGTTAATGCTGGCGCAGCGGACGGATGACAATGTGCCTATTGACGCCGTGGAACTGGATGCCGGGGCTGCCATGCAAGCGCAGGAAAACGTTGCTCACTCTCCCTGGCCGCATCGAATAACGGTGCATACTGACGATATTCAGCGTTGGGCGCCTCGCCAGACGGTACGCTTTGATCTTATTATCAGCAACCCGCCTTATTACGAACCCGGTGTGGAATGCGCCACGCCGCAGCGGGAGCAAGCGCGTTACACCGCTACGCTGGATCACCAGACGTTATTGGCTATTGCGGCGGATTGTATTACCGAAGACGGCTTTTTTTGCGTAGTCTTGCCGGAACAAATAGGTAACGCTTTTACACAGCAAGCGCTCAACATGGGATGGCATTTGCGATTACGTACTGACGTTGCGGAAAACGAAGCGCGCTTGCCGCACCGGGTTTTGCTCGCATTCTCCCCGCAAGCCGGGGAGTGCTTTAGCGACAGATTAGTGATTCGCGGGTCAGACCAGCATTATTCTGAAAGTTATACGGCGCTGACCCAGGCATTTTATCTGTTTATGTGAGGCGTTAACGGCGAAAGGATCGATGGGCCTGATTCAGCCAGTTGTTGCGGATAATCCAGCGTAAAGTGCAGCCCCCGGCTCTCTTTACGCATCATCGCACAACGCACAATCAGTTCGGCCACTTGCACCAGATTGCGCAGCTCCAGTAAATTATTCGAGACGCGAAAGTTGGCGTAATACTCGTCAATCTCTTGTTGCAACATAGTAATACGCCGTAGGGCGCGCTCCAGCCGTTTCGTCGTGCGCACAATACCCACATAGTCCCACATCAGCAGACGCAGTTCATGCCAGTTATGCTGAATCACCACCCGCTCATCGGCGTTCTCCACGCGGCTTTCATCCCAGGCGGGAAGGACGTCAACGCTGTGGACAGAAGGCATTCGCCTGTCGATATCCATTGCCGCGGACCAGCCGTACACTAAGCATTCCAGCAACGAGTTGGACGCCATACGGTTAGCGCCGTGCAGGCCGGTGTAACTGACTTCGCCAATGGCATATAAGCCGTCTACATCGGTACGACCATAATCATCGACAACCACGCCGCCGCAGGTATAGTGCGCGGCAGGAACAACGGGAATCGGTTCTTTGGTTAAATCCATCCCCAAATCGAGCAGTTTCGCATAGATCATCGGGAAGTGCTGGCGGACAAAATCGTCAGGCTTGTGGCTGATATCGAGAAACATACAGTCTGCGCCGAGTCGTTTCATCTCATGGTCAATAGCGCGGGCGACAATATCGCGCGGCGCCAGTTCGCCGCGTTCGTCAACGTCCGGCATAAACCGTGAACCGTCCGGACGTTTAAGGTATGCGCCTTCGCCGCGCAGCGCTTCGGTAAGGAGAAAATTACGCGCCTGCGGGTGATAAAGGGCGGTGGGATGAAACTGGTTAAATTCCAGATTAGCGACCCGACAGCCTGCGCGCCAGGCCATCGCGATACCGTCGCCGGAGGAAATATCCGGGTTAGTGGTGTATTGATAAACCTTTGAGGCGCCGCCGGTCGCCAGCACCACCGACTTCGCATGACAGGTTTCAACCCACTCTTTATTGCGATTCCAGATCCAGGCGCCGACGACCCGGCGAGGCCCTGGCAGACCCATTTTATCGGAGATAATTAAATCAACGGCGTTGCTGCGTTCCAGCACCTGAATATTAGGATGATTTTGCGCCCGACTGACCAACGTGGTTTCGACTTCCTTTCCGGTAGCGTCAGCGGCATGAAGGATACGGCGATGGCTATGGCCGCCTTCACGCGTGAGATGATAGCTCTCCTTGCCGTTTGGCTGGACATGCGTATCAAACAGCACGCCCTGATCGATAAGCCACTGCACGCAGGTACGAGCGTTGCTGGCGACAAACTCCACCGCGTGGCGATCGCAAATTCCGGCGCCGGCAATCAGCGTATCTTCGACATGCGACGCAATACTGTCGGTTTCATCAAACACGGCGGCAATACCGCCCTGCGCATAAAACGTGGAGCCCTCGCTCACCGGCCCTTTACTCAGGACGATAACCTTATGTTTTTCAGCCAGACGCAGCGCCAGCGAGAGTCCGGCCGCGCCGCTGCCGATAATTAACACATCACAGGACAGTTCAGGAGTTGTCATCATGGTTTTTGTTTAATTTACTAAACACGGTTGCGGCAGATTAGCACTATATGGCGCTAAAAAGCACGTGATGATTTCGCTGGTGTTGTGCTTATTAAACATAAAATAAAAATACGGCGAGAGATAAACGGCAAAAAATATTTTATAGGGCAGGGTGTTAGCGTCGGATTTTGTAGTGAAATAAAGATGCTGTTAGGTTACTCTGCAAACGACGAAATGGGCATTTCTGTACAGATAGTGCGTTGTTCAGCATCTGTAGACTTATAATGGAAGATAAGACCTGTCTACAACATGACAAACAAAAACAAATGCGTAACGGAACTTTACGAAACATAGACACTCTAACCTGTTGCTTGCTCATAGTGCGGCTTATGGAGTGGCGTTTCGAAAGCGCGTGGAAATTTGGTTTGGGGAGACATTACCTCGGATGAGCGAGCAGTTAACGGACCAGGTCCTGGTTGAACGGGTCCAGAAGGGAGATCAGAAAGCCTTTAACTTACTGGTAGTGCGCTACCAGCATAAAGTGGCGAGTCTGGTTTCCCGCTATGTGCCATCGGGCGACGTTCCCGATGTCGTACAGGAATCATTTATTAAGGCCTATCGCGCGCTGGATTCTTTCCGGGGGGATAGCGCTTTTTATACCTGGTTGTATCGCATTGCGGTCAATACCGCGAAGAACTACCTGGTTGCGCAGGGGCGTCGTCCGCCTTCCAGTGATGTAGACGCGATTGAAGCAGAAAACTTTGAAAGCGGCGGCGCGCTGAAAGAAATTTCGAACCCTGAGAACTTAATGTTGTCAGAAGAACTGAGACAGATAGTTTTCCGAACTATTGAGTCCCTCCCGGAAGATTTACGTATGGCAATCACCTTACGGGAGCTGGATGGCCTGAGCTATGAAGAGATAGCGGCTATCATGGATTGTCCGGTGGGAACGGTGCGTTCACGTATCTTCCGGGCGCGGGAAGCTATTGATAATAAAGTTCAACCGCTTATCAGGCGTTGACGATAGCGGGATACTGGAAAAGGTATTAGGCATGCAGAAAGAAAAACTTTCCGCTTTGATGGATGGCGAAACGTTGGATAGTGAGCTGCTCAAAGCGCTTACGCACGACCCGGAAATGCAGAAAACCTGGGAGAGTTATCACCTGATCCGCGATTCAATGCGGGGGGATACGCCTGACGTTCTCCATTTCGATATATCCGCTCGCGTGATGGCCGCTATTGAAAACGAGCCAGTACGTCAGGTGTCGCCATTAATCCCTGAGGCCCAACCCGCTCCGCAGCAATGGCAGAAAATGCCGTTCTGGAAAAAAGTGCGTCCGTGGGCGGCGCAGCTTACCCAAATGGGCGTGGCGGCGTGCGTTTCACTTGCAGTTATCGTCGGTGTCCAGCACTATAATGGGCAATCTGAAACATCCCAACAACCTGAAACGCCGGTTTTCAATACCCTGCCTATGATGGGGAAAGCCAGCCCGGTAAGTCTGGGAGTGCCTTCTGAAGCAGCGCCTGTCGGCAGTCAGCAACAGCAGGTACAGGAGCAGCGTCGTCGCATTAATGCCATGTTGCAGGACTATGAACTGCAGCGCCGACTGCACTCCGAACAGCTTCAGTTTGAGCAGGCGCAAACCCAGCAAGCCGCGGTACAGGTGCCAGGAATCCAAACTTTAGGAACGCAATCGCAGTAATGAAGCAACTTTGGTTTGCCATGTCCCTTGTGGCGGCTAGCCTGTTCTTCTCAGCAAACGCCTCGGCCGACCCTGCGTCCGGGGCGTTATTGCAGCAGATGAACATCGCCAGTCAGTCACTGAATTACGAGCTGTCATTCGTCAGCATCACGAAACAAGGCGTTGAATCTCTGCGTTATCGACACGCACGCCTGGATAGTCGCCCGCTTGCGCAATTGCTACAGTTGGACGGTCCCCGCCGGGAGGTCGTACAGCGTGGTAATGAAATCAGTTATTTTGAACCGGGCCTTGAGCCGTTCACCCTGAACGGTGATTATATTGTCGATTCTCTGCCTTCCCTGATTTACACCGACTTCAAGCGCCTGGCGCCTTACTACGACTTTATTTCTGTCGGACGCACCCGTATCGCAGACAGATTGTGCGAAGTTATCCGCGTTGTGGCGCGCGATGGTACGCGTTACAGCTATATCGTCTGGATGGACATGGACACCAAACTGCCGATGCGCGTTGATCTGCTGGATCGCGATGGCGAGACGCTGGAGCAGTTCCGCGTTATTGCGTTCACGGTGAGTCAGGATATCGGCAGCAACATGCAGGCGCTGGCGAAGGCGAATCTGCCGCCGCTGCTTTCTGTTCCCGGTGGCGAAAAAACGAAATTTAACTGGAGTCCATCCTGGGTACCGCAAGGCTTTAGCGAAGTTTCCAGCAGCCGTCGTCCGTTGCCGACGATGGATAACCTGCCTATCGAATCGCGGCTTTATTCTGACGGTCTGTTTAGCTTTTCCGTCAATGTGAACCGGGCGACGCAAAACAGCAGCGATCAGATGCTGCGCACCGGGCGCCGAACGGTTTATAGCAGCGTTCGCGACAACGCGGAAATCACCATTGTCGGCGAGCTTCCGCCGCAAACGGCGAAGCGCATTGCCGACAGTATCAAATTCAGGGCAGTACAATGATTAAAGAGTGGGCAACCGTTGTCTCCTGGCAGAATGGTCAGGCGGTGGTGAGCTGCGACGTTAAAGCGTCATGCAGCAGCTGCGCCTCCCGTGCGGGATGCGGCAGTCGCGTGCTGAATAAATTAGGGCCGCAAACCACGCATACCATTGTTGTGCCAAGCGCGGAGCCGCTGGCGCCGGGGCAGAAAGTCGAGTTGGGCATCGCCGAAAAAAGCCTTTTAGGTTCGGCGTTGCTGGTTTATATGTCGCCTTTAGCAGGGCTATTTCTTTGTGCGGCGCTTTTTCAGATGCTGTTTGGATCTGACCTTGCCGCATTAAGCGGGGCCGTGCTGGGCGGCGTGGGCGGTTTTCTGGTTGCCCGCGGCTATTCCCGAAAACTGGCGGAGCGCGACGCCTGGCAGCCGGTGATTTTAAACGTTGCCCTCCCGCCGGACCTTGTTCGCGTCGAAACTACCTCAATCGAAACGCGCCAGTAAACGTTTTGCCCAACGGTACACCTGCCGCGTTGGGTTGTTGTCCCGATAAGCATGCGCTTTTCCTGCGTTGCGGTGTTTTACAGGAAAAAAGCGAGGCGTTTTCCAGTTCCCGCTCTCCTTACACTATGAACATTTCCTCGCCTTAGCGTTGTAGTGTAGAATGCGGCGTTTCAGTTAAAACAGACATTAAGCTCAGAACAGCGACCTCTAAAGTCTGGTCAACCAGGCGTAAGGCATAATAATTTATCTCTATGAAGAACATACGTAACTTTTCGATCATTGCTCACATCGATAATTGATAGCACGCCAGCCCCCGCAAACCTCCGACAAAAACGCCTCAAGATCCCCATAAAATCAGCTTTCCCAAAAACAATACTGTTTGCATGCACAGTAAACCTACGACATCATAAGTCATGGTTTTTGTGTCCACCAGCGCGTCCATATCCTATGATGGACACATTACCTCCCGTTCTGATGGACACACGCAGGGACAAATCATGGCTATTTCAGATAGTTATCTAAAGTCGTGCCTTGGGCGCGAACGAGACAAAGTTGAAGAAAAGGCAGACCGTGATGGTCTGTGGGTACGTATCTCCAAAAAGGGGGCTGTTACTTTTTTCTACCGATTCCGCTTCCTGGGCAAACAGGACAAGATGACGATCGGCAGCTATCCGGAGTTCGGGTTAAAAGCCGCGCGCGATGAAGTCGCTAAGTGGGCCGCCATTCTTGCCCGTGGCGAAAACCCACGGATCAGGCAAAGCCTCGACAAAGCCAAGATTAACAGCCAGTACACCTTCGAAGAGCTGTTTCGCGAATGGCATTCAATGGTGTGCGTTCAGAAAGAAACGGCAGGGCAGATTTTACGTACATTCGAATTGCACGTTTTCCCCAAGCTAGGGAAATACCCTGCACATCAGCTCACGCTGCACAACTGGCTCACCGTCCTGGACAGATTGGCTCAGGCATACAGTGAGATCACCAGGCGCGTAATCAGCAACGGGCGGCAGTGTTATTCTTGGGCGGTAAAACGGCAACTGCTCGAGGTTAACCCGCTATCCGAAATGTCTGGCCGTGATTTCGGCATCCAGAAACAAATGGGCGAGCGAACCCTGGACCGCAAAGAGCTGGCGATAGTCTGGCGAGCCATTGAGGATTCCCGCCTCATTGAGCGCAACAAGATCCTCTATAAATTGTCACTTATATGGGCGTGCAGGGTCGGCGAACTCCGGCAGGCTGAAGTCGCACATTTTGATTTTGAAGAAGGGATCTGGACTGTTCCATGGGAAAACCACAAGACAGGGCGGAAGACAAAAAAACCAATAATTCGACCTATCATTCCGGAAATGCTCCCGCTGATAAAACGGGCCATTGAGCTGGCGCCTGGACGCTTTGTTTTTTCAAAATACGAAGACAAACCGATGAGCGAAGGCTTTCACATGAGCATCAGTAGTAACCTGGTTAAGTTCATGCTGAAGGCTTATAACGAGCAGGTCCCACACTTTACTATTCATGACCTACGCAGAACTGCGCGAACGAATTTCTCAGAGCTAACCGAGCCTCATATCGCCGAGATAATGCTCGGGCACAAACTGCCAGGTGTGTGGTCGGTGTACGACAAGCACACCTATGTTGAGGAAATGAGAGTGGCATATGGTAAGTGGTGGGCCCGACTTATGAGCATCGTCGAGCCCGACATTCTGGAGTTCACGCCGCGTCAGGTCGGGTGAGACGGCCTTTATCATCACGGGTTAGATTCAGGTGAGACATCGGCTTACGGGTTGATCGTGACATCTCTTTAATCTGCCAAGCGGTGACTTTAGTTTTAAGCCATTTGTTGGAGCCACCCATATATGAACAGTCTGGTTCCGGGAATGGGTTGTTGTCGCTTGGTCGTTTTCGGTAACGATCCAGCGTCCTGGAAGAAATCCTTAGCTGACAGCAAATTTCGCTGGTGCTCATCAATTCAAAGTCTCTAATTTTTTTGCTCATCGTTTTCTCCAGTGGCCCCGCAGCGGGCCATCGCTAATATTCAGTTTGCCTGTGCTGGCAGATTTCTAAGTTTCCGGACGCCGATCATTGCGGTGGCTACGTAGCTGGTGGCCCGGTTAACTACTTCAACAGGCACCTTTACGCCATCCACTACAACGGTGTAATTGGTAACGTGCTTTTGTCTGCCGTAATCGCCGAACTTCTCATGATGCGCTGCCAGTGCAACATCACATGCGCGACG
>NZ_JBEUJO010000020.1:0-27338 GCF_043356435.1 Salmonella sp. SJTUF15591 | reverse complement strand
ATGATCAAACTCTTCAATTTAAAAGTTTGATGCTCAAAGAATTAAACTTCGTAATGAATTACGCGTTCACTCTTGAGACTTGGTATTCATTTTTCGTCCGAGGACGTCAAGAATCCGTATCTTCGAGTGCCCACACAGATTGTCTGATAAATTGTTAAAGAGCAGTGCAACGCGGCTTTCGCTCACCGTTGCGAGGTGGCGTATATTACGCTTTCCTCTTTCAGAGTCAACCCTGAATTTCAGGATTTTTCTCTTCAACCGACCGGCTGTTTGTGTGAAGTGATTCACATCCGCCGTGTCGATGGAGGCGCATTATAGGGATCCCATTTTTTTGCACAAGCGTTTTTTGGATCTTTTTTTCTGTTTGTTGATTTTTCATCCCTTTCGCTCCATTCCTGCGCAAAGTGGCGATTTTTTGATGCTATCTCCCCTTGCACAACGCCATTAAAGCAACCAAAGTCTTCATGACTATTCATTTATGATGAGGTAGACATGTCTGACACATTACGTCCTTATAAGGATCTTTTTCCTGAAATCGGTCAGCGCGTGATGATCGATACCAGCAGCGTGGTTATTGGCGATGTCCGTCTGGCGGATGATGTCGGGATCTGGCCGCTTGTGGTGATTCGCGGCGATGTGAATTACGTTACGATAGGGGCTCGTACGAACATTCAGGATGGCAGCGTTCTTCACGTAACCCACAAGTCTCCATCCAATCCACACGGCAACCCATTAATCATTGGCGAAGATGTTACCGTTGGCCATAAAGTTATGCTGCACGGCTGTACCATCGGTAACCGCGTACTGGTCGGTATGGGCTCCATTGTGCTGGATGGCGCGATAATAGAAGATGACGTAATGATTGGCGCGGGAAGCCTGGTGCCGCAGCACAAACGGCTGGAAAGTGGCTATTTATATCTTGGCAGTCCGGTAAAACAGATCCGCCCCCTGAGCGATGCTGAGAGATCGGGCCTGCAGTACTCCGCCAATAACTATGTAAAATGGAAAGACGACTATCTTTCTCAGGATAACCATATCCAACCGTGATCGTCTTCCTGCTGGGCCAGGATTAATGCTTCAGCCTCTTCTTCCAGGTCCCAGCGATACTCACGAAAAATGGCCAGCCATTGCTCCGCTGTTTCTCCACCAAAGCGATACGCCAGTACATCTTTTTTTATTGCACACGTGAGTTGCATCCCATTAACCAGGGCGGGAAAGATGACAGCGCTGGCGGCAGTATCCCATTCTTCGCGGTCAGGAAATTGTATGGCCTGGTTCACGCTAATAATTCCTGCTGTAGCAGCTCAATCACTGGCTCGACCTGCGGTAATACACCGTGCCAAAGCAAAACGGCATGTGCAGCCTGCCCCACCAGCATTCCCAGCCCATCTGCGTAACGTTTTGCGCCCTGTTGTACACACCAGGAGAGAAATGGCGTATTCCCTTTTTGATAGAACATGTCATAGCAACAGAGGGAAGGGTGAATAAGTGACGCTGGTATCGCCGGGATTTCGCCCCGTATGCCGCTGGAGGTCGCATTAATAATCAGGTCAAACTCACAACCATCCAGCTTGTCCATATCCATGGCATGAACGCTGCCGGTATGAGCAAAGATTTTCGCCAACGCTTCGGCACGTGAAGCTGTACGGTTGGTGATAGTGACCGCGCAATCCAAAGAAAGCAGAGGTAACAGCACGCCCCGGGATGCGCCGCCCGCGCCAATCAGCAAAATACGCCATCCTGGGCGGATAAAATTTAAACGTTTGAGATCGCTTAATAAACCGATACCGTCAGTATTGTCGCCAAGCAAACGACCATCTTCCAGCCGTTTTAATGTGTTGACGGCTCCCGCCAGCGATGCTCGTTCCGTTAACTCATCCGATCGCGCAAACGCCTCCTCTTTAAAAGGTACTGTGATGTTTGCGCCTTTTCCCCCTGCCGCGAAAAAGGCATCAAGCGTATTAATGAAATTATTAATAGGGGCCAGCACACGACCATAGGGGTGAACAATATCTAGCTGCTGAGCAAATTGCTGATGAATAAATGGCGATTTGCTGTGCGCAATCGGATTTCCAAAAACAGCATAGGTTTCCATCATATTACCCCTGTCGAAACAGTTCGCCCGTCAGAGCATCGCGAATTTCTGAAGGATTTAAACGCCCACCCGTTGCGCCTTCAACCACCGGAAAATCATCGCCAAATTGCGCACGCACCTCTTCAACGGTACGACATGGCGGTAATCCGCTCAGATTGGCGCTGGTGGAAACCAGCGGTTTGCCATACGCATTGCATAGCGCGACCACCAGCGGGTGGTTGGTAACACGAACGGCCAGGGAATCAAAACGTCCCGTGAGCCACCGCGGCGTTGTCGCGGGCGCAGGAAAAACAAACGTTACCGGCCCGGGCCAGCAATCAAATACTGCTTTACGCTGTGCGGCGGTAAGTATGCTGTCATCAATATAAGGTTTTAACTGCTCAAAGCTGGCGGCAATCAAAATGAGTCCCTTATCGACGGGCCGTTGTTTTAACGCCAACAGGCGCGTAACGGCTGTTTCACTATCGGGATCGCAGCCGACGCCGAAAACGGCTTCTGTTGGATAAGCGATGACATTTTCTTTATTCAGGAGATCTACCGCCGCGGCGATAGATCCTGTTGGCAGGTTATTATTCACTTGTTTATTCCACCGGAACCGGCTTTCCACATTGTTTACTGGCGCAAAAGCGCTTCACGCCCTGCGCGGTTTTCTTTTCGATGAGTAGCGGATAATGGCACTCGGGGCATTCCCCCGCAACCGGTGTGAAGTTAATGACGAACTGACATTCCGGGTAGCGATCGCAGGAATGAAAGATTTTACCGTAACGAGAACGGCGCTGGACCAAATGTCCTTGCTGGCAGGCTGGACAGGCTATCGCCGTTTCATCCGGTTTATCAATAACCACTGTATGTTCACATTGCGGATACTGACTGCATCCGATGAACATACCAAAGCGCCCCTGACGCAGCACCAGTACGGCGCCACACTCAGGACACAATTGCCCCTCCAGAATTTTAACGATATGCCCGTCCGCCTGACTTTTCAGCGGACGAACGTAATCGCATTCCGGATAGCGAGAACAGCCGAGAAACGGACCATGTTTCCCGGAACGAATTACCAGTTCGGCCCCGCACTGCGGGCAGGGCTCATTTTTACGCACCGAAAACAGTGCTGATTTAGCCATATTCACTCATGCAGCATTAACACCTATCAATGCAGCATACCTTCATTTACCTCAAAGAGTAATTCTTCCATTTGCTGATAGGCGTTTTCACAGCCCGGAATGTTGAATAACACCATCAAAATAACCCATTTCAAGTCTTCCAGGTCAAACTCTGCGGTATCCAGCGCCAGCACACGCTCAATCACCATTTCTCGTGTTTCGAGGTTCAGCACCTGAATCTGCTCAAGGAATAACAGAAACCCCCGGCAACTGGCATCAAGCCTTTCACACTCTTCAACCGTATAAATGCGCATTGAAAGAGGGTCGGAAGCAAGTTGCATGGGTTCCGCGAGGCCATCCTGATAGTCAGCGAGTTTTTCCAGCCACAGCAGCGCATTGTAGATGTCTTCGCGATCAAACCCAGCGTCGGTGAGATCACGCTCCAGTCTGTCCTGATCCACGCGCAGCTCGGCTTCGTTATGGATGTATGTTTCAAACAAATACATTAGTACGTCGAACATGGCTTGCCCTCCTTAATCGGACATAGCCGCCGGGTACAGCTGCGATCCATCCTGCTAACTCCAGTTCGAGTAGATGAGCCACTACCGCTGGCACAGGTTGGCCGGCACGTTCAGCGACGACGTCAACAGGTGTTACCTCATCTCCTACGTTAGCCAGGAGCTCAGGAAATGGCAATGCCGCCTCATCCTGATTTAGTGAATAAAGTGAATTTTCCGCCGTAGTTGGCAACCAGTGTAAGCCGTATTGCAAATTTTCCAGAATATCCTCCGGCGTCGTCACAAGCGTGGCCCCTTGTTTAATTAACCAGTGCGTGCCTTCGCTTCCCGGACTACCGATAGGACCTGGTAATGCAAAAACGTCCCGTCCCTGTTCAAGCGCGCAGCGCGCCGTCACCAACGAACCGCTGCGCAACGCCGCCTCGATTACCAGCACGCCTTTGCTCAGTCCGCTGATGATACGGTTTCTGCGAGGAAAATGTTGCGGTAGCGGAGGCGTTGAAAGCGGAAATTCTGAGACCACTGCGCCGCCAGTGGCAATCAAGTTTTCAGCCAGCACGGCATGTCGGCGAGGATAAATCTTTGCCAAACCATTCCCTAACACCGCTACACTTTTTCCCCCCATACTCACCGCGGCGTTGTGTGCTACGCCATCAATTCCCCGGGCAAGGCCGCTGGTGATAGTCAAACCGCTTTTCGCAAGGCTTTCGCAAAGCAGACGTCCCCAGCGTTCTCCATACCAGGAGTGGCTCCGGCTCCCTACGACGGCAAGTTGGCAGGTATGCAGACAGGCAGGATCGCCGTCAATAAAAATAGCGCCGGGATAATCGTCAATAGCACGCAGTTGGGGAGGATAAATCTCACTATCCGCACACAGAAAATGGTGCTGCGGTAGTTCAAGCCAGCGTAATGTCTCATCAAGCACACCTGCTGGAAGCTGTAAAAAACGTTCAGCTTGCCGCGCGGTAAGACCAGCCTCCTGAAGGTGCGTGCGATTTATCTGAGGCTGGCGAATAAGCGAATTCGCCATGTTCAACATCGCCTCGCCATAAAGGTCGCCGACGTACATTAAACGTAACCAAATTTCGGTACGGGCCATCCTTTCCCTCCCCTGCCACAAGCAGTCTGAACAATCTTTGCGATTGGTCACTGATGCTGTCAATCAGGTGGGGATTTGTCTAGAATAGAGGTAATAATCTTTTCAACTCCTGAACACAACTCTGGATAATTATGTCAGTTTTGCAAGTGTTACATATTCCGGACGAGCGCCTTCGCAAAGTCGCAAAGCCGGTTGAAGAAGTGAATGCAGAAATTCAGCGTATCGTCGATGATATGTTCGAAACGATGTACGCGGAAGAAGGTATCGGTCTGGCCGCAACGCAGGTCGATATCCACCAGCGGATCATCGTGATTGACGTTTCGGAAAACCGCGACGAGCGCCTGGTACTCATTAACCCGGAATTGCTGGAGAAAAGTGGCGAAACGGGTATAGAAGAAGGCTGTCTGTCGATTCCGGAACAGCGCGCTTTAGTGCCGCGCGCCGAGAAAGTGAAAATCCGCGCGCTGGATCGCGACGGCAACCCGTTTGAGCTTGAAGCGGATGGTTTGCTGGCAATTTGCATTCAGCATGAGATGGATCATCTGGTCGGTAAACTGTTTATCGATTATTTGTCGCCGCTGAAGCAACAACGTATTCGTCAGAAAGTAGAAAAACTCGACCGCCTGAACGCCCGGGCTTAAAGGACAAGAACCAACGTGTCAGATTCACTACGTATTATTTTTGCGGGTACACCTGACTTTGCAGCGCGTCATCTCGACGCGCTGTTAACTTCTGGACATAACGTTGTCGGCGTATTTACCCAACCCGATCGTCCAGCAGGTCGCGGCAAAAAGTTGATGCCCAGCCCGGTAAAAGTGCTGGCGGAAGAAAAAGGCCTGCCCGTTTTCCAGCCCGTGTCGCTTCGTCCTCAGGAAAACCAGCAACTGGTTGCTGACTTACATGCCGACGTCATGGTTGTCGTAGCATATGGTCTGATTCTCCCAAAGGCAGTGCTGGATATGCCCCGTCTCGGATGTATCAACGTTCACGGTTCGCTGCTTCCACGCTGGCGCGGCGCGGCGCCTATTCAGCGCTCACTTTGGGCAGGCGATGCGGAAACCGGCGTCACAATTATGCAGATGGATGTAGGGCTGGATACCGGCGACATGCTGTATAAACTTGCGTGCCCGATTACCGCAGAAGATACCAGTGGCTCACTGTATAATAAGTTGGCTGAACTTGGCCCGCAGGGGTTAATTACCACACTAAAACAACTGGCGGACGGCACAGCGACGCCTGAAGCGCAGAATGAAGCGCTGGTCACTCATGCGGAAAAGCTCAGTAAAGAAGAAGCGCGTATCGACTGGTCTCTCTCCGCAGCACAGCTGGAGCGTTGCATTCGCGCCTTTAATCCGTGGCCAATGAGCTGGCTGGAAATCGACGGTCAGCCGGTAAAAGTCTGGCAGGCATCCGTCATTGAGGACGCCACGCAGTCGCTGCCGGGAACTATTCTGGCCGCGACGAAACAGGGCATCCAGGTTGCAACAGGCAAGGGGATATTAAATTTGCTTTCGCTTCAGCCTGCCGGCAAAAAAGCGATGAGCGCCCAGGATCTGTTAAATTCACGCCGGGAATGGTTTATTCCTGGTAACCGTCTTGCCTGACGGTCACGTCTTTATAAGCCCGGTGTTACCGGGCATTTTTATTTTATACATATGAAAAAACAAAACAATTTACGTAGTCTGGCAGCACAGGCCGTTGAACAGGTCGTCGAGCAGGGACAATCATTAAGTAATGTGCTCCCGCCGCTGCAACAAAAAGTCGCCGATAAAGACAAAGCGCTACTTCAGGAGCTGTGCTTTGGCGTCCTGCGCACCCTTTCACAGCTGGAATGGCTGATCAATAAGCTGATGTCTCGTCCAATGACCGACAAGCAGCGTACAGTGCATTACTTAATTATGGTCGGCTTTTATCAGTTGCTGTACACCCGCGTTCCTCCCCATGCGGCGCTGGCTGAAACCGTTGAAGGCGCGGTCTCCATCAAACGTCCGCAGTTGAAAGGGTTAATTAACGGCGTCCTGCGCCAGTTCCAGCGCCAGCAGGAAACGTTGCTTAATGAGTTTGCGACCAGCGATGCGCGCTTTTTACATCCAGGTTGGCTGGTAAAGCGTTTGCAAAATGCTTACCCCACACAGTGGCAACACATTATTGAAGCGAATAACCAGCGTCCACCGATGTGGCTACGTGTAAATCGTACACACCACACCCGCGACGGTTGGCTTGGCTTACTTGAAGACGCAGGCATGAAGGGATATCCCCATCCCGATTATCCCGACGCTGTACGTCTGGAAACGCCAGCTCCGGTACATGCTTTACCCGGTTTTGCTGAGGGTTGGGTAACTGTCCAGGATGCCTCTGCGCAGGGATGTGCGGTTTTTCTCGCTCCTCAGAACGGTGAGCACATTTTAGACTTGTGCGCCGCGCCCGGCGGTAAAACCACGCATATTCTCGAAGTGGCCCCCGAAGCAGACGTGTTGGCGGTTGATATTGATGAACAACGACTCTCCCGCGTTTACGACAACCTAAAGCGTCTTGGGATGAAAGCGACAGTTAAACAAGGGGATGGACGTTATCCCGCCCAATGGTGCGGCGAGCAGCAGTTTGACCGTATTCTGCTGGATGCGCCCTGCTCCGCAACCGGCGTCATTCGCCGTCATCCAGATATCAAATGGCTGCGTCGCGATCGCGATATCGCGGAACTGGCGCAATTACAGGCGGAAATCCTTGATGCCGTCTGGCCGCGCCTGAAGCCTGGCGGGACGCTGGTTTACGCCACCTGTTCCGTACTGCCGGAAGAAAACCGCGATCAGATCAAAACCTTTTTGCAACGCACTCCCGATGCCGCGCTCAGCGAAACGGGAACACCTGATCAGCCAGGACAGCAAAATCTGCCGGGCGGCGAAGAAGGTGATGGGTTCTTTTACGCTAAGCTAATCAAGAAGTGATGAGATAACGGGCCACGACTGATGAAAATTATCATACTGGGCGCAGGGCAAGTTGGCGGAACACTGGCGGAAAACCTGGTCGGCGAAAACAACGACATCACGGTGGTTGATACCAACGGCGAACGGTTACGCAGTTTGCAAGATAAGTTCGATCTACGCGTAGTTCAGGGGCATGGTTCGCATCCCCGCGTGTTGCGCGAAGCGGGCGCTGACGATGCGGATATGCTGGTCGCTGTCACCAGTTCAGATGAAACTAATATGGTTGCCTGCCAGGTAGCCTATTCACTCTTCAACACTCCAAACCGTATCGCCCGCATTCGCTCCCCGGACTATGTTCGCGATGCGGATAAACTCTTTCATTCTGAAGCGGTTCCGATTGATCATCTGATCGCGCCGGAGCAGTTGGTTATCGATAATATTTATCGCCTGATCGAGTATCCGGGAGCATTACAGGTTGTAAACTTTGCTGAAGGGAAAGTCAGTCTGGCAGTAGTAAAAGCCTACTATGGTGGTCCACTAATAGGTAACGCGCTCTCGACAATGCGAGAACATATGCCGCATATCGATACTCGCGTTGCCGCAATTTTCCGCCATGACAGACCAATCCGTCCTCAGGGCTCGACTATCGTGGAAGCAGGGGATGAAGTCTTCTTTATTGCGGCTTCACAGCATATCCGTGCAGTAATGAGCGAATTACAGCGTCTGGAAAAACCCTACAAGCGCATCATGCTGGTGGGCGGCGGCAATATCGGCGCCGGGCTGGCAAGGCGTCTGGAAAAAGACTATAGCGTTAAATTGATCGAACGCGATCAACAACGCGCCGCAGAACTGGCTGAGAAGCTGCAAAACACGATCGTCTTTTTTGGCGACGCTTCCGATCAGGAATTGCTGGCGGAGGAGCATATTGATCAGGTCGATCTCTTTATCGCGGTCACTAACGATGATGAAGCCAATATCATGTCCGCGATGTTGGCCAAGCGGATGGGCGCCAAGAAAGTCATGGTGCTAATTCAGCGTCGAGCTTATGTCGATCTTGTGCAGGGTAGCGTTATAGATATTGCGATTTCTCCGCAGCAGGCCACCATCTCTGCATTACTGAGCCATGTGCGTAAAGCGGATATCGTCGGCGTTTCCTCACTACGTCGCGGGGTTGCCGAAGCCATCGAAGCCGTCGCGCACGGCGATGAAAGCACTTCCCGCGTGGTTGGCCGCGTCATTGACGAAATTAAACTGCCCCCAGGCACCATTATTGGCGCGGTCGTTCGCGGTAATGATGTCATGATTGCTAATGACAATTTGCGCATTGAACAAGGCGATCACGTCATTATGTTTTTGACCGATAAAAAGTTTATTACCGACGTCGAACGTCTGTTCCAGCCAAGTCCTTTCTTCCTCTAATTTAAGGGGCGCTCATTCAGCGCCCTTTTTAATTCCCTTTATTTATCAAGGTTTAATTTATTTCGCTAAACAGAAGCCGTAAATGGAAAATGCCTTAGCATTTGTTAAACTTATAACGTCAGCTGCATAGGGAGAATAAAAATGAGTTTTATTAAAGAATTTCGCGAATTCGCGATGCGCGGGAATGTTGTGGATTTGGCAGTGGGTGTCATTATTGGCGCGGCATTCGGTAAGATTGTTTCTTCACTGGTTGCCGATATCATTATGCCGCCGTTGGGATTGTTAATCGGCGGGATCGACTTTAAACAATTTGCTTTTACGTTACGCGAAGCGCAGGGAGATATTCCGGCGGTCGTCATGCATTACGGCGTGTTTATCCAGAACGTATTTGATTTTGTGATTGTGGCCTTTGCTATCTTTGTTGCCATTAAGCTTATCAACAGACTCAACCGTAAAAAAGCAGAAGAGCCGGCAGCTCCGCCAGCGCCTTCTAAAGAGGAAGTGTTATTGGGCGAAATCCGCGATCTGCTGAAAGAACAAAATAACCGTTCTTAATAAGCAGAAGGCCAGTGGTAAAAAAGTCACTTACTTTCTTGCCACTGGCCTCCCAGTTCCCTCGATTACCGTGTTTACCTTTACGCAGATAACTTCCTTTGCCTTTCTTATTTTTTTCAACGCGTTGCCTGAAAAGGGGATCGTGCAGTAATGCCTCAATGGCATTGTCCTTTATCTGCCCTTTCTTATGTTGATAACGACTCATAATGTCTCCCGATTGTATAAATTAACGGCGCGAGTGTAGCCCCGCCGATTCAATAAATCAACATCCTGATTTCGTCCCACTGGCCCCCTGCTCCAGGGCTTCCAGAATGGAACAATAGACGCTACTGTGGGCCGTTCCGCAACAAGCATCATTAAGCCTTTGTAACGAACGCTGCATCGTTTGCAGTTCCGCAATCCTGGCTTCAACCTCCTGCAATCGCTCTTGCACAATACTTTTTGACTCCTGACAGGTATGGTGCTCAGGATCAATTCGGATCGATAAAAGTTCGCGGATCGACTCAAGCGTGAAACCCAACTGCCGCGCATAACGAATAAACTTGAGACGCTGCAGATCGTTTTCGGTATACAGACGAAATCCGCCTTCAGTACGTACCTCATGATCCATCATCTGCTGTTTTTCATAGTAGCGAATGGTATCAGGCGTTACGTCTGCCAGCTTTGCCAGCTCACCAATGCGATACATACAAGCTCCGTTAATTATCGTTGATTTTATGCAGCAGTTTTTCTGCATACTCACCGTGTAAAAAGTCGGTACTCAACCCAGCCTGCCGAAGTTTTAGTTCAAGCAGCGAGAGCTGGCGACTAACCTGATGGTATCGAGGGTCATCTTCCCGGATACTGTTGAGGATATCAAGTAACTGAATAGCGTCTCTGCGCTGCTCCAGTTCAGGGGGAAGACAGCCCGCATTCTTGAGTAAGCGATAACCCGCACGAAGTTCCGCCGGCACATGAGAATCATCATCCAGAATAAGCGGCTCGCCGCGGCCAGGCAAATTATCAAACTCGCCTTTACGCTGTGCCTCGATAATATGACGCTCTGCCCACTGGTCAAGTAACCACATACGTCGCTCCAGGGATTGAACGAAAAGAATACAATTATTGTAGATATGTGGGGTTCAGGAGGGTATAAAAAAACCCGCCGAAGCGGGTTTTTTTACGTTACTACAGATTACTCTGCAGCAGCTTCTGTTTTCTCTGAACGATCAACCAGCTCGATGTATGCCATCGGCGCGTTGTCGCCTGCACGGAAGCCACACTTCAGAATGCGAGTGTAACCACCGGCGCGGCTCGCGAAACGCGGGCCCAGCTCGTTAAACAGTTTTGCCACGATCTCGTTATCACGAGTACGGGCGAATGCCAGACGACGATTAGCAACGCTATCAGTCTTGGCAAGAGTAATCAGCGGCTCAACTACGCGACGCAGCTCTTTCGCTTTAGGCAGGGTCGTCTTGATGATTTCATGACGAACCAGTGAACCTGCCATGTTGCGGAACATAGCCTGGCGATGGCTGCTGTTGCGGTTCAGTTGACGACCACTCTTACGATGGCGCATGACCTTATCCTTCTCAGTAAAACCTTAACCTGTGATCCGGTTACTCGTCAGCGATGCTTGCCGGTGGCCAGTTTTCCAGGCGCATACCCAGAGACAGTCCACGGGAAGCCAGCACGTCTTTAATCTCGGTAAGAGATTTTTTACCCAGGTTAGGCGTCTTAAGAAGCTCAACCTCGGTACGCTGTACCAGATCACCGATATAGTGGATAGCTTCTGCCTTGAGGCAGTTAGCAGAGCGGACAGTCAATTCCAGATCGTCAACAGGGCGCAGCAGGATCGGATCGAATTCTGGTTTCTCTTCTTTCACTTCCGGTTGACGTACATCACGTAAATCAACGAAAGCTTCCAGTTGTTCAGCCAGGATGGTTGCCGCACGACGAATCGCCTCTTCAGGATCGATTGTGCCGTTGGTTTCCATTTCGATGACCAGCTTGTCCAGGTCGGTACGCTGTTCTACACGCGCTGCTTCAACATTGTAGGCAATACGCTCTACAGGGCTGTAGCAGGCGTCGACCAGCAGACGGCCGATTGGGCGCTCATCTTCTTCCGAATGAATTCGGGTAGAAGCCGGCACATAACCACGACCGCGCTGAACTTTGATACGCATACTAATAGACGCGTTTTCATCGGTCAGGTGGCAGATCACGTGCTGCGGCTTGACGATTTCGACATCCCCATCATGGGTGATATCGGCTGCAGTCACAGGGCCAATGCCAGATTTATTCAGGGTAAGAATAACTTCATCTTTACCCTGAACTCTCACCGCCAGCCCTTTCAGGTTGAGCAGGATTTCCAGGATGTCTTCCTGAACGCCTTCTTTGGTGCTGTACTCATGTAGTACACCATCAATCTCAACCTCGGTCACCGCGCAACCCGGCATCGATGAGAGCAGAATACGGCGCAGTGCGTTACCCAGAGTATGGCCGAAGCCACGCTCTAAAGGCTCAAGGGTCACCTTGGCGTGCGTCGAACTCACTTGCTCGATATCTACCAGGCGCGGTTTTAGAAACTCTGTCACAGAACCCTGCATTGTGTCCTCTCTTTGGTACTAAGCTTTACTTGGAGTAAAGCTCGACGATCAGGTGTTCGTTAATGTCCGCAGACAGATCAGAACGCTCAGGCTTACGCTTGTACGTACCTTCCATCTTGCCAGCATCAACTTCCAGCCAGGTTGGCTTTTCACGCTGCTCAGCCAGCTCCAGAGCGGCTTTCACGCGAGACTGCTTCTTCGCTTTCTCACGAATGCTAACAACGTCATTCGGACTAACCTGATAAGAAGCGATGTTAACAACACGACCGTTTACCATAATTGCTTTATGGCTAACCAGCTGACGTGCTTCTGCACGAGTGGCGCCGAAGCCCATACGGTATACAACGTTGTCCAGACGACCTTCCAGCAGAGCCAACAGGTTTTCACCGGTGTTGCCTTTCAGACGTGCTGCTTCTTTGTAGTAGTTACGGAACTGACGCTCCAGCACACCGTAAATGCGGCGAACTTTTTGCTTTTCACGCAACTGCACACCATAGTCAGACAGACGCGGCTTACGCGCACCGTGCTGGCCAGGAGCTTGTTCAATTTTACACTTGGTATCGATCGCGCGAACGCCAGACTTAAGGAATAAGTCGGTGCCCTCACGACGGCTCAGCTTGAGCTTAGGACCCAAATATCTTGCCATTTTCTTTCTCCAACTAACCTGGAAAACGAAGCGTTATACGCGACGTTTTTTCGGCGGACGACAACCGTTATGAGGGATCGGAGTCACATCAGTAATATTAGTGATGCGGAAACCAGCGGCGTTCAGAGCACGAATAGTAGATTCGCGGCCTGGACCCGGACCTTTAACCATAACTTCCAGATTCTTGATACCGTATTCTTTCACGGCGTCAGCGCAACGCTCTGCTGCAACCTGAGCTGCAAACGGAGTGGATTTGCGAGAACCACGGAAACCGGAACCACCGGCTGTTGCCCAACCCAGCGCATTACCCTGACGATCGGTAATAGTCACGATGGTGTTGTTGAAAGAAGCATGGATATGAGCCACGCCGTCAGAGACTTGTTTTCTTACACGTTTACGTGCGCGAACTGGTGCCTTTGCCATTATTCAATCACCCCGATTATTTCTTGATCGGTTTGCGCGGACCCTTACGGGTACGAGCGTTGGTCTTGGTACGCTGACCGCGAACCGGGAGACCACGACGATGACGCAAACCGCGATAGCAACCAAGATCCATCAGGCGCTTGATGCTCATGCTGATTTCACGGCGCAGATCACCTTCAACGACAAATTTGGCAACTTCGTCACGCAGCGTGTCGATTTGTTCTTCAGACAGCTCACTGATCTTAACATTTTCAGCGATACCCGCTGCAGCCAGGATGGCTTTAGAACGGGTCTTGCCGACACCGTAGATCGAAGTTAACGCGATCACGGCGTGTTTCTGATCAGGAATGTTAATGCCTGCTATACGGGCCACTATGCACTCCTACTATTTAATATGTACGTACCATGCTGAAAAGCCCGTTTTCAGGATACTCAAATGGAAACGTACAGACATACAAAAGATTGGCTGGCTAATCTAGCCAGCTCAACCCAACTTTGCAAGAAAAATATGCGAAAAAATCAGCCTTGGCGCTGTTTATGCTTCGGCTCGGCACTGCAAATCACACGGATGACACCATCACGCTTAACGATTTTGCAGTTACGGCATAATTTCTTGACGGAAGCACGAACTTTCATTTTTACTCTCCGTAACTTCTCAGGCGACCAATTAACGGCCGTAGCCTTTCAGGTTCGCCTTCTTCAATGCAGACTCATACTGACTGGACATCATCAGAGTTTGCACTTGAGCCATAAAGTCCATAATCACGACAACAACGATAAGCAGTGAGGTCCCACCGAAGTAGAACGGCACTTTCATTGCATCACGCATGAACTCCGGGATCAGGCAGATAAAGGTAATATACAGCGCACCAACCAGGGTCAGGCGGGTCATTACTTTATCGATATACTTCGCCGTTTGCTCTCCCGGACGAATTCCTGGTACAAATGCACCGGACTTCTTCAGGTTATCTGCTGTTTCACGCGGGTTGAAAACCAACGCCGTGTAGAAGAAACAGAAGAAGATGATTGCAGACGCATAGAGTAACACATAAAGCGGTTGCCCAGGCTGCAAATACAGCGAAATTGTTGTCAGCCAGTTCCAACCAGTACCGCCCCCGAACCATGACGCGATGGTCGCCGGGAACAGAATAATACTGGAAGCGAAGATTGCCGGGATTACCCCCGCCATATTCACTTTCAGCGGTAAATGTGTGCTCTGTGCAGCATAGACACGACGACCTTGCTGACGTTTGGCGTAGTTTACCACAATACGGCGTTGACCACGTTCAACGAATACTACAAAGAACGTCACTGCAAATACTAATACTGCAACCAACAGCAACACGAGGAAGTGCAGGTCGCCTTGACGCGCTTGCTCGATAGTATGGGCAATGGCTGGCGGGAGTCCCGCAACGATACCAGCGAAGATGATGATTGAGATACCGTTACCGATACCGCGCTCAGTAATCTGTTCGCCGAGCCACATCAGGAACATCGTCCCTGTAACCAGACTTACAACAGCGGTGAAATAGAATGCAAAGCCTGGATTCATCACCAGGCCCTGCATACCAGGCATATTCGGCAAACCGGTAGCAATACCGATCGACTGGAATATCGCCAGTACCAGAGTACCGTAACGGGTGTACTGGCTGATCTTACGACGACCAGACTCCCCTTCTTTCTTAATTTCTGCGAGCGTTGGATGAACCACCGTCAACAGCTGGATAATGATCGACGCCGAAATATACGGCATGATCCCCAGGGCAAAGATAGAAGCACGGCTGAGAGCACCACCAGAGAACATGTTAAACATTTCAATGATGGTGCCTCGCTGTTGCTCAAGCAGTTTGGCAAGTACAGCGGCATCAATACCAGGGATCGGAATAAAAGAGCCAATACGGAACACAATCAGCGCGCCGATAACAAACAGCAGTCTGCGTTTCAGCTCACCTAAGCCACCTTTGGCACTTTGAAAATCTAATCCCGGTTGTTTAGCCATCTGCTACTTATTCCTCGATTTTACCGCCAGCAGCTTCGATAGCAGCACGAGCGCCTTTAGTAACACGCAGGCCACGAACAGTTACCGGAGTAGTGACTTCGCCAGCCAGGATCACTTTCGCGAACTCGATCTGGATACCGATAATGTTTGCCGCTTTCAGCGTGTTCAGGTCTACAACGCCGCCTTCTACTTTCGCCAGGTCAGACAGACGAACTTCGGCTGTAATCGCTGCTTTGCGAGAAGTGAAGCCGAATTTCGGCAGACGACGGTACAGAGGCATCTGACCACCCTCGAAACCGCGACGTACGCCACCGCCAGAACGAGACTTCTGACCTTTGTGACCACGACCACCGGTTTTACCGAGGCCAGAACCGATACCACGACCCAGGCGTTTACCCGCCTTTTTGGAGCCTTCGGCCGGAGACAGAGTATTTAAACGCATCTCTTACTCCTCAACTTTAACCATGAAGGAAACCGCGTTGACCATACCACGAACAGCAGGAGTATCCTCGCGCTCTACGGTGTGGCCAATACGACGCAGACCCAGGCCAAGCAGCGTTGCCTTGTGTTTCGGCAGACGACCGATTGCACTGCGGGTTTGAGTAATTTTAATAGTCTTTGCCATGGTTTATTTCCCCAGAATTTCTTCAACGGATTTACCACGCTTGGCAGCGACCATTTCTGGAGAATTCATATTTTCCAGGCCATCAATAGTTGCACGAACCACGTTGATCGGGTTGGTGGAACCGTATGCTTTAGCCAGAACGTTATGAACCCCAGCAACTTCCAGAACGGCGCGCATTGCACCACCGGCGATGATACCGGTACCTTCGGAAGCTGGCTGCATGAATACACGAGACCCCGTGTGGACACCTTTAACCGGGTGCTGCAGGGTGCCGTTGTTCAGCGCGACGTTAATCATATTGCGACGGGCTTTTTCCATCGCTTTCTGGATCGCTGCTGGAACTTCACGCGCTTTACCGTAACCAAAACCTACGCGACCGTTACCATCGCCTACTACAGTCAGAGCTGTGAAGGAGAAAATACGACCACCTTTAACGGTTTTAGATACGCGGTTTACCGCGATCAGCTTTTCCTGCAGTTCGCCAGCTTGTTTTTCGATGTGAGCCATCTTACACCTCTACCTTAGAACTGAAGGCCAGCTTCACGGGCAGCATCTGCCAGTGCCTGGACACGACCATGATATTGGAACCCGGAACGGTCAAAGGACACATCTTTGATGCCTTTTTCCAGAGCGCGTTCAGCGACAGCTTTACCCACAGCTGCAGCCGCGTCTTTGTTACCGGTGTACTTCAGTTGTTCAGCGATAGCTTTTTCTACAGTAGAAGCAGCTACCAGAACTTCAGAACCGTTCGGTGCAATTACCTGTGCGTAAATATGACGCGGGGTACGATGTACCACCAGGCGAGTTGCGCCCAGCTCTTTGAGCTTGCGGCGTGCGCGGGTCGCACGACGGATACGAGCAGATTTCTTATCCATAGTGTTACCTTACTTCTTCTTAGCCTCTTTGGTACGCACGACTTCGTCGGCGTAACGAACACCCTTGCCTTTGTAAGGCTCAGGACGACGGTAGGCGCGCAGATCTGCTGCAACCTGGCCGATCACCTGCTTATCAGCGCCTTTCAGCACGATTTCAGTTTGAGTCGGACATTCAGCAGTGATACCTGCCGGCAGCTGATGGTCAACCGGGTGAGAGAAACCTAAAGACAGGTTTACTACATTCCCTTTAACCGCTGCACGATAACCTACACCAACCAGCTGCAGCTTCTTAGTGAAGCCTTCGGTAACACCGATAACCATTGAGTTCAGCAGGGCACGCGCGGTACCAGCCTGTGCCCAACCGTCTGCGTAACCATCACGCGGACCGAAGGTCAGTGCATTATCTGCATGTTTAACTTCAACAGCATCGTTGAGAGTACGAGTCAGCTCGCCGTTTTTACCTTTGATCGTAATAACCTGACCGTTGATTTTGACATCAACGCCGGCAGGAACAACGACCGGTGCTTTAGCAACACGAGACATTTTTTCCTCCGATTAGGCTACGTAGCAGATAATTTCGCCACCAAGACCAGCCTGGCGCGCTGCACGATCAGTCATAACACCTTTAGAGGTAGAAACAACTGCGATACCCAGACCGGCCATAACTTTCGGCAGCTCATCTTTACGTTTGTAGATGCGCAGGCCTGGGCGGCTGACACGCTGAATGCTTTCTACAACAGCTTTACCCTGGAAATACTTAAGAGTCAGTTCCAGTTCCGGCTTGGTGTCGCCTTCAACTTTAAAATCTTCAATAAAACCTTCTTCCTTCAGCACGTTGGCAATTGCCACTTTCAGCTTGGAGGAAGGCATGGTGACCGCAGCTTTGTTCGCGGCCTGACCGTTACGGATACGGGTCAGCATATCCGCGATCGGATCTTGCATGCTCATCTGTCTTTACTCCCGTGATTCAATTGGTGACAATTACCAGCTAGCCTTTTTCAGACCCGGAATTTCACCGCGCATAGCGGCTTCACGGACCTTAATACGGCTCAACCCGAACTTCCGCAGGAAAGCGTGCGGACGACCAGTTTGACGGCAGCGGTTACGCTGACGTGACGGGCTGGAATCACGCGGCAGAGTCTGCAGCTTAAGAACCGCATTCCAACGATCTTCGTCGGTTGCGTTCACATCAGAGATGATCGCTTTCAGTTCAGCGCGTTTCGCGAAGTATTTATCAGCTAAAGCTACGCGTTTTACTTCGCGTGCTTTCATTGATTGCTTAGCCATTTAGTAACCCTACCTTACTTGCGGAACGGGAAGTCAAAGGCAGCCAGCAGAGCACGGCCTTCTTCGTCAGATTTCGCAGTAGTGGTAATGGTAATATCCAAACCACGAACGCGGTCGACTTTATCGTAGTCGATTTCTGGGAAGATGATCTGCTCACGGACACCCATGCTGTAGTTACCACGACCGTCGAATGACTTAGCGGACAAGCCACGGAAGTCACGGATACGAGGAACAGCAATAGTGATCAGGCGCTCAAAGAACTCCCACATGCGTTCGCCACGCAGAGTTACTTTACAGCCGATCGGATAGCCCTGACGGATTTTGAAGCCTGCAACAGATTTGCGTGCTTTGGTGATCAACGGTTTTTGACCGGAGATTGCTGTCAGGTCTGCTGCTGCGTTATCCAGCAGTTTCTTGTCAGCGATCGCTTCACCAACACCCATGTTCAGGGTGATCTTCTCGACCCGAGGGACTTGCATGACAGAATTGTAGTTAAACTCAGTCATGAGTTTGTTAACTACTTCGTCTTTGTAGTAATCATGCAGTTTCGCCATCGTACTACTCCAAATTACTTGATAGTTTCGCTGTTAGACTTGAAGAAACGGACTTTTTTGCCGTCTTCGAATCTAAAGCCTACACGGTCAGCCTTGCCGGTTGCCGCATTGAAGATTGCAACGTTAGAAACCTGAATTGCAGCTTCTTTTTCAACGATGCCGCCCGGTTGGTTCAGAGCCGGAACCGGCTTCTGGTGTTTCTTAACCAGGTTGATACCTTCAACAATGACCTTGCCGGAAGACAGGACATTCTTAACTTTACCGCGTTTACCTTTATCTTTACCGGTTAACACGATAACTTCGTCATCACGACGGATTTTCGCTGCCATGATTCGCTCCTTAGAGTACTTCTGGTGCCAGAGAGATAATTTTCATGAACTTCTCGTTACGAAGTTCACGAGTTACCGGCCCAAAAATACGCGTACCGATAGGCTGCTCGCTGTTATTGTTTAAAATAACGCATGCATTACCATCGAAGCGAATGACAGAACCGTCCGGGCGACGAACACCCTTCTTGGTGCGCACCACTACCGCCTTCAGCACATCACCTTTTTTGACCTTACCACGCGGAATCGCTTCTTTGATGGTGATCTTAATGATGTCGCCTACGCCTGCGTAGCGACGGTGCGAGCCACCCAGAACCTTGATACACATTACGCGACGTGCACCGGAGTTGTCGGCGACGTTCAGCATAGTCTGTTCTTGGATCATTTTAGTGCTCCGCTAATGTCAACTACTACTGAGACCCGAAAATCAGGTCGTTAAAAAAACCCCATATCGAGGGCGCGGCATTATAACACCGCAAATCAGATATGGGTAGAAAAAATAAACGGCCCATCGCTGAGCCGTTTATTCGTTGAGAATGCGTACTGTATTACAGAACCGCTTTCTCTACAACGCGAACCAGAGTCCAGGATTTGGTCTTGGACAGCGGACGGCATTCGCGGATTTCAACCACGTCGCCGATACCGCATTCGTTGTTCTCGTCATGTACGTGCATTTTGGTCGTACGCTTGATGAATTTACCGTAGATCGGGTGTTTCACAAAACGTTCGATAGCAACAACAATGGATTTCTCCATTTTGTCGCTAACCACGCGACCTTGCAGAGTACGGATTTTATCGGTCATTACGCACCCGCCTTCTCAGTCAGTAAAGTCTTAACGCGTGCGACATCACGACGCACTTGCTTCAACAGGTGAGACTGTTGCAGCTGGCCACTTGCAGCCTGCATACGCAGGTTGAACTGCTCACGCAGCAGGTTCAGTAGCTCGGTGTTCAGCTCTTCAACGCTCTTCTCACGCAGCTCTTTTGCTTTCATTACATCACCGTCTTAGTTACAAAGGTGGTTTTAATCGGCAGTTTCGCTGCTGCCAGCTTGAATGCTTCACGGGCCAGCTCTTCCGGTACGCCGTCCATTTCATACAGGACTTTACCCGGCTGAATCAAGGCAACCCAATACTCCACGTTACCTTTACCTTTACCCATACGCACTGCCAGCGGCTTTTCAGTGATCGGTTTGTCCGGGAATACACGGATCCAGATCTTACCTTGACGCTTAACTGCACGGGTCATAGCACGACGTGCTGCTTCGATCTGACGGGCAGTCAGACGACCACGGCCAACAGCTTTCAGGCCGAAGCTGCCGAAGCTAACATCCGCGCCTGCAGCCAGACCACGGTTGCGGCCTTTGTGCATTTTACGGAATTTTGTACGCTTTGGTTGTAACATCAGCGACGCTCCTTATTTACGGCCTTTACGCTGCTGCTTTTTCGGTTGAGCAGCCGGTTTTTCCGGTTGTTCAACAGCAGCCATACCACCCAGGATCTCGCCTTTGAAGATCCACACTTTAACGCCGATTACACCATAAGTGGTGTGCGCTTCAGAGGTGTTGTAGTCGATGTCAGCACGCAGAGTGTGCAGAGGTACGCGACCTTCGCGGTACCATTCGGTACGTGCGATTTCCGCGCCGCCCAGACGGCCGCTAACTTCAACTTTGATACCTTTAGCGCCCAGACGCATGGCGTTCTGTACAGCACGCTTCATCGCACGACGGAACATAACGCGACGTTCCAGCTGAGAAGTGATGCTGTCAGCAACCAGTTTAGCGTCCAGTTCAGGTTTACGAACTTCGGCGATATTGATCTGTGCAGGAACGCCAGCGATATCCGCTACGACCTTACGCAGTTTTTCTACGTCTTCACCTTTTTTACCGATAACGATACCCGGGCGAGCGGTGTGAATAGTCACACGGATGCTCTTAGCCGGACGCTCGATAACGATACGAGATACAGACGCTTTAGCCAGTTCCTTCGTCAGGTACTGACGTACTTTAAAATCGCTGTCCAGGTTGTCAGCGAATTCTTTGGTGTTCGCAAACCAGGTAGAGTTCCATGGTTTTACAATACCCAGGCGAATACCATTAGGATGTACTTTCTGACCCATTGCTAGTCTCCAGAGTCTCAGCGATCGGACACAACCACAGTGATGTGGCTGGTGCGCTTCAGGATGCGATCTGCACGACCTTTTGCACGCGGCATAATGCGCTTCATGCTCGGGCCTTCGTCTACGAAAATTTTCGTAACTTTCAGATCGTCAATGTCAGCGCCATCGTTGTGTTCAGCGTTAGCAATGGCAGATTCCAGAACTTTCTTGACCAGTACAGCCGCTTTCTTGTTGGTGTAGGTCAAAATATCCAGAGCCTGCGACACTTTCTTACCGCGAATCAGGTCAGCAACAAGGCGAACCTTCTGAGCAGAAGAACGAGCATGGCGATGTTTAGCGATAGTTTCCATCTCTTCCTCCTACCTTATTTCTTCTTCGCTTTTTTATCAGCAGCGTGGCCGCGATAAGTACGAGTCGGTGCGAATTCACCCAGTTTGTGACCGACCATTTCGTCGGAAACAAATACCGGAACGTGCTGACGACCATTATGGACAGCGATGGTCAAACCGATCATGTTAGGAAAGATCGTTGAACGACGGGACCAGGTGCGCAGGGGCTTCTTGTCTCCGCTTTCCACCGCTTTCTCTACCTTCTTCAGCAAGTGCAGGTCAATAAAAGGACCTTTCTTGAGAGAACGTGGCATGGCTTATCCTCTAAAATTATTTGCTACGGCGACGTACGATGAATTTATCAGTACGCTTGTTGCTGCGGGTCTTCTTACCTTTGGTCTGAACGCCCCACGGAGTTACCGGGTGCTTACCAAAGTTACGACCTTCACCACCACCATGTGGGTGGTCTACTGGGTTCATCGCAGTACCGCGAACGGTAGGACGAACGCCACGCCAGCGTGCAGCACCTGCTTTACCCAGAACGCGCAGCATATGCTCAGCATTGCCAACTTCGCCCAGGGTTGCACGGCAGTCTGCTTCGACTTTACGCATTTCACCAGAACGCAGACGCAGGGTGACATAAGCGCCATCGCGAGCAACGATCTGAACGTAAGTACCAGCGGAACGTGCCAGCTGACCGCCTTTACCTGGTTTCATTTCTACGTTATGAACGGTAGAACCAACCGGGATATTGCGCATCGGCAGGGTGTTGCCTGCTTTGATTGCAGCATCAACGCCAGACTGAATCTGGTCGCCAGCTTTCAGGCCTTTCGGGGCCAGGATGTAACGGCGTTCGCCGTCTTTGTACAAAACCAGCGCGATGTTCGCGGAACGGTTCGGATCGTACTCAAGACGTTCAACAACTGCCGGGATACCGTCTTTGTTGCGTTTGAAGTCAACAATACGATAAGCCTGTTTGTGACCACCACCGATATGACGAGTGGTGATACGGCCATTGTTGTTACGACCACCGGATTTGCTGTTTTTTTCAACCAGCGGAGCAAAAGGTTTGCCCTTGTGCAGCTCTGGGTTGACCACTTTAACGACGTGGCGACGACCCGGAGATGTCGGTTTACATTTAACAACTGCCATTGTATTACTCCTCCGACTTACTCAGCGCCGCCGACGAAGTCCAGATTCTGGCCTTCTTTCAGGGTGACGTAAGCTTTTTTCCAGTCGCTACGACGACCGATACGCTGTCCGTGACGTTTAACTTTCCCTTTAACGACCAGGGTGTTAACGACTTCGACTTCGACTTCAAACAGTTTCTGCACAGCAGCTTTGATTTCTGCTTTGGTCGCGTCTTTAGCAACTTTGAGAACGATGGTGTTGGTTTTTTCCATCGCAGTAGACGCTTTTTCAGAAACGTGCGGTGCGCGCAGCACCTTCAGCAGACGTTCTTCACGAATCATGCCAGCATCTCCTCAACTTGCTTAACAGCATCAGCAGTCATTACGACTTTGTCGAAGGCGATCAGGCTAACCGGGTCGATACCAGTCGCATCGCGTACGTCAACCTTGTGCAGGTTACGTGCGGCCAGGAACAGGTTCTCGTCCAGCTCACCGGTGATGATCAGCACATCTTCCAGAGCCATGTCTTTCAGTTTCTGTGCCAGCAGCTTAGTTTTCGGCGCTTCTACAGAGAACTTCTCGACAACGATCAGACGATCCTGACGTACCAGTTCGGACAGGATGCTTTTCAGCGCGCCGCGGTACATCTTCTTGTTAACTTTTTGACTGTGGTCCTGCGGACGAGCAGCGAAGGTCACGCCACCGGAACGCCAGATCGGGCTCTTGATAGAACCTGAACGCGCACGGCCAGTGCCTTTCTGGCGCCACGGTTTTTTACCGGAACCAGTTACTTCAGCACGAGTCTTCTGAGCACGAGTACCCTGACGAGCACCAGCTGCATAAGCAACAACAACCTGGTGAACCAGCGCTTCGTTGAAATCACGACCGAAGGTAGTTTCGGAAACAGTCAGCGCGCTCTGCGCGTCTTTCAATACTAATTCCATTGCTATCCCCTTACGCCTTCACAGCTGGTTTAACGATCAGGTCGCAACCGGTTGCACCCGGAACACCACCCTTAACCAGCAGCAGGTTGCGCTCAGCGTCAACGCGTACTACGTCAAGGCTCTGAACGGTTACGCGCTCATTACCCATCTGACCTGCCATTTTCTTGCCTTTGAACACTTTGCCCGGAGTCTGGTTCTGACCGATAGAACCCGGAACGCGGTGAGACAAGGAGTTACCGTGAGTAGCGTCCTGGGTACGGAAGTTCCAGCGCTTAACGGTACCAGCGAAACCTTTACCTTTAGAGGTACCGGTTACGTCAACTTTTTTAACGTCAGCAAACAGTTCAACGCTGATGCTCTGACCTACGGTGTATTCTTCGCCTTCAGCCAGACGGAATTCCCACAGACCACGGCCAGCTTCTACGCCAGCTTTAGCAAAGTGACCCGCTTCCGGCTTGGTGACACGGTTAGCTTTTTTAGCACCCGTAGTAACCTGAACAGCGCGGTAGCCATCGTTAGCCAGGTCTTTAACCTGAGTAACACGGTTTGCTTCAACTTCGATTACGGTTACTGGGATAGAGACGCCATCTTCAGTGAAGATGCGGGTCATACCCACTTTTTTACCGACTAAACCAATCATTGTATCAACCTCTCAATCGCTCGATGACCTGATTAACCCAGGCTGATCTGCACGTCTACACCGGCAGCCAGGTCCAGACGCATCAGAGCATCAACGGTTTTCTCGGTTGGCTCAACGATGTCAACCAGACGCTTGTGAGTGCGAATTTCGTACTGATCGCGCGCATCTTTGTTAACGTGCGGAGAGATCAGAACGGTAAAGCGCTCTTTGCGGGTCGGCAGCGGGATCGGACCGCGAACCTGCGCACCAGTGCGCTTGGCAGTCTCGACGATTTCCGCGGTTGATTGATCGATCAGACGATGATCAAACGCTTTCAGGCGGATACGGATTCTTTGGTTCTGCATGAGACCAGAGCTCCAATTATTTTATAAACGAAAATGATTACTCCTCACACCCATTACGATTGATGGGAGAGTGTAACCGTTCTTACGTAGCTCCCCGATTGGGAGCATTGTTAAATAGCCAAATCGGCTATTCGAGGTTCAAATCGAACCTGCCGTCAATTACGACAAGCCCGCGCATTATACGTAAATCTCAGCCTGACGCAAGTGTCGGATAGAAATTAAGCGCTTTATTCTTATGCGAGCACGATTCCAGATGGTACGCATGGGGTGGCGACGCGCATCTTTTCTTTGGAAGGCATCAGGCAAACCTGGCAATACGTCGTTGTCGCTGTCGCATAAATCTATAAAGGTGAGCACAAACCTTGACGAGGATTTGCTTATGTTTGTTGCTTTCCCCTTTCTCATTTTTTATGCGTCGTTCTCTTTATTACTTGGCATATACGACGCGCGTACCGGTCTGCTGCCTGACCGGTTTACCTGTCCATTACTGTGGGGTGGTCTGCTTTATCACCAGATTTGCCTGCCGGAGCGTTTACCGGATGCGCTTTGGGGCGCTATCGCCGGCTATGGCGGATTCGCGTTAATTTACTGGGGCTATCGCCTGCGTTATCAGAAAGAGGGGCTTGGATATGGCGACGTCAAGTACCTCGCTGCCTTAGGGGCGTGGCATTGTTGGGAAACACTGCCGTTACTGGTTTTCCTTGCCGCCATGTTGGCCTGTGGCAGGTTTGGCGTCGCGCTACTGGTGAGAGGTAAATCGGCATTAATAAACCCGCTACCTTTTGGGCCATGGCTGGCGGTGGCGGGTTTCATAACAGGTTGGAAAGTTTTCTTTCCAGACGGTTAATCGGTAACCTTAATTTGTGATTGCAGATAATTTTGCATACCAAGTTTGGCAATCAAATCCAGCTCAGTTTCCAGCCAGTCGATGTGGCCTTCCTCGTCGGCAAGAATTTCAATCATCATATCCCGGCTGACATAATCATGAACGCTATCGGCATAGGCTATTGCCTCACGTAGATCTTTTGCGCCTTCCAGTTCGAGTCGGAGATCCGATCGTAGCATCTCTTCGACATCTTCACCGATGCCCAGCTTGCCCAGATCCTGTAGGTTCGGTATGCCTTCCAGAAATAAAATACGCTCAATATACTTATCGGCGTGTTTCATCTCATCAATGGATTCATGGTACTCAACATCATTAAGCCGGGTCAGGCCCCAGTTTTTGAACATACGGGCATGAAGAAAATACTGATTAATTGCGACAAGCTCATTTCCCAATAGTTTATTGAGATAATTTATGATTTTAACATCACCTTTCATTTTATAGTCCCTCCGCTTCCACTCTCTAGAGCGTAGATGGGGCTACAGGGATGTCAAAAAAAAGAGTGTGACTCAGGCGATCTCTTTAAATTCCGGCATTTGCGTTAACTCATCCTGCATCACTTCTCGCGCGGCGCGAATACACTTACCACATTGATTTCCCACAGGAATAAATTTACGCAACTGTTGAAATGACTGTGGATGAAATTGTCGTACAGCCTGGCGGATTTTTTTATCGCTTATACCATTACACAAACAAACGTACATGATCGCTCCCGTTCAATTTCCGCACAAAGTGTAAATGAGAATGGTTATGATTACAATAGCACAAAGCGATTTACGCCACGGGAGAAGCGTTAAAAAGGGTGAATAAATATAACAGCGGCTAAATAGCAGGCAACAAAAAGGGCGCCGAAGCGCCCTCTTCAATTCAAAACTAATTAACGAGTAATTAGCCGAGAACTTTAGCAACAACGCCCGCGCCAACGGTACGGCCGCCTTCACGGATTGCGAAACGCAGACCGTCGTCCATCGCGATCGGGTGGATCAGGGTAACAACCATTTTGATGTTGTCGCCCGGCATTACCATCTCTACGCCTTCCGGCAGTTCGATGGTGCCAGTCACGTCAGTAGTACGGAAGTAGAACTGCGGACGGTAGCCTTTGAAGAACGGAGTATGACGGCCGCCTTCATCTTTGGACAGAATGTACACTTCAGATTCGAACTTGGTGTGCGGCTTGATGGTGCCCGGCTTAGCCAGTACCTGACCACGTTCGATTTCTTCACGTTTGATACCACGCAGCAGAACACCTACGTTCTCACCGGCACGGCCTTCGTCCAGCAGTTTGCGGAACATTTCAACGCCAGTACAGGTAGACTTCTGAGTCTCTTTGATACCAACGATTTCAACTTCTTCGCCCACTTTGATGATACCGCGTTCTACACGACCGGTAACAACGGTACCACGACCGGAGATGGAGAATACGTCTTCGATCGGCAGCAGGAACGGCTTGTCAATCGCACGCTCTGGTTCCGGAATGTAAGAATCCAGGAAGCCAGCCAGTTCGATGATTTTCGCTTCCCACTCTGCGTCGCCTTCCAGCGCTTTCAGAGCAGAACCACGAACGATCGGAGTGTCGTCGCCCGGGAAGTCGTACTGAGACAGAAGTTCACGAACTTCCATTTCAACCAGTTCCAGCAGCTCTTCGTCATCAACCATGTCGCATTTGTTCAGGAACACGATGATGTACGGAACGCCTACCTGACGACCCAGCAGGATGTGCTCACGGGTCTGCGGCATCGGGCCGTCAGTCGCAGCAACAACCAGGATCGCGCCGTCCATCTGAGCAGCACCGGTGATCATGTTTTTAACATAGTCGGCGTGCCCCGGGCAGTCTACGTGTGCGTAGTGGCGGGTCGGGGTATCGTATTCAACGTGAGAAGTGTTGATGGTGATACCACGCGCTTTTTCTTCCGG
>NZ_JBEUJO010000002.1:2132-668444 GCF_043356435.1 Salmonella sp. SJTUF15591 | reverse complement strand
TGGTGCCGTTAATCCAGCCGCCGATTATGAAGGCGCTGACCACGGAGACGGAGCGGAAAATCCGCATGGTGCAGCTGCGCACCGTCAGCAAGCGGGAAAAAATCCTCTTCCCGGTGGTGCTGTTACTGCTGGTGGCGCTGCTGCTGCCGGACGCCGCGCCGCTGCTGGGGATGTTCTGCTTTGGCAATCTGATGCGTGAAAGCGGCGTGGTGGAGCGTCTGAGCGACACGGTACAGAACGGGCTGATTAATATCGTCACCATCTTCCTCGGGCTGTCGGTGGGCGCGAAGCTGGTCGCGGATAAGTTTTTGCAGCCGCAGACGCTGGGCATTCTGCTGCTGGGGGTGATTGCGTTCGGGATTGGGACGGCGGCCGGGGTACTGATGGCGAAGCTGATGAACCTGTGCAGTAAGAACAAAATCAACCCGCTTATCGGTTCGGCGGGGGTGTCGGCGGTGCCGATGGCGGCCCGCGTATCGAACAAAGTGGGCCTGGAGTCGGACCCGCAGAACTTCCTGCTGATGCATGCGATGGGGCCGAACGTGGCCGGGGTGATTGGCTCGGCCATAGCGGCGGGCGTGATGCTCAAGTACGTGCTGGCGATGTAATCCAATCTAATCGGGAGCAGTGATTCTGCTCCCGCAAAATGAGGACACAGTAATGAGTGAAATGGTTGCGTTTCGGCAAGGTACATCCATGCCATCCAGAGAAACCATCTTGCGTTATGTTGTTGAGACGGTGAATCAGATAACTGAGCTTGAGCCAGCGCTGCATTTGCTGCCGTGGTCTGGCGTCAACTCAGCAATATATGAGCAACGTTTTGCACAGTGTTACGACGAGGGGCTTTGTGCCGCACAGACGTCGGCACCGAATGTTCCGCAGGGGATTCTGCCATCAACCGATTGGGCTCAGGGTATCGGGTTACTCTGTTTTGCCGCAGGGTATATGAGCGCAGGCGAGCGGCCATTAACACACAATCAGTTATGCGATTTCGTCAAACAGGCGGCTGTTGGTTTATCGCCGATTGAGGGGGAGGCGGCGAGCGGTTTCTCGACGGTACGTAGTATTGCATTACCCGTATTCAGGCGATTACAACGCGATGGTCACGCGTCTCGGATCCTGCTGTTACAAACGTTGCTGCATCTGGTCGCCTGGAAAAGCGCATCGCAGTATGCGCGTCAACAGGCGCAACGACTGCTCTGGATGGGCGGCATTCTGGGGGAAGGGGGGGAGCACAGCCTGCTTACACTGGATAAGGCGCTGCGTGAAGAGGCCGTCGGGGAGAAAAGTCTCCCCGCTCTGCTGATCTTCACGAGTTTCCTGGCGCATTTTCCGGCAGGGCCAGTCTTCATTGACTAGCCGTCGAACGACGCGGGCAAAAGCCGCGTCGTTTTAGTTCGACGCCGGGTATTCCTGCACCGTCACCTGGAACGTGAGCTGCTTATCATCCCGCATTACCACGACCGGAATGACGGAGCCCGGGCGGATTTCCGCCACCTGATCCATCGTCTCCAGCGCGGACACAGCGGGTTTATTATTGACCGAAATAATCAAATCATTAACCTGAATACCGGCAAGCGCGGCGGGGCCGTTTGGCGTCACTTCATTAACGACAATGCCCTGAATCGGGTCCATGCCGCTACCCTGCTGCGCGTGCAGCGGCGCGATTTCTCGTCCGCCAATACCGATATAGCCGCGAATCACGCGACCGTCGCGGATAAGCTTATCCATAATTTTCGTGGCTAGCTGGAAGGGAATCGCAAAACCAAGGCCTTCCGGCGTTTCGCCATCGTTACTCTTATCAAAAGAGAGGGTGTTGATCCCCATCAGTTCGCCTAACGAGTTGACCAGCGCGCCGCCGGAATTACCGTGGTTAATCGAGGCGTCGGTCTGGAGAAAATTCTGTCGCCCCGTCGGGTTCAGGCCGATACGACCCGTTGCGCTGATGATCCCCTGGGTGATGGTCTGTCCCAGATTATATGGGTTGCCGATAGCCAGTACGACGTCGCCAATATGCGGTGTACGCTTTGTATTAATCGGGATGGTAGGCAGCCCGCCAGTGGCGTTGATCTTCAGCACCGCCAGGTCGGTAAGCGAATCGGAGCCAACCAGTAGCGCTTCAAAGACGCGGCCATCCTGTAGCGCGACGATAATCTGATCGGCATCGTTAATCACGTGCTTGTTGGTAATAATATAACCGCGTTGATCCATGATCACGCCGGAACCCAGCGTGCGGATCTCCAGTTGATTATGCGCGGTACTGTTCATACTGCGGTTATAGACATTGACGACGGCAGGCGCGGCGCGGCGAACCGCAAAATTATAACTGGCTGGCGTCTCATCGGTACTGTCGAATTGCGGGACGGCGATAGGATTAATTTTGCGCAAAGAAGGCATGACGGCCAACAGAATAGCGCCGACAATTAAACCTATTGCGACCGAACGTAAGAGCTTCACAAACATGATGGAGGCGTCGTTAAAAAAGGGAACGGCAGCAGCATACCATGAGTTAACCGGACATCACATCGCAGGCTGATGCCCGGTTTAAGACAGGATTAGCGCAGCAATAGATAAATGTTCTCGTTGCCGCGTACTACCTGAAGAGCAATGATGGACGGTTTTGCCGCCATCACTTTGCGCATTTCGGCGATAGAACTGATGCGATCGCGATTAACGCCGATGATAACATCATCTTTTTGCAAACCGGCCTGCGCGGCAGGACTGCTTTTTTCGACGCTATCAACCTTAACGCCTTTCGTCCCGTCTTTCAGCTGGCCGTCGCTCAACGTCGCGCCTTGCAACGCCGGGGCGATCATTTCGGCGCTGGCGGAAGAAGAGGTATTGGAATCCAGCGTGACTTCCACCTCCAGCGGCTTACCATCGCGCAGCAGGCCCAGCTTCACTTTCGTGCCCGGTTCGGTGGTGGCGATACGTGAACGCAGTTCGGCAAAGCTATTCAGCGGTTTACCGTTAAGACTGATAATCACGTCTCCGGATTTCACCCCGGCCTTCGCCGAACCTGAATTGGGTAAAACCTCGCTGACAAAAGCGCCACGCTGAACGTTCAGTTTGAATGCCTTGGCAATATCAGCGGTCATTTCAGTGCCTTTAATTCCCAGCAATCCGCGTTTGATTTCGCCGAACTGAATCAACTGCTGCGCCAGCGTCTGCGCCATATTGGAAGGAATAGCAAAGCCAATGCCGATGCTCCCGCCCCCTGGCGCGAGGATCGCGGTATTAATCCCGATCAGCTCGCCGTTCAGGTTAAGCAGCGCGCCGCCGGAGTTGCCGCGGTTAATAGAGGCATCGGTTTGAATAAAGTTCTCAAGCCCTTCCAGATTAAGCCCGCTGCGTCCCAGCGCTGAAATAATCCCGGAGGTGGCGGTTTGCCCAAGGCCAAACGGATTACCGACCGCCACGGCGAAATCGCCGACGCGGAGTTTGTCGGAATCGGCGATGGCAATTTGCGTTAACTTGCTGGGATTCTGAATTTGTAACAGAGCGATATCGCTCTGGTCGTCGCCGCCGATCAGCTTCGCGTCGAATTCGCGTCCGTCATTCAGTTGAATACTGATCTTCTGTGCCTGATTAATCACATGATTATTGGTTAATACATAGCCTTTCGCGGCATCGATAATCACCCCCGAACCGAGTCCTTCAAACGGCTGGGACGGCTGGTCTGGCAGATCCTCGCCAAAGAATTTTTTAAACTCCTCCGGCACTTTTTGGCTCTGGGCGGCGGTTCCCTCGACTTTTACGCTGACGACAGCAGGCAGCACTTTCTCCAGCATAGGGGCAAGGCTTGGCAGCGTCGCCTGGCCTGGCACCTGGCCTGGTATCGATGCAAGGGCTGGAAACGGTGCCGAAAGAGTTAATCCGACACTTAACGCTAATGCACTTAACAGCTGGGTGTGTTTTTTCATGGATGCTGCTCTCGTACCTTGAATGAACGGATAGACAATTCAAAACAGATTGATGTTATTGAATTTTCAGCCTGGTAACAATGATAATAGCTGGGACAGGAAAGATAGAGAGAGGGCGCAAGCGATGCGCCCGATAAATTTCTTAACGGCGTGCGATTAATCGCGCTTTGCGCCGCTACGTAACAGGCCAGACGCGCCTTCAGAATAATCACGTGGCATTTGTACTGGCGCCTGATCGTTGCTCGCCTCAGACTCCGCCAGACGGTTACGGAACGGATTCGACTCCGCAGACATTTCCGGCAGCAGGCTGCTGGAGCTTTTCGCCATATGCTGATACAGCTGGCGGTAATCATGCGCCATGGTATCCAGCAGTTCCGCGCTGCGAGCAAAGTGGCTAACCAGCTCTTCACGGTACTCTTCCAGCTCAGCTTTGTTTTTTTCCAGTTCGTACTGCAATGCCTGCTGTTGACGTAACTTACGATTACCAAAACGCATGGCCACGGCACCAATGATGATACCGACGACTAATCCAATTAGCGCATATTCCCAGGTCATGAACATCTCCCGTTGTCTTATGTTTCCGTAGGGTGTTGGCTCCAGGCTCCATGCCCGCGCCTGATTATGCCACTATAACCGCTAATTCCGTAGAAGTGGAATCCCGACAGCATATCGCGTAGTGTAGAACGGCCTTTTTTTCGTCAGCCGTGAGCGACGGCACATCGATTTTCAAGGAATAACAATAACATTATGCAAAGCCTTTCCCCTACATCGCGTTATCTCCAGGCACTCAACGAAGGCACCCATCAGCCTGACGACGTACAGAAAGAGGCGGTCGACCGTCTGGAAACCCTTTATCAGGCGCTCACCGCGAAAAAATCGTCGGCTACGCCACCCGGCGGTCTGATAGCGCGACTGGGGAAATTATTAGGCAAAAACGAACCGGACGCGCAAATACCGGTTCGCGGGCTGTATATGTGGGGGGGCGTGGGGCGCGGCAAAACCTGGCTCATGGATCTCTTCTACCACAGCCTGCCGGGCGAGCGAAAACTACGCCTGCATTTTCATCGGTTTATGCTGCGCGTGCATGAAGAGCTTACCGCGTTACAGGGACAGATCGATCCGTTAGACATTATTGCCGATCGGTTTAAAACCGAGACGGACGTACTGTGTTTCGATGAGTTTTTCGTCACCGATATTACCGACGCCATGCTGCTGGGCGGTTTAATGAAAGCGCTGTTTGCACGCGGCATTACGCTGGTCGCGACCTCCAATATTCCGCCGGATGAACTCTACCGCAACGGTTTGCAACGCGCCCGCTTCCTGCCGGCTATCGATGCCATTAAACAGCACTGCGACATTATGAATGTGGACGCCGGCGTCGATTACCGACTGCGGACGCTGACGCAGGCCCATTTATGGCTAACGCCGCTTAATGATGAAACCCGGCGGCAAATGGATAAACTGTGGCTGGCGTTAGCGGGGGGCGCGCGCGAGCACGCTCCGACGCTGGAAATCAATCATCGCCCTTTATCCACCCTGGGCGTTGAAAACCAAACGCTAGCGGTCTCTTTCGCTACGCTGTGCGTCGAGGCCCGCAGCCAGCATGATTACATTGCGCTCTCAAGGTTATTTCACACGGTTCTGCTGTTTGACGTGCCGGTCATGACGCCGCTGATGGAGAACGAAGCGCGCCGCTTTATTGCGCTGGTGGATGAGTTTTACGAGCGCCACGTTAAGCTGGTGGTCAGCGCCGCCGCGCCGTTATATGAGATTTATCAGGGGGAGCGCCTCAAGTTTGAATTTCAGCGCTGTCTGTCGCGCCTGCAAGAGATGCAGAGTGCGGAGTACCTCAAGCGGGAGCATATGCCGTAAGCCGGACAAGCGCAGCGCCCCGGCATTGTGCGGTATCATATCTGTGCAACCTCCCCTACCGGAGGGTGAACCAGGCCTGAACAAAACCCACGGCAAATCGCAAAAAGGGGTCGATCTTTGACCTGGACTTCTCTATAATCCTGCGACCCCACGTTACAAGAGAGTTTTTTCCCAAACTTTCTCTGTGCCGGCCAAACATATCCGAGGGGGTAGGTTTACCGGACTTTGTCGTGTGAACCTCAACTATTTAAAACGTTTGGGTGTTCACCAACGTGTAACTTATTTATTTGGGTAAGCTTTTAATGAAAACTTTTACAGCTAAACCAGAAACCGTAAAACGCGACTGGTATGTTGTTGACGCGACCGGTAAAACTCTGGGCCGTCTGGCTACTGAACTGGCTCGTCGCCTGCGCGGTAAGCACAAAGCGGAATACACTCCGCACGTAGATACCGGTGATTACATCATCGTTCTGAACGCTGACAAAGTTGCTGTAACCGGCAACAAGCGTACTGACAAAGTGTACTATCACCACACCGGCCACATCGGTGGTATCAAACAAGCGACCTTTGAAGAGATGATTGCCCGCCGTCCTGAGCGTGTGATTGAAATCGCGGTTAAAGGCATGCTGCCAAAAGGCCCGCTGGGTCGTGCTATGTTCCGTAAACTGAAAGTTTACGCGGGCAACGAGCACAACCACGCGGCACAGCAACCGCAAGTTCTTGACATCTAATCGGGATTATAGGCAATGGCTGAAAATCAATACTACGGCACTGGTCGCCGCAAAAGTTCCGCAGCTCGCGTTTTCATCAAACCGGGCAACGGTAAAATCGTTATCAACCAACGTTCTCTGGAACAGTACTTCGGTCGTGAAACTGCCCGCATGGTAGTTCGTCAGCCGCTGGAACTGGTCGACATGGTTGAGAAACTGGATCTGTACATCACTGTTAAAGGTGGTGGTATCTCTGGTCAGGCTGGTGCGATCCGTCACGGTATCACCCGCGCTCTGATGGAGTACGACGAGTCCCTGCGTGGCGAACTGCGTAAAGCTGGCTTCGTTACTCGTGACGCTCGTCAGGTTGAACGTAAGAAAGTCGGCCTGCGTAAAGCACGTCGTCGTCCGCAGTTCTCCAAACGTTAATGGGTTTCTGCTTCGGCAGACAACTATTAGCGAAAAACCCGCTTCGGCGGGTTTTTTTATGGGCAATGCATTTATCTGTCACGATGAAATGCGGATTGTTGTCTCTTTTTCCCCAATTCCAGAATCGACTCACCACAAAGGTCACAAAATCTGGTAAACTATCATCCAATTTTCTGCCCAAATAGCGGGGAATGTTCATTTTTTGTCTCGTTTCTGAGCAATGATGGCTTTTTTCGCCCTGGGTGACATAACATCTGGCTGGTCACATTGTGGCTGGTAGCAGTAAAAATTCTGAATATACCTGGAGGTTTTCATGGCTGTCGCTGCCAACAAACGTTCGGTAATGACGCTGTTTTCTGGTCCTACTGACATCTATAGCCATCAGGTCCGCATTGTGTTGGCTGAAAAGGGTGTTAGTTTTGAGATCGAACATGTGGAAAAGGACAATCCACCTCAGGATCTGATTGACCTCAACCCGAATCAAAGCGTTCCGACACTGGTGGATCGTGAGCTGACCCTGTGGGAATCTCGCATCATTATGGAATATCTGGATGAGCGTTTCCCTCATCCGCCGCTGATGCCGGTTTATCCGGTCGCGCGCGGTGAAAGCCGTCTGTACATGCACCGTATTGAAAAAGACTGGTATACGCTGATGAACGTCATCGTAAACGGGTCTGCTTCCGAGGCCGACTCTGCGCGTAAACAACTGCGTGAAGAGCTGCTGGCGATTGCGCCGGTATTTGGTCAGAAACCGTATTTCCTGAGCGACGAATTCAGCCTGGTTGATTGCTACCTGGCGCCTCTCCTGTGGCGTTTACCGCAGTTGGGTATCGAATTCAGCGGCGCAGGGGCGAAAGAGCTGAAAGGCTATATGACCCGCGTCTTTGAACGTGATTCTTTCCTGGCTTCTTTAACCGAAGCTGAACGTGAAATGCGCCTCGGTCGGGGTTAACCTGTATGGATTTGTCACAGTTGACGCCGCGTCGTCCTTATCTGTTGCGTGCTTTCTACGAGTGGTTGCTGGATAACCAGTTGACTCCGCATCTGGTGGTGGATGTGATGCTGCCTGGCGTGCATGTCCCTATGGAATATGCGCGTGATGGGCAAATCGTCCTCAATATTGCGCCGCGGGCGGTAGGTAATCTGGAGCTGTCTAATGATGAAGTGCGTTTTAATGCGCGCTTCGGCGGCGTTCCCCGTCAGGTTTCTGTGCCTTTGGCTGCGGTGCTGGCGATTTACGCCCGTGAAAACGGCGCAGGCACCATGTTTGAGCCTGAAGCCGCCTATGATGAAGACGTTGTCAGCTTAAATGATGATGACAATACCGCAGGCGCGGAAAGCGAGACCGTGATGTCCGTCATTGATGGCGATAAGCCCGACCACGATGACGACAGTAGTCCTGATGACGAGCCGCCTCCGCCGCGTGGCGGACGTCCGGCGCTACGCGTAGTAAAATAATCAACAGGCCCGGAAGGGCCTGTTTTGTTTGGTCTCCTCGCGGGTTCACCCTGCTTTTGAAGCTGTGTTACGATAAGCTTGCTATTATTTGCCACCGACCACTCATGAATGGACGTTATGAACGCATTTGATTCGCAAGCAGAAGATTCACCGACATCCCTCGGGCGTAGTTTGCGCCGCCGTCCGCTGGCGCGTAAAAAACTGTCTGAAATGGTTGAGGAAGAGCTGGAGCAGATGATCCGCCGTCATGAGTTTGGCGAGGGAGAACAGCTACCGTCTGAACGTGAATTAATGGCCTTCTTCAATGTGGGACGTCCCTCTGTGCGTGAAGCGTTAGCTGCGCTGAAGCGTAAAGGCCTGGTGCAAATCAATAACGGCGAACGCGCCCGCGTCTCGCGCCCCTCTGCTGATACCATCATCAGCGAACTGTCGGGTATGGCGAAAGATTTTCTTACTCATCCTGGCGGCATCGCTCACTTTGAACAGCTACGGCTTTTCTTTGAATCCAGCCTGGTACGCTATGCGGCGGAACATGCCACCGACGAGCAGATCGCGTTGTTAACGAAAGCACTGGAAATTAATAGCCAGTCGCTGGATGACAACGCGCTGTTTATTCGTTCGGATGTCGAGTTTCACAGGGTGCTGGCTGAAATTCCCGGCAATCCGATCTTTATGGCTATTCATGTTGCTCTGCTGGACTGGCTAATCGCCGCTCGCCCAAGCGTTCCCGATCGTGAGCTGCATGAACATAATAACTTGAGTTATCAACAGCATATTGTGATTGTTGATGCCATTCGCCAGCGAGATCCCGATAAAGCGGATCGCGCTCTGCAAACCCACCTCAATAGCGTTTCCGCTACCTGGCACGCGCTCGGTAAAAAAAGTCAAAAAATGCGGTAGCGATCGCACCTCCGATCCCGGTTTAGTGAAGCAGATCGCACTATAAGCGTTCTGTATTATTTGCTGCTTATTTGATCTGGTATAACAGGTATAAAGGTAGGTAGTTAATATATTCATCATCCGTAGAGGTAGGTATGGCAAAAGCATTGCAAGGCGTAATGGCGGCGTTGTTGACCCCATTTGATCATCAGCAGCAACTGGATAGCGAAAGCCTGCGCCGTCTGGTGCGTTTTAACATCGGGCAGGGTATCGACGGGCTGTACGTTGGCGGTTCCACCGGGGAAGCATTCGTACAGAGCCTTGCTGAAAGAGAGCAGGTACTGGAGATTGTCGCCGAAGAGGCGAAGGGAAAAATCACGTTGATCGCCCATGTCGGGACGGTAAGCACCGCAGAAAGCCAGCAGCTTGCCAGCGCCGCAAAGCGTTACGGTTTTGATGCGGTCTCTGCGGTGACGCCTTTTTATTACCCTTTCAGTTTTGAAGAGCACTGTGACCATTATCGGGCAATCATTGATTCCGCAGATGGATTGCCGATGGTGGTATACAACATTCCGGCGTTAAGCGGTGTAAAACTTACCCTCGATCAGATCAATACGCTGGTGACATTACCGGGCGTGAGTGCGCTGAAGCAAACCTCCGGCGATCTCTTCCAGATGGAGCAGATCCGCCGCGCGCATCCGGATCTGGTGCTGTACAACGGTTATGACGAAATCTTCGCTTCCGGCCTGCTGGCGGGCGCGGACGGCGGTATCGGCAGCACATACAACATTATGGGCTGGCGTTATCAGGGGATTGTGCAGGCATTACGTGAGGGCGATGTGGCGAAAGCGCAGCGTCTGCAAACCGAGTGCAATAAGGTTATTGATTTACTGATTAAAACCGGCGTATTCCGCGGCCTGAAAACGGTCCTGCATTATATGGACGTGGTATCGGTGCCGCTGTGTCGTAAACCGTTCGCGCCTGTTGATGAAAAATACCTGCCGGCGCTCAAGGCGCTGGCTCAACAACTGATGGAAGAAAAGGCGTAACAGCATAATGCCGGGGGCGCTACGCTTGCCCGGCCTACAACAGTGTGAGCGGTAGGCCGGATAAGGCGGAGCCGCCATTCGGCATAACGACAACAAAAATCGTCGGGAGAGTAAAATGAGTACTTCTACCCAAAACATCCCGTGGTATCGCCATCTCAACCGGGCGCAGTGGCGGGCATTTTCCGCTGCCTGGCTGGGATACCTGCTTGATGGTTTTGATTTTGTGTTGATTGCTCTTGTACTGACTGAGGTACAAAGCGAATTTGGGCTGACGACGGTACAGGCGGCAAGCCTGATTTCTGCGGCTTTTATCTCTCGCTGGTTCGGCGGGTTATTACTGGGCGCGATGGGCGATCGCTATGGGCGTCGTCTGGCGATGGTCAGCAGCATCATTCTGTTTTCGGTGGGAACCCTGGCCTGCGGGTTTGCGCCCGGTTACACCACCATGTTCATCGCCCGACTGGTGATTGGTATGGGCATGGCGGGCGAATATGGTTCCAGCGCGACCTATGTGATTGAAAGCTGGCCAAAACATTTACGCAATAAAGCCAGCGGTTTTCTGATTTCCGGCTTCTCCGTCGGCGCGGTCGTTGCCGCGCAGGTGTACAGCCTGGTGGTGCCTGTCTGGGGCTGGCGCGCGCTGTTTTTCATTGGCATTTTGCCAATTATCTTCGCTCTCTGGCTGCGAAAAAACATTCCGGAAGCGGAAGACTGGAAAGAGAAACACGCGGGTAAAGCGCCGGTACGTACGATGGTCGACATTCTTTATCGGGGCGAACATCGCATCATCAACATTTTAATGACTTTCGCCGCCGCCGCTGCGCTGTGGTTCTGTTTTGCCGGTAACCTACAAAATGCTGCGATTGTGGCGGGGCTGGGACTACTGTGCGCGGTTATCTTTATCAGCTTTATGGTGCAGAGCAGCGGTAAACGCTGGCCCACTGGCGTCATGCTGATGCTGGTGGTACTGTTTGCTTTCCTCTATTCCTGGCCGATTCAGGCGCTATTACCCACTTATCTGAAAACCGAGCTGGCCTACGATCCGCATACGGTGGCGAATGTCCTGTTCTTTAGCGGATTTGGCGCGGCGGTTGGTTGCTGCGTAGGCGGTTTTCTTGGCGACTGGCTGGGAACGCGTAAAGCATATGTCTGTAGCCTGCTGGCCTCGCAAATCCTCATTATTCCGGTCTTTGCGATTGGCGGCACAAACGTCTGGGTTCTGGGTCTGCTACTGTTTTTCCAACAGATGTTGGGGCAGGGGATTGCCGGGATTCTGCCGAAACTGATCGGCGGTTACTTCGATACCGATCAGCGCGCGGCGGGGCTGGGCTTTACTTATAACGTCGGCGCGCTCGGCGGCGCGCTGGCGCCGATCCTGGGAGCGCTGATCGCTCAACGTCTGGATCTGGGCACTGCGCTGGCATCGCTCTCTTTCAGCCTGACGTTTGTCGTGATCCTGCTTATTGGGCTTGATATGCCGTCTCGCGTACAGCGTTGGCTACGTCCGGAAGCGTTACGCACCCACGATGCTATTGACGACAAACCGTTCAGCGGAGCCGTACCGCTTGGCAGTGGTAAAGGTGCCTTTGTAAAAACGAAAAGTTAATCCGCTTGCCCGGTTTTCAACCGGGCAATATTTGTAAGGGAGTAGTATGTCGTTACTTGAACAACTGGATAAAAATATTGCCGCTTCTGGCGGCCTGATTGTCTCCTGCCAGCCCGTTCCGGGCAGTCCGCTGGATAAGCCGGAGATTGTAGCGGCAATGGCATTGGCGGCGGAACAGGCGGGCGCGGTTGCGGTGCGTATTGAAGGCATAGACAACCTGCGTATGACCCGCTCGCTCGTTTCGGTACCCATTATCGGCATTATCAAACGCGATCTGGATGAGTCTCCAGTGCGCATTACCCCTTTTCTCGACGATGTAGATGCGCTGGCGCAGGCCGGCGCAGCTATTATCGCCGTTGATGGAACCGCTCGGCAACGGCCGGTAGCCGTTGAGGCGTTGTTGGCGCGCATTCATCACCACCATCTACTGGCGATGGCCGACTGCTCATCCGTGGACGATGGTCTCGCCTGCCAACGGTTGGGCGCGGACATTATCGGCACGACGATGTCCGGCTACACCACCCCCGATACGCCGGAGGAACCCGATCTGCCCTTAGTCAAAGCGTTGCATGACGCCGGATGCCGGGTGATAGCCGAAGGACGCTATAACTCGCCAGCACTGGCGGCGGAGGCGATCCGTTATGGCGCATGGGCGGTGACGGTAGGGTCCGCCATTACCCGTCTGGAACATATCTGTGGATGGTATAACGACGCATTAAAAAAGGCGGCGTCATGACTACGTTAGCAATTGATATTGGCGGGACTAAACTTGCCGCCGCGCTCATCGACAACAACTTGCGCATTAGCCAGCGTCGCGAGCTGCCGACCCCCGCGAGCAAAACGCCGGATGCGTTACGTGAAGCATTAAAGGCGCTGGTTGAACCGCTACGGGCAGAGGCGCGTCAGGTAGCGATAGCTTCTACCGGGATCATTCAGGAAGGGATGCTGTTGGCGCTAAACCCCCATAATCTGGGCGGCTTGCTACACTTTCCGTTAGTGCAAACACTGGAAACGATCGCAGGCCTGCCGACGCTGGCGGTGAACGACGCGCAGGCGGCGGCCTGGGCGGAGTATCACGCGCTCCCTGACGATATCCGCGATATGGTATTTATCACCGTTTCAACCGGCGTTGGCGGCGGCGTTGTCTGTGACGGCAAGCTCCTTACCGGAAAAGGCGGTCTGGCCGGGCACCTGGGACACACCCTGGCGGACCCACAAGGGCCCGTATGCGGCTGTGGACGCGTTGGCTGTGTAGAGGCCATCGCCTCTGGACGAGGGATGGCCGCGGCGGCGCGGGACGATCTGGCGGGATGCGACGCCAAAACCCTATTTATTCGCGCTGGCGAAGGTCATCAGCAGGCGCGACATCTGGTAAGCCAATCCGCGCAGGTAATAGCGCGAATGATCGCCGATGTGAAAGCGATTACCGACTGCCAGTGTGTGGTCATTGGCGGCAGCGTAGGGTTAGCTGAGGGATACCTGGAGCAGGTTCGCGCGTTTTTGATGCAAGAGCCTGCGCCTTATCACGTGGCGCTGAGCGCCGCTCGCTATCGGCATGACGCAGGATTATTAGGCGCTGCGTTGTTAGCTCAAGGAGACACATTATGATGATGGGGGAAGTACAGTCGTTGCCTTCTTGCGGGTTGCATCCGCGACTGCTGGATGCCTTGACTCTCGCGCTGGCGGCAAGGCCGCAGGAGAAAGCGCCGGGGCGCTATGAATTGCAGGGCGACAATATCTTTATGAATGTAATGCAGTTAACGACGCAAATGCCGACCGAGAAGAAAGCGGAATTGCATGAACAATACATTGATATTCAGCTACTACTAACCGGCGTCGAGCGTATTGCGTTTGGGATGTCCGGTGCCGCTCGCCAGTGCGAGGAGATGCACGTTGAAGAGGATTACCAGCTTTGTAGCCAAATTGCCGACGAGCAGACTATTACGCTGCAAGCGGGGATGTTTGCTGTGTTTATGCCGGGAGAACCGCATAAACCGGGATGTGCAGTGGGTGAGCCGGATGACATCAAGAAAGTGGTAGTGAAAGTACGCGCCAGTCTGCTGGCGGCCTGAATCTCTTGCCGGAGCAGTCTTCCGAACGCAGCCCCTTACGGGCTGCGTGGTGAATGTGCCGGAGAGCGCGGGTATGACGGGTTAACGCTTAAACGTCACGGCTTCCGGCTGGGTCAGGTGCAGCGTCGTCTGGCTCGGCACCGTCTCGGCAATCACCCGCCCGTGGCGAATCGAGTAACGCGCAGGCGTCTGGCGACGTACCGCATCGAATCCATTCTCAGCGGGTAAGATAACCAGATTCGCGGCATTGCCGACGCTCAGACCGTAGTCCTGTAAATGCAGGGTTTTTGCGCTGTGGGTAGTGATCAGATTTAACCCGTCGTTGATTTGCCCATACCCCATCAACTGGCAAACGTGTAACCCCATATGCAGCACCTGCAGCATATTGGCGGTGCCTAATGGATACCACGGATCGAAGACGTCATCATGGCCAAAGCAGACGTTGATCCCCGCTTCCAGCATCTCTTTCACCCGCGTGACGCCACGACGTTTCGGGTAAGTGTCAAACCGTCCTTGCAGATGAATATTCACCAGCGGGTTGGCGACGAAGTTAATCCCCGACATTTTCAACAGGCGGAACAGGCGTGACGCATACGCGCCGTTGTACGAGTGCATAGCCGTGGTGTGGCTGGCGGTCACGCGCGCCCCCATGCCATCACGATGCGCCAGCGCCGCGACCGTTTCGACAAAGCGAGACTGCTCGTCATCAATTTCGTCGCAGTGCACATCGATCAAGCGATCGTATTTCTGCGCCAGGGCGAAGATTTTGTGCAGCGATTCAACGCCATATTCCCGCGTGAACTCAAAGTGCGGAATGGCGCCAATAACGTCAGCGCCCAAACGCACGGCTTCCTCTAACAGCGCTTCACCGTTGGGATAAGACAGAATACCTTCTTGCGGAAAGGCGACGATTTGCAGGTCTACCCACGGCGCAACCTCTTGCTTCACTTCCAGCATGGCTTTCAGCGCGGTGAGCGTAGGATCTGAAACGTCAACGTGAGTACGAACGTACTGGATGCCGTTAGCCATCTGCCATTTCAGGGTCTGCATCGCGCGCGCTTTCACATCTTCATGCGTGAGCATTGCTTTACGTTCTGCCCAGCGCTCAATCCCTTCAAACAGTGTGCCGGACTGGTTCCAGCTCGGTTCACCCGCCGTTTGCGTGGTATCCAGGTGGATATGTGGCTCAACAAACGGTGGAATAGCCAGACCGCCTTCGGCATCAAGCACTTCGCCCTGCGGTAACGATGCGGCTTCCTGAGGCTCAATCTGGCTAAAGCGCCCGTTTTCAATCGTAATCTGCCATAATCCTTCGTGTCCCTGCAGACGCGCCTGACGAATGGTGATGTTATTGTTCTGCATGGCTGACCTCTGGTGATTTAGCAAGGCTGCGGTTGAAAAGTGGATTCAGCAGGATATAGCTGAAGACGCCGCCGAGTACGGCGTTGACGGGCACAATACCAGGAACATAATGTCCGGCGGCGATGCCCAGCGCGACGGAAAGAATAGCAATCCAGTTAACGGGAATAAAGCGCACGGTGTTGAAGTCGGCATAGCGGCGACGGTTCAACAGATAGTCGGCAATAATCACTCCGCCAATCGGTGGGATGGCAGATGACAGGAACGTCAGCCAGCCGACAAAATTATTGTAAAGCCACAGCGCGCACACGGTACCGATAATCCCGTTCACCACCGACAGCGTACGGCTGGAAAGACCGGTAATATTGGCGAAGCCCAGACCCGATGCGTACAGCGCGTTATCGTTGGTGGTCCAGATATTCAGGCCAAGCACCACAATCGCGGGCAGCAGCAGCCCCTGCACTATCATCACGTCAGAGATATCCGCCTGACCGACGGCGGCAGCGCCTGCCGCGCCAAAGATAAACATCAGCGAGTTGCCGAGGAAAAAAGCGACCATCGCAATCAGTACGGCGCTTTTGGCATGACGCCCGAAGCGGACGAAGTCGGCGGTCAATGTACCGGCGCTGACAAACGATCCCACCACCAGCGCCAGCGCGCTGGAAAAATCCAGCGGCGTCTGCGGCACTATCGTTTTTAAATGCTCCAGCCCACCCACGCCGCTGACCGCCAGCCAGACGGAGTAGCTGCCCAGAATAACGATCGCGGGTACGGCAACGATAGACAAAATGGTCAGCGCCGAGATGCCGAAAAAAATGGTCAGGGTCATCAGTAGACCCGAAACGGCAATCAGGATATTGGCATCAATGCCCGTCGCTTTACTGACCGGAATAGCGAACATCGCTACGCCAACGCCAAACCAGCCTACCTGTGTGCCGCCAAGCAGCAAGGAGGGAAGCCATGAGCCTTTAACGCCAAAGGAGTAACGTGCAAGGAGGTGGGTGGAGAGTCCGGTTTTTGCGCCGATGTAACCAAGAAATGCAGTGTAGATACCGAGGAGGAGATTACCGAAGAGAACTGCGAGGAAGAAATCATTATAAGAAAGACCGGTGCCGAGTGTCCCTCCGGTCCACATACTGGCGGAAAAAAACGTTAAACCCAACATGACAAACGTCAGTGGAATCACGCCCTTCCGCGCCGCCAGAGGGACGGGGCCCTGGCTATAATTGTTGTCCTGCGACACAACGCCTCCATGAATTTTGCCCAAAAAATCCGCCGCATAATATACAGTTCTCAGAATAAAGCAAACGTTTTCGTGTGATATTTTTTTGATAATCATTCATGGCATTAATGGTTCGTTAGTTTTTCTCCGTTGTCAGTGAACCACCGCGTGTGAGTTGAGTTTCCAGCATGGTTTGCGAACGAATAAGTTCGTCTGTGAGTAATTTTTCGTCGGGCAACTGCACTTTGTACTCGCTCGCCATGATGGTGTTTGGCAGGCCAGTCAGCGCGTAATGCGCTTCCCCCGCGCCTTTCCCTGCGCACAAAACCAGGCCGACTGGCGGGTTTTCTCCGGGCATTGTCCAGTGCTCTTTGGCATAGTTCAGGTACATATTCATCTGCCCGGCATCCGCATAACCGAATTTGCCTACCTTCAGGTCAACGAGCAACAGGCAGCGCAAGCGACGATGGAAGAACAGCAGATCGACGCGGAACCAGCTATCGTCTATGCGTAGTCGGCGTTGGCGGCCAACAAAAGCAAAATCGTCACCGAGCTCCAGCATAAAGTCCATCAGGTGGCTGAGCAGCGCGTCTTCGAGATCTGATTCGGAATACTCGTCCTTCAGGTTAAGAAATTCCAGAATGAACGGGTCGCGTATGGCTTGCTCCGGCAAAACGTTTGGCTCGGCGGGTGCAGGCTGCTGCAACATGGCGGATTTGTCGTGGGACAGTAGCGTTCGTTCGTAAAATTGAGTGGCGATTTGCCTGTCGAGCTGCCTAACTGACCAGCCGTTACGTAGCGTCTCTTTCTCGTAAAAAGTGCGGGCATCGGGATTTTTTACCGACAAGAGGCGGACATACGCCGACCAGGGAAGAGGGAATGTTTTGGCGAGCGGTATGAGATTTGAAGATTCCGCAGACAGTGTCTGCGGAATTTCAATATGTTGAAAACAAAGATAAAATGTACGAATTTGCCATAGGTTTCTGGTGGAAAAACCGCGCTTATAGCGCTGACTTAAATCTACCGATAATCGTTCGATAAGCTGGGTGCCATAGGCCGCTCGCGCTTCTCCTCCCTGTTCAAATTCGACAATGCGTCGGCCAATTTCCCAGTAGGTGGCAGTCATAATGGCATTGATGCTGCGCACGGTCTCGGTACGTGCCGTATCGACCAGACGAATAATACCGTCATGAATTTGCTGATATTCATCAGACTGTGGCGCTAAAGTTGGATTCGTCATGTCATCCCTTACGTGATAGTTTTATTGTGAAATTAGAACGCTATCAATACGCTTCAGGCGTAAACGGATCAATTCATGAACGGATTTTACATGGCATTACATCTCGATTTACGAGCGGGTTTCCAGAATCGGCAGGAGAGATATTGAGGAGAGGAATATCGGCTCCCCAGCCATCAGCACAAGGCATCAACCGGGGAGCCGGAAGGGTTACACTTCGAGGTAGTTCATAATCCCGTCAGCCGCCTTACGGCCTTCGGCAATCGCCGTCACCACCAGATCGGAACCGCGCACGATGTCGCCACCGGCGAAGATTTTCGGGTTGCTTGTCTGGAAAGCATTATCGCTGCGTTCCGGCGCGATAATTCGTCCCTGCGAGTCCAGTTCCACGCTGTGTTTCGCCAGCCATTCCATGCTGTGTGGACGAAAACCAAACGCCATCACCACCGCATCAGCCGGAACCACATGCTCGGAACCGGCGACGATCTCCGCCCGCCGACGGCCTTTGGCATCCGGTTCGCCCATTTCAGTGCGCACCATTTTTACGCCGCTCACTTTGCCGTTGGCATTGACTTCAATGCCCAGCGGTTGAACGTTAAACTGAAACTCGACACCTTCCTCGCGCGCGTTCTTCACTTCGCGTCTGGAGCCCGGCATGTTCTCTTCATCACGACGATAAGCACAGGTTACGTGCGTTGCGCCCTGGCGTATGGAAGTGCGTACGCAGTCCATTGCGGTATCGCCGCCGCCCAGCACCACCACGCGCTTTCCTTCCATGCTGACATATGGTTCGTCGCTGGTTTCGCCAAACCCCATGATCTGCTTCGTATTGGCGATCAGGAACGGCAGAGCGTCGAAAACCCCGTCCGCATCTTCATTTTCCAGCCCGCCGCGCATCGACTGATAGGTGCCGACGCCAAGGAATACCGCATCGTAATCTTTCAGCAGATCTTCAAGCTGTACATCACGACCCACTTCGGTATTAAGTTTGAACTCAATACCCATGCCGGTGAAGATCTCGCGACGACGGGTCATCACCTCTTTTTCCAGTTTGAAAGCTGGAATACCGAAGGTCAGCAGGCCGCCGATTTCCGGATGGCGATCAAAGACCACCGCCTTCACGCCGTTGCGGGTCAGCACGTCGGCGCACGCCAGCCCTGCCGGACCTGCGCCGATAATCGCTACCCGTTTGTCCGTCTGGCGTACGCCGGTCATATCCGGGCGCCAGCCCATTTCGAACGCTTTATCGTTGATATAGCGCTCAATGTTACCGATGGTCACTGCGCCGAACTCATCGTGCAGCGTACAGGAGCCTTCGCACAGGCGGTCCTGCGGGCAGACGCGGCCACACACTTCCGGCAGGGTGTTGGTCTGGTGCGATAGCTCAGCCGCCTCAAAAATACGCCCTTCATTAGCCAGTTTCAGCCAGTTCGGGATGTAGTTATGTACCGGGCATTTCCACTCGCAGTAGGGGTTCCCGCAGGACAAACAGCGATCCGCCTGGGCTTTCGCCTGACCTTCAGAAAACGGTTCGTAGATTTCAACAAATTCGATCTTACGGATCTTCAGCGGTTTCTTCGGCGGATCAACGCGCTGCAGGTCGATAAATTGATAAACATTCTGGCTCATTTCAATTCCTTACTGCGCCTGCACGCGCAATTCTGCCGCACTACGACTACGGTGGCCCAACAGGGCTTTGACATCGCTGGACTTGGGCTTCACTAACGCGAATTGGGTTGAGAAGCTTGACCACCTGGACAGGATCTCTTCGCCGCGTTGCGAACCAGTATGTTGCACGTGCTCGGTGATCAGGCCGCGCAGATGCTCTTCGTGGATAGCCAGCGAATCAACGTCCAGTACTTCTACCAGTTCCGGGTTCACGCGTTTACGGAATTCGCCATCTTCGTCCAGCACATAGGCGAAGCCGCCGGTCATCCCCGCGCCGAAGTTAACGCCGGTTTTACCCAACACGCAGACGATGCCGCCGGTCATGTATTCACAGCCGTTGTCGCCGATGCCCTCTACTACGGTAATCGCCCCGGAGTTACGCACGCCGAAACGTTCGCCCGCGCGGCCCGCCGCGTACAGACGGCCACCGGTGGCTCCATACAGGCAGGTGTTGCCGATAATGCTGGCTTTATGACTGAGGAAGGCGGAACCTACCGGCGGTCTGATGGCGATCAAACCGCCTGCCATACCTTTACCGACATAGTCGTTGGCATCGCCAGTCAGATATAACTCTACGCCGCCCGCGTTCCACACGCCAAAGCTCTGGCCTGCGGTACCGCTGAAGTGCGCTTTAATCGGATCGGAAGCCAGCCCCTGATCGCCGTGGGTCTGTGCGATGTAGCCGGAAAGCGACGCGCCGACGGAACGATCGGTGTTGCGGATGTCGAACCAGAAGGTTTTGCTCTGGCGCGCATCGACAAACGGCTTCGCCTGCTGCAACAGTTGCGCATTCAGCACGCCGTTATCAAACGGCGGGTTATTCTCGGTGCAGTACAGCGCTTTACCCGGATGAGGTTCAGCGGTTTCCAGTAGACGAGACAGCGCCAGCTTCTGCTGTTTAGCGGTGAAGCCCTCCAGCTCTTTAAGCAGGTCGGTGCGGCCAATCAAATCCACCAGGCGGGTCACGCCAAGCGAAGCCATCAGCTCGCGCACTTCGCGGGCGATAAATTCAAAGTAGTTGGTCACTTTGAACGGCAGGCCGTGATAGTGGTTCTTACGCAGTTTTTCATCCTGCGTCGCCACGCCGGTTGCGCAGTTGTTCAGATGGCAAATGCGCAGGTATTTACAGCCCAGCGCCACCATCGGGCCGGTGCCGAAGCCGAAACTTTCCGCACCGAGAATCGCCGCTTTAATGATGTCGACGCCGGTTTTCAGACCGCCGTCCACCTGCAGACGAATCTTGTGACGCAGACCGTTGGCGACCAGCGCCTGCTGGGTTTCAACAAGTCCGAGTTCCCACGGGCAGCCAGCGTATTTCACCGAAGAGAGCGGGCTGGCGCCGGTACCGCCGTCGTAGCCGGCGATGGTGATCAGATCCGCATAGGCTTTCGCCACGCCGGTCGCGATGGTGCCGACGCCCGGTTCGGACACCAGCTTCACGGAGATCATCGCCTTCGGGTTGACCTGCTTGAGATCGAAAATGAGCTGCGCTAAGTCCTCGATAGAGTAGATATCGTGGTGCGGCGGCGGGGAGATCAGCGTCACGCCCGGCACTGAATAGCGCAGTTTAGCGATATACGGAGTGACTTTATCCCCCGGCAACTGACCGCCTTCGCCCGGTTTCGCGCCCTGCGCGACTTTAATCTGAATCACATCGGCATTGACCAGGTAGGCCGGCGTCACGCCAAAGCGACCGGAAGCCACCTGCTTGATGCGCGACACTTTATTGGTGCCGTAGCGCGCCGGGTCTTCGCCGCCTTCGCCGGAGTTGGAGTTGCCGCCGAGGCTGTTCATCGCTTCCGCCAGCGCTTCGTGCGCTTCCGGACTTAATGCGCCAATAGACATGGCTGCGGTATCAAAGCGTTTAAACAGCTCACTGGCGGGCTCAACCTCGTCGATAGTCACCGCCTCGCCGTCTGGATGTATCGCCAGCAGATCGCGCAGCGTTGCCGCCGGACGCTCATTGACCAGTTTGGCGTATTCCTGATAATCGCTGTACTCGCCGCTCTGTACCGCCTGTTGCAGGGTACGCACGACATCCGGGTTATAGGCGTGATATTCGCCGCCGTGGACGTACTTCAGCAGGCCGCCCGGGCTAATGGGTTTGCGCGCCAGCCAGGCGCGTTTGGAGAGATTCAGCAGATCCTGCTGGAAGTCATCAAAGCTCGCGCCGCCGATACGGCTGACCACGCCCTGGAAGCACAGGTTTACCACATCATCGTGCAGTCCGACCGCTTCAAACAGTTTGGAGCAGCGGTAAGAGGCAATGGTCGAAATGCCCATTTTGGACATAATCTTGTACAGCCCCTTGTTGATGCCGTTGCGGTAGTTCTGCATCACGGTACGGTAGTTTTTAGCGATGGCCTGGGTATCAATCAGGCGCCCCAGCGTTTCGTAGGCCAGGTACGGATAGATGGCCGTTGCGCCAAAGCCGAGCAGTACCGCAAAGTGATGCGGATCGCGGGCGCTTCCGGTTTCTACGATGATGTTGGCGTCGCAGCGCAGGCTTTGTTCCACCAGACGCGTTTGCACCGCGCCCACCGCCATCGGCGCGGGCACCGGCAGGCGATTCTTACCGATATTGCGATCCGAGAGGACCAGCAGCACGGTGCCGTTACGCACCATCTGTTCCGCTTTATCGCACAGCGCTTTAACCGTCGCGTCCAGTGTGGTTTCGGTGACATCAAAGGTAATATCAAGCCAGTCGGCGCGGTAGTGATGCTCGCTCATGGTGGTGAGCTGTTTGAAATCGGAGTACAGCAGAATTGGCGATTTAAAACTCAGGCGATGGGCCTGACCTTCCGCTTCGCAGAAGACGTTCATTTCGCGACCGATGCTGGTGGCGAGCGACATGACGTGCGCTTCACGCAGCGGGTCGATAGGCGGGTTAGTGACCTGCGCGAACTGCTGGCGGAAGTAGTCGTAAATAATACGCGGCTGGCTGGAGAGCACGGCAAAGGGGGTATCGTCGCCCATTGAACCGACGGCTTCCTGGCCGTTTTCGCCCAATACGCGGATAACCGAGTCCAGCTCTTCGGCGCTGTAGTTAAACTGTTTCTGATAGCTGGCGAGCAGGTCATCGTCCAGTTCGCGGCTACCGACTTCTTCATCCGGCAACTCTTCAAACGGCACCAGACGGCGAACATTCTTTTCCATCCACGCTTTATACGGATGGCGGCTTTTCAGATCGTCATCGGTTTCCGCGGAATGCAGAATACGTCCGCCGCGGGTGTCGATCACCATCAGCTCGCCTGGGCCGACGCGGCCTTTCTCGACCACTTCATCCGGCTGATAGTCCCAGATACCGACTTCGGAGGCGCAGGTGATCAGCTTATCTTTGGTAATGACATAGCGTGCCGGGCGCAGGCCGTTACGGTCAAGGTTACAGGCGGCGAAGCGCCCGTCGGACATCACGATGCCTGCCGGACCGTCCCACGGCTCCATATGCATGGAGTTAAAGTCAAAGAAGGCGCGCAGATCCTGGTCCATATCCGGGTTGTTCTGCCAGGCGGGCGGCACCAACAGGCGCATGGCGCGGATAATGTCCATCCCGCCTGCCAGCAACAGTTCCAGCATGTTGTCCAGCGAGCTGGAATCCGAACCGGTTTCGTTAACAAACGGCGCAGCGGACTGTAAATCCGGGATCAGCGGCGTCTGGAATTTATAGGTACGGGCGCGCGCCCACTGGCGGTTGCCGGTGATGGTGTTAATCTCGCCGTTATGCGCCAGGTAGCGGAACGGCTGCGCCAGCGGCCAACGCGGCACGGTGTTAGTAGAAAAGCGCTGGTGGAACAGACAGATGGCCGATTCCAGACGCAGATCCGCAAGATCCAGGTAGAAGCGCGGCAGATCCGCCGGCATACACAGACCTTTATAAATGTTGACCAGGTTCGACAGGCTGCATACGTAGAAATCTTTGTCGTCCTGCAGGCGTTTTTCAATGCGTCGGCGGGCGATAAACAGACGGCGCTCCATATCACGCGGACGCCAGCCCGCCGGAGCGTTGACAAAAATCTGCTCAATACGCGGCAGGGAGGAGAGGGCGATTTCACCGAGCACGCCTTCATTGGTTGGCACATCGCGCCAGCCGACAATCGACAGGGTTTCCTGCTGTAATTCTTCTTCGACAATATGGCGTGACGCGGCGGCCAGTTCAGGATCTTTATTCAAAAAGATCATCCCGACGGCGTAGTTTTTGGCTAAGCGCCAGCCGCGCTCTTCGGCCACGATGCGAAAGAAACGGTCAGGTTTTTGTAACAGCAAGCCGCAACCGTCGCCGGTTTTACCGTCGGCAAGGATCGCGCCACGGTGCTGCATCCGGGCCAGCGCGTGTATGGCGGTACGCACTACCTTGTGGCTAGGTTCGCCTTCTATGTGGGCGATCAGGCCGAAACCACAGTTATCCTTCTCAAGGGATTTATCGTACAACATATCAGTGAACCTCCCCAGGCTCTACGGGACGCTCTCCCAACCGACGGCGCGCGGGCACAGCAAGAGCATGGCGACGGGGCTGGCGCATCATACGCTTACCTCGCATTCGCCCTCTTTGTGTCCTTTGCGCATTGGTAAATACGGTTAAGAGGGAATCTCAATTACTGCATAAATATGATGAGCAGACGGCTCATCCAGAAAGCTTCCAGCGGATCCCCAACTTATCGGGAATCCACACCCAGGTCAAATGGCAAACTGATTTATGCAAAAGTGTGCTGTAGCACAGATAACTTTTTTAATCTGTTGAAATTAAAAGGTTTTTATAGAAGGGCTGCTAATACGGAGCGGCAGAAAGCCTGTGATCTGTCTCACTATAAGAGCCGCTCGCCAGGCATTATCTGACCTTGCTTTTTCAAAAATCTTGGCATTTTATGCTGTTTTAAGCGTGAGCAGTATTGAATGCTACTGTTTTTATCGATGACCCAGCAAACGCTGAAAAAAGAGGGGAATATCAGGAAAAATCATCAGCGGGATTATGAATGAAATATCGTTTATTTTGCTTGATTATGCAATGGGTAAAAGCCTTCCGGGACGATTGATCCAGGTCATCGCCAAAGGAGACTAAAAATGGCAGGCTTTGGCCTCTTTTTAAGAGGCGGTCTATCAGATTATGCAGTTACAGAAATTAGTCAATATGTTTGGTGGGGATCTTTTACGTCGGTATGGGCAAAAGGTTCATAAGCTGACGCTTCATGGCGGTTTTAGCTGCCCTAATCGCGACGGCACCATCGGGCGTGGCGGTTGCACCTTCTGTAATGTCGCCTCTTTTGCCGATGAGGCGCAGCAGCATCATTCGATTGCCGAGCAGCTTGCGCATCAGGCGCATCTGGTAAACCGCGCTAAACGCTATCTGGCCTATTTCCAGGCCTACACCAGCACCTTTGCGGAAGTGCAGGTGCTGCGTTCCATGTATCAACAGGCGGTCAGCCAGGCCAGTATCGTCGGGTTATGCGTCGGTACGCGTCCGGATTGCGTCCCGCAGGCAGTAGTAGATTTACTGTGTGAATATAAAGATCAAGGCTACGAGGTGTGGCTGGAACTGGGATTGCAAACCGCGCACGATAAAACCCTGCACCGAATTAACCGCGGGCATGACTTCGCCTGCTATCAGCGTACCACCCGGATTGCCCGGGAGCGCGGGCTGAAAGTGTGCGCGCATCTGATTGTGGGGCTGCCGGGCGAAGGGCAGGCAGAATGCCTGCAAACCATGGAGCGTGTGGTGGAGACGGGCGTTGACGGTATTAAACTGCATCCGCTGCATATTGTGAAAGGCAGTACGATGGCCAAAGCCTGGGAAGCGGGGCGGCTGAACGGCATCGAACTGGACGACTACACGCTAACGGCAGGTGAGATGATTCGTCATACGCCGCCGGAGGTAATTTATCACCGAATTTCAGCCAGCGCTCGCCGTCCGACGCTGCTTGCCCCGCTGTGGTGCGAGAATCGCTGGACGGGGATGGTTGAGCTGGACAAATACCTGAATGAGCATGGCGTGCAGGGCTCTGCGCTGGCCCGTCCCTGGATACCACCTGTAGCGTAGCGTGATGAGGGGCGCTACGCATATTTCGCACAATATTCAACGCGGTTCCCATAATTGGGTATTATGTGCGAAGTTGTGGTGAAGGAATCCTCTATGAAGCAAATTCGTATGCTGGCGCAATACTATGTCGACCTGATGATGAAATTGGGTCTGGTGCGCTTTTCCATGCTCCTGGCGTTGGCATTGGTGGTGCTGGCGATTGTCGTGCAGATGGCGGTGACCATGGTGCTGCATGGTCAGGTTGAAAGTATCGACGTTATTCGTTCCATCTTTTTTGGCCTGTTAATTACGCCCTGGGCGGTCTATTTCTTATCCGTTGTTGTTGAACAACTGGAAGAGTCAAGGCAGCGACTGTCGCGTCTGGTGCAAAAGCTGGAGGAGATGCGCGAGCGCGATCTCAAGCTTAACGTACAGTTGAAGGACAATATTGCCCAGCTTAATCAGGAAATTGCCGATCGCGAAAAAGCGGAAGCGGAGCTGCAAGAGACATTTGAACAGCTAAAAGTAGAAATTAAAGAGCGTGAAGAGGCGCAAATCCAGCTAGAACAGCAATCCTCTTTTCTGCGCTCCTTTCTGGACGCCTCGCCGGATTTGGTTTTTTATCGTAATGAGGATAAAGAGTTTTCCGGCTGTAACCGCGCAATGGAATTGCTAACCGGCAAGAGCGAAAAACAGCTGGTGCATTTGAAGCCGGAAGATGTGTACTCTCCCGAAGCGGCGGAGAAAGTCATTGAAACCGATGAAAAAGTATTCCGCCATAACGTCTCCCTGACCTACGAACAGTGGCTGGATTATCCGGACGGACGAAAGGCCTGCTTTGAAATTCGTAAAGTGCCTTATTATGACCGTGTCGGTAAACGTCATGGCCTGATGGGATTTGGTCGTGATATTACCGAACGTAAGCGTTATCAGGACGCGCTGGAGCGCGCCAGCCGCGACAAGACCACGTTTATCTCTACCATCAGTCATGAGCTGCGCACCCCGCTTAACGGCATCGTCGGTTTAAGCCGCATCCTGCTGGATACCGATCTCACCGCCGAACAGGAAAAATACCTTAAGACAATCCATGTCTCCGCCGTGACGTTAGGCAATATTTTCAATGATATCATTGACATGGATAAGATGGAGCGGCGTAAGGTTCAGCTTGATAACCAACCGGTTGATTTCACCAGCTTTATGGCCGATCTGGAAAACCTTTCCGGTTTGCAGGCGCAGCAAAAAGGGCTACGTTTTGTGCTTGAGCCGACGCTGCCGTTGCCGCACAAAGTCATTACCGACGGAACGCGTCTGCGCCAGATTTTATGGAATTTGATCAGCAATGCGGTGAAGTTTACTCAGCAGGGCCAGGTGACGGTGCGGGCGCGCTATGATGAAGGCGACATGCTGCACTTTGAAGTGGAAGATTCCGGGATCGGCATTCCGCAGGATGAGCAGGATAAAATTTTCGCCATGTATTATCAGGTGAAAGACAGTAACGGCGGCAAACCGGCAACGGGGACCGGTATCGGGCTGGCGGTCTCCCGTCGGCTGGCGAAAAATATGGGCGGCGATATTACCGTTTCCAGTCTGCCGGGCAAAGGATCGACCTTTACGCTAACGGTTCATGCGCCAGCGGTGGCGGAAGAGGTGGAGGACGCCTTTGATGAAGATGACATGCCCCTGCCCGCGCTGCATGTTCTGCTGGTCGAAGATATTGAACTGAACGTAATCGTGGCGCGTTCGGTACTGGAAAAACTGGGTAACAGCGTGGATGTCGCGATGACCGGCAAGGCGGCGCTGGAGATGTTCACGCCGGGCGAATACGACCTGGTCTTACTGGATATTCAGCTACCGGATATGACGGGGCTGGATATTGCCAGAGAACTGACCCGTCGCCACACTCGGGAAGATTTACCGCCGCTGGTAGCGCTTACGGCTAACGTTCTGAAAGATAAAAAAGAGTATCTGGACGCTGGTATGGACGATGTGCTGAGTAAGCCGCTGTCGGTGCCGGCCTTAACCGCGATGATTAAAAAATTCTGGGATGCCACCGATAAAGAGGAGAGTACCGTGACGCCTGAAGAGAGCGATAAAGCGCAAGCGCTGCTGGATATCCCGATGCTGGAACAATACATCGAGTTGGTTGGGCCTAAATTGATCACCGACGGTCTCGCGGTGTTTGAAAAAATGATGCCTGGCTATTTAAGCGTGCTGGAGTCCAATCTGACGGCGCGTGACAAAAAAGGCGTCGTTGAGGAAGGGCATAAGATTAAAGGCGCCGCCGGTTCGGTAGGGCTGCGTCATCTGCAACAACTTGGCCAGCAAATCCAGTCGCCGGATCTTCCCGCCTGGGAAGATAATGTCGCGGAATGGATTGAAGAGATGAAGCAGGAGTGGCAGCACGATGTCGCGGTGCTGAAAGCCTGGGTGGCAAACGCGGAAAAAAAAATGACCCCGGTTTGACCGGGGTGCGCGAATACTGCGCCAACACCAGGGAAATCGTGGCTGCGCCGTGCTTATTATGATGATGTCAAAGGCGCAGTCCTGTTTTCAGGCCGCACGCAGTTAAGATAGCAAATCCTAAATGATTTGTTACATGAATCATTTAAATGTGTGAAGCGTAGCATTTTAATCAAAATTATTAATGGGCTTGAGTCGGTTGCAGGAGGATGTTCACCATGAAAAAAATTGGCGTAGTGCTCAGCGGATGCGGCGTCTATGACGGCGCCGAAATTCATGAGGCCGTTCTGACGCTGTTGGCCATTGCCCGCAGCGGCGCGCAGGCTGTCTGCTTCGCGCCGGATAAACCACAAGCGGATGTTATTAATCACCTGACCGGCGAAGCGATGGCGGAAACGCGTAACGTTCTGATTGAGGCGGCGCGTATTACGCGGGGCGATATTCGTCCCCTGTCCCAGGCTCAGCCAGAGGAACTGGATGCGCTCATTGTGCCTGGCGGTTTCGGCGCGGCGAAGAACCTGAGTAATTTCGCCAGCCAGGGGAGCGAATGCCGGGTGGATAGCGATGTCGTCGCGCTGGCGAAGGCCATGCACCAGTCCGGCAAGCCGCTGGGATTCATCTGTATCGCACCCGCAATGTTGCCGAAAATCTTTGACTTCCCGCTACGTCTGACAATAGGGACGGATATTGATACCGCTGAAGTACTTGAAGAGATGGGCGCCGAACACGTACCTTGCCCGGTTGATGATATCGTTGTGGACGAGGATAACAAGGTCGTGACCACCCCTGCCTATATGCTGGCGCAGGATATTGCTCAGGCGGCAAGCGGCATTGATAAATTAGTGTCGCGCGTGCTGGTTCTGGCGGAATGAGCAAACGACGCATCGCGCCGTTAACGTTTTTGCGCCGTCTACTTTTACGTATCCTTGCTGCGCTCGCCGTCTTTTGGGGCGGCGGCATTGCGCTGTTTAGCGTGGTTCCGGTGCCTTTTTCGGCGGTGATGGCGGAACGGCAGATTAGCGCCTGGCTCGGCGGAGAGTTCGGTTATGTGGCGCATTCTGACTGGGTCAGTATGGCGGATATCTCGCCGTGGATGGGGCTGGCGGTAATTGCGGCGGAAGACCAGAAGTTCCCTGAGCACTGGGGCTTTGATGTTCCGGCGATTGAAAAAGCGCTGGCGCATAATGAGCGGAATGAGAGCCGTATTCGCGGCGCCTCTACGCTTTCGCAGCAAACGGCGAAAAATCTCTTTTTATGGGATGGACGCAGTTGGCTGCGCAAAGGTCTGGAGGCCGGGCTAACGCTGGGCATTGAAACTGTCTGGAGCAAAAAGCGCATTCTCACAGTTTATCTGAATATCGCGGAGTTTGGCGATGGTATTTTTGGCGTGGAGGCTGCGGCACAACGGTATTTTCATAAACCTGCCAGTCGCTTGAGTATGTCTGAAGCCGCGTTGCTGGCGGCGGTATTGCCAAATCCGTTACGCTATAAGGCGAATGCGCCTTCCGGCTATGTGCGTAGCCGGCAGGCGTGGATTATGCGCCAGATGCGCCAACTGGGCGGGGAATCTTTTATGACGCGCAACCAGCTTAATTAATTTTGTCGAATGGCGGCGCGAACGCCTTATCTGGCCTGCGATCTGTGTCGTCCAGGCCTGATAAGCACAGGCCATTAAGCTTCGTGAGAAGTAAGCGCCAGCCGTTTCTTGTCTTTTGGCTGCGCGTCCCTCTCCAGGGCAACGGCCAGCGCAGGCTGGGCGATAAACCGCTGCCACACTCTCTCCAGTTTGCGGTCACAGCACCATGTTGACCAGGTCGCCAGCGGGATAAAGGTACTCTCCCCCAGATTGTCGCAAACCACCGGAACCACTTCTGACTCGCTGATACGCTGGCACAGGATGTTTTGCGGCTTCAGCGACATCGTCACAATATGGTTATCCAGCAGGTAACGTTTCAGTTTTTTCAGTAGCCGTCGCAGGACAGCGACATCCTCTTCATAACGACATTGCGCGGCGAACTCGGTCAGGGTAATAGAGGGCGCGCCGTTGAAATCGGTAATCATGTCGTAGACATAGCCGGTGCCGCAATCGGTTTCTACCGTGCCGTAATAACGGGGGATAGCGCTCCAGTCCGTCAGGTAGCGGGACAGATGCGCATAGTAGCTCAGTTCACGCCGAATCTCTTTATCACCGCCGTGGTCACGGTTGTAAATAACTTTTATGCAACGCCGGGCATTATCCGGATGCGTATAGCATTTACGATGTCGACCGGTGCCCAGCGGAGTCTGTTTGGATAAGAAGATCATGGCAAGTCCTGGAAAAATTTATTCACATAAATTTAGTATGGACAAAGAACTTAAATAAAACCTAAACGAAATTTTTTAAGGTTTTCTTAATGTTTTTATGCATAGGTAAAGCGCACGAAATGTACAAATCTTACGAAAGGGTGGGGCTGCGGGATAAGTGGCAGGCAGGCGTAACACGCCCGGTTTTGGGATGATTGTCATCAAATACCGGGACGGCGTTGGGGAAAATAGGGTATAGAGGAGGTTTAGTCTTCGTCAAAGCCGGAATTGAACAGCGCGATAACCGCCGCCAGCGCTTCAACTTCTTGCGGGCCGGTGGCTTCAATTTCGATCTGACGCCCTTTGGCGGAGTCGAGCATTAACAGCGCGATGACGCTGTTCGCTTCCGCTTCGGTGCCTTCGTCATTGCGTAATAGCACCTCGGCGTCAAAACCCTGCATCAGTTCGAAAAGCTTCATAGCAGGCCGGGCATGCATGCCCAGCTTATTGGTGACTTCAACAGTTTGCTTTACGGTCATGTTTTGCGTTTTTCCAGCGTGCGATGGCGAGACTGGACATTTTTACCGCGCGAGCGGAAGTAGTCTGCCAGCTGTTCTGCAATATACACCGAACGGTGTTTCCCGCCGGTACAACCGATAGCGACGGTAAGGTAGCTGCGGTTGTTGGTCTCCAGCATCGGTAACCATAGCTCAAGATAGCTGCGAGTCTGATAGATAAAATTGTGAACTTCTGTGTGTCGGTCAAGAAACGCGGCTACCGGCTTATCAAGCCCGGTCATGGGGCGCAGTTTTGGATCCCAGTGCGGGTTGGGCAGAAAGCGGACATCAAACACATAGTCCGCATCAATCGGGATACCATGTTTAAAGCCGAAGGACTCAAATACCATCGTCAGTTCGCGCTCGCGTTTGCCTAACAGCCGGGTACGCAGCATCTCCGCCAGCTCATGGACGGACATTTCTGAAGTGTCGACGATCAGATCCGCACGTGAGCGTAACGGCTCCAGCAAGTCACTCTCTTTATCGATCGCACTCTCTAAAGAAAGATTTTTGCTGGAAAGCGGATGCAAACGGCGCGTGTCGCTGTAACGGCGAATCAAGGTATTGCGGTCGGCATCAAGAAACAGCAATTGCGGCGAGAAAGCGCCAGGCAGATTATTCATCGCCTGTTCAAAAATCTCAGGTGATTCAGGCATATTGCGCACATCAATGCTGACGGCGGCGGAAATCTGGCGATCGGCCAGCGTTCGCGCCAGATCGGGCAACAGCACGACGGGGAGGTTATCCACGCAGTAAAATCCCATATCTTCCAGCGCGCGCAGAGCGACAGATTTACCTGATCCGGAACGCCCGCTGACGATCATCAGTACCATGTACCGTTTCTCCTCACAACGACAGAAAGAAATGCCATTGAGTTGTTATGCCTCATTCTGCTCACCTTCGGTGTCAGTAATGATTTGATACAGCTCTTCATCATTCAGCGCCGCGCGCAGGCGGCGGCAGATCGTTTTATCCGCCAGACGTTTCGCCACCAGCGACAGCGTGTGCAGATGCGTTTTAGTTTGATCGGCGGGCACCAGCAGGGCGAAGAGGAGATCGACCGGCTGGTTATCGATGGCGTCGAACGCGATCGGCGTTTCGAGCTGAACGAACACGCCGACGGCGCGTAAGGTATCTTCTTCCAGTTTCCCGTGCGGGATGGCGATACCATTACCAATACCGGTACTGCCCATTTTTTCGCGTGTCAGAATGGCTTCAAACACGACCTGAGGAGGTAAACTGAGCTGTTTTGCCGCCAGTTCGCTGATGATTTCCAGCGCGCGTTTCTTACTCTGACAATGAACGCCGCTACGCGTACACTCCTGGTTAAGTACACTGCTCAGTTGTAGAGTCGTATCGTTATTTATCATAATTTCACCTAAGAACCTGTCCTGTCAGGTTGATGGCCAGGTTCGGAGCGCTAACTGTACAAATGGCCCGTTGTGTCACACAACAGGCCGTCCTGCACTGGCTAACTGCCCGGACAATTAGTGTTGTTTCAGTTTATCTTTATGCCTGGTTAACTGCCTTGCCAGTTTATCAATCAAGCCGTCAATGGCGGCATACATATCCTGGCCTTCCGCGCTGGCGTGAATTTCGCCGCCATTAACGTGTAGCGTCGCATCCGAGATGTGCGTGACCTTCTCCACTTTCAACACCACGTATACCTGATTAATCCGCTCAAAATACTGTTCAAGTTTGGCGAATTTTGTCGTCACAAATTCACGCAGGGCTTCAGTAATTTCGACATTATGTCCGGTGATATTGAGCTGCATAGTGTCTTCCTTATCGGTTGGGTCAAACCAGCTGTTTGCGTTGGTTTGACGGCGGAATGGATAAAGACTCTCGGTACTTCGCAACAGTGCGGCGCGCCACCATGATACCTTGTTCTGACAGCAGAGAGGTTAACTTGCTGTCGCTCAGTGGTTTCGCGGGGTTTTCCGCCGCAATTAACTTCTTCACCAGCGCGCGAATCGCGGTGGAAGAGGCTTCGCCTCCGCCTTCGGTATTGACGTGGCTGGAAAAGAAATATTTGAGTTCAAAAATACCGCGCGGGCTGTGCAAATACTTCTGCGTGGTCACGCGGGATATGGTGGATTCGTGCATCTCGACGGCCTGGGCGATATCCGCCAGTACCATCGGTTTCATATATTCTTCGCCCTGTTCAAAAAAGGCTTGCTGTTGCTCGACGATGCAGCGACTGACGCGCAGCAGCGTGTCGTTGCGGCTTTCAAGGCTTTTTATCAGCCACTTCGCATCCTGTAAATTACTGCGGATGAACTGGCTGTCGGCATCGTTGCGCGCGCTGTTGCACATGGCGGCATAGTGCTGGTTAATCTGTAAACGGGGAATACTGTCGCTATTAAGCTCCACCGTCCAGCGACCGTTATGCTTGCGTACCAGCACATCCGGGATAACGTACTCCGGCTCGCCGGTCTGGATCGATTGACCGGGTCTGGGATCGAGCGACTGAATCAGGTTTACCGCCTCTTTCAGCACCTCTTCTTTCAGTCGGGTAACGCGCATCAACGTGCGGAAATCGTGGTTGGCCAGCAGATCAAGGTGATCGCAGATAATAAGCCGCGCCTCTTCCAGCCACGGCGTGGATTTGTCGAATTGTGAAAGCTGGATCAGCAGACAGTCGCGAAGATCTTTTGCCGCGACGCCTACCGGATCAAAACGCTGAATGCGCTTCAGAACGGCTTCAACCTCATCGAGATCCACCTCTACATCGCCCATGCTTTCGCGAATTTCGTCCAGGGATACGGTGAGATAACCGGTATCATCTACCGCGTCGACAATGGATGTCGCAATAGCGCGATCGGTGTCCGAGAAGGGCGTTAGCTCAACCTGCCACATCAGATAATCCTGCAACGACTGCGTCGTTTCGCCCTGATAGACGGGCAGCTCATCGTCGATATAATCGCCGCTGGGGCCGGACGGCGTCCCGGCGGTGTAAATTTCATCCCAACTGGCGTCAAGCGGCAGCTCTTCCGGCATCTCTTTTTGTTCGAGCGCGTCGGCGGTATCGAGAGGATCGTTATCCTGAGGTTGCTGAGTGTCGATTTCGTCATGAAGATCGGTTTGCTCAAGCAGCGGGTTATTTTCCAGCGCTTGCTGGAGTTCCTGCTGAAGTTCCAGCGTAGACAACTGCAACAGACGGATGGCCTGTTGTAGCTGAGGCGTCATCGCCAGTTGTTGGCTAAGCCTGAGTTGCAAACCTTGCTTCATATTCAGAGTCGTTTTCTCCCGCTAGAGCAGCATAGCCCTCTACCCTATCAGAGTCTGAAGTCTTCCCCAAGATATACACGCTTAACGTGTTCGTCTTGCAGGATTTCTGTCGGCGTACCGTGGGCAATAAGGTGGCCCTGGCTCACGATATAGGCACGTTCACAGACTGCCAGCGTCTCACGGACGTTATGGTCGGTGATCAGCACGCCGAGCCCGCTATCGCGCAGATGCTCGATAATGCGTTTGATGTCGATAACGGAAATCGGGTCAACGCCGGCAAACGGTTCATCCAGCAGGATAAATTTGGGATTAGCGGCCAACGCGCGGGCTATTTCTACACGACGGCGTTCACCACCGGACAGCGCCTGTCCCATACTGTCGCGCAGATGCTCAATATGAAACTCTTCCATCAGCTCGTTGGCGCGGTCTTCTCGCTGTTCTGCGGTCAAATCGTCACGAATTTGCAGTACCGCCATCAGGTTATCAAATACGCTGAGACGGCGGAAAATAGAGGCTTCCTGCGGCAAATAGCCGATACCGCGGCGCGCGCGCGCGTGCAGCGGCAGCAGACTGATATCTTCATCATCGATGATGATATTGCCCGCGTCACGCGGCACGATACCGACGACCATATAAAAGGTGGTGGTTTTACCCGCGCCGTTTGGACCGAGCAGCCCGACAATCTCCCCGGAGTTAACGGTCAGACTGACATCTTCCACTACGCGACGGCCTTTATAGGCCTTCGCCAGATTCTTTGCAGTTAATGTTGCCATAACGAATTAGTTACTCTTCTTTTGCGCCGGAGTCTGGCCTTTGTTTTTGTCTTGCAACTGCGACGGCACCAGAACGGTGGTGACGCGTTTGCCTTTCTCGCTGAAGGCCTGCATTTTCTGCTCTTTCACCAGGTAGGTGATTTTGTCGCCGGTAATGTTGCTGTCAAGCTGCTCCAGATAAGCGTTGCCGGTTAGCACCACAAAATCTTTCGCCAGCTCGTAGTGCATATGGGAAGCGTGGCCTTTCACCGGCTTACCGTTGTCCTGCATCTGGTAGAAGGTGGCCGGATTGCCGTAACCGTCGATCACCTCTTTCCCCTGTTCGCCGCCAGGGCGGGTAACCACGACTTTATCGGCGTTGATCTTAATCGTGCCCTGGGTCATCACCACGTTGCCCGTAAAGGTCACGACGTTGCCTTGCATATCCAGCGACTGTTGATCCGAGTCAATATGAATAGGCTGTTCGGTATCGCCCGTGACGGCGAAAGCCGGAATGCTGGCGGCCAGCAGCGAGCCGGCAAGCATAAGATTAAGGCTGAGTTTGTTTGTTTTGAATTTCATAAGAGGTTCTAACCTTTTCAATCAGCTCGGCGTTCTTGCTGCGTAAGTTACCGCGCATTTTCAGTCCGCTGGAGTTAAATGTTGTGCCGTATAACGTCACCAGATCGTTCGAGGTAACATCCTGCGTCACCAGATTAATCTGCGCGTTATCGGTGGTAATTCTGCGTAATTGAGCGTCAGGCACCAGGGCGTTGACTTCAACATGGCCATACAGATAGAGCATCCGATCGTTAGTCAATTTGGCTTTATCGGCCTTGATCGACCATGTCGGCACTTTATCCTTATCAAAGGTGGTTAATACCGGTTGCGTAAACCATGAGACCGCCTGATCGGAAAAATATTCAACGTGCTGCGCGATCAGACGATAGCTCAACGCGCCTTCCGGACTGTACACGACGGTATCCGTATGCTCGCTTTTATACGTGGGATCGTTGCTGTTGACCATCACGGCAGCAGGATCGTCTTTATCCGCCAGATTGATACCAATCAGTACCAGAATGGCCAGCGACAGTAGAATGATAACCCAACGTCTGGTTTTACTCATATCGATTGCCCTTTGGCCTCATCCAGCTTGCCCTGCGCCAGCAGCAGCAAATCGCACACCTCACGTACCGCGCCGCGCCCGCCGGCAATGTGCGTCACATAGTCAGCGCGGGGGATCAGCAGCGGATGCGCATCCGCAACGGCAACGCTTAACCCCACTTTTTCCATCACTGGCCAGTCAATCAGATCATCGCCGACATAGGCAACATTTTCCGGCGCAATGGCCAGTTTTTCCAGCAGATCGCTAAAGGCGATCAGCTTATTCGACTGTCCCTGATAAAGATGGACAATCCCCAGCGTGGCGCAGCGATCTTCTACAAGTTTAGCCTTTCGTCCGGTAATAATGGCAACCTCGATATTGGAGGTCAAAGCACAGCGAATACCATAGCCGTCACGAACGTTGAAAGCCTTCAGCTCTTCGCCGTTATTGCCCATATAAATCAGGCCGTCAGACAATACGCCATCCACGTCCAGGATGAGCAGGCGGATATTCTCCGCTTTGGTCATGACATGGGTGCTGACGGGGCCATAACAGGTCGCAAGCGACGCACCTGCTTTACTCATCGTTAATTATCCTTGAGTTTCTACACGACGCCTGCACGCAGGAGATCATGCATATGTAACACACCGAGTAACTGGTCGCCATCAGCAACCAGTACGGAGGTGATATGGCGGGACTGCATTAAATTCAGCGCATCGACAGCGAGAATACCGGGACGCACGCGAATGCCCCCTGGCGTCATCACCTCGGCGATCCCCAACTGGCGCATATCGCCGCCCATATCGAACACGCGACGTAAATCGCCGTCGGTGAAGATACCGTCGATCTTCATGGATTCATCGCAAATGACGGTCATACCGAGATTTTTACGCGTAATTTCTAACAGCGCATCACGCAGGGTGGCATGTTTATTAACATGCGGGATCTCATCGCCAGTATGCATAATATCGCTTACGCGCAGCAGTAGCTTACGTCCCAGCGCGCCGCCAGGATGCGACAGAGCGAAATCCTCGGCGGTAAAGCCGCGCGCTTTTAACAATGCCACGGCGAGCGCGTCGCCCATCACCAGCGTTGCGGTGGTACTACTGGTAGGCGCCAGGCCTAACGGACACGCTTCTTTGGGCACTTTAACACACAGATGCACATCTGCCGCACGCGCCATGCTGCTTTCCGGTCGCCCGGTAATGCAAATTAACGGCACGTGCAGCCGTTTAAGCACCGGTATTAGCGCCGCGATCTCGCTGGATTCGCCGGAGTTGGAGATAGCGATAACCACATCCTGCGGCGTAACCATCCCCAAATCGCCGTGCGCGGCTTCGCCTGGATGTACAAAAAAGGAAGAGGTGCCGGTACTGGCGAACGTGGCGGCCATTTTCCGTCCGATATGGCCGGATTTCCCCATCCCCATGACCACCACTTTTCCGGTGCAGTTGAACATTTTTTCACAGGCCAGCGTGAAATGCTGGTTGATATATTGATCAAGCTCCGCCAGGCCTTCACGTTCAATTTCCAGGACCTCTTTGCCTGCCTGCTGAAAGTCAAACCCCGGTTGCAACGCTAAATGCGACATAATCCGTTTCCAGTTATCCAACAAGAAGTGGCGATAGCCAATAGAGCATCGCCAGCCATACGATAAACCCGCCGGTCAGCAGTATACCTGCGCCCCGACCAATCTGACGCGGATGCCGCCAGCAAAGTAAAGCGAAAACCACGCTAACCAGCAACATCACGCTATAATCACGCCCAAATGCCAGCGGGTTGATCTCCCCCGGCGCGATCAGCGCAGGCAGTCCCAGCACGATGGCGAGATTAAAAATATTGGCGCCAATGAGATTACCAACGGCAATATCATTTTCGCCTTTTCGCACGCCGGCAATCGCCGTCGCCAGTTCTGGCAGACTGGTGCCGACGGCGATGACTGTCAGACCGAGCGTTAATTCACTCATGGCGAAATAGTTCGCCAGCACCGTAGCGTTATCGATTACCATGCGCGTCGCCATCGGCATGATGACCAGCGCAATGCCCAGCCATAAGAACGCGACGGGGAGCCCGCCTTCGCGCGGCAGCTCCGCCAGTTGTTCGCGGGTGAGGCTGTCATTCCCCTGGCGTTCGGCCAGACGCGCGATTTTAACAATGAATAACAGCCATAGCACAGCCAGAAGCAGGAGAAAGATACCATCACTGCGACTTAACTGTCCGTCATGCAGTACGGAACCGGCTACCACGCTAACAAATAACATTAATGGCAATTCGCGACGTAGAACATCGGAATGCACGGTAAATGGACGAACCAGCGCCGCCAGCCCTAAGATCAGCAAAATATTGGTGATGTTAGAACCGAGCGCCGCGCCGACGGCCAAATCGAGCTGACCGTGTAGCGATGCGGCGGCCGACACAATAATTTCCGGCAGCGAGGTGCCGATACTCACGACCGTCATCCCGATGATCAGCGGGGGAATACCGAATGTACGGCATAAAATAGAGGCCGCAAACACCAGACGATCGGCGCCGTAGGCCACCAGAAGCAAACCAATTATGAGTAGCGCCATCGCTAAAAGCATCTAAAGTCCTTTCTTCAGGTATACTCGCCGGTCCCCTGGAAGGGATATCTGGAAGCCGTAACGAAGTCCTAATTTTGACTTTATGCGGCTAAAAAGTAAAACGAATGCCAGCTTTCGCTAACCCTGTCAGTTAATATTCTGTAATTATGTCGAACCCATGGTTAAATTCAGCGCCATGGTTACCTCAACAAGGCAATACGAAGGATGAATCAATGGGTCAGTCTGCGGCCAATTTAGTCGATATGCGCGACGTCAGCTTTTCCCGTGGCGAACGCTGCATTTTCGATAATATTTCCCTGACGGTGCCGCGCGGGAAGATCACGGCGATCATGGGGCCGTCGGGCATCGGTAAAACCACGCTGTTGCGCCTGATTGGCGGACAGATCCCGCCGGATAAGGGCGAGATCTTATTTGATGGCGAGAATGTGCCGGCCATGTCCCGTTCGCGGCTCTACACCGTCCGTAAACGTATGAGTATGCTGTTTCAGTCGGGAGCGCTGTTTACCGACATGAACGTGTTTGACAATGTGGCCTATCCGCTACGGGAGCACACCAATTTACCCGCGCCGCTGCTAAAAAGCGTCGTGATGATGAAACTGGAAGCTGTCGGGCTGCGCGGCGCGGCAAAACTGATGCCTTCCGAGCTCTCCGGTGGGATGGCGCGCCGCGCCGCGTTGGCGCGCGCCATCGCTCTGGAACCGGATCTCATCATGTTCGATGAGCCGTTTGTCGGCCAGGACCCGATTACCATGGGCGTTCTGGTGAAGCTGATTTCAGAATTGAACAGCGCGCTGGGCGTGACCTGCGTGGTGGTCTCGCATGATGTGCCAGAGGTGCTCAGTATTGCGGATCACGCCTGGATCATGGCGGACAAAAAAATCGTCGCTCACGGTAGCGCTCAGGCGTTGCAGGAGAATACGGACCCGCGCGTGCGTCAGTTCCTTGACGGTATTGCCGACGGGCCGGTTCCGTTCCGCTATCCGGCGGGCGACTATCACCTTGATTTACTCGAAACAGGGAGTTAAGCCACTCATGCTGTTAAATGCGCTGGCAGCACTCGGACACAGCGGGATCAAAACCGTCAGGACGTTCGGGCGCGCCGGGTTAATGTTATTCAATGCGATTATCGGTAAGCCGGAGTTTCGCAAACATGCGCCGCTGCTGGTGCGCCAGCTTTATAATGTGGGCGTCTTGTCGATGCTTATCATTATTGTCTCCGGCGTATTCATCGGTATGGTGCTGGGGCTGCAAGGCTATCTGGTTCTGACCACTTACAGCGCGGAGACCAGTCTTGGCATGTTAGTGGCGCTTTCTCTGCTGCGCGAGCTGGGGCCGGTGGTCGCGGCGTTGCTGTTTGCCGGGCGGGCCGGGTCGGCGTTGACGGCGGAAATCGGCCTGATGCGGGCGACGGAGCAGCTCTCCAGTATGGAGATGATGGCGGTCGATCCATTGCGCCGGGTGATTTCGCCGCGCTTCTGGGCGGGCGTGATTTCGTTGCCGCTACTGACCATTATCTTTGTGGCGGTCGGTATCTGGGGCGGCTCGCTGGTCGGCGTAAGCTGGAAGGGAATCGACGCCGGGTTCTTCTGGTCCGCGATGCAGAATGCCGTCGACTGGCGTATGGATCTGGTGAACTGTCTGATAAAGAGCGTGGTGTTCGCCATTACGGTAACATGGATTGCGTTATTCAACGGTTATGACGCAATACCGACTTCTGCCGGGATTAGCCGGGCAACGACGCGTACCGTGGTTCACGCATCGTTGGCCGTTCTGGGGCTGGATTTTGTGCTGACCGCACTGATGTTTGGGAATTGAGTTCATGCAAACGAAAAAAAATGAAATTTGGGTAGGCGTTTTTTTGTTGGTAGCGTTGCTGGCGGCGCTGTTTGTTTGCCTGAAGGCGGCAAATGTGACCTCTATGCGCACGGAGCCGACCTATAAGGTTTATGCGACCTTCGATAACATCGGCGGTCTGAAAGTGCGTTCCCCGGTACGCATCGGCGGGGTGGTTGTCGGGCGGGTTGAAGATATCTCGCTTGATCCGAAAACATACCTACCGCGCGTAACGCTCGACATCGAAGAGCGTTATAACCATATTCCCGATACCAGCTCGTTGAGTATTCGTACTTCCGGGCTGCTGGGGGAGCAATATCTGGCATTAAACGTCGGTTTTGAAGATCCTGAGCTGGGAACGTCTATCCTCAAAGATGGGAGTACGATTCAGGACACCAAGTCTGCAATGGTGCTGGAAGATATGATTGGCCAGTTCCTCTATAACAGCAAAGGCGACGACAATAAGAATTCTGGCGATGCGCCAGCCGCAACGGAAGGCCATACTGAAGCCACAACGCCCGCGGGCGAAACGAAATAATCTCAGGAGAATTGAGGCATGTTTAAACGACTGATGATGGTGGCCCTGCTGGTCATTGCGCCATTAAGCGCAGCAACGGCAGCGGATCAGAGCAATCCTTATAAACTGATGAACGAGGCGGCGCAGAAAACTTTTGATCGCCTGAAAAACGAACAGCCGAAAATTCGTGCCAATCCGGATTACCTGCGAGACGTTGTTGATCAGGAACTTCTGCCGTACGTGCAGGTAAAATATGCCGGCGCGCTGGTGTTGGGCCGCTACTACAAAGAGGCGACCCCGGCGCAGCGTGAAGCCTATTTTGCAGCGTTTCGCGAATACCTGAAACAGGCATACGGTCAGGCGCTGGCGATGTACCACGGCCAGACTTACCAGATAGCGCCTGAGCAACCGCTGGGCGATGCGACCATTGTGCCTATCCGTGTAACGATTATCGATCCCAACGGTCGTCCGCCGGTACGCCTGGATTTCCAGTGGCGCAAAAATACCCAGACCGGCAACTGGCAGGCGTATGACATGATTGCGGAAGGCGTCAGCATGATCACCACCAAGCAAAATGAGTGGAGCGATCTGCTGCGTACTAAAGGCATCGACGGCCTGACCGCACAACTGAAATCTATCTCTCAGCAGAAAATTACTTTGGACGAGAAACAGTAATGACGCCGCAACTCACCTGGACGCGTGAGGCGGACACTCTGGTGCTGGCGGGAGAGCTGGATCAGGACGTGTTGGCGCCGCTATGGGACGCGCGCGTAGAAGCGATGACTGGCGTTACCCGTATCGACCTGAGCCAGATCTCCAGGGTGGATACGGGGGGACTGGCGCTGCTGGCGCACCTTGTGAACCAGGCAAAAAAGCAGGGCAATGCCGTATCGCTGTCTGGCGTTAACGACAAGGTTTACGCGCTGGCGCAATTATATAACTTGCCCGAAGACGTACTTCCCCGTATGTAATGAATGCCGGATGGTTTATCCGGCCTACACTTCGCATGATCCCCGTAGGCCGGATAAGTTGCGTTAGCAGCACCATCCGGCACTTTTACCGCGCTGATTTATCAGCGTAATCTTTTGCTTATTTAAGACGGTGCGACTTTGCTCTAAGATGTTGGGCTGTTTTCACTATTTGACGAATAAAGAACCCATGGAAAATCATGAAATTCAGAGTGTGCTGATGAATGCCCTCTCCCTCCAGGAAGTCCACGTCTCCGGCGATGGCAGTCACTTTCAGGTTATTGCCGTGGGCGAGATGTTTGACGGCATGAGCCGGGTCAAGAAACAGCAAACGGTCTATGGGCCGCTAATGGAGTACATTGCGGACAACCGTATCCATGCCGTATCGATCAAAGCATATACCCCGGCGGAATGGGCGCGCGATCGTAAACTTAACGGATTTTAAGCTACGGGTAACCTGCCGGTAGCGGAGATGAATGCTTAACTGAGAATACAATAATGGATAAATTTCGTGTACAGGGGCCAACGACGCTCCAGGGCGAAGTCACAATTTCCGGCGCCAAAAACGCCGCGCTGCCGATCCTGTTCGCCGCTCTGCTGGCAGAAGAACCGGTAGAGATCCAAAACGTTCCAAAACTGAAAGACGTGGATACGTCGATGAAGCTCCTGAGCCAATTAGGCGCGAAAGTGGAACGCAATGGATCGGTACATATTGATGCCAGCCAGGTGAACGTGTTCTGCGCGCCTTATGATCTGGTTAAGACCATGCGCGCCTCGATATGGGCGCTGGGGCCGCTGGTTGCCCGTTTTGGTCAGGGACAAGTCTCTCTGCCGGGGGGCTGTACTATCGGCGCGCGTCCGGTTGATCTGCATATTACCGGTCTGGAACAACTGGGTGCGACCATCAAGCTGGAAGAGGGCTACGTAAAGGCCTCCGTCGAAGGACGTCTTAAAGGGGCGCATATCGTGATGGATAAGGTCAGCGTCGGCGCGACCGTCACCATTATGTGCGCCGCTACGCTGGCGGAAGGGACGACCATCATTGAAAACGCCGCGCGCGAGCCGGAAATTGTCGACACCGCTAACTTCCTGGTTACGCTGGGGGCGAAGATCGCCGGGCAGGGCACCGATCGTATTACGATCGAGGGCGTAGAGCGTCTGGGCGGCGGCGTTTATCGTGTGCTGCCGGATCGTATCGAAACGGGGACTTTCCTGGTGGCGGCAGCGATCTCTCGCGGCAAAATCCTCTGCCGTAACGCGCAACCGGACACTCTGGACGCGGTACTGGCGAAACTGCGCGATGCTGGCGCGGATATCGAAGTGGGCGAGGACTGGATTAGTCTGGACATGCACGGCAAACGACCGAAGGCGGTCAATGTCCGTACCGCGCCGCACCCGGCATTCCCGACCGATATGCAGGCGCAGTTCACGTTGCTGAACCTGGTGGCGGAAGGGACGGGCTTTATCACTGAAACCGTCTTTGAAAACCGTTTTATGCACGTGCCTGAACTCAGCCGCATGGGCGCGCGTGCGGAAATTGAAAGCAATACCGTCATATGCCATGGCGTAGAAACGCTCTCTGGCGCCCAGGTCATGGCGACAGATCTGCGAGCATCTGCGAGCCTGGTGCTGGCGGGCTGTATTGCGGAAGGCACGACGATTGTGGATCGTATTTATCACATCGATCGCGGTTATGAGCGCATCGAAGACAAACTGCGCGCGCTAGGCGCGAATATTGAACGCGTGAAAGGCGAATAACCTTCTGTACGCTGAATAACCCCCGCGAACGCGATTGCGGGGGTTGTTTTACAGGCACTTACTCTACATTCTGTTTGTCTTTATTACGCGCTCTCATAAGCCGCGTTCTGTCGATAAACTCATGCGTGCGCGGATCGTGATAACGCGATGGCCAAATAACCCAGGGTTCCGTTCCTAATGCTTTCGCGATAATCAACTCTCCTTTCGGCCACGGGCGCGTTAATGCATTGGCCAGCGTGGATGAACTCAATCCATTCCGGCGTGACTCAGCGGCCATTGAAGTCCCTTTTTTACGTAGTCCGGCAATGATATCGGCCGGATGCCAGTCAATAAGCTTGCTTTCCATACATCCATCACTCCTTAGGTTAATCACTTACGGTTTTAACAACCCGACGACGTTCGATACTATAACGCTTCGTGAAGGAATGTTCTAAAAAGTTCATGTAAGTGGCGGCAATATTCAGAATATGCCAGGGGAAGTCCTGGATGAGTATGTGAAAGACAGGCGATAGGGTATCTGGAGTTTATTAGAACTTAATGGGATATCCCGCGCAGTACGCGGGATAAGAGAACGGCATTAACGATCGCGCTGCACCGCGATGTGTGCGAGACCGATTAGCGCCTCACGCCATGGAGTATCCGGCAATATCTGCAACGCGGATATCGCTTTGTCGGCTTCTTCTTCCGCTCGCTGACGCGTCCATTCCAGCGAGCCGCAGGTGGTCATCGCTTCCAGAACCGGTTCCAGAAGATGACGGCCATTACCTTGTTCAATAGCGGTACGGATCATCGCTGACTGTTCTGGCGTACCGTGGCGCATGGCGTGAAGCAACGGTAAGGTGGGTTTGCCCTCATTGAGGTCATCACCCACATTTTTACCGAGATGCTCGCCGTCGGCGCTGTAATCCAGCAGATCGTCAATGAGCTGGAAAGCCGTACCAAGGTAGCGGCCATAGTCCTGCAACCCTTTCTCTTGCTCAGGCGTACAACCGGCAAGAATACCGGAGCACTGGGCGGCGGCTTCGAACAGACGGGCCGTTTTACTGTAAATCACCCGCATGTAATTTTCTTCGGTAATGTCCGGGTCATTCACGTTCATCAATTGCAGCACTTCGCCTTCTGCAATCACGTTGACCGCTTCCGACATCACTTCCAGCACTTTTAACGAGCCGAGGCTGGTCATCATCTGGAAGGCGCGGGTATAGATAAAGTCGCCGACCAACACGCTGGCGGCATTACCGAAAGCGGCATTTGCCGTCGCTTTGCCGCGACGCATATCAGATTCATCCACCACATCATCATGTAGCAGCGTCGCCGTGTGGATAAACTCGATCAGAGCGGCGATAGTCACGTGCGCGTTACCCTGATAACCCACCGCGCGCGCGGCAAGAACGGCAATCATCGGACGAATGCGTTTTCCGCCGCCGCTAATAATGTAATATCCTAGCTGATTAATCAGTTGAACGTCGGAATTAAGCTGTTCAAGGATTGTCGCATTGACACCCGCCATATCTTGCGCGGTTAACTCGTTGATTTTTTCTAAATTCATCGCAAAAGCCGGGCTTATCGCCCCGATTATCCCATGTCTGAATGAGGTAACGTAGGGTTTATGGTTAGAAATATACCCTGATTGTACTGAAAAAACGCCGCAGATAAACGTTACCGTATGCGTTGTGTTTTTTTTCTTCATGTATTGATGGTAGCACTTGTCAAAGCCGTGCAATTTGCGTAATATTCGCGCCCTATTGTGAATATTTATAGCGCGCTCTGAATCATTGAAAGGTGTGCGCGGAAGCGGAGTTTTTTATGTACGCGGTTTTCCAAAGTGGTGGTAAACAACACCGAGTAAGCGAAGGTCAGACCGTTCGCCTGGAAAAGCTGGACATCGCAACTGGCGAAACTATCGAGTTCGCTGAAGTTCTGATGATCGCAAACGGTGAAGAAGTCAAAATCGGCGTTCCTTTCGTTGATGGCGGCGTAATCAAAGCTGAAGTTGTTGCCCACGGTCGTGGCGAGAAAGTTAAAATCGTTAAGTTTCGTCGTCGTAAACACTACCGTAAGCAGCAGGGCCATCGTCAGTGGTTCACTGATGTGAAAATTACCGGCATCAGCGCTTAAGATTAGGGGAGCAGATTAAATGGCACATAAAAAGGCTGGCGGCTCGACTCGTAACGGTCGCGATTCTGAAGCTAAACGTCTGGGCGTAAAACGCTTTGGCGGTGAAGCAGTTCTGGCAGGCAGCATCATCGTTCGTCAACGTGGTACTAAATTCCACGCTGGCACCAACGTTGGTTGCGGTCGTGACCACACTCTGTTTGCTAAAGCAGACGGTAAAGTGAAATTCGAAGTTAAAGGCCCGAAAAACCGTAAATACATCAGCATCGTTGCTGAGTAAGTTTTTTGTGGTCCGGTAACGGATGAAAGCCCCGCACCTGTTGCGGGGCTTTTTACATTCGATGGCCGACTAAAATATACCCGTGTGGCTGTGCGAATGCCGTTAACGGGTCTTTGCAGGGAACACGGCATGAAGCAGCAGGCAGGCATTGGCATTCTTTTAGCGCTCACTACCGCGATGTGCTGGGGAGCGTTGCCAATAGCAATGAAGCAAGTGCTGGAGGTGATGGAGCCTTCAACCATTGTCTTCTACCGCTTCTTAATGGCCAGTATTGGCCTCGGGGCGATACTGGCAGTAAAAAGAAAGCTGCCGCCGCTGCGTATTTTTCGTAAGCCGCGCTGGTTGGTGTTATTGGCGATAGCGACCTGCGGACTGTTCGGTAATTTCATTTTGTTCAGTTCTTCCCTGCAATATTTAAGCCCAACCGCGTCGCAGGTTATCGGCCAGCTTTCGCCGGTTGGCATGATGGTCGCCAGCGTCTTTATTCTGAAAGAAAAGATGCGCGGTACGCAGGTGATTGGCGCGCTGATGTTATTGAGCGGGCTGGTGATGTTTTTTAACACCAGTCTGATCGAGATTTTTACCCGACTGACCGACTACACCTGGGGCGTTATTTTTGGCGTAGGCGCGGCGATGGTGTGGGTGAGCTATGGCGTGGCGCAAAAAGTATTATTGCGACGTCTGGCCTCGCAGCAGATCCTGTTTTTACTGTACACTTTATGTACGATAGCGCTCTTGCCGCTGGCAAAACCGATGGTGATAGCGCAACTGAGCGACTGGCAGCTCGCCTGTTTGATTTTCTGCGGGCTAAATACGCTGGTAGGATATGGCGCCCTGGCGGAAGCGATGGCGCGTTGGCAGGCGGCGCAGGTGAGCGCGATAATCACGCTTACACCGCTATTTACCCTGCTGTTTTCAGATCTTTTATCTATGGCCTGGCCCGATTTCTTCGCCAGACCGATGTTAAACCTTTTAGGTTATCTCGGTGCGTTTGTCGTGGTTGCGGGCGCGATGTATTCCGCCATTGGTCATCGTATTTGGGGCGGTTTACGCAAGCATGAAACGGTGGTTTCGCAACCCCGCTCAGGCGAATGATTTACGGAGAATAAAATGAAGTTTGTTGATGAAGCATCGATTCTGGTCGTTGCAGGCGATGGCGGTAATGGCTGTGTGAGCTTCCGCCGCGAAAAATATATCCCGAAAGGCGGCCCGGACGGCGGTGATGGCGGCGACGGCGGCGACGTCTGGATGGAAGCCGATGAAAACCTGAATACGCTGATCGATTACCGCTTTGAAAAATCGTTCCGCGCTGAACGTGGTCAGAATGGCGCGAGCCGCGACTGTACCGGTAAACGCGGTAAAGACGTGACCATCAAAGTGCCGGTCGGTACGCGCGTTATCGACCAGGGAACCGGTGAAACGATGGGCGACATGACCAAACACGGTCAGCGTCTGTTGGTCGCGAAGGGCGGCTGGCATGGGCTAGGCAATACCCGTTTTAAATCCTCGGTTAACCGTACGCCGCGCCAGAAAACCAATGGTACGCCGGGCGATAAGCGCGACCTGCTGCTGGAACTGATGCTGCTGGCGGATGTCGGGATGCTGGGGATGCCAAATGCCGGTAAATCAACGTTTATTCGTGCGGTATCGGCAGCAAAACCGAAAGTCGCGGACTATCCGTTTACCACGCTGGTGCCGAGCCTGGGCGTGGTACGTATGGACAGCGAAAAGAGTTTTGTGGTGGCCGACATTCCGGGGTTGATCGAAGGCGCGGCGGAAGGCGCGGGCCTGGGGATTCGCTTCCTGAAGCACCTCGAACGTTGCCGCGTACTGCTGCACCTCATTGATATCGATCCGATCGACGGTTCCGATCCGGTGGAAAACGCCCGTATCATTATTGGCGAACTGGAAAAATACAGCCAGGATCTGGCGGCTAAACCGCGCTGGTTAGTGTTCAACAAGATCGATCTGATGGATAAAACCGAAGCGGAAGAGAAAGCGAAAGCGATCGCCGAAGCGTTGGGCTGGGAAGGGAAATACTATCTGATTTCCGCTGCCAGTCAGCTAGGGGTGAAAGATCTCTGCTGGGATGTGATGACCTTTATCATCGAGAATCCGATCGCGCAGGCTGAAGAAGCAAAACAGCCGGAAAAAGTCGAGTTCATGTGGGACGATTATCATCGCCAGCAGTTGGCTGAAGTGGAAGAAGACGCAGACGATGACTGGGATGACGACTGGGATGAAGACGACGAAGAAGGCGTCGAGTTCATCTACAAACGTTAATCTCGTAGCCGGATGGCGCTTACGCTTATCCGGCCTATAAAAGCCAACGGGCCGCATTTGCGGCCCGTTTTATTATGTTCGTTGTAGGCCGGATAAGACGCGTTAGCGCCGCCATCCGGCAATAATGCACTCAGTTAGTCTGATAAATATCCTTATACAACCGACTCTCGAAGCGTACCAGCGGGATTCGGCGATTACGCTGATCGGCAGGTGGAACCGCGTAGCCGGACAAATACTGTACAAATGCCATCCGTTGCCCGCTTGCGGTGGTAATAAAGCCCGCCAGATTATACACGCCCTGCAGTGACCCGGTTTTCGCCGAAACCTTACCGTCTACGCCCGCCTGATGCAGTCCGGCGCGGTATTGCAATGAACCATCATAGCCCGCCAGCGGCAGCATAGAGATAAAGTTCAGCTCGTTATCGTGTTGGGCGATATATTGCAGCACCTGCATCATCGTGGCGGGAGCGATCAGGTTATGGCGAGAAAGACCGGAACCGTCGGCAATAATGGTATTGCCGATATCAATTCCCGCCTGTTGGCGCAGGATCTGGCGAACGGCATCCGATCCCGCCCGCCAGGTGCCAGGCACGTTAAACCTGACATGACCAATCATCCGAAAAACAGTATCGGCGATCATGTTGTCTGACTTTTTCAGCATAATCTTAAGCAGATCGTGCAGTGGCGCCGACTGTTTACTGGCGACGATCGTTCCGGGCTCGTTAACCTGCGTCTGGCGCAGCAGCGTGCCGCGGTAAGTTATCCCGGCCTCTTTCAGTTCCTGCTTGAGGATCGCGCCCGCGTAGCTGGCGCCGTCCTGAATAGCAAAGGCCAGCGGCAGCGGATCGGCGCGCTGTGGTAAACAGCCGGTAAGCGTATAACGGTTCAAATCGCCAGGCACAACATCCAGCTCGCAATACTGCGCGTCTGCCGAACCGCGCGGCAGAGTCCGTACCTGGCTGAACATCGTTACCGGATAATAAGAGGCCACGCGAATAAAGGCTAAATCGTTTGGTTTTTGCGCGCTATAAAGCGACACAGAAAAACAGTTGCGGTCAACAATGGCGGCGGCGGGAGGCGCGCTGAAACACTGCGTCAGGTCGTTCCACGGCCAGCCTGGCGCTTTATCGTGGCTGGCGAAAATCGACGTGTCGATAAGCACATTACCGTCGATTTGCGTGACGCCGGACTTTTTCAGCGTCGCGACCATATTGCGAATATCCTGACGTCTTAGCGTTGGATCGCCACCGAAGCGCGCAATTAAGTCACCTTTCAGGATGCCGTTATCGACGTTGCCTTTAGTCTCCAGCGTGGTCGTAAAACGGAAATCCGGGCCGAGTTGAATCAGCGCCGCCAGCGCGGTAATCACCTTTTGGGTACTGGCGGGAAGCGCCATCTGCTGACTATGATAATCAATAGCCGGCGCGGGCGCGCCAATCTTTTGCACCATCAGCGCGAGGTTGGCGCCGGCCGGAAGCTGTTTGATGTATTCGTCAATATTCGCGGCCTGAACGCTGAACGCTATACTGGTGGTCAATCCGATGATAAATCTGGAAAATCGCATAATCTCGCGCTAACACCCTGGAAACAAGCCGTCATACTACGGCGCAACGCCCTAAAAAGTAAACGATGACCCATAGGGAACTCCAGGGTAAAATGATTATCAAAGAGGAAATTGTAGCTGACCTGGGACTGCGCGCCCGGGTTGGTGTTTTTTTGCTTCTGACCCTGGTATGGCATATGCCGGGGCTGGCTTAGCAGCCGGGGTAGAGTTCATTGCCCCCTACAGGAATGTTCAAGAGGTATAACAAATGCAAGCTATTCCGATGACCTTACGCGGAGCCGAAAAACTGCGCGAAGAGCTGGATTTTCTGAAATCTGTGCGCCGTCCTGAAATCATCGCCGCTATCGCCGAAGCGCGCGAACATGGCGATTTAAAAGAAAACGCGGAGTATCATGCTGCACGCGAACAGCAGGGTTTCTGCGAAGGGCGCATTAAAGATATCGAAGCAAAACTGTCGAATGCGCAGGTGATTGATGTCACTAAAATGCCGAACAATGGTCGCGTGATTTTCGGCGCTACCGTCACGGTGCTGAACCTGGACACCGACGAAGAGCAGACCTACCGCATTGTTGGCGATGATGAGGCGGATTTTAAGCAAAATCTCATTTCGGTAAACTCGCCAATCGCTCGCGGTCTGATCGGCAAAGAGCAGGATGACGTCGTGGTGATCAAAACGCCTGGCGGCGATGTGGAATACGAAGTGCTTAAAGTGGAATACCTTTAAGCAGTACTCAATACGCAAATTGTTGGTGTATTGTAAAGAAAGGAAAAAGGCCGCATAGCGGCCTTTTATCAACGGAGAGAGCGTGGCATTTTGCTCTCCTGCTCGTGGAAAACCCCTCGTTTTACACAGATTTTGTGTTCGACTTTAGGATATCCTTAACGCGGCAGCGAGATTTTACGCTCTTTAGTTGGGCGATACAGCACCAGCGTTTTACCGATGACCTGTACGTTACAGGCGCCGGTTTCGCGCACGATAGCGTCCACGATCAAGGTTTTTGTTTCGCGATCTTCCGAGGCGATTTTCACCTTGATAAGTTCATGGTGCTCTAACGCTTGTTCAATCTCGGCCAGTACCCCTTCGGTCAAACCATTATTGCCAAGCATAACAACAGGCTTGAGCGGATGTGCCAGACCTTTTAGGTGCTGTTTTTGTTTAGTACTCAGATTCATCGTATATTTTTGCTTACGTTGGGATTGAAAACGGGTCATTCTACCGCCATCTCCCTTATATCGCCAAATAGGCGTGTAGAAATTTACGCCATTGGCTACGATGAACTGCCCCGACGGGAAAGTTAAATGACAGGTAAAAAGCGTTCTGCCAGCTCAAGCCGCTGGCTTCAGGAACACTTTAGCGATAAATATGTTCAACAGGCGCAGAAAAAGGGGCTACGCTCCCGTGCCTGGTTTAAACTTGATGAAATACAGCAAAGTGACAAACTTTTTAAGCCGGGAATGACGGTAGTCGATCTCGGCGCTGCGCCAGGAGGCTGGTCACAGTATGTGGTCACGCAGATTGGCGGCAAAGGCCGCATCATCGCTTGTGATCTTTTACCTATGGATCCTATCGTTGGTGTGGACTTTCTTCAGGGCGATTTTCGTGATGAACTTGTCATGAAAGCGTTACTGGAACGCGTGGGTGACAGTAAAGTACAAGTTGTCATGTCGGATATGGCACCAAACATGAGCGGAACACCGGCGGTGGATATCCCCCGCGCCATGTATCTGGTGGAGCTGGCGTTAGAGATGTGCCGCGATGTGCTGGCGCCAGGCGGAAGTTTTGTAGTGAAGGTGTTCCAGGGCGAAGGTTTCGATGAGTATCTAAGGGAAATTCGCTCCCTGTTTACGAAGGTTAAAGTTCGTAAGCCGGACTCTTCGCGTGCGCGTTCGCGTGAAGTGTACATTGTAGCGACCGGGCGAAAGTGATAACCGGCAGATTTCAGACGTAAGGTTTGAAAGAAACTGGATATAGAGTATCCTGACGCTGTTTTTAACACAGTTGTAATAAGAGGTTAATCCCTTGAGTGACATGGCGAAAAACCTAATACTCTGGCTGGTCATTGCCGTTGTGCTGATGTCAGTATTCCAGAGCTTTGGGCCCAGCGAGTCTAATGGCCGTAAGGTGGATTACTCTACCTTCCTGCAAGAGGTCAATCAGGACCAGGTTCGCGAAGCGCGTATCAACGGACGTGAGATCAACGTTACCAAGAAAGATAGTAACCGTTACACGACTTACATTCCGATTAATGATCCGAAGCTGCTTGATAACCTGCTGACTAAAAACGTCAAGGTTGTTGGCGAACCACCTGAAGAGCCAAGCCTGCTGGCTTCTATCTTCATTTCCTGGTTCCCGATGCTGTTGCTGATCGGCGTCTGGATCTTCTTCATGCGTCAGATGCAGGGCGGCGGTGGCAAAGGCGCCATGTCGTTCGGTAAGAGCAAGGCGCGTATGCTGACGGAAGATCAGATCAAAACCACGTTTGCTGACGTCGCAGGTTGTGACGAAGCGAAAGAAGAAGTGGCGGAACTGGTCGAATACCTGCGTGAACCGAGCCGTTTCCAGAAGCTGGGCGGTAAAATTCCGAAAGGTGTCCTGATGGTCGGCCCGCCGGGTACCGGTAAAACCCTGCTGGCAAAAGCCATTGCGGGTGAAGCGAAGGTGCCATTCTTTACGATTTCCGGTTCTGACTTTGTGGAAATGTTCGTCGGTGTCGGCGCGTCTCGTGTGCGTGACATGTTCGAACAGGCCAAGAAAGCGGCGCCGTGCATTATCTTCATCGATGAAATCGACGCCGTAGGTCGCCAGCGTGGCGCAGGTCTGGGCGGCGGTCACGATGAACGTGAGCAGACGTTGAACCAGATGCTGGTTGAGATGGACGGCTTCGAAGGTAACGAAGGTATCATCGTTATCGCCGCAACTAACCGTCCGGACGTTCTGGACCCGGCGCTGCTGCGTCCAGGCCGTTTTGACCGTCAGGTGGTGGTAGGCCTGCCGGATGTTCGCGGTCGTGAGCAGATTCTGAAGGTGCATATGCGTCGCGTACCGTTAGCGACGGACATTGATGCGGCGATCATTGCGCGCGGTACGCCGGGCTTCTCCGGTGCGGACCTGGCGAACCTGGTCAACGAAGCGGCGCTGTTTGCCGCACGCGGCAACAAACGCGTAGTGTCGATGGTTGAGTTCGAAAAAGCGAAAGACAAAATCATGATGGGCGCGGAACGTCGCTCCATGGTGATGACGGAAGCGCAGAAAGAGTCGACCGCGTACCACGAAGCGGGCCACGCGATTATCGGTCGCCTGGTGCCGGAACACGATCCGGTGCACAAAGTGACGATTATCCCGCGCGGTCGTGCGCTGGGCGTGACCTTCTTCCTGCCTGAAGGCGACGCAATCAGCGCCAGCCGTCAGAAGCTGGAAAGCCAGATCTCCACCCTGTACGGCGGTCGTCTGGCGGAAGAGATCATCTACGGTGCCGAACATGTTTCTACCGGGGCGTCGAACGATATTAAAGTCGCGACTAACCTGGCGCGTAACATGGTCACCCAGTGGGGCTTCTCGGAGAAACTCGGTCCGTTGCTGTACGCGGAAGAAGAGGGCGAAGTGTTCCTCGGCCGTAGCGTCGCAAAAGCGAAACATATGTCTGATGAAACTGCGCGTATCATCGACCAGGAAGTGAAAGCGCTGATTGAACGTAACTACAATCGCGCTCGTCAGATCCTGACTGACAATATGGATATTCTGCACGCGATGAAAGATGCGCTGATGAAATATGAAACCATCGATGCGCCGCAGATTGATGACCTGATGGCGCGTCGTGAAGTGCGTCCGCCTGCGGGCTGGGAAGATCCAAACGGCACCAATAACTCTGACAGCAATGGTACGCCTCAGGCGCCGCGTCCGGTTGATGAACCACGCACGCCGAACCCGGGCAACACGATGTCAGAGCAGCTGGGCGACAAATAAGCGTTTGTTGTACAACATTATGTTTAGCGCTCACCGAAACCCTGGGGCTTGCCCCGGGGTTTTTCTTTTTTTAACTCACCACAAATAAAACAGGGATTTTGACCATGAAACTCTTCGCTCAGGGCGCCACGCTCGATCTCACTCATCCGCATGTTATGGGGATCCTGAACGTAACGCCGGATTCGTTCTCCGACGGCGGCGCGCATAACACGCTGATTGAGGCGGTGAAACATGCGAATTTAATGGTGAATGCCGGGGCAACAATTATTGATGTGGGGGGGGAATCAACGCGACCAGGCGCGGCGGAAGTGAGCGTGGAAGAAGAGCTGGATCGCGTTATTCCGGTACTGGAAGCAATCGCGCAACGCTTTGAAGTGTGGATTTCTGTGGATACCTCTAAACCCGAGGTGATCCGTGAAGCGGCAAGGGCGGGCGCGCATATTATCAATGATGTCCGTTCGCTCTCCGAACCCGGCGCGTTGGAAGCGGCAGCGGAAACCGGCTTGCCGGTCAGTCTTATGCACATGCAGGGCAACCCCAAAACCATGCAGGAGGCGCCGAAATATGACGATGTCTTTGCCGAGGTGAATCGCTACTTTATTGAGCAAATAGCACGTTGTGAGAAGGCCGGCATCGCAAAAGAGAAATTGTTGCTCGACCCAGGATTCGGTTTCGGTAAAAATCTCTCTCACAATTATACCTTACTGGCGCGACTGGGTGAGTTTCATCATTTTAACCTGCCGCTGCTGGTGGGCATGTCACGTAAAACGATGGTTGGTCAGTTACTTAACGTGGGACCATCAGACCGTCTGAACGGTAGCCTTGCGTGCGCGGTAATTGCCGCGATGCAGGGCGCGCAGATCATTCGCGTCCATGACGTCAAAGAAACCGTAGAGGCAATGCGGGTGGTGGAAGCCACTCTGTCTGCAAAGGGAAACAAACGCTATGAGTAATCGTAAATATTTCGGTACCGATGGGATTCGCGGACGTGTAGGCAATGCCCCCATTACACCTGATTTCGTGCTTAAACTGGGTTGGGCTGCCGGAAAAGTGCTGGCGCGTCATGGCTCGCGTAAAATCATTATCGGTAAAGATACGCGTATTTCCGGCTATATGCTGGAGTCCGCGCTGGAGGCGGGCCTTGCCGCTGCGGGACTGTCGGCCTCGTTTACCGGACCTATGCCAACGCCAGCCGTCGCCTATCTGACGCGGACTTTCCGCGCGGAGGCGGGTATCGTTATCTCGGCTTCGCATAACCCGTTCTATGATAACGGCATTAAATTCTTCTCTATCGACGGTACGAAACTGCCTGACGATGTGGAAGAAGCCATCGAAGCCGAAATGGAAAAAGAGATCACCTGCGTAGACTCCGCCGAGCTGGGGAAAGCGAGCCGCATCGTCGATGCCGCCGGACGCTATATTGAGTTCTGTAAAGGCACCTTCCCGAACGAACTGAGCCTCAACGGCCTGAAAGTGGTTGTGGATTGCGCCAACGGCGCTACCTACCATATCGCGCCGAATGTGCTGCGCGAGCTGGGCGCGACCGTTATCGCCATCGGCTGTGAGCCAAACGGCGTCAACATTAACGAAGAAGTGGGCGCGACCGACGTGCGCGCGTTGCAGGCGCGCGTGTTGGCGGAGAAGGCGGACCTCGGCATCGCGCTTGACGGCGACGGCGACCGGGTCATCATGGTTGACCATGAAGGCAATAAAGTCGATGGCGATCAGATCATGTATATCATCGCGCGCGAAGGGCTGCGCCAGGGGCAACTGCGCGGCGGCGCGGTGGGGACGCTGATGAGCAATATGGGGCTGGAGCTGGCGCTCAAGCAGCTTGGCATTCCGTTTGCCCGGGCGAAAGTGGGCGACCGCTACGTGCTGGAAAAATTGCAGGAAAAAGGCTGGCGCATCGGCGCGGAAAACTCTGGTCACGTTATTCTGCTGGATAAAACGACCACTGGCGACGGTATTGTAGCGGGGCTACAAGTTCTGGCGGCGATGGTGCGTAATCATATGAGTCTGCACGATCTGTGCAGCGGTATGAAAATGTTCCCGCAGATTCTGGTTAACGTGCGTTACACCGCCGGTAGCGGCGATCCGCTGGAAAATGAAGCGGTGAAAGCGGTAACGGCGGACGTAGAAGCCACGCTCGGCAATCGTGGGCGGGTACTGCTACGTAAATCCGGTACCGAACCGCTGATTCGCGTGATGGTTGAAGGCGAGGATGAAGCGCAGGTTACGGCATTCGCCCATCGTATCGCGGATGCGGTAAAAGCCGTTTAAGCGTTTAAGTGACTAAAAAGGCGGCGGTTGCCGCCTTACGGCCCGCAAAAAACAACGCTTTTGCTGTTTTTTTCCGCAGTTGATACAATGCGCTTAAATTGCCCTTGCGAAGGTCATTCGCTTTGGTTAGTATTCACACCCGCTTCAGTGGGAAACAGTAAAAATCCCGCTTTATTGGTAGAAGCATTGGTACGCGGCAACTCCGCAAGGAACAGGTTGATTATGTACGAAGCTCTTTTAGTTGTTTTCCTTATTGTGGCAATTGGCCTTGTAGGTCTGATCATGCTGCAGCAAGGTAAAGGCGCTGATATGGGAGCCTCCTTCGGAGCAGGCGCTTCCGCTACGCTATTTGGTTCAAGTGGTTCTGGTAACTTCATGACCCGAATGACGGCGGTATTGGCGACGCTGTTCTTCATCATCAGTCTGGTGTTGGGTAATATCAATAGCAACAAAACCAATAAAGGAAGCGAGTGGGAAAATCTGAGCGCGCCGGCGAAGACCGAGCAGACTCAACCTGCTGCACCGGCCCAGCCGACCAGCGATATCCCGCGCTAATAGCAGTATCCGTGCCGAGGTGGTGGAATTGGTAGACACGCTACCTTGAGGTGGTAGTGCCCAATAGGGCTTACGGGTTCAAGTCCCGTCCTCGGTACCAATATTCCGAAAGAAAGACGCTGAAAAGCGTCTTTTTTTTCGTCTGTTGAAACTGCTCTCAGAGAGGAGGTTGAAGCACGCTTACACGCGTCCCTGGCATGGCCCCGTCAATACGTTGAGATAGCCCTCCATACATACTCATGTATGTCCTCTCTGGTGATCTCCCTGCGTCAGGTTCACTCCACCGATTACGAGATCATCTCCGTTCATTGAAGACGGTAGTTGCTCAGCTATAATCTGAAATGCTTGTATCTGTTATCCCCCTCCATATCTTTTGCTCAAGTAGTTTTATCTAATCTTCCTTTGCACTGAGCCGAATATCTAAGGAAGAGATTAATGAGTTTATTTTTCGATCGTGCTGGATTGATTGCCGAATTGCGCACATCCAATTTGAGCTCTGCTATTCAGGAGAAAGTCGTGCAACAGGCACGTGCTGCTATTGCATTTAAACGTTGTCTGCGGGATATGGAAACAGTAAAGGTGGGGGCATCGCGGTTGGGCGGTCTACCCGACTGGCCATTAGGACAAAACTGGCCTATACGAAAAAAATCGGTTAATGCCACATCTCGCGTGCTAAAGCTGAAAGCTGAAAAAACGCGAAATGCCATGTTTGTTCATGAAATGAAAATGAGTTATGAACTGCTTAATGAAGGGCGTAAGCTGCTTGGGCAGCCAGCGGAAGATTTTGACGAGGAGAGGTGTCGGTTGGTGCAGCAACGGTTATTAACCGAAATTGACATCCGCATAGAGAATCAGTTGGTTGATTTTCCGCTTGCTTTTGTTGCCCAACTAAATTTGAGTGACCTGGCGTTACTCCCGGGGTTTGATCCACTGCTTCCCAGGCGGGGGTTATTGAGCTTCTTTGTCGATGTTACCTGGGAAGATCGGCAGCCCTTTGTTTTCTGGCACGATGTTGAGGTAGATACATTAAGCACGCTAGCTGTGCCAGATGACTTGCTGGCTTTTTACAATAAGATTGAATTTCGTGAACCATGGCAATTGTGTACACAGGTTGAGTGCCTGGAACCTCTTTCCGTTATCAGTGTTCCGTCAGTCTGCGAGGGGTTAAGCGTTACGCAGCAGAAAGCGTATGAATCATGGTATGACGCGTTAAGTGATTACGAACAGGACAACCCGTATCGAGTTGATGCCTGCTATTCCGGCGATCTTCTGGGAGGGTGGACAATTCCTCTCCAACGTAGTGTGGAAGATGAACTGAATCAAAATGATACAAGGTGGCGACAGCTTTTTAGCTGGGATGAAGAAATTCATTCTACAACAGCATTACTGGCTGTCGCTGGGCCGGATTTTGGCGGGGGCATTGACTATATAATGATGACTGAAAAAGACATGGCTGCACAATGCTTTGACAGGGTGCGAAACGTTGTCCAGTTAGATTAACCGGCAAATCAGCCATTTGCATCAACCTGGGGTGATGTTCCACAAAAAAGGCCGCTTTCGCGGCCTGTTGCATCAACGACGCGGGCTTATTTGCCTTTGTTTTCCAGATTCTCAACCTGCGGCAGACCGGTCGCGGAAGAGGCGGTTAACAGACCGGCTTTCGCGTAGCCGAACAGTTTCTCGCGGGTATCGGTAATGTCCAGATTACGCATGGTCAGCTGACCGATACGATCGTCCGGTGAGAACACGGAATCGCCTTTTTCCATGGTCAAACGTTCTGGCTTATAGGTCAGGTTGTCTGACACGGTGTTCAGGATGGAGTAGTCGTTGCCGCGACGCAGTTCCAGCGTCACTTCACCGGTAATCTGGCTGGCGACCCAACGTTGCAGGCCGTCACGCAGCATCAGCGCCTGCGAGTCGAACCAGCGGCCCTGATACAGCAGTTTGCCCAACTGACGACCATGAGAGTGATATTGCTCAATGGTGTCTTCGTTGTGAATACCGGTCAACAGACGCTCGTAAGCGATGTGCAGCAGCGCCATTCCGGGGGCTTCATAAATACCGCGGCTTTTTGCTTCAATGATGCGGTTTTCAATTTGGTCGCTCATACCCAGGCCGTGACGGCCGCCGATGCGGTTTGCTTCCAGCATCATCTCAACATCATCGCTGAAGGTTTTACCGTTCAGGGCAACAGGGTGACCCTGCTCGAAGCGGACGGTCACCTCTTCTGCCGGGATCTTCACGCTCTCGTCCCAGAACTTCACGCCCATAATCGGGTTGACGATCTTGACGCTGGAGTTAAGAAACTCCAGATCTTTCGCTTCATGCGTGGCGCCCAACATGTTGGAGTCGGTGGAGTAGGCTTTTTCGACTGACATCTTATAGTCGAAACCGCAGGCAATCATAAATTCAGACATCTCATGGCGACCACCCAGCTCATCGATAAAGTCGGTATCCAGCCACGGTTTGTAAATCTGTAATTCAGCATTCGTCAGCAGGCCGTAACGATAGAAACGTTCAATATCGTTGCCTTTATAGGTGCTGCCGTCGCCCCAGATATTCACGCCGTCTTCTTTCATCGCGGCGACCAGCATCGTGCCGGTCACGGCACGGCCCAGCGGCGTGGTATTGAAATAGGTCAGTCCGCCAGTCGTATTATGGAAAGCGCCGCACTGAATCGCTGCGATCCCTTCTGCAACCAACTGCTTGCGGCAATCAATCAGGCGAGCATTCTCTGCGCCATACTCCATTGCGCGACGAGGAATGGCGTCATAGTCATCCTCATCCGGTTGTCCCAGATTCGCAGTATAAGCATATGGGACAGCTCCTTTTTGTCGCATCCACAGCAGCGCGGCGCTGGTGTCCAGACCGCCGGAAAAAGCGATACCAATACGTTGACCTGCTGGAAGATGCTTAAGAATCGTCGTCATAGAATAGAACCCTGCTTGATTGACTGATAATGAGATCGGTTTCTGCTTTAGTGCATTTTTATGCAAAATAAATGAGTTTTCATTTAATCATCTTTTAGCAGAGACAGGAAGCGTTTAGTGAAGGTTTACTGAAATAACGTTGTGAAATGCATGTATAAGCCGGAGAGGTGGGATGAGTATAACGAAGAGTGGTATTCATTCATCTGCATATTGGGAATAGGGTTGACATAACTCATGCCTGGTCACTATACTGTGCGCAGATTTTACGTCCCGTCCTCGGTACCAAATCCCAGCAGTATTTGCATTTTTTACCCAAAACGAGTAGAATTTGCCACGTTTCAGGCGCGGGGTGGAGCAGCCTGGTAGCTCGTCGGGCTCATAACCCGAAGGTCGTCGGTTCAAATCCGGCCCCCGCAACCACTTTCCCTTAGAGTTCTTTTTCAAATATACTGTGAAGATTATGTCCTTCGTAGCTGGATTTGAAAAAAATTCTTTCGGAAGGTACACCAGACCGCCGTTGCGGTTATAGGGTTCAGTTATCTAAAGCCCCGATTTATCGGGGTTTTTTGTTATCTGACTACAGAATAACTGGGCTTTAGGCCCTTTTTTTATGTCTTGGGGGTGGGCTTGTCCACATTAGAGCAAAAATTAACAGAGATGATTACAGCGCCAGTTGAAGCCTTAGGCTACGAGCTGGTCGGCATCGAATTTATTCGCGGTCGCACATCCACACTGCGCATCTATATTGATAGTGAAGATGGCATCAATGTTGATGATTGTGCTGATGTGAGCCACCAGGTAAGCGCGGTGCTGGACGTTGAAGATCCTATCTCCGTGGCTTACAACCTTGAAGTCTCGTCACCGGGTCTCGACCGTCCTATGTTCACTGCCGATCATTATGCGCGTTTCCAGGGTGAAGAAGTTGCGCTGGTTCTTCGCATGGCGGTACAGAACCGTCGCAAGTGGCAGGGCATTATCAAAGCGGTGGACGGTGAAATGATTACCGTCACAGTCGAAGGCAAAGATGAAGTGTTCGCGCTGAGTAATATCCAGAAGGCGAACCTGGTTCCCCACTTTTAACAGTCTGGATGAGGTGAAAAGCCCGCGATGAACAAAGAAATTTTGGCTGTTGTTGAAGCCGTCTCCAACGAAAAAGCGCTGCCACGCGAAAAAATTTTTGAAGCGCTGGAAAGTGCGCTGGCGACAGCAACAAAGAAAAAATATGAGCAGGAGATCGATGTTCGTGTAGAAATCGATCGTAAAAGCGGTGATTTTGATACTTTCCGCCGTTGGTTGATCGTTGAAGAAGTGACCATGCCGACGAAGGAAATTACGCTGGAAGCGGCGCGTTTTGAAGACGAAAGCCTGAGTGTCGGCGACTATGTTGAAGATCAGATTGAATCTGTCACCTTTGACCGTATCACCACGCAGACTGCGAAACAGGTTATCGTACAGAAGGTCCGTGAAGCTGAACGGGCGATGGTTGTCGATCAGTTCCGCGACCAGGAAGGCGAAATCGTCACTGGCGTGGTGAAGAAAGTGAACCGCGACAATATCTCTCTGGAAATTAAATCCGAAGGGATGGCCGGTAACGCTGAAGCGGTGATTCTGCGTGAAGATATGCTGCCGCGCGAAAACTTCCGCCCTGGCGACCGTATTCGCGGCGTGCTGTATGCTGTTCGCCCGGAAGCGCGTGGCGCGCAGCTGTTCGTCACCCGTTCCAAGCCGGAAATGCTGATCGAACTGTTCCGCATCGAAGTGCCGGAAATCGGCGAAGAAGTGATTGAAATTAAAGCGGCGGCTCGCGATCCGGGTTCTCGTGCGAAAATCGCAGTGAAAACCAACGATAAACGTATCGATCCGGTCGGCGCTTGCGTGGGGATGCGCGGCGCGCGCGTTCAGGCGGTTTCTACCGAACTGGGCGGTGAGCGTATCGATATCGTGCTGTGGGATGATAACCCGGCGCAGTTCGTCATTAATGCGATGGCACCGGCAGACGTCGCGTCTATCGTGGTGGACGAAGATAAACATACCATGGATATCGCCGTTGAAGCCGGTAATCTGGCGCAGGCGATCGGACGTAATGGTCAGAACGTCCGCCTGGCTTCGCAATTGAGCGGCTGGGAACTCAACGTAATGACCGTTGATGACTTGCAGGCTAAACATCAGGCTGAAGCACATGCCGCTATCGAGATCTTTACTAAATATCTTGATATTGATGAAGAGTTCGCGACCGTTCTGGTAGAAGAAGGTTTCTCCACGCTCGAAGAACTGGCCTATGTGCCAATGAAAGAACTGCTGGAAATTGACGGCCTTGATGAGCCGACCGTTGAAGCACTGCGCGAGCGTGCTAAAAACGCACTGGCCACTCTGGCGCAGGACCAGGAAGCAAGCCTCGGTGATAACAAACCGGCTGACGATCTGCTGAATCTGGAAGGATTAGATCGCGATATGGCTTTCAAACTGGCGGCTCGTGGTGTTTGTACGCTGGAAGATCTCGCCGACCAGGGCATTGATGATCTGGCTGATATCGAAGGGTTGACCGACGAAAAAGCCGGTGAGCTGATTATGGCTGCCCGTAATATTTGCTGGTTCGGCGACGAAGCGTAATAAACTGTAGCAGGAAGGAACAGCATGACAGATGTAACCCTAAAAGCGCTGGCCGCAGAGAGACAGGTTTCCGTGGATCGCCTGGTACAGCAGTTTGCTGATGCAGGTATCCGGAAATCTGCTGACGACTCTGTGTCCGCACAAGAAAAACAGACTTTACTGGCGCACCTGAACCGCGAAGCGGTTTCTGGTCCCGATAAACTGACGCTGCAGCGTAAAACGCGCAGCACCCTGAATATTCCTGGTACCGGTGGAAAAAGTAAATCGGTACAAATCGAAGTCCGCAAGAAGCGCACCTTTGTGAAACGCGATCCGCAAGAGGCTGAACGCCTGGCCGCGGAAGAGCAGGCGCAGCGTGAAGCGGAAGAGCAAGCCCGTCGTGAGGCAGAAGAACAGGCCAAACGCGAGGCGCAACAAAAAGCTGAACGCGAGGCCGCAGAACAAGCTAAGCGTGAAGCCGCTGAAAAAGCGAAACGTGAAGCTGCGGAAAAAGACAAAGTGAGCAATCAACAGACTGACGATATGACCAAAACCGCCCAGGCCGAAAAAGCCCGCCGTGAGAATGAAGCTGCTGAGCTGAAGCGTAAAGCGGAAGAAGAAGCACGTCGCAAACTCGAAGAAGAAGCGCGTCGTGTAGCAGAAGAAGCTCGCCGCATGGCGGAAGAAAACAAATGGACCGCAACGCCTGAGCCAGTAGAAGACACCAGTGACTATCATGTCACCACTTCTCAGCACGCGCGCCAGGCCGAAGACGAAAACGATCGTGAAGTAGAAGGCGGTCGTGGTCGTGGCCGTAATGCAAAAGCGGCGCGTCCGGCGAAAAAAGGCAAACATGCCGAATCCAAAGCCGATCGCGAAGAAGCGCGTGCTGCGGTTCGCGGCGGTAAAGGCGGCAAGCGTAAAGGATCTTCTTTACAGCAAGGCTTCCAGAAGCCCGCTCAGGCCGTTAACCGCGACGTGGTGATCGGTGAAACCATCACCGTTGGCGAACTGGCGAACAAGATGGCGGTGAAAGGTTCTCAGGTCATCAAAGCGATGATGAAGCTGGGCGCCATGGCCACCATCAACCAGGTCATCGACCAGGAAACCGCACAGCTGGTTGCCGAAGAGATGGGCCACAAAGTTATCCTGCGTCGTGAAAACGAACTGGAAGAAGCGGTAATGAGCGACCGTGATACCGGCGCTGCGGCTGAACCGCGCGCCCCGGTTGTGACCATCATGGGTCACGTTGACCACGGTAAAACCTCTCTGCTGGACTACATTCGTTCCACGAAAGTGGCCTCTGGCGAAGCGGGCGGCATTACCCAGCACATCGGTGCTTACCACGTTGAAACTGACAACGGGATGATCACCTTCCTGGACACCCCGGGTCACGCCGCGTTTACCTCGATGCGTGCTCGTGGTGCGCAGGCAACGGATATTGTGGTTCTGGTGGTAGCGGCAGACGATGGCGTGATGCCGCAGACTATCGAAGCTATCCAGCACGCGAAAGCGGCAGGTGTGCCGGTCGTGGTTGCGGTGAACAAAATCGATAAGCCGGAAGCCGATCCGGATCGCGTTAAGAACGAACTGTCCCAGTACGGCATTCTGCCGGAAGAGTGGGGCGGCGAGAGCCAGTTCGTTCACGTGTCTGCGAAAGCGGGCACCGGTATCGATGAACTGCTGGACGCTATCCTGCTGCAGGCCGAAGTTCTGGAACTGAAAGCGGTACGTAAAGGTATGGCGAGCGGTGCGGTGATCGAATCCTTCCTGGATAAAGGTCGTGGTCCGGTGGCTACCGTGCTGGTTCGTGAAGGTACGCTGCATAAGGGCGATATCGTGCTGTGTGGCTTCGAATACGGCCGCGTGCGTGCGATGCGTAACGAACTGGGTCAGGAAGTGCTGGAAGCGGGTCCGTCCATTCCGGTGGAAATCCTCGGCCTGTCCGGCGTTCCGGCTGCGGGTGACGAAGTGACCGTGGTTCGCGACGAGAAGAAAGCGCGTGAAGTTGCTCTGTATCGTCAGGGTAAATTCCGTGAAGTTAAACTGGCTCGTCAGCAGAAATCTAAACTCGAGAACATGTTCGCCAACATGACCGAAGGCGAAGTTCACGAAGTGAACATCGTGCTGAAGGCCGACGTACAGGGTTCTGTGGAAGCGATCTCCGACTCCTTGCTGAAACTGTCTACCGACGAAGTGAAAGTGAAGATCATCGGTTCTGGCGTAGGTGGTATCACCGAAACCGACGCGACCCTGGCTGCGGCGTCCAACGCCATTCTGGTGGGCTTCAACGTTCGTGCCGATGCCTCTGCGCGTAAAGTGATCGAATCTGAAAGCCTGGATCTGCGTTACTACTCCGTCATCTATAACCTGATCGACGAAGTGAAAGCGGCGATGAGCGGTATGCTGTCTCCGGAACTGAAACAGCAGATCATCGGTCTGGCTGAAGTGCGCGATGTGTTCAAATCGCCGAAATTCGGCGCGATCGCGGGCTGTATGGTTACCGAAGGTACGATTAAACGCCATAACCCAATCCGCGTTCTGCGTGACAACGTGGTTATCTATGAAGGCGAGCTGGAATCCCTGCGCCGCTTCAAAGATGACGTTAACGAAGTCCGTAACGGCATGGAATGTGGTATCGGCGTGAAGAACTACAACGACGTTCGCGTTGGCGATATGATCGAAGTATTCGAGATTATCGAGATCCAACGTACCATCGCTTAATCTTCGTCGTCTTTTGGGCCGCAACGGCGTTGGCTGCGCTCGCTCACCCCGGTCACATAGTTATCTATGCTCCCGGGGATTTACGAGCTTGCCGCCTTGTTGCAATCCAAAATCCTTAGAAGATGATTAGGCGTAGGCCGGGTAAGCGAAGCGCCACCCGGCAAGAAATTTAAAAAGGGGCTTATGGCCCCTTTTTTGTCTTTATTCTGGAGAATTTATTATGGCGAAAGAATTTGGTCGCCCTCAGCGCGTAGCGCAAGAGATGCAGAAAGAGATCGCGCTCATCCTGCAACGCGAAATCAAAGATCCACGTGTAGGTATGATGACCACCGTATCGGGTGTTGAAATGTCCCGCGATCTGGCATACGCCAAAGTATTCGTGACGTTCCTCAACGATCAGGACGAAGCGGCTGTGAAAAACGGCATTAAGGCCCTGCAGGAAGCGTCTGGTTTCATCCGCAGCTTGCTGGGTAAAGCGATGCGTCTGCGCATCGTACCGGAACTGACCTTCTTCTACGACAACTCGCTGGTGGAAGGGATGCGTATGTCCAACCTGGTGACTAACGTGGTGAAACATGACGAAGAACGTCGTGTGAACCCGGACGACAGCAAGGAGGACTGATGAGTCGTCCTCGTCGTCGTGGCCGCGACATTCACGGCGTTCTGCTGCTGGATAAGCCGCAGGGTATGTCCAGCAATGACGTGCTGCAGAAAGTTAAGCGCATCTACAATGCTAACCGCGCCGGGCATACCGGCGCGCTGGACCCGCTGGCGACCGGCATGTTGCCGATTTGCCTCGGCGAAGCGACAAAATTTTCGCAGTACCTGCTGGATTCTGACAAACGCTATCGTGTTATTGCCCGTCTGGGGCAGCGCACGGATACCTCTGACGCCGATGGTCAAATCGTGCAGGAGCGTCCGGTGACTTTCAGCGCTGAGCAGCTTGCGAGCGCGCTGGAGACCTTTCGTGGGGATATCGAACAGATTCCCTCGATGTATTCGGCGCTGAAGTATCAGGGCAAGAAGCTGTACGAATATGCCCGCCAGGGTATCGAAGTGCCGCGCGAAGCCCGCCCGATTACTGTCTATGAGCTGCTGTTTATTCGCCATGAAGGTAACGAGCTGGAGCTGGAAGTTCACTGCTCCAAAGGCACCTATATTCGTACCATTATTGATGATTTAGGTGAGAAACTGGGCTGTGGCGCGCACGTAACGTACCTGCGTCGTCTGACGGTCAGCAAGTATCCGGTGGATCGTATGGTGACGCTGGAGCATTTGCAGACGCTGGTAGCACAGGCGGAACAGCAGGGCGTTCCGGCGGCGCAGTTGCTCGATCCATTATTGATGCCAATGGACAGTCCAGCTTCGGACTATCCTGTTGTTAATCTGCCGTTAACATCTTCGGTATACTTCAAAAATGGCAACCCGGTTCGTACCACGGGCTCGCCGTTGGAGGGACTGGTCCGTGTGACGGAAGGTGAAGACGATAAATTTATCGGTATGGGCGAAATTGACGACGAAGGCCGTGTCGCGCCTCGTCGGCTGGTAGTAGAGTACCCAGCGTAATGTCGCTTCGTCTTGCGATAAGAGAGCGCTGCGAGTAGAATACCGCCGCTTAACGTCGCGTAAATTATTTAACAGTTTACGCGGCGTACACTGGGATCGCTGAATTAGAGATCGGCGTCCTCTCATTCTTAAATACTTTGGAGTTTTAAAATGTCTCTAAGTACTGAAGCTACAGCTAAAATCGTTTCTGAGTTCGGTCGTGACGCAAACGACACTGGTTCTACCGATGTTCAGGTTGCTCTGTTGACTGCACAGATTAACCACCTGCAGGGTCACTTTGCAGAGCATAAAAAAGATCACCACAGCCGTCGTGGTCTGCTGCGTATGGTTTCTCAGCGTCGTAAACTGCTCGACTACCTGAAACGTAAAGATGTTGCACGCTACACCGCGCTGATTGAGCGTCTGGGTCTGCGTCGCTAATTCTTTCGAGTTTCAGAAAGAGGGGGCCTTCATGGCCCCTTTTTTCCAGCAGATGGCAGCAATTCGCTGGAAACTAATGTATTGTTGCTATGAATGATCTTCCGTTGCAGAGGTTCGCGCGGCTAATGAGAGGCTTTACCCATATCAGGGTTAGGGTTGTCATTAGTCGCGAGGATGCGCAGAAGATCGGGTATTAACGACGGCGCGTATTATGCCGTCAAAAATTGGAAAGGATATTATTTTGCTTAATCCGATCGTTCGTAAATTCCAGTACGGTCAGCATACCGTTACGCTGGAAACTGGCATGATGGCGCGTCAGGCCACTGCCGCTGTTATGGTAAGCATGGATGACACCGCCGTATTCGTTACCGTTGTCGGCCAGAAAAAAGCCAAGCCAGGCCAGGACTTCTTCCCACTGACCGTTAACTATCAGGAGCGTACCTACGCTGCTGGTCGTATCCCGGGCAGCTTCTTCCGTCGTGAAGGCCGTCCAAGCGAAGGCGAAACCCTGATTGCGCGTCTGATTGACCGCCCGGTTCGTCCGCTGTTCCCGGAAGGCTTCGTTAACGAAGTGCAGGTTATCGCGACCGTCGTTTCCGTTAACCCGCAGGTTAACCCAGACATCGTTGCCATGATCGGCGCATCCGCTGCGCTGTCGCTGTCCGGCATTCCGTTCAACGGCCCAATCGGCGCGGCGCGCGTAGGTTACATCAATGACCAGTACGTGCTGAACCCGACCCAGGACGAGCTGAAAGAAAGCAAGCTGGACCTGGTGGTTGCCGGTACCGAAGCGGCTGTGCTGATGGTGGAATCCGAAGCTGAACTGCTGAGCGAAGACACTATGCTGGGCGCGGTGGTATTCGGTCACGAGCAGCAGCAGGTTGTTATCCAGGCGATCAACGATCTGGTGAAAGAAGCCGGTAAACCGCGTTGGGACTGGCAGCCGGAAGCCGTCAACGACGCGTTGAACGCGCGTGTTGCTGCGCTTGCTGAATCTCGTCTGAGCGACGCGTACCGCATTACCGATAAACAAGAGCGCTATGCTCAGGTTGACGTAATCAAATCCGAAACCATCGAGCAGCTTATTGCAGAAGATGAAACTCTGGATGCTAACGAGCTGGGCGAAATCCTGCACGCTATTGAGAAAAACGTGGTGCGTAGCCGCGTACTGGCAGGCGAGCCGCGTATTGATGGCCGTGAAAAAGACATGATCCGTGGTCTGGACGTGCGCACTGGCGTGCTGCCGCGTACTCACGGTTCCGCTCTGTTTACCCGTGGTGAAACGCAGGCGCTGGTTACCGCGACTCTGGGTACTGCCCGTGACGCGCAGGTGCTTGATGAACTGATGGGCGAGCGCACTGACAGCTTCCTGTTCCACTACAACTTCCCTCCGTACTCCGTAGGCGAAACCGGCATGGTCGGTTCTCCGAAGCGTCGTGAAATTGGTCACGGTCGTCTGGCGAAGCGCGGCGTGCTGGCAGTGATGCCGGACATGGATAAATTCCCGTACACCGTTCGCGTGGTGTCTGAAATCACCGAATCCAACGGTTCTTCCTCTATGGCTTCCGTGTGCGGCGCTTCTCTGGCGCTGATGGACGCTGGCGTGCCAATTAAAGCCGCCGTAGCAGGTATCGCTATGGGTCTGGTGAAAGAAGGCGACAACTACGTTGTACTGTCTGACATTCTGGGCGACGAAGATCACCTGGGCGATATGGACTTCAAAGTGGCGGGTTCCCGCGACGGTATCTCTGCGCTGCAGATGGATATCAAAATTGAAGGTATCACCAAAGAGATCATGCAGGTTGCGTTGAACCAGGCTAAAGGTGCGCGTCTGCACATCCTGGGCGTGATGGAGCAGGCGATCAACGCGCCGCGCGGCGATATCTCTGAATTTGCGCCGCGTATCCATACCATCAAGATCAGCACGGACAAGATCAAAGACGTGATCGGTAAAGGCGGTTCTGTGATCCGCGCGCTGACTGAAGAGACCGGCACCACCATCGAAATTGAAGATGACGGTACTGTGAAGATCGCGGCGACCGACGGTGAAAAAGCGAAATACGCTATCCGTCGTATCGAAGAGATCACCGCAGAGATCGAAGTCGGCCGTATCTACAATGGTAAAGTGACCCGTATCGTTGACTTTGGCGCGTTTGTTGCCATCGGCGGCGGTAAAGAAGGTCTGGTTCACATCTCTCAAATCGCGGATAAGCGTGTAGAGAAAGTGACCGATTATCTGCAGATGGGTCAGGAAGTCCCGGTTAAGGTTCTGGAAGTTGACCGCCAGGGCCGTGTACGTCTGAGCATTAAAGAAGCAACCGAGCAGTCTCAACCTGCGGCTGCGCCGGAAGCTCCGGCGAGCGAACAGGGCGAGTAAGGTAGCCTTTTGCCCTCCGCAGTGCGGAGGGCTTTAGACCTGGCTGGACGCCTTGTTGAGCCACCGGGGAACAGGACGTTCATTCAATCGTTGTCTTCGGGAGTGGGAAATGAAGCCTTTTTTGCGCTGGTGTTTCGTTGCGACAGCACTTACGCTTGCAGGATGCAGTAATTCCGCCTGGCGTAAAAGTGAAGTCCTCGCAGTACCATTGCAACCGACTTTACAGCAGGAAGTGATTCTGGCGCGTATGGAACAGATTCTTGCCAGTCGGGCTTTAACCGATGACGAACGCGCACAGCTTTTATATGAGCGCGGAGTGTTGTATGATAGTCTTGGTTTGAGGGCATTAGCGCGAAATGATTTTTCACAAGCGCTGGCAATCAGACCGGATATGCCTGAAGTATTCAATTACTTAGGCATTTATTTAACGCAGGCAGGCAATTTTGATGCTGCCTATGAAGCGTTTGATTCTGTACTAGAGCTTGATCCAACTTACAACTACGCGCACTTAAACCGCGGTATCGCATTGTATTACGGCGGCCGTGATAAGTTAGCGCAAGATGATCTGCTGGCGTTTTATCAAGACGATCCCAATGATCCTTACCGCAGCCTGTGGCTGTATCTTGTTGAGCAGAAGCTTAATGAGAAGCAGGCGAAAGAAGCGTTAAAAGCACGCTTCGAAAAATCGGATAAAGAGCAATGGGGATGGAACATTGTCGAGTTCTACCTGGGCGACATTAGCGAAGCAACGCTGATGGAAAGGCTCAAGGCGGATGCAACGGATAACACCTCGCTCGCTGAGCATCTCAGTGAAACCAACTTCTATTTAGGTAAGTATTACCTAAGTCTGGGGGATTTGGACAGCGCCACGGCTCTGTTCAAACTGGCGGTGGCCAACAACGTTCATAACTTTGTTGAGCACCGATACGCATTGTTGGAATTATCGCTCCTGGGCCAGGACCAAGATGACCTGGCAGAATCGGACCAGCAATAGCTGACGAACATATCAGCCCGTAATCTTTTTGATTGCCATCACCTTCGCGGGTGAGGGCGTTGTTGTTCGTTAATACACCTACTTTGAGCCGGTTCACACTTTTCAATGAAAATTGCAGATCAATTTCATGATGAGTTATGTAGACTGGCCGCCATTAATTTTGAGGCACACGTACTACATGGCTGAATTCGAAACCACTTTTGCAGATCTGGGGCTGAAGGCTCCTATCCTTGAAGCCCTTACCGATCTGGGTTACGAAAAACCATCTCCAATCCAGGCAGAGTGCATTCCGCATCTGCTGGGCGGTCGCGACGTGCTGGGCATGGCCCAGACCGGTAGCGGCAAAACCGCAGCGTTCTCTTTACCGCTGCTCAACAATCTTGATCCTGAGCTGAAGGCACCTCAGATTCTGGTGCTGGCGCCAACCCGCGAACTGGCGGTACAGGTTGCCGAAGCCATGACGGATTTCTCTAAACACATGCGCGGCGTAAACGTGGTTGCCCTGTACGGCGGTCAGCGTTATGACGTGCAGTTACGCGCCCTGCGTCAGGGGCCGCAGATCGTTGTCGGTACGCCGGGACGTCTGCTTGATCACTTAAAACGCGGCACCCTCGACCTCTCTAAACTGAGTGGTCTGGTGCTGGATGAAGCCGACGAAATGCTGCGTATGGGCTTCATCGAAGACGTTGAAACTATTATGGCGCAGATCCCGGAAGGTCATCAGACCGCTCTGTTCTCCGCCACCATGCCGGAAGCGATTCGTCGCATTACCCGCCGCTTTATGAAAGAGCCGCAGGAAGTGCGCATTCAGTCCAGCGTGACTACCCGTCCTGACATCAGCCAGAGCTATTGGACTGTCTGGGGTATGCGTAAAAACGAAGCGCTGGTGCGTTTCCTGGAAGCGGAAGACTTTGATGCGGCGATTATCTTCGTGCGTACCAAAAACGCGACCCTGGAAGTAGCAGAAGCGCTGGAACGTAGCGGCTACAACAGCGCCGCGTTGAATGGCGATATGAACCAGGCGCTGCGTGAGCAGACTCTGGAACGCCTGAAAGATGGTCGTCTGGACATCCTGATCGCTACCGACGTTGCGGCACGTGGTCTGGACGTTGAACGTATCAGCCTGGTGGTGAACTACGATATCCCGATGGATTCCGAGTCCTACGTTCACCGTATCGGTCGTACCGGCCGTGCGGGTCGCGCCGGTCGCGCGCTGCTGTTCGTTGAGAACCGCGAGCGTCGTCTGCTGCGCAACATCGAACGCACCATGAAGCTGACCATTCCGGAAGTGGAACTGCCGAACGCAGAACTGCTGGGTAAACGCCGTCTGGAAAAATTCGCCGCGAAAGTTCAGCAGCAACTGGAAAGCAGCGATCTGGATCAGTACCGTGCGCTGCTGGCGAAAATCCAGCCGTCTGCTGAAGGCGAAGAGCTGGATCTCGAAACGCTGGCCGCCGCACTGCTGAAAATGGCGCAGGGCGAGCGTCCGCTGATCCTGCCGCCGGATGCGCCGATGCGTCCTAAGCGTGAATTCCGTGACCGTGACGACCGTGGTCCGCGCGATCGTAATGACCGTGGCCCGCGTGGCGACCGTGAAGAACGTCCGCGTCGTGAACGTCGTGACGTTGGCGATATGCAGTTATACCGCATTGAAGTGGGCCGTGATGACGGCGTTGAAGTTCGTCATATCGTGGGCGCTATCGCTAACGAAGGCGACATCAGCAGCCGTTACATTGGTAACATTAAGCTGTTCGCGTCTCACTCCACCATCGAGCTGCCGAAAGGTATGCCGGGCGAAGTGTTGCAGCACTTCACGCGTACCCGCATTCTGAACAAGCCGATGAATATGCAGCTGTTGGGTGATGCGGTTCCGCACGCGGGCGGCGAACGTCGCGGCGGTGGTCGTAGCTTCAGTGGCGAACGTCGTGAAGGCGGTCGTAATTTCAGCGGCGAACGTCGTGAAGGTGGTCGTGGTGATGGTCGTCGCTTCAGCGGCGAACGTCGTGAAAGCCGTGGTCCGCGTCGTGATGACTCTACCGGTCGCCGTCGTTTCGGCGGTGATGCGTAACTCGCGCTGACCTGCGCATTCACAGCGTAAAGTAAAATATACAGCCCCGATCGTCACAATCGGGGCTTTTTTTATTTCTTTTGTACTCGTGTACTGGTACAGTGCAACGTATTGAGAGATAGTCACATTATAAATGACTGGAGAGAGAGCTGAATGGCAACACTTACCACCACCCAAACGTCACCTTCGCTGCTTGGCGGCGTGGTGATTATCGGCGGCACCATCATTGGCGCGGGGATGTTCTCCCTGCCGGTGGTCATGTCCGGGGCGTGGTTCTTCTGGTCGATGGCGGCGCTGGTCTTTACCTGGTTTTGTATGCTGCACTCCGGGCTGATGATCCTCGAAGCCAACCTTAACTACCGCATTGGTTCGAGTTTCGACACCATCACCAAAGATCTGTTGGGGAAAGGCTGGAACATTGTCAACGGCATTTCTATTGCCTTTGTGCTCTACATCCTGACTTATGCCTATATCTCGGCGAGCGGCTCGATTCTGCATCATACCTTTGCTGAGATGTCGCTGAACGTTCCGGCGCGAGCGGCAGGTTTTGCCTTTGCGCTGCTGGTGGCGTTTGTCGTGTGGCTGAGTACGAAGGCGGTCAGTCGGATGACGGCGATTGTGTTGGGCGCGAAAGTGATTACTTTCTTCCTGACCTTCGGCAGCCTGTTAGGACACGTTCAGCCTGCCACGTTGTTTAACGTGGCTGAAAGCCACGCGTCATATACGCCGTACCTGCTGATGACGCTGCCATTTTGTCTGGCCTCTTTTGGTTATCACGGTAACGTACCGAGCCTGATGAAATATTACGGCAAAGATCCGCGCACCATCGTGAAATGCCTGATTTATGGAACGTTACTGGCGCTGGCGCTCTATTCCGTCTGGCTGCTGGGGACGATGGGCAACATCCCGCGTCCAGAATTTATCGGCATTGCACAGAAAGGCGGCAATATTGATGTGCTGGTACAGGCGTTAAGCGGCGTGCTGAACAGCCGCAGCCTGGATCTGCTGCTGGTGGTGTTCTCTAACTTTGCGGTCGCCAGTTCCTTCCTTGGCGTGACGCTGGGGCTGTTTGACTATCTGGCGGATCTGTTTGGCTTTGATGACTCGGCAATGGGGCGTTTTAAAACGGCGCTGCTGACGTTTGTGCCGCCAATTGTCGGTGGCCTGCTGTGGCCGAACGGTTTTCTGTATGCCATTGGTTATGCAGGTTTAGCTGCAACTATCTGGGCGGCCATTGTGCCTGCGCTGTTGGCGCGTAAATCTCGCGAACGTTTCGGCAGCCCAAAATTTCGCGTCTGGGGCGGTAAACCGATGATTGCCCTGATTCTGGTCTTCGGTGTCGGCAACGCGGTTATCCATATTCTGTCGAGCTTTAATTTGCTGCCGGTGTACCAGTAACGTTATTGTGCCGGATGGCGGTTGCACCTTATCCGGCCTACTTGATGCTGTAGGCCCGGTAAGCGAAGCGCCACCGGGCAAAACAACGCACTACCCCAACAATTCCTGCTTCACATCCATCGCTAAATCAAACGAATGCAGGCGCGCCTGATGATCGAAAATCTGCCCGTTTACCATAATTTCATCCGCCTGGGTTTCCCGCAGGATGGATTCCAGCCCGTGACGGACTTTCGCTTTATCACCGACCAGCGACATACTCAGCGCCTGCTGCACGCCATACTGCTCGGATGGCGACCAGAAGGTCTCCATATTCTCAATCGGCGGCGGCAGTTGGCCGGTTTCCCCACGGCGTAGCTTCACGAAAGCCTGCTGCATGGAGGTAAACAGGAATTCGGCGTCGCGGTTGCTGTCGGCGGCGATAATATTGATACACACCATCGCGTACGGTTTTTCCAGCCGCGCTGAAGGTTTGAACTGGGTACGGTACAGATGCAGCGCCTGGAACAACATATCCGGCGCGAAATGCGAAGCAAAGGCGAACGGCAGACCAAGCTGGGCCGCCAGTTGCGCACTATACAGGCTGGAGCCCAACAGCCAGACCGGGATCTGCTCGCCGTAGCCGGGCACCGGGCGCACATGCGGATTAGGATCGCGAGCGTCGAACCAGTCCACCAGCTCTGCGACATCGCGTGGAAAGTTATCAATATCGCCGCTCATATGGCGACGTAGTGCGCGCATCGTCGGCTGATCGCTACCCGGCGCGCGTCCCAACCCTAAGTCGATACGTCCCGGGTAGAGCGTATTCAGCGTGCCGAACTGCTCGGCAATCACCAGCGGTGAATGGTTAGGCAGCATCACGCCGCCGGAGCCAAGATGTAATGTTGTGGTATTGGCCGCCAGATAACCAATCAATACCGAGGTCGCCGCGCTGGCGATACCGGTCATGTTGTGATGTTCCGCCAGCCAGTAGCGGTGATAACCGCGCTTTTCAGCCAGCCGTGCGAGAGCCAGCGAGTGCGTGAAGGCTTCTTTTGCCGAAGATCCTTCAGGGATCGGCGCCAGATCCAGCACCGAGAACGGAATAGTTTTGTCAGTCATAACGGCTCACTTTGTTACCGGTTAATCTTTTAATACTGCATTAAAGATTAGCGAATGTTGTTAACAAAGTGAGCTTTATGAGACTGACGGCAAAAACAATACCCGATGGCGCTGCGCTTATCAGGCCTACGGGATCGCTATTTGTAGGCCAGATAAGATCTTTATGCCGCCATCCGGCTAGGCCTGTAGCTCCAGCCCGGCCAGCCGCTTCCAGTAGCCGTTACAGTCGCTATGCGCGGCAAGCGGTAATGGTGCGCCGCCGTTTTCGTTAGCGCGAAAGGCATCAAGCATGGCAAATGTCTCCGTCCCCAACGGCGACAGCCGCACGATATCGACCAATCCCTGCATCGACGTCAGTTCGTTGCCAAGGCTATAGACATAGCCGCTCATGGTCTGAATACCGTTAAGCACAAACACCTGCTGATTCTCTTGCGAGAACACGTCACGACCGTTTGGATACTTGATACAGCAGGTTTCGCACTCATCTTTCGGGCGGTCTTCCGAACGGGCGGTAAAGCAGCGAGCGGAGTAGGCCAGCGGCAGATGGCCGTAGCTCAACACTTCCACTTCAAACTGATTGCGAATGCCCAGTTCGTCGCACTGATTAAGCAAATTCACCAGCCAGTCGCGGGACAGCTCCACCGGCATACACCAGCGTACCATGCCTTCTTTCAGCAACCGGCGCAGCGTGACCGCGTTGTAGCAATTCAGCGCATGGCCGGCGACAAACGGCAGTTTGCGCTCGGCGCACAGATTCACCACGCCAAGATCGCTGGCTTCCAGCAGAAAATCGCCGTTGTCCACATAGCGTTTCAGCTCGCTTAATTCAGATGACGCCTGTACCAGCGCCAGGGTGGAGAGCGCCACCTGCTTACCGCTGGCGGCGAGGGATTTCGCCATTTCCAGCCAGTCGCCGACTTTGGTCGCGCGACGCTTGCTGCACACCGCTTCGCCCAGATAAATGACATCAGCGCTGCTTTTTGCGGCCTGCTGATAAAAATCTTCCAGCGTCTCTTTCGGCCAGTAATAAAGCACCGGTCCTAAGGAATATTTCATAGCTCCTCTCACTGCCATTTACGGTGATATGCGCCAAGCGTGGTTTGGGTGCCTTCGGACATCGCGCCGAGCGTCTCCATCCAGTCGCGCTGTGGAACGAAGTTTTGCGGGGCGGCTTTGCAGCGATCGATCGCCTGGCGCCACACTTTCGCCACCTGGCTGACGTAGGCCGGGCTGCGCTGGCGGCCTTCGATCTTCACCGAAGCGATGTTCGCCGCCATGAGCTCCGGCAGCAGTTCCAGCGTGTTCAGGCTGGTTGGCTCCTCCAGCGCGTGATAGCGCTCGCCGTCCACTAAATAGCGGCCTTTACACAGCGTTGGGTAGCCTGCGTTTTCGCCATCCTGGTAACGGTCAATCAGGACATCATTCAGGCGCGATTCCAGCCCCTGCGGCGTTTGCTGCCAACGGACAAAGCGGGCGGGAGAGCAGGCGCCGACGGTATTGGGCGACTCCCCCGTCAGGTAGGAAGAAAGATAGCAGCGACCTTCCGCCATAATGCACAGGCTGCCAAACGCGAATACCTCCAGCGGCACCGGCGTGACGCGGGCCAGTTGTTTTACCTGATGAATCGACAGTACACGCGGCAGTACTACACGGTGGACATCAAAGTTGCGGTGATAAAAGCGAATCGCCTCTTCGTTGGTTGCCGAGGCCTGAACGGAAACATGGCGCTCAATATGCGGGTAACGCTCTGCGGCATATTCCAGCATAGCGAGGTCGGCGAGAATCAACGCGTCGGCGCCAAGCTGCGCCGCCATATCCACGGCGCGCTGCCAGCGGGCATAGCCGTCCGGATGCGCAAAAGTATTAATGGCGATGTGTAATTTGCGGCGATGCTGGTGAACAAAACTCACCGCTTCCTGCAATTTTTTTTCGGTAAAGTTAAGGCCGGCAAAATGACGGGCATTGGTATCGTCTTTTAACCCGATATAAACGGCGTCAGCGCCGTTTTCGATGGCCGCCTTCAGCGCCGGGAGATTTCCGGCAGGGCAGAGCAGCTCCATAATTTATCCTGAGGGTTACGTCTGAGACGCAAAATTGTTAACGAACAGGGATTTTAGTTAACCTTGCTGCGACAATTTTTGATTTAAGGCAGTTAAAGGCGTATTGGTAACACCAATAATGGGGTAGAAAATCAGACCCAATTGTTGATTTACGCCGCCATGTGATTTATTGGATATGGCAAAATAACAGGACTATTGAAACAGGGAGTAAAGCTCGTGTTAGATAAACTGCGTTCACGCTTAGTCCATGCTGGCCCGTCTCTGATGAGTGTACCGGTTAAACTGACGCCCTTTGCGCTAAAGCGCCAGGTTCTGGAACAGGTTCTGAGCTGGCAGTTTCGTCAGGCGCTGGCCGATGGAGAGCTGGAATTCCTCGAAGGTCGTTGGTTAAGCATTCATGTTCGTGACATCGACTTAAAATGGTATACCACGGTTGAAAATGAAAAGCTGATCGTTAGCCAGCAGGCGGATGCTGACGTCAGTTTTAGCGCCGACGCCAGCGATCTGCTAATGATTGCCGCCCGTAAACAGGACCCGGATACGCTCTTTTTCCAGCGTCGACTGGTCATTGAAGGCGATACTGAGTTAGGGTTGTATGTGAAGAATCTGATGGACGCCATCGAACTGGAGCAGATGCCGAAAGCGTTACGCGTTATGCTGCTGCAACTGGCGGATTTTGTTGAGGCGGGTATGAAAAACTCGCCGGAAACCAAACAGACCTCGGTAGGTGAACCATGCTAATTCGAGTAGAAATTCCCATTGATGCGCCTGGTATTGATGCGCTGTTACGCCGTTCATTCGAAAGCGATGCGGAAGCGAAGCTGGTTCACGATTTGCGTGAAGATGGTTTTCTGACGCTCGGACTGGTGGCCACGGATGATGAAGGCCAGGTGGTGGGCTATGTCGCCTTTAGTCCGGTTGATGTGCAGGGCGAAGATTTACAGTGGGTCGGCATGGCGCCGCTGGCGGTCGATGAAAAGTATCGCGGGCAAGGACTGGCGCGCCAGTTAGTGTATGAAGGGCTGGATTCGCTCAATGAGTTCGGCTACGCGGCGGTCGTGACGCTGGGCGATCCGGCGTTATATAGCCGCTTCGGTTTTGAACTGGCCGCACATTACGATCTTCACTGCCGTTGGCCCGGTACGGAAAGCGCTTTCCAGGTACACCGTTTGGCTGAGGATGCGCTGGAGGGCGTGACGGGGCTGGTGGAGTATCACGACCACTTCAATCGTTTTTAAGCACCGGCGTTTGCAGGCTGGACAGCAGCGCCTCAAACGCTTCGCGTTCCGTCACAAGGCGCTCTTTCTGGCGCTTTGTGAGCTGTTTGATGCGATACTCTATGCGCAGGGCCAGCGAGCGATCGCCAACCTGCGCCGCAAACGCCAGCGTTAACTCGCCTTTTCCCCGTAATGCTTTTGCGCCTTTTCCCGTTTGATGCTGCCTGTAACGACGCGCCACATCGGTAGTTATTCCGGTGTAAAGCGCATTGTCTGCAGTACGAATCAGATACAGATACCAGGGTGTCATTGTCGCCATCAGCATGATAATTTTCAGGTTCCCAGTATAAGCGAGAATAAAGATGGACACACTTACCGCTATTGGCCGTTGGCTGGCGAAACAACACGTGGTGACCTGGTGCGTACACCATGAGGGAGAGCTGTGGTGCGCCAATGCGTTTTATTTGTTCGATGCGCAAAACGTCGCGCTATATCTGTTAACGGATGATAAAACCCGCCATGCGCAAATGTCCGGCGCGTGCGCGCCAGTTGCGGGAACGGTCAATGGTCAGCCGAAAACGGTGGCGCGCATTCGCGGCGTGCAGTTTAAAGGGGAAATTCGCCGTCTGGAGGGGGAGGAAAGCGACGCCGCGCGTAAAGCTTACCTTCGTCGCTTCCCGGTCGCCAGGGTGCTGCCAGCGCCGGTATGGGAAATCCGGCTGGATGAAATTAAATTCACCGACAACACGCTGGGGTTTGGTAAAAAACTGCACTGGTTACGCGACTCACGCGCCCAGCAGGCGTAGCGCCTCGCGGTTAAATGCCGGCAGGTCGTCAGGCGTGCGGCTGGTCACCAGCTGATCTTTATCGACGACGACTTCCTGATCGTAAAATTCCGCGCCCGCATTCTTCACATCGATAATAATCGGTTTCACCGCCGTGAGTTTGCGGCCACGAATGACATCGGCGCTGATCAACAACTGTGGGCCGTGGCAAATGGCAAAAACCGGTTTACCGCTGTTAACGAAATCGCGGGTAAAATCCACGAAACGGCTGTCGCCGCGCAGGTAGTCCGGCGAATGACCTCCCGGCAATAGCAAGGCGTCGAACTCGTCGGGACGAACGTCATCAATAGCCTTATCAATGGTGACGCTGGCCTCGCCTTTTTTTCCTTTCACCGTTTTACCCGCCTCTTTTTCGATGGTGATGACCTCATGGCCGGCCTGACGGAATTCTGCTGCCGGCGAGGTAAATTCTGAATCTTCAAATTCATCGGTAATCAAAACGGCAATTTTCTTACTCATGCGTTTCCTCCGCAGTGGTGGCGTCGGGTAAGGCAAATTTTCCACAATGATGGATACTTACCTCGTAGACTATTAAGCCTGGTCGATAGGGCCGAGAGTGCAAGGTGGACAAATCTGTAAAGGAGCGAGGATGAGTCAGGTACTGATTACCGGCGCGACCGGACTGGTCGGCGGACATCTGCTGAGAATGTTAATCAACACGCCGCAGGTGAGCGCTATCGCCGCGCCGACGCGTCGCCCGCTGACGGATATTGTCGGCGTTTATAACCCTCACGATCCGCAGCTTACCGACGCGTTAGCTCAGGTGACCGACCCGGTGGATATTGTTTTTTGCTGCCTGGGCACGACCCGGCGTGAAGCGGGAAGTAAAGCGGCGTTTATTCATGCGGATTATACGCTGGTGGTTGATACCGCGCTGACCGGGCGTCGACTGGGCGCGCAGCACATGTTGGTGGTCAGCGCAATGGGAGCAAACGCGCACTCTCCGTTTTTCTACAATCGGGTGAAAGGAGAAATGGAGGAGGCGTTAATCGCGCAAAATTGGCCTCGTTTGACGATTGCCCGGCCTTCTATGCTGCTCGGCGACAGAACAACGCGGCGGGTGAATGAAACGCTTTTCGCTCCGCTATTTCGGCTGTTGCCAGGAAACTGGAAATCGATTGATGCGCGGGATGTGGCGCGGGCCATGCTGGCGGAAGCGCTGGCGCCAGCACAAGAAGGCGTGACGATTCTGACCTCATCGCAACTGCGGGAAAAAGCGGGGTAGCGAAGCCGGATGATTTACCGGATGGCGACGCGGTTTACACATTCTTATCGCCACCCGGCACACCGGTTACTTAATATACGTAAAGGCGGTGGTCACGCGTTTCACGCCGCTCACCCGGCTGGCGATGTCCGCTGCCGCTTTACCTTCACGTTCAGTCACCAGGCCCAGCAGGAACACTTCGCCATTTTCGGTGGTGACTTTCACATTTGACGATTTTACCTGATCGCTGGTCAGTAGCTGTGAGCGAACTTTCGTGGTGATCCAGGTATCGTTAGAGGCGGTCCCCAGGCCGATAGGCTGACCCTGGCGAATCTCGTTATAGACCTCGGTGGTGCCTTCAACGCCCATAGCTATCTGTTTCGCGCGTGCGGAGAGTTCGCTGTTTGGCGACTGGCCCACTAACAAAACTTTGCCCTGATAAGCCGTGACATTGATGCGCGTCTCTTTTTTGATTTGCTCATCTTTCGACAGCGCGCTGCTGACACGCAGTTCCAGCGTTCCGTCATCCACCTGGGTGCCCACGCTACGCGGGTCGGTTGCGGCTTTGGTGCCGACGGCTGCCGTACCCACTACCGCGGCGGCGACGCAACCTTGCAATAGCAACGCAGAAATAAGGACTGCGAGCGGCGAAAATGCCTTCATGTGTACTCCTTAATCATCCTGGTGAGGAAAAAGCGTGTTATCGATCAAATCGCACAGGCAGTTTACCGTCAGCATATGCATTTCCTGAATGCGCGCGCTGTGGTGTGAAGGGATACGAATTTCGACATCCTGCGGCCCTAATAGTCCGGCCAGCTCACCCCCGTCATACCCGGTTAGCGCCACAATGGTCATGTCACGTGTGACGGCTGCTTCAACGGCTTTTACGATATCGCGACTATTACCACGCGTAGAGATCGCCAATAAAACATCGCCTGCATGTCCCAGCGCCCGGACTTGTTTTGCATAAACTTCATCGTGCAGGCGATCGTTAGCGATCGCAGTTAAGACCACATTATCGGTATTTAGTGCAATGGCGGGTAAACTGGGTCGCTCCGTTTCAAAGCGGTTAATCATGCTGGCAGCAAAATGCTGTGCGTTGGCCGCGGACGTCCCGTTTCCACAACAGAGGATTTTGTTGCCGTTAAGCAGGGAATGAACCAGCGTCATGGCGGCGCGGGAAATGGCATCCGGAAGCGCTTCCGCCGCAGCAATTTGAGTTTGAATGCTTTCTGTAAAGCAAACTTTGATTCTTTCGAGCACGCTAATCCTTAAAATCTTCAATTATGAGTGGTCGTTAAACGCATCCCGAAACCACTCAATCTCATTTCCGGTGAAGGCTAACACATCGAACCGACAATCCACAGTATCAAAACTCCCATTCTGGCGGGCGAGCCACAAGCGGGCAGTATGTAATAATTTGTGTTGCTTGCTGCGGGTCACACTAGCCGCCGCGCCGCCATAAAGCCCGGAGCGCCGATAGCGGACCTCAACAAAAACCGTCGTTTTTCCGTCGCGCATGATCAGATCGATTTCGCCGCCGCGCTCGCGCACGTTGGCGGCGATAAACCGCAGTCCTTTGCTTTCCAGCCAGCGACGCGCGGCAGCTTCCCACGCGTCGCCAGCCTGTTTACGCGTTAGCTGGCGGGAACAATCTCCCCTTGCTGGTATTTGAGCCATGATAACTTCCTGTTAATCACACAATCCGGGCTGGCGGTTAATGCGCCGGTATTACCATTGATCTCAAACCCCTGCACCTGACGCATCTGCGAAAAGTGGTTCGCCAGCGTCCAGGCATCCACGCCCATGGCGTACATCCGCGCCAGAGAATAGTCGTTATGTACAGCGCTCAGCGCCTGCTGCATCAACGGCATATTGCCGCCTGCCAGCATAGGAATTTCACTGTATTGTAAACCCTCCATTTCCAGACGGAAGTCGGGGCCGGAGGTGCCTTGCGCGCTGCGGGAGCTGGCATACAGCGTCGCGCCGCTCTGAGTGCCGTTACGCATGGCGATCATCGGTTTGATAAAGCCAATCTCTTCCGGCGTAGCCAGAATATAGACCGCGTCTACGCGTCCGCCGCCGGTGATTTGCGCGTCGGTCGGCGGCGCAGGGATGGTCAGTCCGCCAATGGTGACGCCAGGCTGCGCAGGCACGCTGGCGGCGACCGGACTGCCCGTCAACGCGATACCCGCGCCGCCGTTCACGCCCATTTTCAGCTCGGCTACGGAGCCGAATTTTTGCTGTAACACGATGCCGCCGCCCAGTTTTTGCCACTCCTGGGTGAAGGCGTTCGCCACGCGATCGCCAAGCGTGCTGCGTGGGATCAACAGCAGCGGCGACTGCTTGCCCTGGTCATAAATATGATGCGCCGCATCACGGGCTTCATCTTCTGGAGAGAGCGCGAAATAGCAGATATTAGGGAAGCTACGTACCGTTTCCGGCTGGTTGAGTGCCAGCACGTTGAGCGGCGTGTTGCTTTTCATCAGCGCTTCCACATTGTTTTTCAACAGCGGCCCGACCACGATACTGGCGCCGTCTTGCTGAACCTGAGCAAGCACCTGATCCAACGGCTGGGAAGAGGTATCGTAGATTTTTAATTCAGCGGAGGGATTCGCCGGCGCGCTTGCTGTAGCAGGGGGAGTTTGTGGCGCGCTGACTGGCGTAGCGGACTGGGATGGAGCGTCATCAGTCAGATCGCTCACCGAGGCCTGCGACGGACTGGCGACGCCGTTGGTCATTTGTGGCTGCGTCTCCTCCACGCCAGGTTCTACTGGCGCGTCAGGCGCGGCGGCAGGCTGCATCTCTACCGCCTGGGTGCCGAGGTTTTTCGCGGCTTCGAAACCTTGCTGGATGGTACGGCCAAACACGGCAGCCTGACCGTTCAGCGGCAGCAGCAGAGCGATTTTGCTGGTGGAAGCTGGTTTAAAACGTTGTACATTGACGAGCTGCGTCGGCAGCATTTTCGCCCCCGGATTTTGCGGGTAGCGTTTTTGCCAGTCGGCGATCCCGGCTTTCAGCATGTCTGGATCGTTGCGGTTGTCAAACCAGACGCGTTGCAGATCCAGCCAGCCCTGAAGCACATTTTCATCAGCGTTGATAACTAACGTCCTGGCCTGATCCGGCGTCATGGCGGAGAGCGCCTGCCAGGTGGCGTCGATATTTTTTTGTTTATCTTTCGCCGCCAGTAGCGGTTCCTGGGCGATTAACGCCCGCAACAGGGTAAGCGACGGGCGTCCCTGGCTGGCAACGATCTGCGCCTGCCAGTAACGCGCTTGCTGATTTGGCGCAAAGTCGGCGGGTTTTAGTTTATCCAGCAAGGCCTGCGCGCCTGCGACATCTTTTTGCGCCAGTTTGATTTCTACCGCTAATAAAGACTGTTCGCGACGCTGGGTATCGTTCAGATTTTGCGGGAGTTGGTTGAACAGGTCGACGGCCTGCTGGCTTTTTCCTTCTTTCAGCAGTGCATGAATGGCGAGTAATTGCCAGTTGGTCTTGCTATCATCTGCGCTTTGCTGCATCTGATGCAGGTAAAAGGCGGAGTCAGCTTGCGCTGAACCCTGCATATAGGCTGCGCTTTGATCTGGCGCCTGGGTGCCGCACCCGGCGAAAAGTAGCGCAGCCAGGACGACAGGCAGCGCGCGTGCGGCGTTCAAACGAGAAAATGTTGAGGGTACCATACTGTATCCAGTGATATTTTTTACGCAATGCTCAATATTAAATCGGCAATACGGACGACACAATGAAACAAAACGAATCGGCGGATAATTCTCAGGGCCAACTCTTTATTGTACCTACTCCTATCGGGAATTTGGCTGATATTACTCAACGCGCGCTGGAAGTTTTACAAGCCGTTGATTTAATTGCCGCTGAAGACACTCGTCATACCGGTTTATTGCTGCAACATTTTGGGATTAATGCCCGGTTGTTTGCGCTGCACGACCATAACGAACAACAAAAAGCGGAAACGCTGGTCGCGAAGCTAAAAGAAGGGCAGAACATTGCGCTGGTTTCCGACGCCGGTACGCCGCTAATTAATGACCCCGGCTATCACCTGGTACGTACCTGCCGTGAAGCGGGGATTCGCGTGGTGCCGCTACCGGGGCCGTGTGCGGCGATTGCCGCCCTGAGCGCCGCTGGCCTGCCATCCGACCGTTTCTGCTATGAAGGCTTTTTACCGGCGAAATCCAAAGGCCGCCGTGATGCGCTAAAAGCCATTGAAGCGGAGCCGCGAACGCTGATTTTTTATGAGTCAACCCACCGCCTGTTAGATAGCCTGGAAGATATCGTCGCGGTATTGGGAGAATCCCGCTATGTGGTGCTGGCGCGTGAGCTGACCAAAACCTGGGAAACCATTCACGGCGCGCCGGTCGGCGAGCTGCTGGCGTGGGTCAAAGAAGATGAAAACCGTCGCAAAGGCGAAATGGTGCTGATTGTCGAAGGGCATAAAGCGCAAGAAGACGACCTGCCCGCCGACGCGCTGCGCACGCTGGCGCTGCTACAGGCAGAACTGCCGCTGAAAAAAGCGGCGGCGCTGGCAGCAGAAATTCACAGCGTGAAGAAAAATGCGCTGTATAAATATGCGCTGGGGCAGCAGGAAGAGTAAAAGCGAGCGCCCGGGAACCGCCTTTTATCGCCATCGCGTTAATACTCAATCAGGTGATTGATGTGGGTAAATTGATGGGGGCATTGGGCGGTGATAGCGGGCCGGGCCTTTCCTTCGGGCTTACTCTCGCGATCAGCAACGCATAACCGACTCCTTTTTAGACGATCATTAGTTCCACGCCTGTTTTCGCTAATGCCGCTTTATCCTGTTTGCTGATAGTGTCATCGGTTATCACACAGTCGATCTTGTCCATCGGCAATACCTGGTTAAAGCCGCGACGGTTAAATTTGGTCGCGTCTAGTACCGCGATAACTTTGTGTGCCGCCGCCGCCATGACGCCGCTAATGGAATAACCTTCGTTAAACGTGGTAATACCGTTTGTCGCATCAATGCCATCCGCCCCGACAAACATGACATCGGCGCTGATGCCGTGTAGCGATCGTTCCGCAATCGTGCCGTGCATTGAGTGGGTTTTATGCCGTACCGTACCGCCGCAAACCACCAGCGTGAGATCTTTATTTTCTGATAGCGTAAAAGCGGCAGGCAAGCTGTTAGTTATCACCGTAATATTGCTTTTTCGCGCGAGCGCTTCCGCAATCAGTAATGTTGTGCTCCCGCTATCCAGAATGATGGTCATTCCTTCTTCAACCATTGCCGCAGCCGCCTGGGCAATCCGCTTTTTCGGATCGCTGGCGAGTTGATACCGATCTTCCAGAATGACTTCCTGATTGTCGCCTTCCGCCAGATGACTTCCCGGTTTTGCCGCGCCGCCATGAAAACGGGTGACAAGGCCTTTCTCTTCCAGCAGACGCAGGTCAGCACGGATAGTCACTTCAGAAATACCAAAGGTATTTGAAAGGTCCATCACCAGCACGCTGCCTTGCGTATTAATCAGGTCGACAATTTTATTTCTTCGCTCAAATGAGTTCATATTGATTTGCCTGATAATTAACTGTAACTAGTTTAATCGAAGGATTGCGAAAGGTGAACGCTAAATTTCGAAAGGAAATGTGAGCCAGCGCAGGTTGCTGGCTCGTACCATCAGGAAAGTTGAAGTAGGATTTTGCCCTGCATGGGCGCGCCATTAAGCGCTTTGACTGCTTCTGCAAAGCTTTCCGCATCGCCGCGATGGGCAATGAGAGGGGTCAGTTGAAGACGTTTTTCAGCCAACAGGCGCGCTGCGGTTTCCCATTCTTCTCCTGGCCATGGCGCGGAGTAGTTCATCCAACTGCCGAGGAGCGTGAGTTCTTTACGCAAAATTAGCCCGAATGTACGCGTTGTCAGGGTGAGATCGTGATGTAACGTCCCCACCAGCGCCAGTTGCGCGCGCGGCCCGGCGATATCGATAGCCAGCGAGACGGTCTGGGGAGTTCCTGCCGTTTCGAGAACCAGTTGATCAAACTGAATGTCGGACAACGCGGTCTGGATGTCGTCGGCGGTCATTTCCCGGCTATTACAGGTATGCGTTGCGCCGAGCGCTTTCGCAAGTTCCAGTTTCTGCGGATTGATATCAATCGCCGTTACGCTTCGCGCGCCCAGTTCCCGCGCGCACTGTAAGGCCAGCAGGCCAATTGTCCCGGCACCAACGATAATTACGTTTTTCCCCTCGCAGCCCTGCGCCAGATGAAAGGCGTGTAAGCCCACGGTAATCGGTTCGATAAACGCGCCATCTTCAATCGGCATATCAGACGGCAAGCGGAAAAGATTGGCCCGTTTGACCACCACATATTCCGCATTACCGCCTTCGCTGCGCGATCCTACAAACTGATACTGTTTGCATAAAGAAAAGTAACCGCGTTCGCATTGCGGACAGTGAAAGCAGGGAAGAAGCGGGACACAAGCGACGGCATCGCCAGGCTGCATATCCGTTACGCCTGTGCCGTAGGATTCAACGTAGCCGCTGAATTCATGGCCTAACGTAATAGGATAATAATGGGCGCCCTGCGCGAAAATGCGCGGGATATCCGATCCGCAAAGCCCTGAGCTAACGACCTTGACCAACACATCGTCCTCGGCTTGCAGTTGTGGTAAGGGGCGTTCTTCAACGCGCACGTCTCCCTCAGCGTGAATAACCACTGATTTCATAACATTCTCCAGGAAGGTGAGGGGAGCGATTGCTCCCCTAAAATTAAGAGGCGATTTGACTTTGCTGTAGCGCCGTGGCTTTCTCAGCCGCGACAAACTGTCGGGCGCGACGCCAGGTCAGCAGTACGCCGGCCAGATAGATAATGGCAATGACGGCGAAGCCGACGATATTCTGCTAGGTAAAAAGTTGAATCAGCAGCCAGGTGATGGGGGAACCGCCCTGATCCAGCGAGGCGACTTGTCCGCCAGCTTTTAGCGCTCCGGCATTGGCAGCCAGTTGGGTATGCAGGCCAATCGTCTGCGTGGCTATCCACAGGGTGATACCCATGATAATGACACCTGAAATTAGCGTGCGGAACAGGTTGCCCTGGTGTACCGCGACCGCCATCGCAATAAAGAAACCGATGGTGGCGAGGTCGCCGAACGGCAGCACCTGGTTCCCCGGTACTAAGACGGCAATCAGGATGGTCAGCGGAATGAATATCAGGCTCGCGGAGACAACAGAGGTATGACCGAGCAGTAGCGCTGGATCAAGGCCTATCAGGAACTCCTGCCCGCCAAATTTAGCCTGTAGACGTTTACGCGCATGTTTCGCGATAGGCGTTAGGCCATCCATAATAGGTTTAATGACGCGTGGCATAAGCAGCATCACCGCTGCGGTTTTGACCGCCAGTTGCAGAACGGCTTTGGCGTCGTAGCCTGCCAGTACACCAATCACCAGCCCCATCACGAAGCCGACAGTCACCGGCTCGCCAAACGGTCCGAAGCGTTTCTGGACATCGTCTGCGCTAAAGTGAATACGATTGAGACCCGGAATTTTCTCGATAATGGTATCAACGAGTACCGCCACGGGGCCCAGGTACGCGGATGAACCGTGTGGGATAGCAATCCCCTCGAGGCCAAAATAGTCGCGGGTATCTTTGGCAAACCAGTCCCCCAGTTTGTAGACAAAGGCGGCATGAACCACAACGCCCAGAATCCCCAGCCAGTATGAACCGGTCGCCAGATGCAGCATGGCGCCCGTGAAGGTCATGTGCCAGATATTCCAGATATCAACATTCACCACGCGGGTCATGCGGGTCACCAGCATCAGGACGTTAACCCCGATGGCGACAGGGATCGCGACCAGCGCGATTTGTGACGCCCAGGTCATGGGCGATGAACCTGGCCAGCCGACGTCAATAACGTGGAGATTGATTTGGAAATGTTCCGCCATGGCTTTCGCCGCGGGGCCGATAGAATCCAGCATCAGGCCGATGACCAGACCAATACCCACGAAGCCGATACCAATATGCAAACCCGATTTAAAACAATCCCCAAGCTTCATTCCCAGCAGTTTAGAGAACACGATGATCACCAGAGGCAACATCACCGTTGGGCCTAAGTCGAGGATATAACGCATTATTTCGCTAAACATACGTTACCCCATGAGAATGGACAGAATTTTTTGCTGTAATGCTTCAATACCCACGCCGGAAACAAAAGGCATACCGTGAACGACGGGAATATCGCCAAAGGCGCGATCGACCCTGGCAGTGGTACAGATAAGATCGGCGCCGTCCATATAGGTTTCGATTTCGGTGACCCGGCATTGCACTAAGTCGAGCTCAATATGGTTGGCATCACATAGCTCTTTAATTTCTTCCGCAGCCATCGTTGAGGTTGCAACCGCACCGCCACAGGCCACAATTACTTTACGTTTCATAGGGTATTCCTCATTATTATCAATTTATTATCAAACCTGGACGCACTGCTCAGGCTCAAGGATGGTTTCCTGAAAGCGTATCGCGAGTTCGGCATCCGGCGCGCTTAACAGGGCATCGAGGGTGCTCGGGTTCTGTAGCTCACTAAACAGGCGGCGCAGAAGTTTTAGCTGTGCCGCCGGGTTTTCAACGATTAAGGCGATGATTAACGAAACGGCAATCTCTTCGTCATCATCCGCCTGTTGAAACATGACCGGCTTATCTGGACGAATCAGATAGATAGCGGGTGATTTCGCATGAACCGCCTCGCAATGAGGGATAGCGACGGCGTGACGCTCCAGCGCAATGCCGGTAGGAAAAGACGCTTCACGTTCCACCAGCGCCTGCGGATAACTATCATGTACCACGCCTTTCGCCAGCATCTCTTTGCCAATGTGCGCCAGCGCCTGTTGGCTCGAGTCGAATGTGATTCCGGTTCGGACAAATAGTTGGCTCATAAATTCTCCATTATTCAGGCAACATCCGGCGTGCAACCGAAGCGATAAGCGCGCAGAACATCCTGAATTTTGTCAATAATCAGGTTATGCGGCGTAGGGGTGAGCACGCCCTCAGACAGGCGTTCAAACTGTACGGGCATAAACTGGCTAATTAATCCCAGCGGCAATGTGACGTTGTTCAGATTGGCGATTAACTTCTCTACGCTTTGACGAATACGCGGGTGCGGCCAGTAATAGCGAATACGGTCAGACAAACTAAAGTGGATGTCGACCATCGCCTGGCTCCAGGTTGGACGGTAGTATTTTTTCCAGTAGCCTGGCTCGTTTAGCATCACTTCATCGATAACTTCCATCACGCGGCTACGTTGTTCTGGGGATACCAGCTCATTTTCCATTTGCGCAAGTGCGAAAATGGCTTCGCGCAGCGCGAAAGTGAGCGCCGGGCCGACCTTCAGAATGGCGTAATGATCGCGAACGAGGGCGCGGTAGGCCTGTCGCGTCTGATAATCAGTCGAATGCGCTTCATAGACCATCGGCGTTTCTTTTATCCATGCGGAGAGCGCCTGTGCCGCCTGCGGCTGATAATGAATAATCTGGGTATGATCAAATTCAACGCCCGGTTGCACCACAATGGCGATCACGCGTGACAGTGCTTCTTCCAGACCTGATTCACGAAACGCGATTTGGTGAGTTTCCAGCGTACGGGCAGCATCGACTTCGCGGGTGACATGAACGCTGCCGATGGTACTGGCTTCACCGCCAGGAACGGGCACTTCCGTGCCGATGACATAAGTCAGATGGTATTTTTGTTCTTCGTTTGCGGTCTCTTCTGCTGCTTTACAAAGCACGGCGGCACGGCGTGCAACGACCATCGGATCCAACGGTGTCGGGTCATCTGCGCAGGACATCGACGCGTCCAGGTGAATTTTGCTAAAACCAGCGGCGACATACGCTTTTATTAACTCAACCGACTTTTCCATTGCCGCCGCTGCCGGTTCGTTCTGCCAGCAGTTAGGCCCTAAATGATCGCCACCAAGAATCAACCGCTCACGTGGAAAACCCACTTCCTGGGCGATGCCATAGACAAAATCACGAAAGTCAGCCGGTTTCATGCCGGTATAACCGCCAAACTGATTAACCTGGTTAGAGGTCGCTTCAATCAGAACTTTGTTCCCGCTGTTCAAATCAAAACGTAATGCGGATTCAATCACCAGCGGGTGTGCTGAACATACGGAACAGATCCCTATCTGTTCCCCTGCTTTGTGACGAGAAATTATTTCTTTCACTTCTGGCTCCGATATCTTTTGTTTATCTTCATAATATTTTTGGTTTGAAGGCAAAGGATAATAATGGCTTTCGTGATCCAGCTATGAAAACGCCCTTTGCCGTGCTAAATCCGGGGGCTTTAGAGCTTCCCTTCACAACCGCAGTCGGCAATCACTTTACGTACAACCTCTTTCATGGCCGCTTTCGCCGGGATCATGTAATGGCGGGGATCGCTGGCCTCTGCGTGTTGCGTTAAATAGTTTTTAAGCGCGCCGGAAAAGGCGATTTTTAGCTCGGTGGCGACGTTAACTTTGCAGATGCCCAGCGAAATAGCGCGGGTAATATCGCGGGTCGGCAGGCCAGAGGCGCCGTGAAGGACTAAGGGGACATCAACCCGCTGACGAATTTCCGTCAGTCGTTCAAAATCAAGTTTTGGTTCAGCGGTGTAGAGGCCATGAGCGGTGCCGATAGCAATGGCTAACGAGTCGATACCCGTTTTTTCTGCAAATTCCCGGGCCTGTTCCGGATGGGTATAAAGCGCATCTTTGCCGTCAACGATAAGATCGTCTTCCTGCCCGCCGAGACGCCCAAGTTCAGCTTCAACGCTGACATCGTAGCGATGACAGTAATCAACCACGCTTTTCACCAGCGCAATATTGTCGGCAAAGGGGAAATGCGACCCGTCGATCATGACCGAGCGTACCCCGGCGGCGACTTTCCTTTTGATGTCGGCCAGTTTTTCATGATGATCGAGATGTACCGCGAGAGGATGGTTCCAGCTTTTCGCCAGTTCTGCGGCGATGGCCACGATATTACCGACGCCTGCGTAGCTAAAGGTGCCTGGCGTACCGGCGACAATCAGCGGAGAGCGCAATTCTGCGGCGGTTTCCACCACCACTTGCAATGTCTCCAGGTTGTGGATGTTAAACGCCGGCACAGCATAGCCTTCCTGCTGCGCCTTCTTTAGCATTGTTCTGCCTGAAATGATAAACATCCTTCCTCCGAAATCTTTCGTTTGTTTTCTTTGAAAGAATTTATAGGCTTTCGGAATGTTTTTTTGTGATTTTGATCTGATAAATGAAAATTTCGAAATAAAATGGAAGCTATCGAAAGTTAGGCGTAAAAAAAGCATGTCGGGCAGACATACTTCAGGCTACAGACTAAGGGCGAAAAAATACCGGGTAGCGCTGGCGCTTACCCGGTCTACAGATTATGCGGTTATACCCTGGTCAGAGAATGGCATCGCCTGGATCAGGTCACTGGCGCCGGGTTAAATATCGCCAGTTGGTTATGTAGGCCCCACTGGTCCGAGAAAGTCTTTTTCCGGCCGCTGGCGACATCGAGAATAAAGTGAAACAGCTTCCAGCCCACATCTTCGATTGTCTCTTCACCCGTGGCGATGGTGCCTGCATTGATATCCATTAAGTCATACCAGCGGTTCGCCAGCTCGGTACGCGTCGCCATTTTAATGACCGGCACCGCCATCAGCCCGTACGGCGTGCCGCGTCCGGTGGTAAAGACCTGTACGGTAATGCCGGAAGCGACCTGCTGCGTGCCGCAGACGAAATCGCTGGCGGGCGTCGCGGCGTAAATCAGGCCGCGTTTGGTGGGGCGCTGGCCCGGCGACAATACTTCGACAATGGCGCTCTTACCCGATTTAGCGATAGAGCCCAACGCTTTTTCCACGACGTTCGCCAGGCCGCCTTTTTTGTTGCCAGGGGACGGGTTAGCGCTGCGATCGGTTTTCCCCATATCAAGGTAGTTATCGTACCAGGCCATCTCATCCAGCAGGCGTTTACCCACGGCTTCGTTGATGGCGCGCGGCGTCAGAAGATGAATGGCATCGCGCACTTCGGTGACCTCCGAGAACATGACGGTCGCGCCGCAGCGTACCAGCAGATCGGAAGCATAACCCACCGCCGGGTTTGCCGTGACGCCGGAAAACGCATCGCTGCCGCCACACTGCATCCCGACGATCAGCTCGGAGGCCGGGCAGGTTTCGCGCTGGCGCTGGTTCAGTTTCGTCAGATGGCGTTCGGCGACCTGCAAAATATCGTTGACCATTGATTTAAAGCCGACATGCTGCTCGTCCTGTAAACGCACAATACTGGCGCTTTCAACGGCGATGGCGGGAACATCCTCGGTGCCTTCCAGCAGCCGTTCCGGCTGCAGTTTTTCGCAACCGAGGCCAATCACCATCACTTCGCCGCCAAAATTGGGGTTGAGCGCGATATTATGAATCGTGCGAATCGGCACGACCGCCGCCGGCGCGTTGATTGCCACGCCGCAGCCGTACAGATGGTTTAGCCCTACAACGCCATCGACATTCGGGTATTTGGGCAGGAGATCGCGCTCAATTACTTTCACCACATAATCGACTACGCCCGCCACACAGTGCACGCTGGTGGTAATGCCAAGCAGATTTTTGGTGCCGACGCTGCCATCGGCGTTACGATAGCCCTCAAACGTATAGCCTTCCAGCGGCGGCAGCGGTTCCGGTACTTTGGTCGCCAGCGGTAGCGTATTCAGCGGCGGCGCTTTTGGCAGTTCAACCAGCGACTCGTCGATCCAGCTTCCGCGCGGGATGTCGCGTACCGCATAACCGATGACTTCGCCATAACGGATGATTTCGCCGTGAGCGGGGATATCCGTCAGAGCGACTTTATGGCCTTGCGGAATATGTTCAGTCAGTTCCAGGCCATCCGGAAAACGTGTTCCGGCTTTAAGACCGTGGTCATTAACAATAATTGCGACATTATCGGTTTCATGTACTTTTATATAAAACGCCGATGGCGATTCCTGGCGAATTTCGATATTGGCCATTGTTCAACATTCTCCAGCCTGGATGATAGAAATAGGATTATCTATTTTGGTTATGGTTAAATCGTTAAATCTCAATATAAGAAATAAAGTTCATGCATAATGAAATAAGAATGACAGGAGTATAAATATAAGAATGTGATCCAGATCACCGCAAATTATGAAATTTTTTATGTAGGCCGGGTAAAGCGTAAATGTGTGCATTAGCGCCCAGTATCATGGGCGTATGCTCAAAAGTAAGCGTTAAATAATCCCTTTTTAATGAGCGTTTGCACAATGATTATCCGCCATAGGCTGTTTATACTGAATGGCGAATTCAGTGTATCTGACGAGTTATTTGAAAATACCATGATAATAATAAAAGACGATAAAGATATCAGAACGGTATATTGTGCTACAGGATGTGTACCACATTAGAAATAGAATGCGGAGACCCATTCTGATTTCAGATAAGCATTTTATTGTCGTTGCTATAAGTTATGGTGGCGGCATCACATGTAGAGAATTAAAGAAATAAGCGAAGGTATAAGCGATGAATAACGCTATTTTCCCGAATAAGTTTAAAGCGGCGCTAGCGGCGCAACAGGTGCAGATTGGCTGCTGGTCTGCACTGGCAAGCCCAATCACCACCGAAGTTCTCGGTCTGGCGGGATTTGACTGGCTGGTGCTGGATGGCGAACATGCGCCGAACGATGTGACCACCTTAATTCCGCAGCTAATGGCATTGAAAGGCAGCGCCAGCGCGCCTGTGGTACGTGTGCCAACCAATGAACCGGTCATTATCAAACGGATGCTGGATATTGGGTTTTATAACTTCCTGATCCCCTTTGTTGAAACGCAAGAGGAAGCGGCTCGCGCCGTCGCCTCGACGCGTTACCCGCCGGAAGGCATTCGCGGCGTCTCCGTTTCTCACCGCGCGAATATGTTCGGTACGGTGCCTGATTACTTTGCGCAGTCGAACAAAAACATCACCATTATTGTTCAAATCGAAAGCCAGTTGGGTGTTGACAATGTTGATGCCATCGCCGCAACGGAAGGCGTTGATGGCATTTTTGTCGGCCCAAGCGATTTGGCCGCCGCGCTGGGTCATCTCGGCAATGCTTCTCACCCTGACGTGCAGCAGACGATTCAACATATTTTCGCCCGCGCTAAAGCGCACGGTAAACCGTGCGGCATTCTGGCGCCGGTAGAGGCGGATGTCCGCCGTTATCTGGAATGGGGCGCGACCTTTGTCGCCGTTGGCAGCGATTTAGGCGCATTCCGCGCCAGCACGCAGAAGCTTGCCGACACCTTTAAAAAATAATCCTGGTATGGAAAGAGAGAACGCTATGACGATGAAAGTTGGCTTTATTGGCTTAGGCATCATGGGTAAGCCCATGAGCAAAAACTTACTGAAAGCAGGGTATTCGCTGGTGGTGTCCGATCGTAATCCTGAAGCGATTGCTGACGTCATTGCCGCAGGCGCGGAAACGGCCTCTACGGCGAAGGCGATCGCTGAACAGTGTGACGTCATCATCACGATGCTGCCTAACTCTCCGCATGTGAAAGAGGTTGCGCTGGGCGAGAACGGTATCATCGAAGGCGCGAAGCCAGGAACCGTATTGATTGATATGAGTTCTATCGCGCCGCTGGCAAGCCGTGAAATCAGCGATGCGCTGAAGGCGAAGGGCGTTGAGATGTTGGATGCGCCGGTCAGCGGCGGCGAGCCGAAGGCGATTGATGGCACTCTGTCGGTGATGGTGGGGGGCGATAAAGCCATTTTCGACAAGTACTACGACCTGATGAAAGCGATGGCGGGTTCCGTGGTGCATACCGGCGATATCGGCGCAGGCAACGTCACAAAACTGGCTAACCAGGTGATCGTGGCGTTGAATATCGCCGCCATGTCTGAAGCGCTGACGCTGGCGACTAAAGCGGGCGTCAACCCGGATCTGGTCTATCAGGCGATTCGCGGCGGTCTGGCTGGCAGCACGGTACTGGATGCGAAAGCGCCGATGGTCATGGACCGAAACTTTAAACCAGGTTTCCGTATCGATCTGCACATTAAAGATCTGGCGAATGCGCTGGATACCTCCCACGGCGTTGGCGCGCAGCTCCCGCTGACCGCCGCCGTTATGGAAATGATGCAGGCGTTACGCGCGGATGGACACGGTAATGACGACCATAGCGCGCTGGCGTGCTACTACGAAAAACTGGCGAAAGTGGAAGTCACTCGCTAACGACGTTGTGCCCGGATGGCGTGTAGCGATCCGGGCCTGAATTTCAGGCTGGATAAGTGAAACGCCATCCGGCGTTGTGCAGTAACAGGCTACCACTATGAAAATCGTAATTGCCCCCGACTCCTACAAAGAAAGCCTTTCTGCCGCCGAGGTAGCGCAGGCGATAGAAAAAGGATTTCGGGAAATTTTCCCCGATGCGCAATATGTCTCTGTTCCGGTTGCCGATGGCGGCGAAGGAACGGTCGAAGCCATGATTGCCGCGACGCAGGGCGTTGAACGCGCCGCATGGGTGACCGGGCCGTTGGGTGAAAAAGTGAAAGCCTGCTGGGGAATGTCCGGGGATGGTAAAACCGCGTTTATTGAAATGGCGGCGGCCAGCGGACTGGCGCTGGTTCCGCCAGAAAAACGCAGCCCTTTGATTACTACCTCGCGGGGAACGGGGGAGCTGATATTGCAGGCGCTGGAAAGCGGCGCAAGCAATATCATTATCGGCATTGGCGGCAGCGCGACAAATGACGGCGGCGCGGGGATGATGCAGGCGCTAGGCGCAAAACTGCGCGATGCAAACGGCGCGGATATCGGTTACGGTGGCGGAAGCCTTCATTGTCTAAGCGACATTGATATTTCAGATCTCGATCCCCGTTTAAAACTCTGCGCTATTCGTGTCGCTTGCGATGTCTCTAATCCTCTGATCGGCGACAACGGCGCATCACGAATTTTTGGGCCGCAGAAAGGCGCGACCGAAGAGAACATTGTTGAGCTGGACAGAAATCTTGCTCACTATGCCGACATCATAAAAAAATCGCTGAATGTCGACGTAAAGGCGGCGCCCGGCGCAGGCGCGGCAGGCGGTATGGGGGCGGCGTTAATGGCTTTTCTCGGTGCGGAACTACGCAGCGGGATCGAAATTGTCACGGCGGCACTGAACCTGGAGGAGCATATCCACGACTGTACGCTGGTGGTGACGGGAGAAGGGCGGATTGATAGCCAAAGTATTCGCGGTAAAGTGCCGATTGGCGTCGCGAATGTGGCGAAAAAATATCATAAGCCAGTGATTGGCATTGCCGGCAGCCTGACGCACGATGTAGGGATAGTGCATCATTATGGCATCGACGCTGTCTTTAGCGTACTCACGCGCATCGTGACGCTGGAGGAGGCTTTTCGGGGCGCTTTTGACAATATTTATCGGGCATCCAGAAATGTTGCTGCCGCTCTGGCGATAGGAATGCGCAGCGCAGGGTGACAAAGTCGCGCGAACCCTCTATACTGCGCGCCGAAGCTGACCAGACAGTCGCCGCTTCGTCGTCGTCCTTTCGGGGAGACGGGCGGAGGGGAGGAAAGTCCGGGCTCCATAGGGCAGGGTGCCAGGTAACGCCTGGGGGGGAAACCCACGACCAGTGCAACAGAGAGCAAACCGCCGATGGCCCACGTAAGTGGGATCAGGTAAGGGTGAAAGGGTGCGGTAAGAGCGCACCGCGCGGCTGGTAACAGTCCGTGGCACGGTAAACTCCACCCGGAGCAAGGCCAAATAGGGGTTCATAAGGTACGGCCCGTACTGAACCCGGGTAGGCTGCTTGAGCCAGTGAGCGATTGCTGGCCTAGATGAATGACTGTCCACGACAGAACCCGGCTTATCGGTCAGCTTCACTTCTTCATAAAACCCGCTTCGGCGGGTTTTTGCTTTTACCGGGCGGCAGGATGAATGACTGTCCACGACGCTATATCCAAAAGAAAGCGGCTTATCGGTCAGTTTCACTTCTTCATAAAACCCGCTTCGGCGGGTTTTTGCTTTTACAGGGCGACAGGATGAATGACTGTCCACGACGCTATACCCAAAAGAAAGCGGCTTATCGGTCAGTTTCACTTCTTCATGCAAAAACCCGTCAGTGTAAGCTGGCGGGTTTTTGCTTTTACAGGGCGGCAGGATGAATGACTGTCCACGACACTATACCCAAAAGAAAGCGGCTTATCGGTCAGTTTCACCTCTTCATAAAACCCGTCAGTGTAAGCTGGCGGGTTTTTGCTTTTACAGGGCGGCAGAATGAATGACTGTCCACGACACTATACCCGAAAGAAAGCGGCTTATCGGTCAGTTTCACCTCTTCATAAACCCCGTCAGTGTAAGCTGGCGGGTTTATGCTTTTACCGGGCGGCAGGATGAATGGCTGTCCACGACGCTATACCCGAAAGAAAGCGGCTTATCGGTCAGTTTCACCTCTTCATAAAACCCGTCAGTGTAAGCTGGCGGGTTTTTGCTTATCAGGCCGGTGAAGGGTATAGAGGTTGCAGAAGACGCCAGCATCACCATCCGGCAATTAATTGACAGCCGTGGTGACATAATATTATTCGTTTTTGTGATGAGAAACACAAAACGCTATGGATTGCGCTCTTTTTAGTTGAAGTGAAAAGCAATCGATTTCTTTCACAAAATTACATTCTGAAAAACAGCAAGAAAGCGGTGTAAATTATTTGTTGTAAATGAAAATTAAATGTATGAAATATTTTGGTTAAAATTTTATTAAATGTTTCTTTACAAACAAATAAGGTAAAAAAATGTGACGCGTAACGGTTTTTAAGCGCATTTACCTTCGGTTTATACTTAAATTTGAGAAATTACGTTTTAAATTTAACGCTTGAATTGTCGATAAAATGTCCCGTAATTGATTGAAATATCGTCTTCATAGGATGTCGAAAATAGGAGGTAAAATAGACTGGTTATCGCCATAATATATCGTTATCCCGCCCCTGTTTTTTGATTGAAATCAGACTAAGTTGCTGTTTTATTTTTGTAACCCATTGAAGTAATAGGTTTTATTTATTTAATAAAGACCATGTAAAAATTGCGGTAAGTTAATTTGTGAGTGGTCGCACATAACCTTTAAGATTTAATTTGCTACACTTCCTGCCGTTCACAATGTTATTTCAGAGCGGTAGATATGAATACTCTTGTTCTCCCTAAAACACAGCATTTGGTGGTCTTTCAGGAAGTCATTAGAAGTGGTTCTATCGGTTCTGCCGCAAAATCGTTAGGGTTAACCCAGCCCGCCGTCAGTAAAATCATTAGCGATGTTGAGGCCTATTTTGGCGTTGAGCTAATTGTACGTAAAAATACCGGCGTTACGTTGACCGAAGCGGGACAGGTACTGCTTTCCTGGTCTGAATCTATCACCCGCGAAATGAAAAACATGATCAACGAGATGAACAGTATGACGTGCAATACCGTTGTCGACGTCTCGTTTGGTTTTCCTTCGCTGATTGGCTTTACCTTCATGTCCGATATGATTCATAAGTTCAAAGAGGTATTTCCAAAAGCGCAGGTATCCATGTACGAAGCCCAGCTCTCTTCATTCCTGCCGGCCCTGCGCGACGGGCGGCTGGACTTTGCTATCGGTACGCTCAGTAATGAAATGCAACTACAGGATCTGCATGTCGAGCCGCTGTTTGAATCAGAGTTTGTCCTGGTAGCCAGCAAGTCCCGAACATGCACCGGCACCATCACACTGGAATCGTTAAAAGACGAACAGTGGGTGTTGCCGCAAACGAATATGGGCTACTACAGCGAATTACTCACCACTCTACAACGAAATGGTATCAGCATCGAAAACATTGTTAAAACAGATTCCGTTGTCACAATATATAATCTTGTTCTCAATGCTGATTTCTTAACTGTTATTCCCTGCGATATGACCACGCCTTTTGGCTCTAATCAATTTATCACGATACCAATCAAAGACACATTACCCGTCGCACGTTATGCGGCGGTATGGTCTAAAAATTATCGTATCAAAAAAGCCGCTTCAGTATTAGTAGAATTGGCTAAGCAATATTCATCATATAATGGATGCAGACGCAGGCAGTTAATAGAAATTGAATGATATGGAATAAACATATTTAGCGAAATTGACGTCACCTGTTTCTTTTAAACAGTGGACAACGGTAACTTATTTTTAATACCTAGGTTAAGAGGTTATAATGCACATTACATACGATCTCCCGGTTGCAATTGAAGATATCCTCGAAGCGAAAAAAAGACTGGCGGGGAAGATATATAAAACGGGAATGCCTCGCTCTAACTATTTTAGTGAACGTTGCAAAGGCGAAATATTTCTCAAGTTTGAAAATATGCAGCGTACGGGTTCATTTAAAATTCGTGGCGCTTTTAACAAACTTAGCTCGTTAACGGAGGCGGAAAAACGTAAAGGCGTCGTGGCCTGTTCCGCAGGTAATCATGCACAGGGCGTTTCTCTTTCTTGCGCAATGCTGGGTATTGACGGCAAAGTCGTGATGCCGAAGGGCGCGCCAAAGTCAAAAGTGGCGGCCACCTGTGATTATTCGGCGGAAGTGGTGCTCCACGGTGACAACTTCAATGACACCATTGCTAAGGTGAGTGAAATTGTCGAAACCGAAGGCCGCATTTTTATTCCGCCTTACGACGATCCAAAAGTCATTGCCGGACAGGGCACTATTGGTCTGGAAATTATGGAAGATCTGTACGATGTCGATAATGTCATCGTGCCTATTGGCGGCGGCGGTTTAATTGCAGGTATTGCCATTGCGATTAAATCGATTAACCCGACCATTAAAGTTATCGGCGTACAGGCCGAAAATGTTCACGGTATGGCGGCGTCTTATTACGCTGGCGAAATAACCACGCACCGAACGACCGGCACCCTGGCGGATGGTTGTGATGTCTCCCGCCCGGGTAATTTAACCTATGAAATTGTTCGTGAATTAGTCGATGACATTGTTCTGGTTAGCGAAGATGAAATTCGTAACAGCATGATCGCTTTAATTCAGCGCAATAAGGTTATTACTGAAGGCGCTGGCGCTCTGGCCTGCGCCGCACTATTAAGCGGGAAATTAGATAGCCATATTCAGAACAGAAAAACGGTCAGTATTATTTCTGGCGGCAATATCGATCTTTCTCGTGTATCACAAATTACGGGTTTAGTTGACGCTTAATCTTTTCGTGAGGATAGGATATGAGTACTACTGATAGCATTGTATCCAGCCAGGCAAAACAGTCGTCATGGCGTAAATCGGACACGACGTGGACGCTGGGTTTATTTGGTACCGCCATCGGCGCCGGGGTGCTGTTTTTCCCTATCCGCGCCGGGTTTGGCGGGCTTATCCCCATTCTGCTGATGCTGGTTTTAGCTTACCCCATTGCGTTCTATTGTCACCGGGCGCTGGCGCGTCTGTGTTTATCCGGGTCTAATCCGTCCGGCAATATTACGGAAACGGTCGAAGAGCACTTTGGTAAAACGGGCGGGGTAGTTATCACGTTCCTTTACTTCTTTGCGATTTGTCCGCTGCTGTGGATTTATGGCGTCACCATCACTAACACGTTCATGACGTTTTGGGAAAACCAGTTGCAGATGCCAGCGTTGAACCGCGGTTTCGTGGCGCTGTTCTTGCTGCTGCTGATGGCCTTTGTGATCTGGTTTGGTAAAGATCTGATGGTTAAGGTGATGAGTTACCTGGTATGGCCGTTTATCGCCAGTCTGGTGCTAATCTCATTATCGCTGATTCCTTACTGGAACTCGGCGGTTATCGATCAGGTTGATCTCAGTAATATCGCGCTGACCGGGCACGATGGCATACTGGTTACGGTGTGGCTGGGCATCTCTATCATGGTGTTCTCCTTTAACTTTTCGCCCATCGTCTCTTCCTTCGTGGTGTCTAAGCGTGAAGAGTATGAGAAAGAGTTTGGTCGCGAATTTACCGAGCGTAAATGTTCACAGATCATCTCGCGCGCCAGTATGCTGATGGTCGCCGTGGTGATGTTCTTCGCCTTTAGCTGTCTGTTTACGCTCTCCCCGCAGAACATGGCGGATGCGAAAGCGCAGAACATTCCGGTACTTTCCTACCTGGCCAACCATTTCGCCTCTTTGTCGGGGACAAAATCCAATTTTGCAACGGTGCTGGAGTATGGCGCGTCTATCATCGCGCTGGTTGCTATTTTCAAATCTTTCTTCGGCCACTACCTGGGGACGCTGGAAGGGCTGAACGGTCTGGTGCTGAAATTCGGTTATAAAGGCGATAAAACCAAAGTCTCTATGGGCAAGCTTAACACCATCAGCATGATCTTCATTATGGGGTCTACCTGGGTCGTAGCTTACGCAAACCCGAACATTCTGGACCTGATTGAAGCGATGGGCGCGCCGATTATCGCCTCGCTGTTATGCCTGCTGCCGATGTACGCCATTCGTAAAGCGCCGTCGCTGGCGAAGTACCGTGGTCGTCTGGATAACGTGTTCGTCACCCTGATTGGTCTGCTGACCATCCTGAATATTGTCTACAAATTGTTCTAATCCTCACGTTTAGCCTGCGTTCCGCCCCAGGGCGTGGACGCAGGCTGACATCGACGGAGGCACTACATGAATGAATTTCCGGTCGTTCTGGTCATTAATTGCGGATCATCTTCTATCAAATTCTCTGTACTGGATGTCGCTACCTGTGATGTTTTAATGGCGGGAATAGCAGATGGAATGAATACTGAAAACGCTTTTTTATCTATTAATGGCGATAAGCCGATAAACCTCGCGCACTCTAATTATGAGGACGCGTTAAAAGCCATTGCCTTTGAGCTGGAAAAACGTGATTTAACGGATAGCGTGGCATTAATTGGTCACCGTATCGCGCACGGTGGAGAGCTATTTACGCAGTCCGTCATTATTACCGATGAGATTATCGATAATATTCGTCGGGTATCGCCTTTAGCGCCGCTGCATAATTACGCTAATTTAAGCGGCATTGACGCGGCGCGGCACCTTTTCCCGGCCGTGTGTCAGGTGGCGGTATTTGATACCAGTTTCCACCAGACGCTGGCGCCGGAAGCCTATTTATACGGATTGCCGTGGGAATATTTTTCCAGCCTGGGTGTGCGTCGCTACGGCTTTCACGGTACGTCGCATCGCTATGTTTCGCGGCGCGCGTATAAACTGCTTGACCTCGATGAAAAAAACTCGGGTCTGATTATCGCGCATCTGGGCAATGGGGCGTCTATCTGCGCGGTACGCAATGGTCAGAGCGTGGATACCTCAATGGGGATGACGCCGCTTGAGGGGCTGATGATGGGCACTCGCAGCGGCGACGTTGATTTCGGCGCGATGGCGTGGATAGCCAAAGAAACCGGGCAGACGTTGAGCGATCTGGAGCGAGTGGTGAATAAAGAGTCCGGTTTGCTCGGCATCTCCGGGTTGTCATCCGACCTTAGAGTCCTGGAAAAAGCCTGGCACGAAGGACATGAGCGCGCCCGGTTAGCGATAAAAACATTTGTCCACCGTATCGCCCGTCATATTGCCGGACACGCGGCATCGTTACATCGGCTGGATGGCATTCTTTTTACCGGCGGTATTGGTGAAAATTCAGTATTAATTCGCCAGTTGGTCATTGAACATTTGGGCGTACTGGGGCTTACGTTAGACGTTGAAATGAATAAGCAGCCGAATTCTCACGGCGAGCGCATTATTTCCGCTAACCCTTCTCAGGTTATTTGCGCTGTTATTCCCACGAATGAAGAGAAAATGATTGCCCTTGATGCCATTCATTTAGGCAACGTGAAAGCACCAGTGGAATTTGCATAACTTAACGGCTGTTCTGTAGAGAGATTATTTTTCATGAAGGTAAATATCGATACCAGCGATATGCTGTATGCCGAAGCATGGCGTGATTTTAAAGGTACGGACTGGAAAGAAGAAATTAATGTCCGTGATTTTATTCAGCATAACTATACGCCCTATGAGGGGGATGAATCTTTTCTCGCCGACGCGACGCCAGCGACCACGGCGTTGTGGGAAAAGGTGATGGCGGGAATACGTATCGAGAACGCGACCCATGCGCCGGTGGATTTCGATACCAACATCGCGACGACGATTACCGCGCACGATGCGGGATATATTGAAAAAGAGCTGGAAAAAATCGTCGGTTTACAAACGGATAAGCCGCTTAAACGCGCTTTGCATCCGTTTGGCGGCGTTAACATGATCAAAAGTTCATTCCACGCTTATGGCCGCGAAATGGACGCCGATTTTGAATATACCTTTACCGACCTGCGGAAAACCCATAATCAGGGCGTATTCGATGTTTACTCGCCGGATATGCTGCGCTGCCGTAAATCCGGCGTATTAACCGGTTTGCCGGATGGTTATGGTCGCGGGCGCATTATTGGCGATTATCGCCGCGTCGCGCTGTATGGCATCCGTTATCTGGTGCGCGAACGCGAGCTGCAATTCGCCGACCTGCAGTCGAATCTGGAGCGGGGACAGAATCTTGAGGCGACGATTCGCCTGCGTGAGGAGTTGGCGGAGCACCGTCGCGCGCTGCTGCAAATGCAAGAGATGGCGGCGAAATACGGCTATGATATCTCCCGCCCGGCGCGGAACGCGCAGGAAGCGGTACAGTGGCTCTACTTCGCTTATCTGGCGGCGGTAAAATCGCAAAATGGCGGTGCAATGTCGCTGGGAAGAACCGCCTCGTTCCTTGATATCTACATTGAGCGCGATTTCAACGCGGGCCTTCTGACAGAGCAGCAGGCGCAGGAACTGATCGACCATTTCATCATGAAGATCCGCATGGTGCGCTTCCTGCGCACGCCGGAATTTGATTCGCTCTTTTCCGGCGATCCGATCTGGGCCACCGAAGTTATTGGCGGGATGGGGCTTGATGGCCGCACGCTGGTGACGAAGAACTCTTTCCGTTATCTGCATACCCTGCACACGATGGGGCCAGCGCCGGAGCCGAACCTGACCATACTGTGGTCAGAAGCGTTGCCGGTGGCATTCAAGAAATATGCTGCGCAGGTCTCCATCGTGACCTCATCTTTGCAGTATGAAAACGACGATTTAATGCGTACCGACTTTAACAGCGACGATTACGCCATCGCTTGTTGCGTCAGCCCGATGGTCATCGGTAAGCAGATGCAGTTCTTCGGCGCGCGCGCCAACCTTGCCAAAACGTTGCTGTACGCTATCAATGGCGGCGTTGATGAGAAACTGAAAATCCAGGTCGGGCCGAAAACCGCGCCGTTAACGGATGAGGTGCTGGATTATGACGCAGTAATGGAGAGCCTCGACCATTTTATGGACTGGCTGGCGGTGCAGTACATTAGCGCGCTGAACATCATTCACTACATGCACGATAAGTACAGCTATGAAGCTTCGCTGATGGCGCTGCACGACCGTGATGTGTATCGGACGATGGCGTGCGGCATCGCCGGACTGTCGGTGGCGGCGGATTCCCTGTCCGCTATCAGGTACGCTCAGGTGAAGCCGATCCGCGACGAAAACGGCCTTGCCATCGACTTTGCTATTGAAGGCGAGTATCCGCAGTACGGCAACAACGATGAGCGCGTGGACAGCATCGCCTGCGACCTGGTGAAACGCTTTATGCAAAAAATTAGCGTGTTGCCGACGTATCGCAATGCGGTGCCGACGCAGTCCATTTTGACCATCACCTCGAACGTCGTGTACGGGCAGAAGACCGGCAATACGCCGGATGGACGCCGCGCCGGAACGCCGTTCGCGCCGGGGGCGAACCCGATGCATGGTCGTGACCGCAAAGGGGCGGTAGCCTCGCTGACGTCGGTGGCGAAACTGCCGTTTACCTACGCCAAAGACGGTATTTCGTACACCTTCTCGATTGTGCCTGCGGCGCTCGGGAAAGAAGATGCGGTGCGGAAAACCAATCTTGTCGGCCTGCTGGACGGCTATTTCCATCATGAAGCACAGGTAGAAGGCGGGCAGCATCTGAACGTCAATGTCATGAACCGTGAAATGTTGCTGGATGCGATTGAACATCCGGAAAACTACCCGAACCTGACGATCCGCGTTTCCGGCTATGCCGTGCGCTTCAATGCGCTGACTCGTGAGCAGCAACAGGACGTTATTTCGCGCACCTTTACTCAGGCGATGTAACGTGAACGGGGCGATCGTGTGGATCGCCCCGCGACGGATCTTCACTGAACGGTAATCTTAGGGGGAGATATGATTAGCGCATTTGATATTTTTAAGATTGGCATTGGACCTTCAAGCTCCCATACCGTTGGGCCAATGAATGCAGGAAAATGTTTTATCGATCGGCTGATCGACAGCGGCGACCTGCCGCGAACGACGCGCATCACGGTTGATCTTTACGGATCGCTATCGCTGACGGGCAAAGGCCACGCGACCGATACCGCCGTCATTATGGGCCTGGCGGGCAATACGCCGCAGGATGTCAATATTGATAGCATTCCGGCGTTTATCCAGGAGGTTGCCCGCAGCAGCCGTTTATCGGTGGCGGGTGGCGCGCATGTGGTGGATTTTCCCGTCGCCGACAGTATTCTCTTTCACGCTGAAACCCTGGCGCGCCATGAAAACGGTATGCGAATTACCGCCTGGCACGGGCAAACGCCGCTTTTACACAAAACGTATTACTCTATTGGCGGCGGCTTTATTGTCGAAGAGGAACGCTTTGGTCAGTCGCACGATGTAGAAAAATCGGTGCCGTATGATTTTCATTCCGCCAGCGAACTGCTGACGCTGTGTGAAAGGCAGGGGCTCTCGGTTTCCGGTCTGATGATGCAAAATGAACTGGCGTTGCGGAGCAAAGAGCAGATTGACGCTGGCTTTGCCCGCATCTGGCAGGTGATGGCGACCGGAATTGAACGTGGCATGAATACTGAGGGCGTGCTGCCGGGGCCGCTGAACGTTCCACGCCGCGCGGTAGCGTTACGGCGTCTGCTGGTCTCCAGCGATAATCTCTCCCGCGATCCGATGAACGTCATCGACTGGATTAACATGTTCGCCCTGGCCGTGAGCGAAGAGAACGCGGCGGGCGGGCGAGTGGTCACCGCGCCGACCAACGGCGCGTGCGGCATTATTCCCGCGGTGCTGGCCTATTACGACAAATTCCGTCGCCCGGTCAATGCCAACTCTATCGCCCGCTATCTGCTGTCGGCGGGGGCGATTGGCATGCTGTACAAGATGAACGCCTCGATATCCGGCGCGGAAGTGGGGTGTCAGGGCGAGGTTGGCGTCGCGTGTTCGATGGCGGCGGCGGGGCTGACAGAACTGCTGGGCGGCAGCCCGGCGCAGGTCTGTATTGCGGCGGAAATTGCGATGGAGCATAACCTTGGCCTCACCTGTGACCCGGTGGCGGGTCAGGTGCAAATCCCTTGTATTGAACGTAATGCGATTAATGCCGTTAAAGCGGTAAATGCGGCGCGAATGGCGCTACGCCGTACCTCTGAGCCGCGTGTTTCGCTCGATAAAGTGATCGAAACCATGTACGAAACGGGTAAAGACATGAACGACAAATATCGCGAGACGTCGCGCGGCGGTCTGGCGATTAAAGTCGTTTGTGGATAGGCCCGACAGGCGCAGAGTGAGCAGGCTATGGGATAACGCAGAAGACAGAAGATGAGAAAAGGGCGCACCAAAGTGCGTCCTTTTTTGTTGTGATACGCGTCAAATAGAGAAAATAACAATATTAAACCAATAGTAAATAGAAAATAATTCTTAACCCACAATAAATACAGGCGTTTTATTGGTAAGTTTTTCTCTTATCGTGCGCGTATGATTTTCTTATTACAAGAAAGTACCTGCACCTCACGTTCTGCATATCGCCTTGCTGCGGCACGAAAAATAAAAAAACCTCTACCTACACATTGAGCGAGAATTCTATGGAATCGGCTAGTAATACCAGCGTAATCCTCGACGCATCAGCCCCGGCGCGTCGGGCAGGGATGACAGAAAGCGAATGGCGTGAAGCCATCAAATTTGATAGTACCGACACCGGTTGGGTCATTATGAGTATCGGGATGGCGATTGGCGCAGGGATCGTTTTTCTTCCTGTCCAGGTTGGCCTGATGGGACTTTGGGTCTTTTTACTCTCTTCTATTATTGGCTATCCGGCCATGTACCTGTTCCAGCGGCTGTTTATTAATACGCTGGCGGAATCCCCGGAATGTAAAGACTACCCCAGCGTGATCAGCGGCTATCTGGGCAAAAACTGGGGTATTTTATTAGGCGCGCTGTACTTTGTGATGCTCGTCATCTGGATGTTCGTCTATTCTACGGCGATTACTAACGACAGCGCCTCTTATCTGCATACTTTCGGCGTAACGGAAGGATTACTTTCCGATAGTCCATTTTATGGTCTGGTGCTGATCTGCATCCTTGTAGCGATTTCCTCACGCGGTGAAAAATTACTGTTCAAAATCTCCACCGGCATGGTGCTGACCAAGCTACTGGTAGTGGCGGCGCTGGGCGTCTCTATGGTGGGTATGTGGCATCTGTATAACATTGGCGCGCTGCCGCCGATGGCCCTGCTGATTAAAAACGCCATTATTACCCTGCCATTTACGCTGACCTCGATTTTGTTTATCCAGACGTTAAGCCCAATGGTGATCTCTTACCGTTCACGCGAAAAATCTATTGAGGTCGCACGTCATAAAGCGCTGCGCGCCATGAATATCGCGTTTGGCGTCCTGTTCGTTACCGTCTTTTTCTATGCGGTTTCCTTTACCCTGGCGATGGGGCATGACGAAGCGGTGAAAGCCTATGAGCAGAATATTTCCGCCCTGGCGATCGCCGCGCAATTTATTAGCGGCGATGGCGCAGGCTGGGTCAAAGTGGTTAGCGTAATTCTGAACATCTTTGCCGTCATGACCGCCTTCTTTGGCGTTTACTTAGGATTCCGCGAAGCGACGCAAGGCATTGTGATGAATATCCTGCGCCGCAAAATGCCCGCCGAGAAGATTAAGGAAAATCTGGTACAGCGCGGCATTATGATTTTCGCTATTTTGCTGGCCTGGAGCGCCATTGTGCTCAACGCGCCGGTACTGAGCTTCACCTCTATTTGTAGCCCTATCTTCGGTATGGTGGGCTGTTTAATTCCGGCATGGTTGGTCTACAAGGTTCCCGCATTGCACAAATATAAAGGCGCTTCGTTGTACCTGATTATTATTACCGGTCTGCTGCTATGCGTTTCTCCGTTCCTGGCATTCTCTTGATATACCTGAGATTAAGGTTGTTGTTATGTTTGAATCTAAAATAAATCCATTGTGGCAAAGTTTTATCCTGGCCGTACAGGAAGAAGTAAAACCGGCGCTGGGGTGTACTGAGCCAATTTCACTGGCGCTGGCGGCAGCGGCGGCGGCGGCTGAACTTGACGGCACAGTTGAACGCATTGACGCGTGGGTTTCGCCTAATCTGATGAAAAATGGTATGGGCGTTACCGTTCCAGGAACGGGAATGGTAGGGCTGCCGATCGCCGCGGCGCTTGGCGCGTTGGGCGGTGATGCGAAAGCCGGGTTGGAGGTGTTAAAAGACGCTTCCGCTAAAGCCGTTGCCGATGCAAAAGCGATGCTGGCCGCCGGACATGTCGCAGTGATGTTGCAGGAGCCATGTAACGATATCCTGTTTTCACGGGCGAAAGTGTATAGCGGCGATAGCTGGGCATGTGTCACGATCGTCGGCGATCATACAAACATTGTGCGGATAGAAACCGACAAGGGCGTGGTATTTACCCAGGCCGATAATGCGCAGGAAGAAGAAAAAACCTCGCCGCTGGGAGTGCTGTCTCATACCTCGCTGGAAGAGATCCTGGCGTTTGTGAATGCGGTGCCCTTTGACGCTATCCGCTTTATTCTGGATGCGGCCAGGCTAAACGGCGCGTTGTCGCAGGAGGGACTGCGTGGTTCCTGGGGGCTGCATATCGGTTCGACGCTGGCCAAACAGTGCGATCGCGGTCTGCTGGCGAAAGATCTCTCCACGGCGATTTTGATCCGTACCAGCGCGGCGTCAGACGCCAGAATGGGCGGCGCCACGTTGCCCGCGATGAGCAACTCCGGCTCTGGCAACCAGGGGATTACCGCCACGGTGCCAGTCATGGTGGTTGCTGAACATGTCGGCGCCGATGACGAGCGTCTGGCGCGCGCGCTAATGTTATCGCATTTGAGCGCTATCTATATTCACCATCAGCTTCCGCGTTTGTCGGCGCTGTGCGCGGCAACCACGGCGGCGATGGGCGCGGCGGCGGGTATGGCGTGGCTGATAGATGGTCGTTATGACACTATCGCAATGGCTATCAGCAGTATGATCGGCGATGTCAGCGGGATGATTTGCGATGGCGCGTCGAATAGCTGCGCGATGAAAGTCTCTACCAGCGCGTCGGCGGCGTGGAAAGCCGTACTGATGGCGTTGGATGATACGGCGGTGACCGGAAACGAAGGGATTGTGGCGCACAATGTCGAACAATCTATTGCGAATTTGTGTTCGCTGGCGTGTCGCTCAATGCAGCAGACAGACAAGCAGATCATCGAGATTATGGCCAGTAAAGCGCATTAATAATAACGCCCCGGCATGACGTCGGGGCAGCGTGTTGCCCGATGGCGCTGCGCTTATCGGGTCTACCTGTTATCAGCCGGATCGGGCGCTTGCGCCGCCATCCGGCATGATTTCAGGCTGCGGCCTCTTCTTCTGCCAGCCGGGCTTCGGCGTCCGCCACGATGGCTTCCAGTTCGGTTAGCATCTCTTCATAGCCCAGCGGCACAGTGGCGCTCATCGCCTCCTGTACGGCAGGTTTTACCACGGGCTGACGTTTCTTCGCCGATTTTTTGCTCATCTTGCGACTCCTTTTCTGGCTGGCTACACCGGTAAATCTACCAGTAATGCGCGCAGCGGCGTATCGGCAACCAGCGTAATGTTAGGTTCATCACGAATAAATGCGCCATCTCCGCAGGTTAATGCCTCGCGTTCTTCGTTGTGCGTCATCGCGTGGAACGTACCGTGAATCGACTGCAAATAGGCGCGCGGCCCGTGAAGCTGGAAATTAAGCGATTCGCCTTTCTCCAGCGTAATATGATGTACCCATACCTGTTGGCGCAGTTGTAAGCTGTTTTGCTCACCGTCGGGCGAGGCAAGAAGCTGTTGTTGCGCCGCCAGGAGTGGGATTTTTTGTACCAGCGCGTTTTCCCGTTCAGGACAGGCGTCAAGCCACAGTTGCATTCGGGTTAACGACTTAACTTTGCTGAGATTATGTTCGCTGTAGCTAATGCCCGGCTGCGCGGCGAGCAGTAACGCTTCGCCCGCTTTAGCCTGTACATGGTTGCCGTCGCTGTCGCGGTATTCCGCTTCGCCGTCCAGAATCAGGTTTAAAATATCCACCTTTGGATAAGTTCGAGGCTGAAAAGAGGCGCCCGGCGCCAGCACTTCCTGGTTCAGTACGCGCAACGACGCGTAGCCCAGCAGTGTAGGGTCGAAATAGTGTCCAAAGGAGAAGGTATAGCGGGCCTGTAGCCATCCATAGTCTGCCTGTCCACATTGTTTGGCGGTTCGGGTCGTAATCATCGTTATTAACCTCTCTTTACTTCCTTTTATGTTAAGGGGCTGGACGCTGCATTGTTAGCCAGATATTCTGCCCGGTATGTTCAAATTTCCTGAATGAGAACGTTATGGCTAAAGAGAGAGCGCTGACGCTTGAAGCATTGCGTGTGATGGACGCCATTGACCGCCGGGGCAGTTTTGCTGCAGCGGCAGATGAGTTGGGGCGGGTGCCCTCCGCGCTGAGTTACACCATGCAGAAGCTGGAAGAAGAGTTGGACGTTGTACTGTTCGATCGCTCCGGCCATCGTACAAAATTCACCAACGTCGGACGTATGCTGCTGGAACGCGGGCGGGTATTGCTGGAAGCGGCAGACAAGTTAACGACGGATGCTGAAGCGTTGGCCCGCGGTTGGGAAACGCATCTGACGCTGGTCACTGAAGCTCTGGTACCGACGCCTGCTTTTTTTCCGCTGATCGACCGGCTGGCCGCTAAAGCCAATACGCAGCTTTCATTGATTACCGAAGTACTGGCTGGCGCATGGGAGCGGCTTGAGCAGGGACGGGCGGATATCGTTATCGCCCCGGATATGCATTTTCGATCGTCGTCGGAAATTAACTCCCGTAAGTTGTATACGTTAATGAATGTGTATGTCGCCGCGCCTGACCACCCTATTCATCAGGAGCCGGAGCCGCTTTCGGAAGTGACGCGGGTTAAATACCGCGGCGTAGCGGTAGCGGATACCGCGCGCGAGCGGCCGGTATTAACGGTGCAACTGCTGGATAAGCAGCCACGTCTGACGGTAAGCACGATTGAAGATAAACGTCAGGCGCTGCTGGCCGGGCTTGGCGTCGCGACCATGCCATATTCGATGGTGGAACAGGATATTGCCGAAGGGCGGCTACGCGTGGTCAGCCCGGAATCGACCAGCGAAATCGATATTATTATGGCCTGGCGGCGCGACAGTATGGGAGAGGCAAAAGCCTGGTGCCTGCGGGAAATACCTAAGCTATTCGCCGGAAAATAAATAGCGCGCGGCGCTTTAAAAGCGGCGCCGCGCCGCCCTCAGGAAAAACGTTTCGGATCGGGGCCGAAGCGGTTGTCGCCCGGCGTACCATTCTGGCAGTTGAACGCGATGATGATAAGCCAGCCGATAATGGGGATAAGTAGCAACAGTAGCCACCATGCGGAGCGGTCAGTGTCATGCAGACGACGGAACTGCACGGCCCACCACGGTAAAAAGATCAGAACGCCGTAAATGGTGGTCAGAACGCCTTCACCCCCGGCGCGTTGCCAGCCAAGCATGGCGTCCAGCAGGCCCAACACAAAGGTAAAGATGATATTGACCAGAATAAACATCCAGTACTCTTTGCGTCGCGCGCGGCCGCCAAATCCCAGATAATTTTTTAAAACCTTTAAATACCAATCCATTTTCGCCTCAATAATGGTTCAATCACTTGTTTTTAAAGTAATCAAACTAAGAATAGCCGCGAATGAAATGTTGGTAAATATTTGTGGTATTTATTAATAAGGCGTCCCGGAGGACGCCTGAAATTAGCCAAAGCGTACGTCGCGCCCGTGAGGTTCGAGCAGATCCTGCCACGGTCCGATGGAAATGATGCCTGTGGGGTTAATCGTTTTATGGCTACGGAAATAGTGGTGACGAATATGGTCAAGATTAACGGTTTCAGCAATGCCCGGTATTTGATAGATATCGCGCAGGAAACCGTACAGATTCAGGTAGTCGCTGATTCGGTATTTGTCGCATTTGAAATGAGTCACGTAAACCGGATCAAAGCGTACCAGGGTCGTCCATAAGCGGATATCCGCCTCGGTCAACTGGTCGCCCGTCAGATAGCGGTGCTGTCCGAGAATCTGCTCCAGGCGCGCCAGCGCAGTAAACACCTTTTCTACCGCTTCATCATACGCTTGCTGGCTGGTGGCGAAGCCTGCTTTATAAACGCCGTTATTAACGTTGTCATAAATCCAGCCGTTTAACTCGTCAATTTTGCTTTGCAGCGCGGGGGGATAGTAATCCCCGGCTTTAGCGCCCAGCCCATCGAAGGCGGAGTTAAACATACGAATGATTTCGGCGGACTCGTTGCTGACGATAGTATGATTTTTTTTATCCCATAAGACCGGTACGGTGACGCGGCCGCTGTAGTGTGGATCGGCGTGCAGATACAACTGGTAGAGAAATTCATGCTGATAGAGGGTATCGCCGGTGGCCGCCGGAAAAGTATCATCAAACGTCCAGCCGTTTTCCAGCATCAATGGATTCACGACGGAAACCGGAATAAACGGCTCCAGACCTTTCAGTTTACGGAAAATGAGCGTGCGATGCGCCCAGGGGCAGGCAAGGGAAACGTACAGATGGTAACGATCTTTTTCTGCGGCGAATCCGCCTTCGCCGGAAGGTCCGGGCGCGCCGTCAGCGGTAAGCCAGTTGCGGAAAGCCGACGCTGAACGCTGAAATTTCCCCCCGGAAGATTTGGTGTCATACCAGGTATCGTGCCAGACGCCATCGATCAGTTGTCCCATGTCTCTCTCCTTCAGATGACAAAAGCGAGGCGCTATTCCCTCGCTTTTTTAATTGAGTATAGATTGCTTACCACTTTTTATTCAGCAGACGGTCAAGGCTGAACGCGCCAGGCCCGGTTAACGCCAGTAATAAGAATCCGCCGGCAATGGTCAGGTTTTTCATAAACATCAGCGAGTTTACACCTTCTGCAAAATTGCTATGGAAGATCAATGCCGTCAGCAACGTAAAACCAGCGGTGAAAAGCGCAGTGGTGCGGGTGAGGAACCCCAGCAGAATCGCCAGACCGCCGCCGAACTCAAGCAGTATGGTGAGCGGCAGCAGGAATCCTGGTACGCCCATCGCTTCCATATACTGTTGTGTGCCCGCATAGCCGCTAATTTTTCCCCATCCTGCGGTAATAAACAGAACTGGCATTAAAATACGCGCTATCAGTACACCAACATCTTCTAATTTTTTCATTTTATTCTCCAGGAGGCCGATTCGGCTGCTGCTGCTATTTTCATGAGCAATGGCGCGGTTTAGCGCGTCATTGTTATCGCTGGAGAGAATCATAAACGTGGCGTGCAGGAATTGTTAGCAAGGAAAATTGCCAAATTTTTTCAAAAAATTTGAGTAATTGATAAAGAGACGATATGCATAAAAGTATCGCGCCACCAGGTGTAATCGGGCGATAACCTGATGGCACGATGCTATAAAAGAAAAGATATTAACCGCGGAGCTGTTGTTGACGGAGGGTAGTTTTTACCAGGCGCCAGGCGCTCCAGATACCCAGGCCGCGTTTCGCCCAGCGTACCAACATATTAGGATGACGGATGGTCCAGATGGCCATTACGCTGCTACCGACCAGCGCCCAGGAGCGCAGGCTTAACACCGTATTCCAGCCGCGATCGTACGCGCCGGTGGTCTCCAGCCAGTCGCGACGGCTGGCGGACAGATCCAGCCGTTGCTGCTGGATCTGACTGAGAAGCAGCGCTTTACGTTTTTCGCGTTCGCCTTTGCTGCTCACGACTGATCGTCCTCCAGAATTTGCCGATCGTTAGCCAGTTCGTGCCGCGTATGGCGCAATAGCGTGGACTGACGCGCTTTGCGCAAAGTCCAGATGCCGCCGATTAGCGCAAGCACTAACAGCACAACAGTGGTAGCGATCATCGCGTTCAAACGGTACTGAGGATCGATAGCCCAGATGACCAGAACCATCAGGCTCATTAAGCCAAACGCCGCGAAGAGCATGGTAAGACCTACCATCAGCAAAAGCTGAAAGAGGTTCGCTTTCTCTTCTTCCAGTTCTACTACCGCCAGTCGCAGCCGGGTTTCCACCATCTCAACGATAATGGTGACAATCCGCTGCCCGATACCCAGTACGCTTTTGCCTGGTCCTTGTGCCTGTCGAGAGTCCGCCATAATTAACGACGCGTCAGCAGTACGCCCAACACCAGACCGACAGCGGCGCCAATGCCTACGCCTGTCCAGGGATTTTCGCGCACATAATCATCGGCACGGGCGGCGGCGACGCGAGTCTGTTTGGCAATCACATCACCCGTTTCGCCCAGGCGGTAACGGCTCTCTTTCAGCGCGCGCTCGGCTTTGCTACGAATCTTACTCAACTCTTCTTTCGACTTTTCGCCCGAAGAGCTCAGCACTTCTTCAAGCGTATCGGTCAGGGATTTCAACTCAGCGCGCAGATGTTCCGTAGTGTTATCTTTCGACATAGTTTTCTCCAGGTGAGTGAGTATTTACATTCGGCGTTAATTTAGTAGTCTCTGGCCTCAAGTTTTTTTAGCTCATCCTGAGCCTCGGCCAGCTTACGTTCACGTTTGTCTATTTTATCCGCATCGCCTTTTGCTTTTGCCTCGGCTAAATCACGTTGGCGTTCGGCTACCTCTTCTTTTTGCTCAGCGATCTTTTTCTGATGCTCGGCGCGCAGCTTGCTGTCAGTACAATTGGCGCGTACTTCGCTGAGCGCCTTGTTCAGACCCTCAATACGGCGCTGATTGTTGTGCTTTTCAGCGTAGCTAATTTCCTTTTGTATATCCTGCTCTTTTTCCTGACAAAGCGAATTAGCGTAGCTACCGGCGCTAAGTGTAAAAAGCGTGATAGCCAAAGCGATGCGGTATTTCATTCCTGAACTTTCCCTTATGTTCGGACCCGTTGTCCGGGGCGGTGATCCCGATAATAACGCGGTGGGTTAAACACCGCTTTATTAATCATAGTCATTAAACAATGAAATCACCAAAGTGAGTGATATGATTCGGATTCCTGGAGATTAGCCAAAGCGGTGTGAGCTTTCCCGTAAGCGGGACAGCCACTGTACCGTTTCGTTGTCATCGTCCTGCTGAGCGACGACATAACCGTGTGGTAACGTTTGATCAAGCACTGTTTTTGCTGCGGCGCTTTGCGCAGGGGAATCGAAGGTAATGAGCAACATGTCATTTTTAGGCGTAATGCTTTTAAAATGAATGCCGTTCGCATCCAGATGATGCAGAACTGAGAAGCCGTCTGGCATACTGGCGCCCTGGTTAACCGCGCGAATGGCCAGCGTCGACTCTTGCTGACGCAGCGTTGACCACGTCATCATGAGTATGGTCAGCATCAGTAGAAAAGCGCTGATCCAAATGAGTTGTCGGGCAGTTATGCGTGGTTTAAGCATAAGTTATCCCCGGCTCCCATACTTCTTTTTCCACAGCATGACCAGCGAACCCGCCAGGCCAAAAAAGAGCAGCACCACGGGCAGCAGCATCAGGCATGACATTAGCTGATCTTCATACTTCATAAAGACGGGCGTTTTGCCCAGCAGATAGCCCAGCGACGTCAGGATAAGCACCCACAACAAGCCGCTCATCCAGTTGAAGAACTGAAAGCGCGCGTTATTCAGGCCGGATATGCCGGCAATGGTGGGCAGCAGCGTTCTGACAAACGCGATAAAACGGCCTATCAATAGTGCCGACAGGCCGTGTTTATGGAAAAGGTGATGGGCGCGTTGATGATAATGTGCGGGGAGATGAGAGAGCCAGTTTTGCACGGTGCGGGTATTCCCCAGCCAGCGGCCCTGAATATAGCTGACCCAGCAACCCAGGCTGGCCGCGACGGTAAGCAGCAAAATGGTTTGTGGATAACCCATCGCGCCTTTGGCGATCAGCACGCCGACCAGGATCAACAGGCTGTCGCCAGGCAAAAAGGCGGCAGGGAGCAGCCCATTTTCCAGAAACAAAATCATAAATAACACAAAATATAACATGCCAATCATGGAAGGATTGGCCAGTGTTTCAAAGTCCTGAGCCCACAGGGCATTCAGCAATTGAGTCAGTAGTTCCATTCAGTATTCCTGGAGAATCGGTTAACGTCACGCCGGTGATCTGAGGTTTGCACTGCCGCAACAGAGTTGGAGTTTTTATCAGCGTTGCGGAAACGGCAAATTCGCGGCCTGAACTATTCCTTGTTAAGTTGTGAAGTAAGCAAGCACTAACACACAAAAATTCAAAATGCATCTAATTGTAACAAAGGTCAACGAAGTCCGTTATAGAAATTACGCGTCGTTGAGCTTTGATTTTGCTTATCGCAAAGGAGGGTGGCGAGAGGATTTACACAGGCTGACACTTTATACTTTACGCTGACCGAGCGCCGCGGCAGACGCCATCTACATATAACGTTACGCGAGGATGTTGCGTGTGGATATAAATTCGCTTTACGTCACAGCCTACGGATTGGGAGATTCAGATCTATCGTTACGCCGGATGGCATACGCCATCCGGCATCGATAATCACTTAGCTACGCAAGGCGTTATTCGCCAGACGTTCGTCCTCTGCCTGGCAGGCTGCCGCAGTGAACAGAACATCGGTAGATGAGTTCAGCGCCGTTTCACACGAATCCTGCAATACGCCGATAATAAAGCCGACCGCTACTACCTGCATCGCGATATCGTTCGGGATGCCAAACATGTTGCACGCCAGCGGGATCAGCAGCAATGAACCGCCTGCCACGCCGGAGGCGCCGCAAGCACACAGCGAGGCCACCACGCTCAGCAGCAGCGCTGTAGGCAGATCCACCGGGACGCCTAACGTATGGACTGCCGCCAACGTCAGAACCGTAATGGTAATTGCCGCGCCGGCCATATTGATGGTGGCGCCCAGCGGAATGGAAACGGAGTAAGTATCCCTGTCCAGATTCAGTTTTTCGCACAGCGCCATATTCACTGGAATATTGGCGGCAGAGCTGCGGGTAAAGAAGGCATAAACGCCGCTTTCACGCAGGCAGGCGAACACCAGCGGATAAGGGTTGCGACGAATTTTCCAGAATACCAACAGCGGGTTGACCACCAGCGCGACCAGCAGCATACAGCCAATCAAGACGACCAGCAGGTGCGCATAGCCCCACAGGGTGGAGAAGCCGGTGGTTGCAAGCGTTGATGAAACCAGACCAAAAATACCGACTGGCGCGAAACGGATCACCAGTTTCACCATAAAGGTCACGGCGTTAGACATATCGTTCACGAGGTTTTTGGTGGTTTCATTGCCATGACGCAGGGCAAATCCCAGACCGACGGCCCACACCAGAATCCCGATATAGTTAGCGTTCAGCAGCGCGTCGATGGGGTTCGACACCATGCTCATCAGCAGACCGCGCAGGACTTCTACAATGCCGGACGGCGGCACGATATCCTGGGCGCTACTGGACAGATGCAGGGTTGAAGGGAAGGCGAAGCTGAACACAACGGCCGCCAGCGCGGCTGAAAAGGTGCCTAGCAGGTAAAGAAAGAGAATAGGGCGAATATTGGTTTTTTGACCGTGCTGGTGGTTGGCGATCGAGGCCATGACCAGCATCAGCACCAGAACGGGGGCGACCGCTTTTAAGGCGCCGACGAACAGGGTGCCAAGCAAGCCAACCGCTTCTGCCGCAGGCTTAGAAATCCATGCCAGTAAAATCCCCAGTACCAGACCCACTAAAATTTGTTTAACCAGACTGCCTTGCGCTAAACGCTGCAGTAGCCCTGATGCTCGTTGCGTAGCCATTTCATGTTCCTTGTATTGTGTTGCTGGTCATCCCCTGCACGCTCTTACGGCGCATCTTTCAGGATGTAATAAAGTGTTTGCCTGGTTGAGTATAAGGAAAGTTGAAGGTTCGGGAAGCGAAATATCCTGGATTTTTTGCTGCGATCATGTTTTATAACTTTATATTAACAGTATTGTGACATGTTAAACAAAAACGCCCGGCAGGTGCGCGCTGCCGGGCGTTTTTGACGGGGCAGGTTTACCCCGATAAAAGATTATTGCGCTCGCAGTTTCTTATCGCGCTGATGGTTAACCCAGGCGTTAATCACCAGCGTAATGGTCAGAATGCCAAACACTACGCCCAGCGAAATCGCGATAGGAATATGGTAGAAGTCGACGATCAGCATCTTAATGCCGATAAAGACCAGAATGACCGCCAGACCATATTTCAGCATCGAGAAGCGTTCCGCCACGCCGGACAGCAGGAAGTACATCGCGCGCAGTCCTAAGATGGCAAACAGGTTAGAGGTCAGTACGATGAACGGGTCGGTGGTGACCGCAAAGATCGCCGGAATACTGTCAACGGCGAAGATTACATCGCTGAACTCAACCATAATCAGCACCAGCAGCAGCGGCGTGGCATACAGCAGGCCGTTTTTACGTACGAAAAAGTGCTCGTTCTCGATCGTATCGGTCATACGCAGATGCCCGCGCAGCCAACGCACCATCGGTTTTTCGCCAATGCCGGATTCGTCTTCCTTCGCCAGCGCCATTTTTACGCCGGTAAACAGCAGGAAGGCGCCGAACACATACAGCAGCCATTCGAACTGAGTGATAAGCCAGGTACCGGCGAAAATCATGATAGTACGCAACACGATCGCGCCAAGAACCCCATACACCAGCACCCGGCGTTGCAGAGCCGGAGGGACGGAGAAATAGCTAAACAGCATCAGCCAGACAAAGACGTTATCTACGGCCAGCGACTTTTCAATCAGATAGCCGGTAAGGAACGCCAATGCCTGCGGGTCAGCAACTTCGCGCCCTTGCGTTTCAGCCAGATACCACCAGAAAGCAGCGTTAAACAGTAGCGAGAGCGTTACCCACAGGATTGACCATCCTGCTGCTTGTTTCATCGACATCGCATGTGCGCCACGGCGTCCCTGCAACAACAGGTCGATGGATAGCATTATCACCACAACAACCGCGAATCCACCCCATAATAATGGCGTACCAACAGTATTCATTATTTCTCCCTATGCAAAAAAAAACGGCTAACGCCGAATGGCATTAGCCGCTGCTTTTATGCATAGACCTTGCCATTCGGCAAGGTCTCACTTACAACAATAAAGGAATACGCTGACGCATTCCTTTATGGCTGCCCGGTGACCGGATGTGGTTTTGCACACATCGTAATGACGATCGACCGACAATGAAGTTACTCCCCTTTGCGCGTAACAAAGTATGACAGGCCACGCGTAGAGTCAATGACCTGTAACATATAATTTACATAATTTTACGCAGTAAGGGGATGGGTCAGATCGTCCGCCGGGAAGATGACCCCGGTTTGACGGCGTATTTCTGTCAGCCATTTTGCCGTGGCGCGACTTAGCGACAACCCCGGATGTTCCACGGCATGGTTTTCAATAAGCTGGGCAAACGCCCCGGCTTCATACAGCATGGTATTAATATGCTGAGGCTGGGTCAGATCCTGCATCAGCGCGCCGCGCGGCGCAAAACACACTTTCTGGCATTCCGACAGCTTTTCAATGACCAGCGATCCCCTCTCGCCCTGAATTTCACTGGCCAGTACCGAGTCGCTGACTTTGGAATGCTGTAGCGTGACGCTAAAATCGCCGTAATCCATAACCACGACGCCGTGCGCATCTACTCCGCTTTCCAACAAATTCGCCGACGCCTGAACGCTGCGCGGCTCGCCCCATAGCGCGATCGCCGACGCCAGACAGTAATACCCGATATCCATAATCGAACCATTGGAGAAGGCCGGATTAAACGTATTCGGATTTTCACCGTTCAGATAGCGCTGATAACGTGAAGAGTACTGGCAGTAATTTAGTAATGCTTTATGCATTCTGCCGATTTTCGGCAACGATTCCCGCAGCAGCAGAAAATTGGGCAGGCAGGCGGTTTTAAAGGCTTCAAACAGTACCCGCTGGTTATCGCGCGCGCAGGCGATAGCGGCATCAACCTCCGCCAGGTTAGAAGCCAGCGGCTTTTCGCACATGACATGTTTTTTATGCTGCAAAAAGCGCTGTGTCTGGGAGAAATGCAGGGAGTTCGGGCTAGCGATATAAATCGCCTCAATCGCGTCGCTTTGCGCCATCGCTTCCAGCGAGGTAAACAGATGCTCGACGGGATAATCATTTGCGAAAGACTGCGCCTGTTCAAGACTACGGGAGTAAACGGCGGCGAGCCTGAATTTGCCGGTTTCATGGGCGGCGTCGACAAACTGGCGCGTGATCCAGTTAGTCCCAATTACAGCGAAACGTATCATAAACGTCAGCGGACTCCAGAAAGGGATTTTTCGTCAATGTAGCACGCCTTTCCGCCCTTGCCAGTGCGCTGCGACGCACTCTGGCATTTTACTGGCGAGAAGGGCACCCGTGTGCGCTATCAGCCCCAATAGTGACGCCAGCGCCCAGATATTTAGGCTGACGGTGCAAAATTTTGGCATCCAGCACCGCGCTAACCCGCGCCAGCTTTTCCCGAAGTCGTGTGTAGGTTCCGTGCCTTTTATTCAGATCCGGCGCGTTAACGCCGATAGCGTCAATGCCATATTGTTGCGCCAGCCAGATCGCCCGTTGATTATGGAATGCTTGCGAGATAATCGTAATGCGGCTTTCGCCAAACACTTTCCGGGCGCGAACTACGGAGTCCAGCGTGGAGAATCCGGCATAATCACAAAAAATGGCCGCTTCCGGCACACCTTTCGCTATCAGCGCCTGCTGCATCGCCGAAGGTTCATCGTACTCTTTTTTGCCATTATCGCCGCTGACTAACAGCCACTTCACTTTACCGGCGTGATACAACGCGGCGGCAGTATTAATCCGCCGGGTAAAATACCGATTGCCGGGTTTAGCGCCTAACACCAGCCCGACGTTGCGGGCGGGAACGGTCTGAATGTCATTCCATGTCAGATGCTGCGAGGCGTTGACGATAAGCCAGTTGGAATAGAAAAGCGCGACGCCTGCTGCGACAAGCAGAAAACACGCCACTGTTAACGCCCGGCGTGTAAAACAGAGGCGGCGGATAAAACGGGCACATTGTGAGAGCATGGTTGTTGCGCGGTTCCGTTGGCGGTGGATAAAAAATACCCTCTACAGATCGTCATCCTTGACGTGGCGGCAGGCAATGAGCGAAATGTGAACGCGCCGATTTTATGCCCACGCCGTTAAAAAGATACGGGGGAAGGGGCATTTTCAGAATTTATTGTGCCGACAGCGCCTGATGCGTCAGCCACAGTCGCGTATCAAACTCCAGTTGATGGTACTGCGGTTCCATATGGCAGCAGAGCTGATAAAACGCTTTGTTATGATCTTTCTCTTTCAGGTGCGCCAGCTCGTGAACCACAATCATCCGTAAGAATGGCTCCGGAGCGTTGCGAAACACGGTAGCGACGCGGATCTCCGCCTTTGCCTTGAGCTTGCCGCCCTGAACGCGCGAGACAGCGGTATGCAGTCCCAGCGCATTTTTCAGCACATGGATCTTGCTGTCATACATCACTTTATTGATGGGCGGCGCATTGCGCAGAAACTGACTTTTCAGTTCCTGAGTATAGTGATATAGCGCTTTGTCAGTGGCGTAATCATGCGCGCCGGGATAACGTTTTTCCAGCACCGCTCCCAGGCGCTGCTCGGCGATTAAGGTGCGCACCTGGGCAAGGAGATGTTCCGGATACCCCTGAAGGTAAGTTAGTGAGGTCATCAAAGCTCCATGTTGCTGATAAAAAGTGTATACTCACGCACCCTTTTCAGGGATAACGCCGCAATTTTACCATTCAGGAGGCCTAATGAGCCACGTAGACGACGGTTTCCGTTCACTGACGCTGAAACGTTTTCCGCAAACGGATGATGTTAACCCGCTTCTGGCGTGGGAGGCGGCCGATGAGTATCTGCTGCAACAGTTAGATGAGACGGAAATTCGCGGCCCGGTGCTGATCCTGAATGATACGTTTGGCGCGCTAAGCTGTGCGCTGGCGGAGCATTCGCCATACAGTATTGGCGATTCGTATTTAAGCGAACTGGGTACGCGAGAGAATTTACGCCATAACGGCATCGCGGAGTCCAGCGTAACGTTTCTCGACAGTACCGCTGACTACCCGCAGGCGCCGGGCGTGGTATTGATTAAGGTACCGAAAACGCTGGCGTTGCTGGAACAGCAGTTACGCGCTTTGCGTAAGGTCGTTACGGCGCAAACGCGTATTATCGCCGGCGCGAAAGCGCGAGATATTCATACCTCTACGCTGGAACTGTTTGAAAAAGTGCTGGGCCCAACCACGACGACGCTGGCGTGGAAGAAAGCGCGCCTGATTAACTGTACCTTCAGTCATCCGCAACTGGCCGACGCGCCGCAAACGCTAAGCTGGAAACTGGAAGATACAGGCTGGACGATTCACAACCACGCGAATGTGTTTTCTCGTACCGGATTGGATATCGGCGCGCGCTTCTTTATGCAGCATTTGCCGGAAAACCTCGACGGGGAGATTGTCGATCTCGGCTGCGGCAATGGGGTGATTGGCCTGAGCTTACTGGCGAAAAATCCGCAGGCGAACGTGGTATTTGTCGATGAATCGCCGATGGCGGTAGATTCCAGCCGTTTGAATGTAGAAACGAACCTGCCGGAAGCATTCGAACGCTGCGAATTTATGATCAACAACGCGCTCTCCGGCGTGGAGCCGTTCCGTTTTAACGCTGTGTTCTGCAACCCGCCGTTCCACCAGAAACATGCGCTGACGGACAATATCGCCTGGGAGATGTTCCATCACGCCCGCCGCTGCCTGAAAATCAACGGCGAACTGTATATTGTGGCGAACCGCCATCTGGACTATTTCCACAAGCTGAAGAAGATTTTCGGTAATTGCGCGACGATAGCAACCAACAATAAGTTTGTTATTTTGAAAGCGGTGAAGCAGGGACGCCGTCGATAAGGCGCTCAAGCGTCATACCGGCCTATAAAACCGGTATGACGGCATAGGCCCGATAAGCGCAGCGCCATCAGGCAAAGTCGTTAAATCTCCAGCGCCAGTCGGGTGCCCTGGGCAATCGCCCGTCGGGCATCCAGCTCCATCGCGACATCGCATCCGCCGATAAGATGTACCGTTTTACCTGCGGCGCGTAACGGGTCCGCCAGCTCGCGGCGAGGTTCCTGTCCGGCGCAGATCACCACATGATCCACTTCCAGCAACTGCGGTTCGCCGCCGATCAAGAGATGTAATCCGTCGTCGTCGATCTTCTGGTAACTGACCGCCGGGATCATCTTCACGCCGCGCGCCAGTAACGTCGCGCGATGGATCCAGCCGGTGGTTTTTCCTAATCCTTCGCCCGGCTTGCTGGCTTTGCGTTGCAGCATGACGATTTGCCGTGGACTACGTGCCAGGCGCGGGCCTTCCGGACGCAGACCGCCTGCCTGCTGCAGGCTGGTATCAATTCCCCATTCCGTACAAAACTCAGCAATATTTTGGCTGGTGGATTCGCCGTGCTGGCTCAGATACATGGCCGTGTCAAAACCGATCCCGCCGCAGCCGATGATCGCCACTCGCTTACCAACCGGCGCTTTATCGCGCAATACCTCCAGGTAGGTCAATACTTTTGGATGATCGATACCGTCTATCGGCGGGCGGCGCGGTACTATTCCGCAGGCGAGGATCGCTTCGTCAAACGGCTGAAGATCCTCTGCGTTCACCCGTTGGTTCAGTTTCAGCGTAACGCCAGTAACATCGATCATTCGACGGTAGTAGCGCAGCGTTTCGTAAAACTCCTCTTTACCCGGGATCTGCCTGGCGATAGTAAACTGACCGCCAATTTCACTCTGGGCGTCAAACAGCGTGACATGATGGCCGCGCGACGCGGCGTTAATCGCGAAAGCCAGCCCCGCCGGGCCTGCGCCGACAACGGCCAGATTCTTTTTGCGTATGGCCGGCGCTATCGGCATGTGGGTTTCGTGACAGGCGCGCGGGTTCACCAGACAGGAGGTCACTTTGCCGATGAAGATCCGATCCAGACAGGCCTGATTACAGCCGATACAGGTATTGATCTCATCTGCGCGTCCGGATTGCGCTTTAGTCAGGAATTCGGCATCGGCAAGGAAGGGACGCGCCATCGACACCATATCGGCATCGCCGCGCGTCAGGATCGTCTCGGCGATCTGCGGATCGTTAATGCGATTGGTCGCGATCAGCGGAACCGACACATGACCTTTGAGTTTCCGCGTCACCCAGCTAAAGGCGCCACGCGGTACTGGCGTGGCGATGGTCGGGATTCGCGCCTCATGCCAGCCAATGCCGGTATTAATTAGGCTTGCTCCTGCGGCTTCAATGGCTTGCGCCAGTTGTACCGTTTCGTCGAACGTGCCGCCATTTTCCACCAGATCGAGCATCGACAGGCGATAGATAATAATAAAGTTGTTCCCTACCCGCTGGCGTACCGCGCGTACTACCTCAACCGCGAAGCGCATACGGCTGGCATACTCGCCGCCCCATTCGTCATCGCGATGGTTAGTTCGCCGGGTGAGAAATTCATTAATCAGATAGCCCTCTGATCCCATCACCTCTACGCCGTCGTAGCCTGCTTCCCGCGCCAGTTGCGCGCAATGCGCGAAGTCGTCGATTAACTGCAAGATTTCATCATGCGTCAGTTCATGCGGCATAAAGCGGTTGATTGGCGCCTGAATTGCCGACGGCGCGACCAAGTGCGGCTGATAGCTGTAACGCCCGGTGTGCAGAATTTGCAGCGCGATTTTACCGCCTTGCGCATGTACGGCATCGGTCACCACGCGGTGAGGCGTTAATTGGCTGGCATCGTTCAGCATCGCGCCGCCGGTCATCACGACCCCGGAGGGAACGGGCGCAATACCGCCGGTGACGATTAACGCTACGCCGTGTCGCGCGCGCTCGGCATAAAATGCCGCCAGGCGCTCGGCGCCATCAGGATGTTCTTCCAGACCCGTGTGCATCGATCCCATCAGCACGCGGTTTCTGAGAGTAGTAAAGCCCAGATCGAGCGGGGCGAACAGCGACGGGTAGCTCATAAGCGTATCCAGTATGTAAAATTATTGTTATGTGGTCGGATGAGTTACTACTGTAGCCGTCGCGAGGTAAAAGGGAAAAGGGGAATGTGGTGATTGTGATGGGATTCAAAAAAGAGGCCGCGACCCGGGGAAAACAGGCCGGATAAGCATAGCGCCATCCGGCATCGTCTTTAAACCTCTTCAACGCTCACCTGCATCGCCGCCAGCGCATTACGCGCTGATTTCAATACCTGTTCGCACAGTTCAATGGTTAGCGTGAGCGGTGGCTCGATACGAATTGTTTTCGCATTATTCAGCGTACCAGCGACCAGCACGCGTTGACGGAACATCTCACTGGCAAAACGGTAGCCCGTTTCGTTATCGACAAATTCAATGGCCATTAACATACCTTTGCCGCGCGCATCGTGTACCAGATTGGGATATTCACGCGCAAGTTGTCGAAAACCATCCAGGAGCGTATCGCCTTTTTGTTCCGCCTGGGCCGGGAGATTTTGCTCCAGCAGGACGTTAATGGTCGCCAGCGCGGCAGCACAAGCCAGCGGATTACCGCCAAAAGTGGTGGTATGTAGGAAGGGGTTGTCGAACAGAACCGAAAACACCTCTTCAGTCGCGATGGTGGCGCCAATCGGCATCACGCCGCCGCCCAGGGCTTTCGCCAGACACAGAATATCAGGCTGCACATTTTCGTGCTCGCAGGCAAACATCTTGCCGGTACGCCCCATGCCGGTTTGTACTTCATCCAGAATCATCAGCGCGCCGAATTCATCACAGAGCTTACGTACCTCTGTCAGGTATCCCTGCGGCGGTAGGATCACCCCGCCTTCACCCTGAATAGGCTCCAGAATCACGGCTGCTATCTCGTCGCCCGTTTTTTTGCCTTCGCTAAATGCCATGCTCATCGCGTCGATATTGCCAAACGGCACATGGCGGAAGCCCGGCAGTAAAGGCATAAAGGGTCTGCGGAAGGTGGATTTGGCCGTGGCGGAGAGCGCGCCCAATGATTTGCCGTGAAATGCGCCGCTGGTGGCGATAAAGGTAAACTTGCCGCGCGGCGACTGATACGCTTTTGCCAGTTTTAGCGCCGCTTCGACGGATTCGGTGCCGCTGTTACAGAAAAAGCTGTACTTGAGTTTCCCCGGTGTCAGCGCCGCCAGCGTTTTTGCCAGCATCGCCCGCAAGGGATCAAGTAACTCCTGGCTGTGGAGAGGTTGTTTTGCGAGTTGATTCTGGACGGCGGATACCACAACAGGATTACGGTGCCCCACGTTAAAGATGCCAAACCCCCCAAGACAGTCGATAAACTCCTGCCCCTGGGTGTCGACAAGCGTATTCAAACTGCCCGCTTGCCACTCTACGGCTCCGTAATCCCCGCCGGCGGTAACAGATTTCCGGTATTCCAGAAATCCTGGATTTACATGCTCTTTAAAGTAGTCAATGACCTCTCGGTTTAGTGCTTTCATTTCCTCATGGTTTAGCGTTCGCTTCTCGATGAGATTCAGTGCGTGCGCGCTACAGGCCAAAGCCGATGCGCTGGAAGGTAACCTGTTCAAAATGAGCTCCAGAGGGCCGTGTATCACATGATACTGAATTAAGTATTGCAGGGATTAGCGGGGGTCTAAGCCCATAGTGAAAATCGGGATAAACACCATGAATAATCACATTTACACAACATTTAATGTCATGCGTTAACAATTGGATGCATTTTGAGCAGATCTTGTTTTACGGTTTACGGTGTGTTGCGTTAGCGGCAGCGTGAGAAAAAGGTGAGCCAGGGCAGATTTTAAAGAAAAAGGTTGTCCACGCTAAACAATTTCATAATGAAAATAAGGCGCAGGATGAGGTGAAAATCGTACAAATATTAAGGATTAATCGCAAATTGCGATCCAGAGCAATTTTAACAACTAAAGATAAATAGATTAGCGCCGAAATAACATCTGAGCGAAAAATTAACATCCAGATAACCTGCACAGGACGCTATCATGTCTTCTCATCCCTACGTCAGCCAGCTAAATACCCCGCTGGATGATGATACCACTCTGATGTCTACGACCGACCTGGAAAGCTATATCACTCACGCCAATGACACTTTTGTCCAGGTGAGCGGCTATCAGTTAAACGAGTTACTGGCGCAGCCACATAATCTGGTGCGTCATCCGGATATGCCGAAAGCTGCCTTCGCAGATATGTGGTACACCCTAAAACAGGGCGAACCGTGGAGCGGCATTGTGAAAAACCGGCGTAAAAACGGCGACCATTATTGGGTGCGGGCCAACGCGGTACCGATGATACGTGAAGGGCGTGTGACGGGATATATGTCGATCCGTACCCGCGCCACGGATGATGAGATTGCCGCCGTCGAGCCTTTATATCAGGCGCTAAATGAAGGGCGGTGTAGTAAACGTATTCATAAAGGCCTGGTGGTTCGTCAGGGCTTGCTGGGCAAACTGCCCGCTATGCCTGTTCGCTGGCGAGTGCGTAGCATTATGGGGCTAATGGCCGTAATGCTGGCTTTGGCGCTGTTTGGTACGGATGCCTCATGGCAGGCGTTGTTGTTGGGCGCGTTGGCGATGCTGGCAGGTACGGCGCTATTGGAATGGCAAATTGTGCGTCCCATTGAAAATGTGGCGACGCAGGCGCTGAAAGTGGCGACCGGCGAACGCAACAGCGTACAACATCTTAATCGTAGCGATGAGTTGGGGCTGACGCTGAGGGCCGTGGGGCAGCTTGGCTTGATGTGCCGCTGGCTGATCAATGACGTATCAAGTCAGGTTTCCAGCGTCAGAAACGGCAGTGAAAGGCTGGCGAAGGGTAACAATGATCTGAACGAACACACCCGTCAGACCGTGGAGAATGTTCAGGAAACGGTAACGACCATGAACCAGATGGCGGAGTCCGTGAAGCTCAATTCCGAGACGGCTTCCGCTGCGGATAAGCTTTCCATGGCGGCCAGTAGTGCGGCGACTCAGGGAGGTGAGGCGATGGATACGGTGATTAAAACGATGGATGATATCGCTCACAGTACGCAACGTATCGGGACGATCACCACGCTAATTAACGATATCGCTTTTCAGACGAATATCCTGGCGCTGAATGCGGCGGTAGAAGCGGCGAGAGCGGGCGAGCAGGGGAAAGGGTTTGCCGTGGTTGCTGGCGAGGTACGTCATCTTGCCAGCCGTAGCGCTAATGCGGCGAACGATATTCGTAAATTAATTGACGCCAGCGCAACAAAGGTGCAGTCAGGCTCCGAGCAGGTTCACGCCGCAGGCCGTACCATGGATGACATTGTAGCCCAGGTGCAAAATGTCACCCTGCTTATCGCACGGATCAGCCAGTCGACGCAGGAACAGACAGATGGGCTTTCCAGCCTGACTCGCGCCGTGGACGAGTTGAACCGCATAACCCAGAAAAATGCGGCGCTGGTGGAAGAGAGCGCACAAGTCTCCGCGATGGTAAAACACCGTGCCAGCCGGCTGGAGGATGCGGTCACGGTACTGCATTAAGTTTATTTGTAGGTAGCAACGGTAATGACATCCGCCCGGTAGCAACAAGCTTACCGGGCGGATGCGCTCTGATAGAAGGCGGTGCCTGCCATCATAGAGAGTATCAGTGGCCTGTGATGTTAAAAATAATGTGATATTTATTCCTTCTTCTTGTCTACCTATTAATAGGTATAAGCTCAGTTGATAAATAAGAAATGGTTAACCTTTTAGCGTATTTCTTTCATTATTAGTGCCAATTTATGTCACTTTTGGTTCATCTTTCTGTGAACAATAAATATTACTTACTAATAATGTTCCGAAATAAAAAGCGATCAATATCATAAAGTTAGTAACATTATTGCCGATAAATCTTCCTGTATGAGGATATGCAATCCCAGGGAGAAAATATGTTTTTGCATAACATTAAAATACGTTCAAAATTATTTATGGCCTTTGGCTTATTCATTGTTCTCATGGTGGTGAGTTCCGCTCTGTCTTTGTTTAGCCTTGATCGGGCTAATACGGGTATGCAGGACATTATTACCAATGATTATCCCACCACGGTAAAAGCCAATCTGTTAATCGATAATTTTAATGATTTCATCATCGCGCAGCAGCTCATGTTACTGGATGAAGAGGGGCGCTGGAGCCAAAGCTCGCAGAAAGAACTCAGTGAGATAAGCCAGCGTATTTCGGCGTTACTGGATGAGCTTTCCAGGGAAAATAGTCACGATGCGGATTCACAGAAAATCATTAATGAGATCCGTGAAGCGCGCCAGCAATACCTGGAGTCCAGATTCCGTATTTTGAAAGATATTCAAAGCAATAATCGTCAGGCGGCCATTCAGGAGATGATGACCAGAACGGTGCAGGTGCAAAAAGTCTATAAGGACAAAGTCCAGGAACTTATCGCTGTTCAGGACGCTCAGATGCATGAAGCGAGCGTGCAGGTCAAAGAGGATTTTAAAAATAATCGGACGCTGTTAATCACTTTGGCGCTGATAAGCATCGCCGCCGGAGGCGTAATGGGATGGTATATTGTGCGTTCTATTACCCGGCCGCTTAATGACGCAGTACGCTTTGCCGAGGCGATTGCCGATGGCGATCTGACTCGTCATATCACCACCGACTATAAAGATGAAACAGGCGTACTACTGCAAGCGTTAATGGCGATGAAAACGCGTCTGCTGGATATCGTACAGGAAGTGCAAAACGGTTCGGAGAGTATCTCCACGGCGGCGGCGCAAATTGTCGCCGGTAACCAGGATTTGGCGGCGCGTACGGAAGAGCAGGCCAGCTCGGTTGAAGAAACGGCGGCGTCAATGGAACAGATTACCGCCACGGTTAAAAACACAGCCGATCATACCAGTGAAGCGACCAAACTCTCTGCCGGCGCCGCCAGCGTGGTGAAAAACAATGGGGAGATGATGAATCAAGTGACGCAGAAAATGCGCGTCATTAACGATACGGCAAATCGTATGTCAGATATCATCAATATCATTGATTCTATTGCCTTTCAGACCAATATTCTGGCGCTGAACGCGGCGGTTGAAGCGGCGCGCGCGGGCGAACATGGACGTGGTTTTGCCGTTGTCGCCGGAGAGGTTCGCCAGTTGGCGCAGAAGAGCGCCTCGTCGGCCAGTGAAATCCGTAATTTGATTGAAGATTCAACCAGTCAGACTCAGGAAGGGATGCACCTGGTGGAGAAAGCCAGCGCCCTGATTAATGGCATGGTGGATAACGTCGAAGAGATGGATGTGATATTACGTGAGATTGGGCAGGCCAGCCGCGAGCAAACTGACGGTATTTCGCAGATTAACAGCGCGATTGGCCTGATTGACGCCGCCACGCAACAAAACTCCTGCCTTGTGGAAGAGTCTGTTGCCGCCGCAGCGTCGCTGAACGAACAGGCGTTACATTTAAAAGAGCTGGTTAACGTGTTCCGCGTCCGCGAAGAGGACACGCAGCCCGCTTAATCCAGTTCGGCGATTTCCAGCGCCGCGCGATCAATCACGCCGATAATGCGTTTGATTTGCGCGTCGTTGATATCGCTGTGGTTTATCCGCAGATCCAGCACGGCCTTGAAGTTATCCAGCGCCCGCTTCATCTGCGGATTTTTACGTAACTCCATGCCCACACAACGGGCTTTTAGCCGCGCCTGAATATGCGTCAGGTGTTCGCGATTTTCATCAAGCCATTGCGCGCCGTTCGCGGTAATCGCGATTTTTTTCCGCCCGCCTTCTTCGTCGCTAATCGTGATAAATTGCTGATCCTGTAAAAAATCCAGCGTAGGGTAGATCACGCCAGCGCTTGGCGTATAGCCGCCCCCCGTCAGGTTTTCTATCGCTTTAATCAGTTCATAGCCGTGGCTGGCGTCCCGGGTCAGGATATCAAGAATGACCAGCCGAAGTTCCCCGTGGCCAAAAAATCGCTGGCGTCGACCACCGCCCTGTCCATGACGACCACAGCCGTGTCCGTGACGGTGTTCGCCGCCGCAACTGGCGTTCTCATGCTGATGCGCGCTATGGCAGCCTTCATGCTGATGTTCTCGATCTTTACAGCAGCCGTCGTGCTTATGATCCCGGTTTTTGCAACACCCTTCATGTTGATTTTGCATCATTGCCTCCTGCTTATTTAGATATATCTAATTTATATCTAAATGATGGGTTTTAGCAAGGGTAAAAGCCATTGTTGATATAATCTATTAATTTATAACATTTTATTCTAAGGTTATAGTTAGCGACGCGTTGCCAGAACACTATCAAAAAACAGTTGCATTTTTACTGATTAACAATCATTATCATTTAAAACTTTAATTTAGATATATCGTATTACTTCACGAAGGCAAAAAATGACGACATCATCCGCACGCTATCCACAGCGTGTTCGTAATGAACTGCGTTTTCGCGAGCTGACCGTTCTGCGGGTAGAACGTATTAGCGCAGGATTTCAGCGGATCGTACTTGGCGGCGAGGCGCTGGACGGTTTCACCTCCCTGGGCTTTGACGATCACACGAAAGTTTTTTTCCCTGAGCCAGGCTGTCGCTTTACGCCTCCGACAGTCACTGAGGAAGGCATTATCTGGGGGGAGGGCGTTCGTCCGGTCTCCAGGGATTACACGCCGCTGTATGACGAGGCGCGTCGCGAGCTGGCGCTGGATTTCTTTATCCACGATGGCGGCGTAGCCAGCCGTTGGGCAATGGAAGCCCGTGAAGGCGATATACTGACGATCGGCGGGCCGCGCGGTTCGCTGGTGGTGCCGGAAGATTATGCCTGTCAGGTTTATGTCTGCGATGAGTCCGGTATGCCTGCGCTACGTCGTCGTCTGGAATCGCTTAGTCGTCTGCCTGCGCGCCCTGCGGTAACCGCGCTGGTGAGCATTCAGGATGCCGCATATCGCGATTATCTCGCCCATTTGACGGATATTACTGTGGAATATGTTGTTGGCGGCGATGAACAGGCATTGCAAACGCGCCTGTCGCAGCTGGCAATACCAGAATCAGACTATTTCATCTGGATTACTGGCGAAGGCAAAACGGTAAAACGTTTAAGTCAGTGCTTTGAAAAGGGGTTTGATCCACACCTGGTACGTGCGGCAGCCTATTGGCATCGTAAATAGCGGTATGGGGCGAGCCCTGTCAGAAACAAAAAAGCCACTCTATCGAGTGGCTTAATTGTATGATTTTAAAGCTAAAATTTGGTGGCCCCTGCTGGACTTGAACCAGCGACCAAGCGATTATGAGTTAGAATGCAACTTCTTACCTGAAAATACTTATCTATAATTTTCAGTAACTTAATTGATATGAAAATACTGTATAAATAACCAGAAATACTCTAAAATACTCCTTTGCGGTATCCTATAGGTATCCTAGAGCAAAACAAGCGATTTTCAGGATACCCCGATCGCTTGGTGTGGAGTGTTTGTGGAAACATTCAAATTTACGAAAACTAAGCTCGAAAACCTCCCACCTGCCGAACGTGGCCAGGTTGAGTACGGCGATACCATCGTTAATGGTCTGCGCATCCGTATTGGCACCAGTGGTGTGAAAAGCTTCTGTATCTCACGTAAGAGAAATGGAAAATTCATCCGGGCCACGCTGGGCCGTTTTCCGGATCTTACTATTGATAATGCCAGGGCAAAGGCACTCGAAATGTTGGGTGACGTAGCGACCACCGGGAAAAATCCTAATGTGGAAAAGCGTGTCAATGAGAAGGCATCTGTCACGCTTGCTGATGCGCTGGATGCCTATATTAAGAACCGTGGCCACCGCCTTAAACCCACAACCGAAAAGCAATATCGCGCTATCTTGCAAAATTACTCCGGCGACTGGATGAAACAGTCCCTCGCTACTATTTCGCGTGATCGTGTTGAGCATCGTCACAAAGCAGTAACTGATGGTTCAGTCTGGTTTGGCGCTGATAAAGAAACGCTCAGGGCTGGGGTAGGAAGCGGTAGCAAAGCTCAGGCTGACCTGTGGGCCAGAGCTCTGCGCGCCGTATATCGTTTCGCACATGATCATTATCGTGATGAAGAAGGGAGAACGCTGTTACCTGACCCGCCAACACAGGTGCTGAGTACAAAGCGTCAGTGGCATGGCACGATCAGAAAGACAGAGCGCATCCGCACCCATGACTTTGCTCGTTGGTTAAATGCCGTCGCTGTAGTTCGTGATAAGGCCGAAGAAGGACGAGATGATGTAGCTGCCGCAATATGTGACGCTGTAGAAATGTCGATGTTCACCGGGCTGCGTAAATCTGAAATATTCGAACTAACCTGGAATCGGGTAAATATTGGCGGTCGTTATTTCTGGATAGATACCACCAAGAACGGCGATCCGCTCGAGCTTCCGATCACTGAAACTCTGCTGAATCTGTTCCGGCGCCGACTGAAAATGAAAAACGGAAATGAGGCTTTAGTGTTTCCTGGAGTTAAAGGAGTCATTAAAGAATATCGCCATGTAATTGATCGAATCAGTGCCGCCACCGTCCCAGACCCCAATCCTGATTTGCTCCAGCCAATCCCATTCAAATGGCACGATGCCCGCCGTACATTCGGTACAGTTGCCGAGCTGGTGGGCGTTGGTAGTTATATCCTCAAGCGACTAATGAACCACCGAACGATGAGAAGTGCAGATGTTACTCAGGGCTATCTTCATTTTGGTGTTGATGAACTACTCGAGCCAGCTATCAGAATTGAACGGGCTGTTATTGAATATGCTGGCTTGGTGGAAAGTAAAAGAGGAATAGATGCTCAGTTACTGTCCGTCATGGAAAATTTAAGTGATGAAGATAAACGTAAGCTTTTATTTGATCTGCTGAATTCTAACAATGCTGAGGAAAAATCATGAGCCTGGAAAAATACTTAGATTCTGGACGGCTAAATTTTGTTGATGTTTTCATGCGCACTGCTAGAAATTTTGGAGATCTACAATTTAACTATAAAAGAGACTTAGGTAACGAACTAAAAAAAGATATCAACAGAATATCTCGTGGGCATTTGAAGTCTATTTTACAAAAAATGCGCAAAGATAAACCGTCAAAGGATGATGCTGATTTTGAAGAGCAAACACTGGCCAAGGTGTTTTTTATATTGGAGGCTCATGATTTTACTACATTAGCGGAAGATATGGCTTTAGTTATTGAAAGAAGAAATATAAAAGAGCGCTGTCAGAAAATTATATATAAAGAAATTGCTGAGGGATCAGCATTTAAGCAGCGTAGCATTGCGGCATCTGGCCCACGACACCGCCTATATGATGAAATCGTGGCAATTATGAAATCTACCTGGAAACATAATCCGGCACTTTCAAAAAGAAAAATGATCTCAAAATTATTGATACGTTATGAAGATAAAGTGGATGAAAAAACGCTAAAAGATTGGATAACAAAAGGAAAACTGGCTCCACCAAGACCCAGACAGAACAAAAATTCAGATCTGGTTATCCCACCAGAATATGCCAGCAAAAAAATATTTGAGGGAGGGGGGGAAGTAGCTCCTCACCCCCATAATCATGTACTCACCTTATAGAAAAAAATCAAAAAATTATAGTAGCTCCGTTGCTAACCAGACATACACGGAGCTACTTATGCATTTGGTTGAATCGAATTATTCTAAAAGACTCACTCGTAATGAGGCCGCAGCTCATCTTGGTGTGAACCCATAGACGCTGGCGAACTGGGCGCATACTGGCAAGGTAAAAATTCCCTTTCATAAGGTCGGTAGGAAGGTCATTTACTTCAAGTCTGATCTGGATGCTTATCTGGATTCCACCCGCAGAACGCAGACGGTTTAAGGAGCTGGATATGGCACATAAAACAAAGGCGGCCATGCCGGGCCGCTATTTATCTAAGATGTTCATTTCTATTTATAACATCTTATGCATCCATAATGAGATAGGCTCAATGATTTTTATGTATCCTCCATATGCCCAAACAAATGTGCCAAATATTGTTAAACCGACACCGATGACCTCTGCTTTTATTTCTTCTCGTACTTCAATGCGAGCTTTTGAAATATTTTCTTCTCTCATTCTCTTAGATTCTTCAGGACTTAGCGGAGGACCTGTAACCCCACTACGTGAGTTAATTTCAGCTTCGCGGTTAGATAGTTTTTTTAAAGTTGTGAATTTTATTGTATACAGTAATCCGAATACTGAAATGATCGCTCCAGAGCTTGCAAATAAATTCATGTCATTAAGATATTGCCCAAATAAAAAACTTGCACCGCAGAATACAATTAATAGGATTAGTGATGTTTTTGCACCAAGTATCTTGAAAAAGATGGTTCTGAATTTTTTCATTACTAATTATCTCAATATTATAAGCGTGATTCAATTTTTTGGCTCAATACCACGTCTCCGTAACTCCGCTCTACCTAACTCCTTTAGCCAGTTACTGGTACTGGTGTTTTCAGCTTGCGCTAGCTCATCAAATTGTTTGCGTAGTTCAGCAGGAATGCGGATTGGTAGCATTGGTGACTTGCCGCCACCCTTAGGTTGTTTATCTCGAGATATTGACATGTATATGCCTATAGGTTTATGGTTAACTCAAATAGGCATATACAATAACATGTGTGAGTCTATAAAAACAACGCCCCGTAGTGCTCGCAACACATACAGGGCGTCTAACCAAACCGTTAGTTGAGGTAACAGTTATGGCTGATAAACAGCATACCCAAACTCACCCCAAATTTACATGGCTATTCCTCGGTATAACGAAAGGACAGACCTGCACGCCTGTAGTTATCCGCATCGCTGCCGACACCGAAGAAGAAGCTCACGAGTGGTATTTCCGCAGGGATCTGACCTTTGTTACAAAGATTCGCTCTGAATGTTTGCTGTACCAGTACGTCAACGGCGCCTATGAGTTGACGATTCCCGGACAGGAGGTACTTCATGGCTAACAAAACCACCCTGATAAATGACCTCCCCATTTGGCAGGAAGTTGATAGCGCGTTGGGGCAGGTTTTGTCCCTACAAATTGCGCTTGAGCTGGCTGCTCATGAAATGGATAAGGACGATGTTGTTGCCGCGATGTGTGGCATACGGCATCTGGTTTACCACGTGGCTGGGGAACTCGAGAATGTTGGCAAAATGGAGGTGCGTCATGCCTAACCAGCCACAAGTTTACGAAATTTTTGACGTGGTTCGTCGGTCTGATGGGATGGTTATGAATCATATCTCATCTGGCAATCGCTATATGGTCTATACGCTAAACGGATTGGTATCGGTTAGGACATTAATGGCAGACGAAATTGTGGGTACTCCTAAACTCTTTGAGCTGATTCTTGAACGCGCCGGTTATCGCGTAACACCAGTCAAAAAGGACTAACGCCATGAAAAAGAAAATTAACAGCTTAACTGCTGGTGGTCAGACTCGGCCTGAAATCCTTCCGGGCGATATTTTCAAGGATAACCGGGGCGAACGGGTAACGGTGAAAATGGTTACTGATAACCGGATTACGTATATCAGGGAGGGTTATTCCGGAGAGTGTGTTTTCCCGGTCGAACGGTTTGAAAGGGAGTTCAGCCTGGTGAAACGTCAGACATTCAGCGAATGGTGCAAGTCAAACAACACAGTAGAAAAAATTCAGTATTTGCGGGCTTTAATTGCTGCTAAGAGAGCTGGCAAATGAAACGTGCTCCGAACTTAAAATTTCTGCCAAAGGAAAAATTCACAGAGGCAATCATTTTTGCCGGGGCTGATGCTTACGCTCATGCAAAGGGATGGGAAGAGGGCCTGGGTAAACAAATTGCCGAAGATACAACGCCTCCTGTCTGGCTGGGGCCTAAGCAACTGGCGGAACTGGATAACCTGCAAATTATTGATAAGGGGCGGCATAGTGCTCGTGTATATCTGGCAGGGAACATTGAACCGAGACTGATAAACGCCATTGGCGAGAAGCTGGCGCAGGCAGGAGTGCAAGATGCCAAGCTATACAAGGGGATTCCCGACCACCAGCCGGAGAACTGGAAAGAGTATCTTTCACGTTTGCGCGAACGGATTGAGGATTCTGTACTAGAGGATTCTATGCGTCATAGTTTGCCGCTGAGCGTTGGATCTGATGGATATGACCAAGAACAAGATTACACGCTAAAAAGCTATCTCCCTGCTAACAGCCTGAGCAGTATTTACGGCCCCAGTGGATCTTACAAAAGTTTTCTAGCTGTATCCTGGGCCTGCCATGTTGCGGGGGGATTTAAATGGGCTGGAAAATCTGTCTCACCAGGTGCTGTGATGTACGTTGTTGGAGAAGGGGGGATCGGTGTTCCACGCCGTATTAAAGCATGGGAGAAATTGCATCATGTGAAGCTGGATAATCTTTTTCTGGTCAATCGTCCTGTCTTCCCGGTGCGTCGTGAGGAAACAGAAGAGATGATAAAAGCTGCAAAGGATGTGAAATACCGAACGGGACAGCCGGTACGCCTGATCGTCGTAGATACGCTGGCCCGTTGTTTTGGCGGTAATGATGAGAATGATGCCCGGGATATGGGGGCGTTTATTGAAGGCTGCGACGTTATAAAGCGTGAAACCGGTGCCACATTACTAGTGGTCCACCATTCTGGTAAGGATGATACAAAGGGAGCTCGGGGCTCCAGCGCATTCAGGGCTGCACTTGATGCAGAGTTTAACATTCGGCGTGAGGGGGAAGGTGGGGCAATAATTCTTACCTACACCAAGATGAAAGATGCAGAAGAACCCAAACAAGCTGCTTTCGATTTGCGTACGGTAGAACTGTTCACCGACCGCGATGGTGAAATAGTCTCGTCGCTGGTTGTTCGTGATATACCACGTGAAGCAAGGGAGTTGGACCCTGAACTGGCGGAGATTAAGAATCTGACGGGCAATCATGCAGCACTCTGGCAGAGTATTCGCAGCAGGAAAGCAAAAGGAGAAACATGCAACAAAGCTGTTTTGCGTGATGATATGGAGGCCATGATGGGAGATAAGGCTAGAAAATCCTTTCACCAAATGGCTGGAGAAACTGATCCGCGATGGGCTAATAGAGGTCGATTATCAAGGCGTGATTACACTACTCTCAGGCGAATAATTGCGGCAGCAAATGCGGTTGGTGCGCTAATTATTTAAAATCTGTGCTGTTGCCGCACTTCTTTCATATATACCTGGAAAAAGTGCGGCGGTAAGTTGATATGTCCTTAACTCCGCATGAGCACTGGGTTTGTGCCATTTTAACCCATATTGCTTGCCGCACTCACATGCGGCAAAAGAAAATGCGGCGTGAAATGCGCAAAGAGCGGCAAGGGTGATTTGGATTTTAGAACGTAAGCGAGCAAAGGTACTATGTACACTTTGATTCAGCTTGTTCGTACTACATTATCGCTATTCACTCCTCATCACTCCAATTCACAATACTATGCTAATTCTACAGATCTTTTAAAGATCTTGTGTGTTGTGATCTTGCGCAATGAGAAATGTTGTGCCATTATCCTTACAAGTTGAGTTCTATCTGCTTAAGGAGGTTAGAATTATGGACTTGTCCAAGGCTAACTTTTACAGTTTTATCGACCAATATGCTGACATAACTGGCGCGTCGCCAAGTACTGCAGGTAACGTCCGTAGCGTTTGCTATTTGGTTAAAGAGTCCCTTTCTGACAGTGTACCTGCAGATAAGTGGGATACGACCGGCATTATTAACACTTACGTTATGGCCAATGGTATTGCTGAGGATACGCAAAAATCCTACATCAGCCGCTTTAACGGAGCTGTCGCAAAATTTATTGCGTATGAGAAAGGCGAAGATGTGACAGTGAAGCAGCGTAGATCGCCTGTGAAAAACAGCCAATCATCGCCGGTCAGTTTGCAGAATACTTTAGTCAAAACCTTTGAACTGCCGATTCCTCTTCGTGACGAACTTACCGTAATCATTGGTAATCTTCCTCGTGATTTGACCAAAGACGAGGCGAGAAGGATCAGTACCATTATTGAGTCCTTTGCGGTTTCACAACCAGCAAACGACTAAACAAAAAAGCCCTGCTTGGTAGCAGGGCTTTAGGGGGAAGAAAATGGATTTTCTTCCAGAGTGCAGATTAACCGCAGCTCTTTAAGCGTGAGAACTTAAGAATAGCGGTTAACCTGCGTAGTTACAAGGCTGGATAGGATTACAGCTTGTACATAAAAACAGGTAATGTTTATGGCTAACGGAATCTGTCCAAAATGTGGTAACGCTTGTGAGGTCATATTTAGACCCTACAAACGCAACCCTGACGGGACCCTGAGTTATCCTAAACGGGCGAAGGTATTTGCTATCCCCGTGTGCAACTGCTAAGTGTTAGTTGCTTTGAAATCAACCCGACTTCGGTCGGGTTTTTTGTATTCAAAACATCCTTCTATAAGATAAATTATCTAGCGGATCTACTTAGCTAAATAATCAACCACTTATCAGTCAATTGATATAATAGACAGTATCGCATACTTTAAAGTTTGCTTTGTTTTTTAATGCATTGAATTTATTGGTTAATTTTCAAAATCAGAAAGGTTAGTGGTTTAAGGGATATTTATTTAATTTTATAGGTCTGGAGTCGAGACATGCCAATCACAAATGAAGAACGTATTGAACATATGGAAAAGTTTAATCTAACCAGTTTGGACACAATGCCTACTGCTGATTACCGGGAGGCATTAGAACAAGAAGCTTTTTTTTGGGACGATCCGCACGGTTTCATTATGCATACCCTTTCTGGGGAACGTATCGTCACAAATACAGAACAACTTGATGCCTTACTTGAGCATTTGGAAGGATACAGGGCTCTGTTACCAGATCCCCCGATGTGGATGAGCGAGAAGTAAACAACAGGCCTGGACTAGTGCCAGGCCTGTAATCAGTCAGAAGTCGATATCAACTTCTCTTTGAAATTTTGAAGTTAGACTAAGCGCCTCGCTCGGGCATTTCCCGTTCTCAACTAGCGCAGACCAAAACTCATTATCGTAGCAACCGTCAAGGTACAGATATCGGCAAATATCGATTAAATCACCTCTATTCCATCCTTTAGAGCTGTAGCCTCGAACGCCTAATTCATCCTCCAGGTCATAAAATGTGAGCCCTTCATTTTTACGCCAAGCATCATCAAGACGCTTTAACAGAAACTCTACTTTCTCTTTTGATGCGGTGAAATACTGAGCATAAAACTCGTGAGGTTTACGGGGGACGCTGCCATCGGTATCGCTCATCAATGGGTAAACGCCGGACTCCCAGGCGTGGAGATATGCGTCGCTAAATTCATCATGATGCTTGCCAATGTGAAGAATCTGTATCCTTTGCTGAGCGAACAAGGCACCCATAACGTCATTTTCAGTCATAAAATCCCTTATTAATTTAATGGTTTCCGTCTCGCATAATAATTTTACTCGCTTGTTTTGTAAATTATTTGTGCGTCATCTTTCAAGACTGTTCGGAGTAAAAATACATCATTTACAACGATAATTTGATCCATATCTTGAAGAGTGGCCCTCAGACGTGAGCCGCCACTGTCCACCCGGTTCTTCCGGCAGATCCGCGGTTTTCTCTCCGGGTGGACATCCCTTAAAGCGCTGGTTTCACGTCTCAACGTTAATTGTTACGGAAACCACTCCATGAAGAAATTACTCGAATTACGTCAGCAAAAAACCGAAATCAAAACGCAGATGCGTAACCTGCTTGAAAAAGCCGACAGCGAAAAACGCAGCCTGACCGATGAGGAAGGCACGCAGTTTGACGAACTCCGCATCCGCGCCGGGACACTCGATACTGAAATCAGTCGCTACGAAGCCATAGCCAGCGAAGAACGTAACCAGCCAGGCCACCCGGTGAACGAAAACGGCGTAAGCAACGACGAACTACGTACCTACATTCTGACCGGGGAAGCCCGCAGCCTGTCTACCAGCATTCCGGAGGACGGTGGCTATACCGTTATTCCTGAACTTAACAAACAGATTATGCAGCAGCTTAACGATGAGTCCGTTATGCGCAAAATCTGCACCGTGAAAAAAATCGGCAGTAACGAGTTTAAACAGCTTGTCTCTGTGGGCGGAGCGGGGGTGAACCACGGCGAGGAAGGAAAAGCCCGTGGTGAGACAACTACGCCGAAACTGGAAGAAGTCAGTATCCGCCTGTTCCCGGTTTACACCTATCCGAAGACCACGCAGGAAATTATCGATTTTTCTGGTGTGGATATCATGGGCTGGCTGTCCTCTGAAATTGGCGATGCTTTCGTCGATACCGAAGAAGCGGATCTGGCATCCGGAGACGGCGTGAAAAAAGCGAAGGGTTTTCTCTCTTACCCACTCAGCCCGGACGGTGACAAAACGCGTCCGTTCGGCACAATCCAGAAGGTCACCGTGAGTGTACTTAATGCGGATTTTCTGATTGACCTGAAATTTAAACTTCGTGCGAAGTACCGCAAAAATGCCGTATGGGTAACGAACTCCACCACGGCGGCCTCCGTTCAGAAACTGAAAAACGGTAACGGGGATTACATCTGGCGCGACCGTTTACAGGCAGGTGATCCAGATACGCTGCTGGGCCTCCCGGTTGAATATCTCGAAACCATGCCGGACGACCTGATCGGTATTGGCGACTTTAAACGTGGCTATTTCATCGTTGACCATGAGACAGGCACCCGCACCCGCCCGGATAACATCACCGAACCGGGCTTTATCAAAATTCATACGGATAAATACCTGGGCGGTGGTGTGGTTGATTCCGGCGCCATCAAGCTGCTCGAAATCTCTGCTTCCTCCACCAAATAATTCACAGGGGCTTCGGCCCCTTTCTGGTCTTTATGGAGTCCGTTATGGATACCGTTAATTTTGAAATCCGCACCTCTGAACTTATCGCCAAAGAGCGCAGGCTGGTGGGCTATGCGGTGCGCTGGAACAGCCTGTCAGAAATTATCTGTGACGAATTCCGCGAACAGTTTACGCCGGGAGCATTTGCTGGCTATCTCGCATCCGGTAATGATGTGCGCTGTTTATTTGAACATGACTATACCCAACTGCTGGGGCGTACCAGATCCGGCACGCTGATACTGTCGGAAGATGATACGGGTCTGCGATTTGAACTAACACCACCTAATACTCAGTTAGGTAATGATGTGCTGGAGCTGGTGGAACGGGGCGATATAGAAGGCATGTCGTTTGGATTCCGGGCGTTGAAAGAGAACTGGGATATTACCCAGTCGCCTTATCTGCGTATCGTCACCGCTGCTGAACTGCGAGAAATTACGATCACTTCTCTGCCTGCTTACCCGGAGTCCGGTGTGGAAATTGCACACCGCTCGCTTTATTCCCAGTATCCTGAGTTACGCCGCGATGGCGATAACCGCCGACGCTGGGCCGAACTGGTGGAGATCTGATATGTGGACTCTCTGGCCTTTCAGCCGTAAGGCAGAACAACGCAGCATGGCCATCGATGAATGGCTGGCGATGGTGGGCATACCTAATACCGGATCCGGCGAATATGTATCTGCGGGGACGGCGGAATCTCTGCCGGCTGTCATGAACGCCGTATCGGTCATCAGTGAAGCAGTGGCAACCATGCCCTGTTATCTCTACCGGGTAACGAATGATAAAGGGCGTGAGGCGCGGGAGTGGCTGAGTAATCACCCGGTTGATTATCTGCTGAATGAGCAGCCGAACGACTGTCAGACACCGTACCAGTTTAAACGCACGATGATGCGGCACTGTCTGCTGAACGGTAACGCTTATGCGGTGATCCGCTGGGGCCGTGATGGACAGCCTGAATCATTGCATCCATATGCACCGGGGACCGTAGTTCCGGAGCGTCTGTCCGGACACCGTTACAAATACACTATTACTGAACCCTTTAGCGGAATCACCCGTACTTATCTTCAGGAAGAGATTCTGCATCTGCGTTATGCCACGGACGATGGTTTTCTGGGGCGCTCACCGATAACCATCTGCCGGGAAGCGCTGGGCCTTGGACTGGCCCAGCAGCGCCACGGCGCTAACATCATGAAAGAGGGCATGATGGCGGCGGGCATTGTCAAAGCAAAAGACTGGCTTGACGGCGTGAACGGTAAAAAAGCCCTGGATGCACTGGAGCGGTACAAGGGTGCACGAAATGCCGGGAAAACGCCCATTCTTGAAGGAGGAATGGATTACGAAAAATTGGGCATGAGTAATCAGGATGCTGAATGGCTGGCTTCCCGGCGTTTTTCCATTGAAGACATTGCCCGTATGTTTAATGTTTCTCCGATCTTTCTTCAGGAATACAGCAACAGTACCTACAGCAACTTCAGCGAAGCGAGCCGCGCATTTCTCACTATGACCATGCGTCCCTGGCTGGCGAATTTCGAACAACAAATCAAATCCGCTTTGCTGGTGGCCCGTCCTGCATCCGGTACCCGTTACCAGGTTGAGTTCGATTCTGCTGACCTTCTCCGCGCTACACCAACCGAACGCTACGCCACTTACGAACGCGGTATTAAAAACGGGATTATGAATCCGAATGAAGCCCGCGAACGTGAGGGGATGCCACCGCGTGAAGGTGGGGACGAATTCAGCCAGGCATGGAAGCAGCAGATCGAAGTAAATAACAATAAAAGTAAGGAGGGTAGCGAATGAGAGCCGGAGGATTAAAACATCGTATAACGCTGCAGCGCTATGAACAAAGTCAGGGGCCATTGGGAGAACCGATAAAACGCTGGGTGGACTACGCCACGATCTGGGCTGAGGTAAAAGGTATCTCTGGCCGGGAGCTTCTGGCTACCGGTTCGTGGTCCTCTGAGGCCACAGTCAGAATATGGATACGCTATCGCAGTGATGTTAAGCAGGGACACAGGGTGAAATATCTGTCACCCGCAGTCAGTGGTGATATTTACGGTATAGAGGCGGCCCTCCCGGATAACGACCGCACCAGTCTTGAGCTCCTTTGTAAAGGAGGCGTGGCCAATGGCTGAATTAATAACTCTGGAAGAAGTAAAACTGCATTGCCGCATCGACGGGGATGATGAGAACGCCCTGATAAACGGGTATATCGTCGCCGCGCTGGAGATTTGCCAGAAACATATCGGCAGGCGTTTTGATGACGGACTCGAGTTTAATCCTGCGCTGAAGGTCGGGTGTCTGCTACTGGTCGGTCACTGGTATGAGCACCGGGAAATAGCGGCGGAAAAAACGTCCGAGCTTCCCTTTAGCACTTCGTCATTGTGGAACTACTACCGGGAACCTGGAGTGTATTAAATGCCATGGCAACCTTTACGACGCTGTACAGAGCCCGGATGTAATAAACGGGTAAAGTCCGGCAAATGTGATGAACACAAACGGAATGCACAACGGCAGAGTGATAGCCGACGAGGCACACGCACAGAACGCGGTTACTCCAACCGATGGGGAGAATACCGGCTCCTCTTTCTGAAGACTAATCCGCTGTGCGCCCACTGCCATAGTGCTGGCGTCTATAAGCAGGCAACTATCGTTGATCACATCATACCTATTGAGGGCGAAGGTGATGTGTTGTTCTGGCCATCCAGTAACCACCAGCCGTTATGTGCTGCCTGTCATGGTCGCAAGACAGCCACAACGGACCCGCTAACTAAGCAGCAGCGTAAAGCCGGAATGTTCCGGGAACAGGAAGAAGCAGCGCAGCGCCGCAACGACTGGGTCTATGAGGTTGCTCATGAGTGAACAGGAATACATGAGTCAGCGTGAACGGGGTGGGGGAGGTTTCAAAGACAACCCCCTCCCGGCGAGGAACCACCCGCTCCCTCAAATTTTTATGCACAGTGATTTTTTTGAAAATAAAACGAAAAGGAAAATAGTGATTTATGCCAAGACCACCGAAACCGCCCGCTTACCTTGATGAAATCGCGGCGCAGCAGTGGAAAGCAAAGGCGAAGCAACTGGCGGAACGTGGTGATCTGACGCCTGCCGACTGGAACAACCTTGAGCTTTATTGCGTCAACTATTCGATGTACCGCAAAGCTGTGGAAGACCTTGCCACACGGGGATTCAGCATTGTGAACAGCCAGGGCGGTGAGAGCCGGAACCCGGCACTGAGCGCAAAGGCTGATGCCGAAAAAATTCTCATAAAAATGTCGTCGTTGCTGGGCTTTGATCCGGTGAGCCGTCGCCGTAACCCGCCTGAAACTGAAGAGGAAGACGAACTTGACCGTATGGAATGATTACGCCAGCGCTATTAAATCTGGCGAAATTCCGGCCTGTAAGCGGGTAAAACAGGCCGTCGAAAGGTACTTTTCAGACCTGAATGATCTCCGTTATGAGTTTGATACGGCGACAGTAGAGCGGTTTATCGCGTTCTCGCGACTTTGCCCTCACGTCAAAGGTCCGTTGCGCGGCCAGCCAATCGCGCTGGAACCGTGGCAGCAATTCGCCTTCGCTAATCTGCTGGGCTTTAAGGTCAGGGAGACAGGTCGCAGAAAGTACAGCAGCGCCTTTATCGAAGTGCCGCGCAAGAATGCCAAATCCACTGTGGCCGCCATGCTGGCTAACTGGTTCCTGGTAATGGAAAAAGGCCAGCAGGATATTTACACGGCGGCGGTGAGTCGGGATCAGGCCCGTATCGTGTTCGACGATGCCCGCCAGATGTGCCTGCTGTCAAAACCGCTGAAAAAGCGCGTCAATATTCAGGCGCACAAGATCATTTTCCCGAAGAGCAACAGCCTGTTAAAACCGCTGGCGGCAAAAGCGGCCACTATTGAAGGGACTAACCCAAGCCTGGCGATTGTCGATGAATACCACCTTCATCCGGATAACGGAGTTTATTCCGCGCTTGAGCTGGGTATGGGCGCACGTCCTGAGGCGATTTTGTTCGCCATCACTACTGCCGGGAGTAACGTCGTTTCCGCCTGTAAACAGCATTATGACTACTGCTGCCAGATTCTGGCCGGGGAAGAGAGCAACGATTCTCTGTTTGTCCTGATCTACGAGTTGGACGACGAAAGCGAGGTTGAACAGCCGGAAATGTGGAGCAAGGCTAACCCTAACCTGCATGTGTCCGTTGACGCCGCGAAACTGGAATCCACCATCCAGAAAGCTCGTAGCATACCGTCGCAGTGGGTGGAAATGCTGACCAAACGTTTCAATATCTGGTGTCAGGGATCCACGCCGTGGATGGGGGCCGGGGCATGGGATGCCTGTGCACTCGATTATGCTGAAGAAGATCTGGCCGGAATGGAGTGTTACGCCGGGTTTGATCTGTCCTCAACCAGCGATATTACCAGTGTAAGTTACGCTTTCCCGTTCGACAGGGAGATCCGACTTCTTACCCGTCATTATCTGCCGGAAGCGCAGCTGCTTAACGTCGCTAACAAAAACCGCACCATCTATCGCCAGTGGGTGAACGCGGGCTGGATACGCACCACGCCCGGCGACTGTATCGACTATGACCGCATCCGTGATGATATCCTGCGAGATGCTGAAAAATTCAGTATCCGGCTGGTGGGCTTTGATACGTGGAACGCGACGCATTTGCGTACCCAGTTACAGGGGGCGGGGCTCGATGTGGAGCCTTTCCAGCAAACTTATCTGCGGTTCAGCCCGGTTGCTAAATCTTTTGAGGTGTTCGTTAACCGTAAGGTATTACGCCATCGTGGCGATCCGGTTCTGTCCTGGGCTATGGGTAACGTGGTGATGGAGTCCGACGCTAACGCCAACATAAAACCTAACAAAAAGAAATCCGGTAACAAGATCGATCCTGCGGTCGCAGCGTTGATGGCGTTCGGTACTTTCCAGGCAGAGCATGAAGAATTCGCTTTTGATATGAGCATGTTTCACAAAGAAAGATTGTTGAAGTTCAATGGTATATAGAATGCTTTTGATGTTAATTTAAACGTAAAAGCATGAATGTAAAAACGTTACTCGTTACTGCATATTTAGAACGATGAGGAAATTAAAATGTCATTTTCGGCAACTGTGTTGAATGTGCTAATTGCATCTCCATCAGATGTACCTGAAGAAAGGGAAGCTATTACAGAGAGTCTTTATGAATGGAATGCCTTAAATTCACAAACGACTGGTTTTGTATTGTTACCAGTAAGGTGGGAGTCCCACAGTGCTCCAACAATGGGGGATAGGCCGCAGGGCATCATTAACAATCAGGTGGTTAGAAACTGCGATATGTTAATTGGTGCTTTTTGGACTCGTTTAGGGTCTCCAACAGGTGTTGAAGAAAGTGGCACCGTTGAGGAGATTAAGTGGTTTTTGAAACAACAAAAACCAGTGATGCTTTACTATTCAAAAAAACAAGTGGATCTCGATCTTATTGATACACAACAGCTTGAGAAATTAAAAGAATTTAAAAAAAGCATCAGAGACAAAGGGATACAAGAGCAATATACGAATGTTGATGAGCTTAAAATGAAGCTATCGCGTCAGTTAACAATCGTTTTGCGAGAAGTTTCAGTTAACACAGTGGTGGATGTGAAAGCTGTCAAGGCAGCGAAAAGTCACGAAGATAAGAAATTTGATGCCGATAGCTCTACGCTTGCTACTTCGAGCCCAAAAGCTAAGGTAAAAAAAACTACTAGCTCTAATGAGATCCGCTTAATTGATTACACCGAAAAGGCGTTTGTAGTGGTAGGAGACACAAATGATTATGCGGAACAACTTAAAGAACTGAGCGGAAAATGGATAACTGTTCGTTGGGGTGGGAAAGCTTGGATGTTTTCTAAGAAGCGATTAAGTGAAGTCTCTGAACTTTTGGATTTAGCGCCAGAAATGTTAAGTGAGGATGAAGCACTCTAAGAGTGGGTGGCCCGGCTTTCGCCGGGCCGGGCTTGTTACGCTGTTACTTACGTAATACATAGACAAGAGCAACACTAACTGGCAGAGCAACAAATGGGCTTAGACCAATATTGCTTAGCGTCATTAGCAAGCCACTCAAGGCAAGCATACGCTTTGACAGCAGGTCTGAGCCCTTAATAGAGTTAGTCATTGAGACCTCCATTAGGGGTTCCTGCCGTCTCATGAAGAGTTGGGAGCAAGAAATACAGACCCGTAGCGCTTGTGTTCTTAGAACATCTTCCAGTGAAAGAGGCCGCTACGACCCAACTGGACGTTTAGGCTTTTAGCCAAACCGTTACTCCAAAATACCTAGTTAAAGTATCCTATAGGTATCCTAGAGATTCTTTAAATTCGCGATTCCTCGCAAATCCTTGATATTTGGTGGCCCCTGCTGGACTTGAACCAGCGACCAAGCGATTATGAGTCGCCTGCTCTAACCACTGAGCTAAGGGGCCGTGGCGGTGGATTATAATGTAACTTTACGCTGTAATCCAGCCGTAACCGTGCGGGTGCTGTTTTTATAAACAATGTGTTTTCAACCCGTTATACTTAAAGAACGTTGTATTGCTCAGGAGTAATAATGGTTAAGGACATACTGGCGCCAGGGCTACGGGTGGTTTTTTGCGGCATCAATCCGGGACTCTCCTCGGCGAATACCGGCTTTCCGTTTGCGCATCCCGCGAATCGTTTTTGGAAAGTTATTCATTTGGCCGGTTTCACCGATCGACAGTTGAAACCGGAAGAGGCGGAAAAATTACTGGATTTTCGCTGCGGGGTAACGAAACTCGTCGACCGACCGACGGTACAAGCGACTGAGGTGAAGTTGCATGAATTACGTAGCGGCGGACGCAACCTGATTGAAAAGATAGAGGACTATCAGCCCGCGGCGCTGGCGGTGCTTGGTAAACAGGCTTTTGAACAGGGATTCAGCCAGCGCGGTATCGCCTGGGGTAAACAAAAGATCGCCATTGGCGCGACGATGGTGTGGGTGTTGCCGAATCCCAGCGGCTTAAACCGAATTAAAACGGAAAAACTGGTCGAGGCCTATCGCGAACTGGATCAAGCGCTCATTATGCGTGGGCTATAGCAATGGGGAATGAGGGCGCGAATACTCGCGCTGTGTAGAAATTCTGTAGGCCAAATAGGGCGCTTGCGCATGACCTGATAAAAAAACGCCGCCTTGCGGCGGCGTTTATACCTGTGCGGCGAATTAATCGTCGAGGAAGCTGCGCAGCACTTCAGAACGGCTCGGGTGGCGCAGTTTACGCAGCGCCTTCGCTTCGATCTGACGGATACGTTCGCGGGTAACATCGAACTGTTTACCCACTTCTTCCAGCGTGTGGTCGGTGTTCATATCGATACCGAAACGCATACGCAGCACTTTCGCTTCACGAGCGGTCAGGCCAGCCAAAACGTCGTGAGTGGCGGCGCGCAGGCTCTCGGTAGTGGCAGAGTCCAGCGGCAGCTCGAGGGTGGTATCCTCGATGAAATCACCCAGATGCGAATCTTCATCGTCGCCGATCGGCGTTTCCATGGAGATTGGCTCTTTGGCAATCTTCAGCACCTTACGAATTTTATCTTCCGGCATCAGCATCCGTTCAGCCAGCTCTTCCGGCGTTGGCTCGCGGCCCATCTCTTGCAGCATCTGGCGAGAAATACGGTTGAGCTTGTTGATGGTCTCAATCATATGCACCGGAATACGGATGGTGCGCGCCTGATCCGCGATAGAACGGGTGATCGCCTGACGGATCCACCAGGTTGCGTAGGTGGAGAACTTGTAACCGCGACGGTATTCGAACTTATCTACCGCTTTCATCAGACCGATGTTGCCTTCCTGAATCAGGTCAAGGAACTGCAAGCCACGGTTGGTGTATTTCTTAGCGATAGAAATAACCAGACGTAAGTTCGCTTCAACCATCTCTTTCTTCGCACGGCGGGCTTTCGCTTCCCCGATGGACATGCGACGGTTGATGTCTTTCACCTGTTCGATGGTCAGACCGGTCTCTTCTTCAATCTGCCGCAGTTTTTGCAGACAGCGTTGCACTTCTTCCGCGACATCGTGCAGTTTTTCCGACCACGGTTTGTTCATCGCGATAGCGGCATTGAACCAGGTTTCGCTGGTTTCGTTACCGGTAAACAGCGTGATAAAGTTCTTCTTCGGCATTTTGCACTGCTCGACGCAGAGCTTCATGATCAAACGTTCCTGAGTACGCACGCGATCCATCATCACGCGCATACTGTTGACCAGATAGTCGAATTGCTTCGGTACCAGACGGAACTGTTTGAACACTTCAGACAGCTTCAGAATCTCTTCCTGCGCGGCAGCATGGCTGCGGCCTTTCGCTTTGATGGTGTCGCGCGTAACGACGTATTGCGCGCGCAGCTCAGCGAATTTTTCGCGTGCCAGTTCAGGATCAATGCTGTTGTCGTCATCGGCGGCGTCATCGTCGCCGTCTTCTTCATCTTCGTCTTCGTCATCATCCAGGTCTTCCTGGGAGAGTTCAGAACCGACGTGAGTTGCGGTCGGCGCCATCTCTTCTTCCGCGTTCGGATCGACAAAGCCGGTGATAAGATCGGACAAACGAGCCTCTTCAGCCTCAACGCGATCGTACTGTTCCAGCAGATAGGTAATGGCTTCCGGGTATTCGGCAACGGAGCATTGAACCTGGTTGATCCCGTCTTCGATACGTTTAGCGATGTCGATTTCGCCTTCCCGGGTCAACAGTTCAACAGTGCCCATTTCACGCATATACATGCGTACCGGGTCAGTCGTACGACCGATTTCAGACTCAACACTGGACAGAACTTGTGCAGCAGCTTCTTCCGCATCTTCATCGGTGCTGGTGGTATTTTCAGCCAGCAGCAGATCATCGGCATCAGGCGCTTCTTCCATTACCTGAATACCCATGTCGTTGATCATTTGGATGATATCTTCAATTTGATCTGAATCGACGATATCTTCCGGCAGATGGTCATTGACCTCAGCATAGGTCAGATAGCCTTGCTCCTTACCACGGGTGACAAGAAGTTTCAGCTGTGACTGCGGGTTTTGCTCCATAAGACGGTATCCACACTTATTCGTTTGATTGGTGTCGACGGTATAGCTGTCGACATTTAAAGCGAGGGCATACTTATATTTTGGCCGCTGCCTCTCACTGCGGCTGTCGGGGGCTTCCCGATCGATATGCGGCATTTAAGCCGTTAAATTCATTTTCTGGCCAGCTCCTGGTTTAAAGTCCAGAGCTCTCGGCGTTCTTCGCTGCTTAAACCGTGAGTGCGATCGCGAGCGATCAGCTCTTCTTGTCGCAGTTGCAGCAGCGAATCAAACATATGGTTGAGTGAGTCGGTAAAGGTCTTTTCGGCAATCGCCTTATCTGCTATATCGTCCCACATCGATAATTTTTCAAGGGTCGCAGCATCATTTGTGCCACGGTAGAGTTCCAGAAGTTGTCCGGTAGTAAGACCTGGCTGAGCCAAACAAGTTTTGACCAATTCTTTAAATAAGCCAAGTCCAGGCAGCTTATTCTGATCCAGCGCGTCTAAGGGCGGCACTAACGGCGCGAGATCCGGGTTTTGCACCAGTAATCCTATCAGTATACGCATGGTCGTGCGTTTTAGCTGCGGAGCCGGGCGGGAAACGCCGCTTTCCGCCTGTTTTGGCACTAAACGATCAAGCTGACTATCATCGAAAATGCCTAACTTCAGCCCCAACGTCTGGCGCAGCTGAATACGGTGCGCGTCGCCAGGCACCTGATTAATGAGCGGCAGCGCCAGTGCGGCTAACTGCGTGCTGCCATCCGGCGAGCTTAAATCCACCTGCGGCAGGAGGCTATTAAACAGAAACGTAGAGAGCGGCTGCGCCTGCTCCATCCGCGCTTCAAAAGCCGCCTTGCCTTCTTTACGCACCAGCGTATCCGGGTCTTCGCCGTCAGGTAAAAACATAAAGCGTACCTGCCGACCGTCGGTCATATAAGGCATTGCTGTTTCCAGCGCTCTCCAGGCGGCATCACGGCCAGCCCGGTCGCCGTCGTAACAGCAAATCACGTTGTTCGTCGCCCGGAATAACATATGCATATGGTCTGCCGTGGTTGAGGTACCTAGCGAAGCAACCGCATAGTTAATGTCGTATTGCGCTAGTGCGACGACATCCATATAACCTTCGACCACAAGCAAGCGTTGCGGTTCAGCACTATATTGCTGAGCCTCATAAAGACCATATAGCTGGCGGCCTTTATGGAAAATGTCCGTTTCCGGAGAGTTAAGGTATTTCGGCGTGTCGTTCCCCAGAACTCGACCGCCAAAACCAATCACCCTGCCGCGTTTGTCCCGAATAGGGAACATGACCCGATTACGGAAACGATCGTAAGTGCTGCCCTGCTCGTTATTGACCAGCATTCCGGCATCCAGCAACAATGCCTTGTTATCGCTGTTATTACCGAAGCGCTTTAACGCGTTATCCCAACCAGGCGGCGCGAAGCCAATGGCGAAACGCTGAATAATTTCAGCGCTCAGACCGCGCTTTTGCAGATAGTCACGCGCAGGTTTTGCCGCAGGATGGGTAAGCGACTGCTGATAAAAGTCATTCAGACCATTCATCAACTGATAGAGGTTTTGCCGTTGATGGCGCTCTATCTGGCTAAGCCCGGTGCCTGCTTCATAGGGAATTTCCAGGTTATGCATGGCCGCTAATTCTTCGACGGTTTCGACAAATTCGAGCTTGTCGTAATTCATCAAAAAGTCGATCGCATTGCCATGCGCGCCGCATCCAAAGCAGTGATAAAACTGTTTTTCACCGTTTACGGTGAAAGAAGGGGTTTTCTCATTATGGAATGGACAACACGCGTGATAGTTCTTGCCCTGTTTCTTGAGTTTTACGCGCACGTCGATCAGATCGACGATATCGGTTCTCGCCAGCAGGTCATTAATAAATACGCGTGGGATTCGTCCAGCCATATGCCCCTTTTATACACGTCATTCTTCAGGCTGCCGTAGTGTTGGCTACGTTCGCTCACCCCTGTCGCTGACTTGCGTAAGCGCCGGGGACTTGCTCTCTTGCCGCCTGGACGCAGCATGAATGATTTTGTGTATATGCTAATGCATAAACGAAAACAAGCCGCGCATTCCTTTCGGAAGCACGGCCTTACAACTACAACTCGATCTGAATTGAGAGCAGCCCGCTCTCAAAAGATTAGTACAGACGAGTACGGCGTGCGTTTTCGCGAGCCAGTTTCTTCGCGTGACGTTTCACTGCAGAAGCTTTAGCGCGCTTACGTTCGGTCGTCGGTTTTTCATAGAACTCACGACGACGAACTTCCGCCAGAACACCTGCTTTTTCGCAGGAACGCTTGAAGCGACGCAGAGCTACGTCGAACGGCTCGTTTTCACGTACTTTAATTACCGGCATGTGCCTCTCACCTTTGATTAATTCGGTTTGCCGCTGGCATCAACGCCAGCTTATTTCAAAATGGTGCGGAATTTTACTGCAATTGCTGCTGCTTTGTAAAGCACCGCGGCCTTTTTTGAAAGGGACTTTTATAAGGTGAGGGAGTATACACGAAGTCGGGACTGAGGGTATACATCCACCCGCATTCGACCTACACTGCGCGGTATTAGAGCGAGGTAAAACAAGTCATGCGTGTACTGGGTATTGAAACATCCTGCGATGAAACCGGCATCGCTATTTACGACGACAAAAAAGGTCTGTTAGCCAACCAATTGTATAGTCAGGTGAAATTACATGCTGACTACGGCGGCGTAGTGCCTGAACTGGCTTCCCGCGATCATGTGCGTAAAACCGTGCCGCTGATTCAGGCGGCATTAAAAGAAGCCGGTCTGACGGCGAGCGATATCGACGCGGTGGCCTATACCGCAGGCCCGGGCCTGGTCGGCGCGCTGCTGGTCGGCGCAACCGTCGGGCGTTCGCTGGCATTTGCCTGGAATGTGCCGGCCATTCCTGTACACCATATGGAAGGTCATCTGCTGGCGCCGATGCTGGAAGATAACCCTCCGGATTTCCCGTTTGTGGCGCTACTGGTCTCCGGCGGACATACGCAGCTCATTAGCGTGACCGGAATCGGTCAGTACGAACTGCTGGGAGAGTCGATTGACGATGCCGCCGGTGAAGCGTTTGATAAAACCGCCAAATTGTTGGGGCTGGATTATCCTGGCGGCCCGATGCTGTCGAAAATGGCGTCGCAGGGGACGGCGGGACGTTTTGTCTTTCCGCGCCCGATGACCGATCGTCCGGGGCTGGATTTTAGTTTTTCCGGTCTGAAAACCTTTGCCGCTAACACCATTCGTAGTAATGGCGACGACGAACAAACTCGCGCTGATATCGCGCGCGCTTTTGAAGATGCGGTCGTGGATACGCTGATGATCAAGTGCAAGCGCGCGCTGGAAAGCACCGGTTTTAAGCGTCTGGTCATGGCGGGCGGCGTCAGCGCTAACCGCACGCTGCGTGCGAAGCTTGCCGAAATGATGCAAAAACGCCGCGGCGAAGTGTTCTATGCGCGTCCGGAGTTTTGTACTGACAACGGGGCGATGATCGCCTATGCCGGAATGGTGCGGTTTAAGGCGGGCGTTACGGCGGATCTTGGCGTAACGGTACGTCCGCGCTGGCCGCTGGCCGAGCTGCCGGCGGCGTAAAAGCGGAAAAAGGGGGCGACATCATGCCGCCCCAACGGGTTTACAGTAAAACGACGGGCATCCACAACAGCCCGGTGACGATCAGCAGCACCAGGAAGATCAGGCCGAAAATCGCGCCTAACCACGCCAATGGTGGAAGGGTGACGTGCGGCGGATTCGATATGTACGCCTATCACCGAGCTATTTATCCGGCGATGCGCAGGCACGGCATAGCGTAAAAAACTACTCCGAATCTTTCTGGCGTTTCTTTTTCAGCTTCGTCCAGATTTTCGTCTCCTGGCGACGCCACAGACGCTGGATGTTGTCATGATGGCGCAGCAAAATGAGACATGACAGCATCGACACCGGGAAGGTGAACTGTGGTTTAAACCACCAGACGTAAAACGGCGCAATCAAGGCGCTGACAATCGCCCCTAACGATGAATAACCGCTTAACAGGACCGTCAGCAGCCAGGTGCCTGCCATGACGCCGGTTAAATCCCAGCCGATGGGCGCAATGGCGCCAAACGCGGTTGCTACGCCTTTCCCACCTTTAAAGCCAAAAAAGACCGGCCAGATATGCCCCAGACAGGCGGCGATAGCGATAAGCCCCAGCCAGAAAGGGGTAACGCCTAACGCATACGCGCCCCAGACGGGCAACATGCCTTTAAGGATGTCAAAAATAAGTACCGCGACAGCCGCTCCCTTGCCACCGATTCGTAATACGTTCGTCGCGCCCGGGTTGCCGGAGCCGCTTTCACGCGGATCGGGCAGCCCGGCGATGCGGCAAACCAGAATGGCACTGGAAATTGAGCCGCAGAGGTACGCGAAGAGGATCATTCCAGGCGCGATTGCACTCATAAGCTGTTCCGTATTGAAAGTGTCGTTTTATTTACTATTTCTGTGGATAATACGCACATTTCGCCGGAAGTGGTATCCGGGTTAGCCAAAAAGCAGGCGGGTCGTGATGGATATTGTATTTATAGAGCAACTTTCGGTAATCACCACTATCGGTGTTTACGACTGGGAACAGACTATCGAGCAAAAACTGGTGTTCGATATCGAAATGGCATGGGATAACCGCAAGTCGGCGAAAAGCGATGATGTCGCAGATTGTCTAAGTTATGCGGATATCGCCGACACGGTGAGAAATCATGTCGAAGGCGGGCGTTTTGCTCTGGTCGAGCGCGTGGCGGAAGAGGTGGCGGATCTGCTGCTTAGCCGATTCAATTCTCCGTGGGTTCGCATCAAACTGAGCAAGCCTGGCGCCGTCGCGCGCGCGGCGAACGTAGGGGTAATTATTGAGCGTGGCAATAATCTGAAATAAAAATAAATAATTTTATATTTTTTAAACCAAACGGTTATATATGGGGTCTTAACGCGAGATCCATTTTTGCAGTGTTTTTCATTTTAGGGGTTTATTGATGAGCGATATGCACTCGCTGCTGATAGCGGCAATTTTGGGTGTGGTCGAAGGATTGACGGAGTTTTTGCCGGTATCCAGCACGGGCCATATGATTATTGTGGGTCATCTGCTGGGGTTTGAAGGCGATACGGCCAAGACATTCGAAGTGGTGATTCAACTTGGATCTATTCTGGCGGTCGTGGTGATGTTCTGGCGGCGGTTGTTTGGCCTCATCGGTATTCACTTTGGCCGCCCGCTACAGCGTGAAGGTGAAAGTAAAGGTCGATTAACGTTGATTCACATCCTGCTGGGCATGATTCCGGCGGTGGTGCTGGGGTTAGTCTTTCATGACACGATCAAGTCGCTATTTAACCCGATTAACGTGATGTACGCGCTGGTGGTAGGCGGTCTGTTGCTGATTGCCGCCGAGTGCCTGAAGCCGAAAGAACCGCGCGCGCCGGGGCTGGATGATATGACGTATCGTCAGGCGTTTATGATTGGCTGTTTCCAGTGTCTGGCGCTGTGGCCGGGCTTCTCGCGTTCCGGAGCGACCATTTCCGGTGGGATGCTGATGGGCGTCAGCCGTTACGCCGCCTCTGAGTTCTCGTTCTTACTGGCTGTGCCGATGATGATGGGCGCAACGGTTCTGGATCTCTACAAAAGTTGGTCATTCCTGACCGCAGCGGATATTCCGATGTTCGCTGTGGGCTTTGTGACGGCGTTTGTGGTGGCGCTGATCGCCATCAAGACCTTCCTGCAACTGATTAAGCGTATCTCGTTTATTCCGTTTGCGATTTACCGCTTTGTGGTGGCGGCTGCCGTTTACGTCGTCTTCTTCTGATGATTGACCGTGCCGGATGGCGGCGTACCGCTTTGTCCGGCCTAACTGTTTTGTCGGTCTGATAAGTGCAGCGCCATCAGGCAATTTATCGTGCCGGATGGCGTTTAGCTGGCGGGGGTCGGGCAGCGCTTCTCTTTCCAGTTGGCGACCGCTGCAATTCGTCGCTTCGTCAGCTCCTCGCGAATCTCAATGCCTTTAAATCCGGCCTCCACCACCTCTTTCGTCGGTACCGCTTGGGCCACCTGCCAGGCTTCGCGCAGCCAGCGCCCCTGCGGGTAATCCGACGCTTCAAATCCGGTACGTCCACGGACATCGGCTTCGCTGGTCAGCGCAATCTGCTCGACGCGCTGCGGTTTACGCCATGCATCAATGGCGTCAAACAGCTTAACGATCGTTTTCGGCTGGAGTATCGGAAAGGTGTGGATCAGATCGTGGTATTCGGCGACCAGTTTAGCTAAATCACGCAGGTCATTGGGGACGCGCAAACGCTGGCATAGCTGTTCGACCAGTTTCACGCCCGCCGGGCCGTGGCCATGATGGCGCGGCCAGAGGTTTTTCGGCGTTAAGCCTTTGCCCACATCATGACAAAGCGTGGCGAAACGGACATCAAGCTGCGGACTGAGCATGGCGGCCATCGACAGCGTCATCAGCGTATGAACTCCGGTATCAATTTCCGGATGCCACTTTGCCGGCGCGGGCACGCCAAACAGGGCGTCGATTTCCGGAAACAGGACGCGCAGGGCGCCGCAGTCGCGCAATACCTGGAAGTAAACCTGCGGATTGCGGGTGGTAAGCGCATTTTCCGTCTCTTTCCATACCCGTTCCGGCGTCAGATGTTCCAGCTCGCCTGCCGCGGTCATTTCGCGCATTAGCGCCAGTGTTTCATCGGCGATACGGAAACTAAGATGGGCGTAACGGGCGGCAAAACGCGCCACGCGCAATACGCGCAAGGGATCTTCGCCAAACGCGGGAGAGACATGGCGCAGTAGACGCGCCTCCAGATCCCGGCGCCCGTGGTAAGGGTCGATAATCTGGCCGTCATCGTCGCGCGCCAGAGCATTAATGGTCAGATCGCGACGCTGGAGATCGGCTTCCAGGGTAACGTCCGGCGCGGCATAACAGGTGAAGCCCGTGTAGCCGGAACCGGATTTACGCTCAGTACGCGCCAGCGCGTATTCTTCGTGAGTTTGCGGATGGAGAAACACAGGAAAATCACGGCCTACCTGCTGGTAGCCCGCATCAAGCATCTCCTGCGGCGTGGCGCCGACAACGACCCAATCTTTATCTTTAACCGGTAGCCCTAACAACGCATCCCGAACCGCACCACCGACCAGATAAATCTTCACGCCACTTTCCTTTTAAAAACGATCATCCTCTAATGATAAGACAGTGCCGCAAAGAAGGCGATTTAGTTCATCCAGCGGTCTTTGCGTTTACGGCTTGGGATCATATGCGGCAGCACCAGCCCTAACAGCAAGCCAATACCCAATACGCCGCCGCCATACATAAACCACTGCATAATAATGGTGCGCTGTTTGTCATCCAGTTGCAGATTCGCGGCGCTAACTTTTTTCTGCGCGACAATCAGCTCGTTTTTCAGCTTCTGGTTCTCTTCTTTTAGCCCGTTGATGACGCTGTCGCTTTGCGCCACTTTCTGCTGCATATCGGCGGTGCGCTGATTCCACGTGGTATCAATATTGTTGAGTTTATCAGTCAACGTTTTGACCTGATTTTCCAGATCCGGCACGCGGGTACGCAGGCTTGGCGTGGTATTCAGTTCTTTTAACGGTATCCAGGCAGTACGACCAGAACTGTCTTTAATTTGACCATAGTTGGCATCGCTCTGTAAGAGCGTGACTTCCTCGCCGGCGTTGACGGTACCCACAAGGCGATAATTATCTCCCGGACCGCTGCGGACCCAGGTATTCAGTTCATCAGAAACGTAACGCGTCTCTTCAGCATGAGAGACGGCGGTGGCGCTAAGCGCAAGTAAAGTTAGTCCAATCAGGCGTAATTTTGGCATCAGGCTGTCGTTATTGTCAGAGAAAGTGGAACGATAGTAACGGCATCAGTGTCGCTACGCAAAGTCGTCGACATCAATCGGAATCATCTGTGTCGCCTTTGCCGCTACGTCAAACTTTTACGCCCGTCAAATTGCTCGTTGCATGGCAATTTGGCGCAAAATACTATCTACTGACAAAAATAATGCGGGTAAGTTCGCCAAGAATCTTCCCAGATGTGACATAACCCATAAGTACAAGGCCATGGCTCAGGAAATCGAATTAAAGTTTATCGTCAATCACGACGCCGTAGATGCGCTGCGAAATCATCTTCATACGCTCGGCGGCGAGCATCATGCGCCCAGCCAGTTGCTGAATATCTACTTCGAAACGCCTGATAACTGGCTACGCCGCCATGATATGGGGCTGCGTATTCGTGGTGAAAATGGGCGCTATGAAATGACCATGAAAATTGCCGGCCGGGTAACGGGCGGGCTGCACCAGCGACCCGAATACAATGTCGCGCTAAGCGAACCCGTGCTGGATCTGACGCAACTTCCGGCGGAGGTCTGGCCGGATGGCAAACTGCCCGCTGGCCTGGCATCAAGCGTACAGCCGCTGTTCAGTACCGATTTTTACCGGGAAAAATGGTGTCTGGACGTTGACGGCAGCAGGATTGAAATTGCGCTCGATCTCGGCGACGTAAAAGCGGGCGAGTTTGCCGAACCGATTTGTGAGCTGGAGCTTGAGTTGCTTCGCGGCGATACGCGCGCCGTGTTAAAACTGGCGAAGCAACTGCTGTCGCAAACCGGTTTGCGTCAGGGCAGTCTGAGTAAGGCGGCGCGAGGTTATCACCTGGCGCAGGGGAATGCGCCGCGAGAGAATACACCAACGACAATTCTGCGGACCGCCGCGAAAGCCACGGTAGAGCAAGGGCTGGAGGCCTCGCTGGATCTGGCGTTGTCACAGTGGCAGTACCATGAAGAGCTCTGGCTGCGCGGCGACGAGTCGGCGAAAGAACACGTGCTGGATGCTATGGGATTAGTGCGCCATGCCTTAATGCTTTTTGGTGGCATTGTTCCACGTAAAGCGAGCGCTCACTTACGTGATCTACTTACCCAGGCGGAAGCGACGATGACATCCGCGGTGTCCGCCGTCACAGCCGTTTATAGTACGCAAACGGCGATGGCGAAACTGGCATTGACGGAATGGCTGGTGACGAAAGCCTGGCAGCCATTTCTGGACGCGAAGGCGCAGGCCAAAATGGCCGATTCTTTTAAGCGTTTCGCCGACATTCATCTTTCTCGTCATGCTGCTGAATTAAAAAAAGTTTTTGGACAACCGCTGGGTGATAAGTATCGCGACCAGTTGCCGCGTTTGACTCGCGATATTGACAGCGTTTTACTGCTGGCCGGGTATTATGATGCGATGGTCGCGCAGGCATGGCTGGAGAACTGGCAGGGATTGCGTCACGCCATTATTACCGGACAACGTATTGAAATTGAACATTTCCGTAATGAGGCCATTAACCAGCAGCCGTTCTGGTTGCACAGCGGAAAACGATAATCAGAACCGTAGAAAGCGCCTGATGACGCTGCGCTTATCAGGCTTACGGTATGCGGACTTGTAGGCCGGATAAGGCGAAACGCCGCCATCCGGCATTATTTAAAGGATATCCCCTAAATGACGCCGCTCTCTTCACCCTTATCGCAGTACTGGCAGACCGTTGTTGAGCGCCTACCAGAAGGATTTACTGAGACATCGCTTAGCGTGCAGGCGAAGTCAGTACTTACATTTAGCGATTTTGCGCTGGATAGCGTGATAGCGCATCCGGAGTGGCTTGCCGAACTGGAATCCGCATCGCCGCAGGCTGATGAATGGCGACATTATGCTGGCTGGTTACAGGAGGCGTTGGCAGGTGTCTGTGACGACGCCTCGCTGATGCGTGAACTGAGGCTTTTTCGTCGTCGCATCATGGTACGCATCGCTTGGGCGCAGACGCTGTCGCTGGTGGACGATGAGACTATTTTACAACAGTTGAGCCATCTGGCGGAGACGCTCATCGTGGGGGCGCGTGACTGGCTGTATGCCGCCTGTTGCCGCGAATGGGGAACCCCCTGTAACCCGCAGGGCGTTCCGCAGCCGCTGCTGATTTTAGGCATGGGCAAGCTGGGCGGCGGCGAACTGAATTTTTCGTCTGATATCGATCTGATTTTCGCCTGGCCGGAACATGGCGAGACCCGGGGCGGACGCCGTGAACTCGATAACGCCCAGTTTTTTACGCGTCTCGGACAGCGGCTGATCAAAGCGCTGGATCAGCCCACAATGGATGGTTTTGTCTATCGGGTGGACATGCGCCTGCGACCGTTTGGCGACAGCGGCCCGCTGGTACTGAGTTTTGCCGCGCTGGAGGATTACTATCAGGAGCAAGGACGCGACTGGGAACGCTACGCCATGGTGAAAGCGCGGCTAATGGGCGATAACGACGACGCCTGGTCTCGTGAATTACGCGCCATGCTGCGGCCTTTCGTTTTCCGCCGCTATATCGATTTCAGCGTCATCCAGTCGCTACGTAATATGAAAGGGATGATCGCCCGCGAAGTGCGACGCCGCGGTTTGAAGGACAACATTAAACTTGGCGCGGGCGGTATTCGGGAAATTGAGTTTATCGTGCAGGTATTTCAGCTCATCCGCGGCGGACGCGAGCCGTCGCTACAGTCGCGTTCGTTACTGCCGACGCTGGATGCTATCGCTGCGCTGCATTTGCTGCCTGAGAATGACGTGGCGCAACTGCGCGTGGCCTATCTTTTTCTACGTCGTCTGGAGAATCTGCTGCAAAGCATCAATGACGAACAGACGCAAACGTTGCCTGCCGACGATCTGAATCGGGCGCGGCTGGCCTGGGGAATGAAGGCGGAGAACTGGCCGCAGCTTGTTGGCGAACTGACGGATCATATGGCTAATGTACGCCGCGTATTCAACGAATTAATTGGCGATGATGAAGCCGATACCCCGCAGGAGGAAGAACGTTCAGAGCCGTGGCGTGAAGTATGGCAGGATGCGCTACAGGAGGATGATTCGACGCCAGTGCTGGCGCATTTAGCCGATGAGGATCGGCGACAGGTTCTGACCCTCATCGCTGACTTCCGTAAGGAACTGGATAAACGCCCTATCGGCCCGCGCGGGCGGCAAGTGCTGGACCAACTGATGCCGCACCTGCTTGCTGATGTCTGCTCTCGCGAAGACGCCGCTGTTACGCTATCGCGGATAACGCCGTTGCTGGCGGGGATTGTCACTCGCACCACCTATCTGGAGCTGCTGAGCGAATTTCCTGGCGCGCTGAAACACCTGATTATGCTCTGCGCCGCTTCGCCAATGATAGCGAGCCAACTGGCGCGTTATCCGTTGTTGCTTGATGAACTGCTCGACCCCGGCACGCTTTATCAGCCGACGGCTACCGACGCTTACCGCGACGAATTACGTCAATATTTACTGCGCGTGCCGGAAGAAGACGAAGAACAACAACTGGAGGCATTACGCCAGTTTAAACAGGCACAGCTTTTGCGGATTGCGGCGGCGGATATTGCCGGTACGCTGCCGGTGATGAAAGTGAGCGATCACCTCACATGGCTGGCGGAGGCGATGATTGATGCTGTGGTGCAGCAGGCGTGGACGCAAATGGTTGCGCGTTATGGTCAGCCAGCGCATCTGGACGAGCGCCAGGGGCGGGGGTTTGCGGTTGTCGGTTATGGCAAGTTGGGCGGATGGGAGCTGGGCTACAGTTCCGATCTGGATCTCATCTTCCTGCATGACTGTCCGATGGACGTCATGACCAACGGCGAACGCGAAATCGACGGGCGGCAGTTTTATCTGCGCCTGGCGCAGCGCATTATGCATCTGTTCAGTACGCGCACCTCCTCCGGCATTTTGTATGAGGTGGATGCGCGTCTACGCCCCTCTGGCGCGGCGGGAATGCTGGTGACTTCAGCGGACGCGTTTGCCGATTATCAGCAGCATGAAGCCTGGACCTGGGAACATCAGGCGTTGGTACGCGCTCGCGTGGTATATGGCGACCCGCAGCTTACCTCACAGTTTGATACGGTACGCCGCACTATCATGACGACGGCGCGCGACGGCAAGACATTGCAGACTGAAGTGCGTGAAATGCGCGAGAAAATGCGGGCGCATCTCGGCAATAAGCATCGTGATCGTTTTGATATTAAAGCTGATGAAGGCGGTATTACGGATATTGAGTTTATCGCGCAATATCTGGTACTGCGCTACGCTCATGAAAAACCTAAATTAACGCGATGGTCTGATAACGTGCGCATCCTGGAGCTTCTGGCGCAAAACGGCATTATGGATGAACACGAGGCGCAGGCGCTGACGGTAGCCTACACCACACTGCGTGATGAACTGCACCACCTGGCGTTGCAGGAGCTTCCCGGTCATGTGGCGCAGACGTGTTTTAGCAAAGAGCGCGCGCTGGTGCAGGCAAGCTGGCGGAAGTGGCTGGTAGCCGTTTGAATTATGCTATTATCGCGCGCAAATTTTGAATCTCTCAGGAGACAGGAATGAAAGTAAATCTGCCAGCGTTTGAACGTGCAGGCGTCATGGTTGTGGGTGATGTAATGCTGGATCGCTATTGGTATGGCCCCACTTGCCGTATTTCACCGGAAGCGCCGGTGCCCGTGGTTAAGGTAAATACCGTTGAGGAACGTCCGGGCGGCGCGGCGAACGTGGCGATGAACATTGCGTCTCTGGGAGCGAACGCCCGTCTGGTCGGCCTGACGGGTATTGATGACGCCGCGCGCGCGCTGAGCAAAACGTTGGCGGAGGTCAATGTGAAGTGCGACTTCGTTTCTGTGCCGACGCATCCGACGATTACCAAACTGCGCGTACTATCACGTAATCAGCAGCTCATTCGTCTTGATTTTGAAGAAGGCTTTGAGGGCGTGGACCCGCAGCCGTTGCATGAGCGTATCAACCAGGCGCTGGGATCGATCGGCGCGCTGGTATTGTCCGATTATGCCAAAGGCGCTCTGACCAGCGTGCAGACTATGATTTCCCTGGCGCGCCAGGCGGGCGTGCCGGTGCTCATCGATCCGAAAGGAACGGATTTTGAACGTTACCGCGGCGCCACGCTGCTGACGCCAAACCTTTCTGAATTCGAGGCGGTCGCGGGGAAATGTAAAAGCGAAGACGAACTGGTTGAACGTGGTATGAAGCTCATTGCCGATTACGACCTTTCCGCGCTGTTGGTCACGCGTTCCGAACAGGGAATGACGCTGCTGCAACCGAATAAAGCGCCGCTACATATGCCGACGCAGGCGCAGGAAGTTTATGATGTTACCGGTGCGGGCGATACGGTGATCGGCGTGCTGGCGGCGACGCTGGCGGCGGGAAATACCCTGGAGGAGGCGTGTTATTTCGCCAATGCGGCAGCGGGCGTAGTGGTAGGTAAGCTCGGGACGTCAACGGTTTCCCCTATTGAGCTGGAAAACGCAGTGCGCGGACGCGCGGATACCGGTTTCGGCGTCATGACCGAAGAGGAGTTGAGACAGGCCGTCGCCAGCGCGCGTAAGCGTGGCGAGAAAGTGGTCATGACCAACGGCGTTTTCGATATTCTGCACGCGGGCCACGTCTCTTATCTGGCGAACGCGCGCAAACTGGGCGACCGCCTGATTGTTGCGGTCAATAGTGACGCCTCGACTAAACGCCTGAAAGGCGAAAGCCGTCCGGTTAATCCGCTCGAACAGCGTATGATCGTGCTGGGCGCGCTGGAGTCAGTCGACTGGGTTGTCTCTTTTGAAGAGGATACGCCGCAACGACTGATTGCCGGTATTCTGCCGGATCTGCTGGTAAAAGGCGGCGACTATAAGCCGGAAGAGATCGCGGGCAGCGAAGAGGTCTGGGCCAACGGCGGCGAAGTCATGGTGCTGAACTTCGAAGATGGTTGTTCCACGACCAATATCATCAAAAAGATCCAGACCGAGAGCGAGAAGTAAAACCGCGTCATCAGGCGTTACAGACGCTGCGGGCGCTGATTTTGAAGGCGCGTCGGACATTTTGTTTCGACGCGTATCTCGCGGTTGACGCTGCTTTTTTTTCGACCTAAAGTAAAGGAATAAGGGTGAGAGGGGATCTCTCCCCCCTCTGATTGGCTGTTAGTAAGCTGCGAAACTTATCAGTAACAGAACAATCAGTATGATGACCTGGTGCATCATAACCCTTTCCTTATTAAAGCCCCTTCCTCGGGAGGGGCTTTCCCGTTTCAGCCCCTTGCTGACATCGCGATTGTTGGTGAGTGGCCTGTCTGGCGCAAGGGCTTTCTCCCGCCGATTTTGCGTTACTGGATCGCCCACGCAAAATGGCCTGCTGGTCATAACGCTTTGTACAGACAAGGTGGAAAAAAGATAAAAAAATCCCCGGTCTTATGACCAGGGACAGGAGATATGGCGGGGGTTATTGCTCTTTTACCGTTGCTTCGCGATTAATCTCATCCGTTGCCGATGAAACCAACGGCGTGGTCAGCGCCTTTAGCGAGCCGCCGGCGATGCCAATCTCGTTTAACAGCGAATCGATCAGCGGCGCCTGGGTACGATAGGTGAGCGCGGCAGATAACGCTTGTTCCGCCAGGTTTCCCCCGTTAGCGCCGCCAGCGGCGACGTCGCCCGCCGTCGCGCCGCGATTGAGGCCATCGACCTGAATAATCTTAATGCCGTCGATGGATTTCATCGGTTCAACAGACTTCTCAATAACAGCAGGCAACGATTGTAAGAGCGCTAGTTTAAATTTGAGGCTGGTTTGTTCGTCAGAAAGCACGTTGATAGCGTCATTCAGCGCCCGTTGCGCTTCGGCTTCCGCCAGACCTTTTTTACGCGTTGCTTCCGCCAGTTCGATGATGGCGGCGGCTTGCAATTCTGCCGCTTCTTTCTCTGCTTTTGCCCGAACGGTCAGTTCGACCGCTTTGGTTTCCGCATCCTGCGCCGCGGCGATCAGAGCGACCTGCTTGGCGCGATCCGCTTCGGCGGTCTGGCGGGTGGTTTCTACGTTTTGCTGGGCGCGAACCGCATCGGCCAGCGCGTCGTTGGCGCGCGCTTCCGCTTGCGATTGCTGCTCGGATTTGGCGGCAATGGCGATAGATTTCGTCTGGTTGGCGATTTCTGTCACCTGTTGCTGTTCGATCTCTTTAATACGTACTTCACGCTCGGCCTCAACTTTCCTGGACCGTACTGCTTGCTCACGTTCGATCTCCGTCTCCTGGATCTGCCGCTCAGCAAGAATGCGTGTCTGTTCTGCTTCACGATGGCGCTCGGCCTCAAAAGCGGCAATTTTGGCGTTTTGTTCGGCGGTGCGGGTTTTAACCTGTTGCTCCTGCTCCAGAGTCATAAAGGCTTCTTGTTGCTCGATTTCCAGCTTGCGTTCAAGCGCGTCGCGGTTCTTTTCGCGCACCGCCACTTCCACATCCTGTTCCACTTCATTACGTTCACGACGGCGGCGTTCGGTTTCCTGCGTCAGTTTCGTCAGACCTTCGGCATCAAAGGCATTGTTTGGATTGAAATGCTCTTTGGACGTTTGGTTAAAGTTGGTTAATGAGACGCTTTCCAGCTCCAGGCCGTTTTTCGACAAATCTTCCGCAACGGTGTTTTGTACGCCCTGAACGAAGTTTTCACGCGTATCCTGTAGCTCATGCATCGTCATCTGGGCGGCGGTAGCGCGTAAGGCGTCAACGAATTTATCCTCAACCAGCATACGAAGATCTTCCGGCGACAGCGTTCGCTGGCCAAGCGTTTGTGCGGCGGTGGCAATACCTTCAACAGAGGGTTTTACACGCACGAAGAAAGCAACGACAACGTCAACGCGCATACGATCTTTGGTGATCAGGCTGTCGACGGTAGCACGGCTGACTTCAAGTTTTAGGGTATTCATATTGATCGGAATAATTTCGTGAAAGATTGGCATCACAATAGCGCCGCCGCTCATCACCACTTTTTGCCCGCCAAGCCCGGTACGGACAAACGCCTGTTCCGCAGATGCGCGGCGATAAAGGCGAGCAAAAATGATCCCGATAATTAGTAAGACGATAACCGCCACGATGGCGGTAAACATCCATGATGGCAATATGCCAAAAACATCATCCATTATGTAAGTTCCTCTCAATTAAACATAGAAGGTACGCTCAGCCAAATAACGCGTTGCGGAAAGTCGGCAGACAATCAGCACCTTGTCTCCTTTTTTAAATTCTTTTCCCTTTTCGGGTTCCAGCAGTAAATAGTGAATCTGGCCGAACTTATCGGTAAATTTTCCTTCGCAAGGTGTACCGGCGACGGCGGCGTGGCCGGTAATAATCGCCATGCCGCCGATAAATTCCTCTTCCCTGAGGGCGGAGCTTTCATCTCTGGGTAGCCAGGGCGCGAGGATTTTTCCGCTGTAATGCACGGCAAAGACCGACAGGACAATGCTTAACGGGACCAGCAGCAGATTGCTGAGCGGCGCTTGCCAGAGCATGATCCCGCCATGCTGGATGAGGATACCGAAGAGGCCGAAATAACCGGCCAATAGACAGAGGACGACCAGGGCGGGAACGCGTCCAATATTCAGATAATGAAGCGCCTGGCCCGCAGGGCCGGATGACAGGGCGTCATAATGATCGAGATGGGCGTCGAGCGCGCCTGAAAGAAAGTGGCCAAAAATCAGAGAAATCATCTCCAGCACGCCGATAAAGAAAACGAACGCGATGGCAAACAGATAGGGGCTGTTATACTCCGCAAATAAGGTCATATTTTCTATCCTTGTCGCCGCCTTCAGAAGGGTGTTCGCGTGATAATTTTCATGCTTGTTATTTCATTGCGTTACAATATCATGTGACCCATATCTCCTTAAGTCCGAAAAGCGATTTATCCGTCGTTATCTTTGGTGAATATTGTGATTTTGCGCATTAAATTTGCGCACGTTATGTATAAAACCGCCGTACATATAGGGAAATACTGAAATTAGAAAAAGCATATAGCCTTAACAGAATTCAATAACTGGAGGGTATGCTGATGAACAACAATAACGTCTATTCATTAAATAATTTCGATTTTCTGGCGCGCAGTTTTGCCAGAATGCAGGCGGAGGGGCGTCCTGTTGATATCCAGGCGGTAACCGGCAATATGGACGAGGAGCACCGCGACTGGTTTTGCAAGCGTTACGCGCTTTACTGCCAGCAGGCGACTCAGGCGAAAAGGTTAGAATTAGAACACTAATGCAGGCTCCCTTTACAGGTGCAGGGCATTATTCAGATCTTATATGAGCGGGCCGTCAGGCCCGTTCACGTTTTTACTCTTGTGGATCGACTGGCGGGATGGCGGGCGCAGGTTTTACTTCTTCAGGCTTGTCGCGAGCTTCCAGTTCGCTGAGGCGTTGCTCCAGCAGCGCCAGTTTTTCCCGGGTGCGCAGCAAGACCTGAGTCTGGACATCAAACTCTTCGCGGCTCACCAGATCGAGACGCGTCAGCTGAGATTGCAGCGTTTGACGGATTTTTTTCTCGATATCTTCCCCGAACTCGCGAATACCTTTCGGCATTGACTCATGAACCTGGCGTGCGATTTGCTCAATTTTTTTCGGGTCAATCATTGTGGTTTCCCTGAACTGGTAAGTGTTAGCTCTTATTGTAGTGCGATATGTGGACGCCATAAACCAGAATTGTGTGACGTCATACGGAGTAAAGGCGTTGATGAAGGTAATCAATAGCGTTATAGTTAACCCGCTTATTCTCAGGGCGGGGCGAAATTCCCCACCGGCGGTAAATCAGCGATGTTTAACGCATTTCTCATCACGGCGAGCCGTGACGGAACGCGGAGAGCAGGTTGAAAGCCCGCGAGCGCTTTTTGCCATAGCGAAAAGGTCAGCAGATCCGGTGTAATTCCGGGGCCGACGGTTAAAGTCCGGATGGGAGAGGGTAACGATCCAGTCGGGCATGGACCCGCTCACGTTATTTTTTTGCCGCTTGTCGGCACTCCTAAGACTGCCCTGATTCTGGTAACCATAATGTTAATGAGGTTTTTTTACCATGAATCAGACGCTACTTTCCTCTTTTGGTACGCCTTTTGAACGTGTTGAACTTGCACTGGATGCGCTGCGTGAAGGACGCGGTGTGATGGTGCTTGATGATGAAGATCGTGAAAACGAAGGCGATATGATTTTCCCCGCAGAGACGATGACCGTAGAACAGATGGCGTTAACCATTCGTCACGGTAGCGGTATTGTTTGCCTGTGCATTACTGAAGACCGTCGTAAGCAGCTCGACTTGCCAATGATGGTGGAAAACAACACCAGCGCCTACGGCACCGGTTTTACCGTGACCATTGAAGCCGCAGAAGGCGTGACCACCGGCGTTTCCGCCGCTGACCGTGTCACTACGGTGCGTGCGGCAATTAAGGATGGCGCAAAACCGTCCGATCTTAACCGTCCGGGGCACGTTTTCCCACTGCGCGCTCAGGCGGGCGGCGTGCTGACGCGCGGCGGTCATACGGAGGCGACCATCGATCTGATGACGCTGGCTGGTTTTAAACCTGCAGGTGTACTGTGCGAGTTGACTAACGACGATGGGACGATGGCGCGCGCGCCGGAGTGTATCGCGTTTGCAGGCCAGCATAATATGGCGGTGGTCACGATTGAAGATCTGGTGGCTTACCGCCAGGCGCATGAGCGCAAAGCCAGCTGATCGAACGGATCATGGTTGAAAAAAGCCGATGAGATGCCATCGGCTTTTTTGTATTCCTTCGGTGCCATACTGTTCAGTTTCAAAGAACGACGAATAAGCTGAATGGTAAAATTATTGTGAGAAAAGCAGAGGCCTGAATGCAGACCTCTGCTTTGGTTTATCTATTCAGGTTATTTGCCTCTGGCCAGTTTCAATGCCCAGGCGCCGCTCATCACCAGCAGCAGAATCAGGCACAACCCAAAGGCCAACATACATGCCTGCGCCATGTTCATAAAGTGCCAGGGCGGAAGCAGATACCAGCCTTCAGACTGCTGGTAGAGATCGACAAACCACTGCTGTACGCTACTGAGCGTTACGCCATCAGGGACGATAGGCGCGTCATAACCGCAGTCTCCGGTAGGTTTAAACCACTCCGGTGCCCATTCCGCCAACGGTAAGTTGAAAGGAAAGGTCGGGTCAGTCGAACATCCTTGCACGCCAAAAAGTGAATCGGGGTCCGCATTATGTACCGCATGATGGATACCATTAAGCTTAATAGAAAACTTAATGCCCATAATGCTGCCATAAAACGCCGCGATGCAGCCAATCAGCTTCAGCACGATATTTTTGGGATTTATCGCCGCAATCACCCCGCCAATTACCATCACAAACATCGCGTAACGAATGTAAACACACTGTTCGCACGGCGCCATGTAGAGATAGATTTGGAAGAACGAGTGCGCCAGGATAATTAACCCTCCCATCGCGATGGCCATTAACAGCCACAGAAAGCGCTGTTCCTGCCATCTCACCAGCGTATCTACTGGTCTTGCGCGTAGGTCTCGCCATAATCCCTTAATAAAATCCATAATCGTTTCCCTGCTTATTTTTTAGTGGCCAGTTCCCGGACGAGTTCAGCCATAGAATCGATGGATTTGATGTTTTTGGTATAGATAAGGTACTTGCCGTTGACGACGTAAGCCGGAACACCCTGAATTTTGGCAACGTCATAGGCGGCTTTCCATTTTTCCAGAGTCTCCTGAACGGCAGGATCTTTCAGCGCCGCTTCAAAATCAGCCTGGCTCATGCCTGCGGCGTCCAGCCCGGTTTTAATAAATGCTGCCGGATCTTTCCCATCTGACCAGCGCTCTTTCTTATCATGGTAAGCCGCGTACCAGGCGAACTTCGCTTTTTTGAATTGTGATTTAGCATCAAATAACGAAATCCCGGCAGCTTTATCTTTGGCGATCAGGACTGCAAATACTTCGCTGGCCTGTTTTCCATATTCGCCTTTTGTTTCCAGGTGGAACGGGGTGAACGTAACGAGATCGGCTACTTTATCAGAAACCGGACCTGTTACGGCTTTGTCATATTTGTAGCAGAAAGGGCAGGCATAGCTAAATACCTTAATCAGCGTTTTATCCGCATTAGGAATTGGTTTCTCCAGAACCATATAATCTGTGCCCTCGGTAAAAGCCGATGCCGCAAAAGGAGTGACCAATGCCGCGGTTAATACTACGCTTTTAAATAAAGAGGTAATCCATTTAGATGACATATTAATTCCTTCCCGTGATTTATTTAAACATTTGCGTTGGATGAACCAGTAACGCACGATAGTGAGTCTGGTTGGGTTTATCCGACAGCACATCAATTTCAACTTTCACTTCTTTCGTTTTATAGTCAATCTCATTCAGTTTGCCGACTGTGGGTTTACCAACATCGAACAGGTTAATAGAACCGCCAAAGCCGAACATGGTGTCGCGGTCTTTTTGATATTCAACAACCGAGGTAATAGGACTATAGAAATCATATCCACGTTCTTTACCGTATTCCCAAACTTGTTGTACGGTGCCTTTCTTCTCATCGATCTTATATTCGACAAAACGGGAATACTTCATGGTCGGTAGAGCCGGTTGCTCCAGGCCGCGACCATCGCCGTTATCAAAGACCGTTAACGTGCCTTTGCTGGAAAGCCATGCCGTATGTTGGGTATAGGTGAAATCGAAATCGGTGTCCTTACACTTGCCGTTTTCGTCACAGGTCAACGGCTTACCATGATCGTCTACCGGCTTCAGCAATTTACTGGCTAGCTGCTTATTCCAGCCTTTAGACGGTGCCAGTATCCATTTCACCTGCTTATCGCGACCAATTTTTACAATACCCTGATGGCGGGAAGAAAGGATGATGGAGTCGTCTTTCGCGTCATAAGCGATAGAGTTGACGTGCGCCCAGTTACGACCGGCACCAACGCCAAGCGCATCGCCATACGGCGTATCCGGTTCGAGTTTCGCCTGCTGTCCGGCATGGGCCAGATCGACGTTCACGCATACTGCGCCCGCATCCAGCGCGCCGAGCAGCGCATCACGCATAGGGTCGAGGATTTTGGTTAAATCCCAAACGTCTACTACGCGGCCAGACTTATCGACCTCAATGATTTGGTCACGAATCGTATGAACATGTATGCCGTCTTCTTTGCGGTAATCGCGTTTGCCGACGCGCAGCAGTACGGTGCCGTTCACGGTTTCGATGGATTCATGAGACGCATCCAGGAACCCGCGCGGCAGTTTATGATCGGCAAGAATTTGCCCCATCATGTCAAACTCGTACCAGTGTTGGCCCTGCACCGCGGTAAAGGTGCCGCGAGGCGTTTCACGAATACCCATCAGATAGCCGCGTTTGTTGATATTCATATCGTGGCCGTCGTAGAAGGTATCTTGATCCAGCCACCAGCGATATTCACCCTGGGTGTCGACCACAAACGTATAAGGGGCGATATCGAAAGGCAAAGCCCCGCCCGCCGGACCGGCATCAAGAATGCCCGCATTTTTATCTTTTTCGCCGTGCCAGTGAAATTCAGCGCCCTGCGGCGTAAAGGTATGGGTATTTACCAGATAAAGGCGATCTTCAAATCCTGGCGCGACTTTAATAACTTTCGTTTGCTGGAGATCTGAAATAGAACGGTTATCCATATAATGGTTGACGATGGCGGACGTCTGCACCACATAGTCATCCTTCATGGCTTTGCCGTTTTCTTTATATTCTACTGTGACGTTGTTGGCAAATTTCTGATAAAGGCCAAAAATAGGAATACCGTCATAGGTTTCTAAAGACTCTTTCCCAACGGTATAAGTAACGGGAACGCCTTTTTCCCCTTTGCCATGTACAGTAACTTTAACGTCTGAAATAACATGGCTATCTAATTCCACCAGTGCGGTGAGAGGGGCATTACCGTAAGGATCGACAACGACTGCGCCTAATTTTCCTGCGGGCTGCGCCGGTTGAAAACCTGCGGCAAACGTACTGGCTGCGGTGAGTCCGCATGTCAGTGCGACGGCACCGGCAAGTATTGTTTTCCGGTATTGGTCAAACATGGATATATCTCCTTATATACAACTTCTAAATATAATACTTCTGTATATACTATGTTTTTATTAATGATAAATGAGGTAAATGATTGGTCTTTAAATATAAGTCATGATGCTATTACTTATTTTAAAGTATATTTTGTATCAATATTTTTTAATTGCCTGAGTGAGTCGATAGTAGGAGTGTGATATTTTAAGAACAATATAAATTAGTACGAAGTGTGATCTTATCGACATTGTTTTCTGCTTAATACCTCTTTCATTATTGTGTTTCACCACTGATTTATATGATCAAAATCATTTATTTGTTCCACAAATATGCCAGTATATGAATACGTCAAAATAAGGGTATGTAAAATTTTAACGTTAAATGTTTAGTGATGTTAAATTTTAAGGGTAAAAAGGATGTTTATTGCCTGGTATTGGATAATATTAATCGTTCTGGTGGTAGTAGGGTATATTTGCCATATGAAGCGTTATTGCAGAGCGTTTCGGCAAGACAGAGATGCATTACTTGAAGCGCGAACGAAACGTTTTCGCCAGACGAACGAAGGCGACAGCGTGATGAATGAGCAGAAATAGCGCATATCCTTGACGGGCAGCCGGATGTTGCCTGGCTAAAGGCCTGCATCCGGCGCGACGTTTCTCTTAACCGATACCTATCGTCTGCAAAATGACGAGACTGAGCCCCATGATGGACATACCGCAAAGCACGCCATAGCTCGGGTTATTGTTAGGATCGATCTCTTTTGCCAGCGGCATCAGTTCATCGACGGAGAGCGCCACCATAATACCGGCGACTGCCGCCATGATAGCCGCCATAACGATTGGCGAAACCAGACTGCCCAAAATCAGCCACGCCAGTACGCCGCCAAGAATTTCCGCCATGCCGGAGATACCGGCCCAAAAAATCGCGGTACGTTTTGAGCCCGTCGCGGCATAAACCGGGCCGGCAACCGCCAGACCTTCAGGAATATTGTGCAACGCCACCGCCAGTGCGATGCCGAAACCCAGTTCAAGATTGCTGCTGGCAGTGACAAAGGTGGCGATCCCTTCCGGAAAGTTGTGCAGGCTAATGCCGAGCGTCAATAAAATCGCAGTGCGTTTTATCGAGCCGGGAAGCGGCTGCTGCCTTTTTTGCATCAGATCCTGCGGATGAGCGTGAGGAAGCAGGCGGTCCAGCCCGAAGTAGCCCAACAGGCCGATAATAAACATTCCGTAGCCCAGTACGGGCGACATTCCCTCGGCATCAAGCGCGGCGGGCAGCATCTCCATCAGCGAGATGAGCAGCATGATCCCTGCGGCGAAACCCAGCGAAAAAGCCAGCACGCGGTTAGACGGTTTTTGGCCGAGAACGCCAAGAAACGCGCCAATAAAGGTGGCGGCGCCCGCCAGTAAGGTCAGAATAAGTGGTACTGACATCCATTACTCCTTATCAATTTGCCGTCCGAACCTGACCTTCAAAATAACTGATGATCTTCATCATAGTTATCTGAGTTCTTCCTCTGTGAAGAAAGCGTATGGTGATGTTAACAAAATGTCTTTCCTGTAAGGATAACATCATGTCTTTAACGTGTATGCCAGCATTGTTTTTGGGGCATGGCAGCCCGATGAACGTGCTGGACGATAATGATTATACCCGCGCCTGGCGGCGATTGGGAGAAGCCCTACCGCGACCACAGGCGATAGTGGTGGTGTCGGCGCACTGGTATACCCGCGGGACGGGCGTCACAGCGATGGAAAGGCCGCAAACTCTCCATGATTTTGGCGGTTTTCCGCAGGCGCTGTATGACACGCATTATCCGGCCCCTGGATCGCCTGCGCTGGCGCAGCGTCTGGTTGAACTGTTGGCTCCCGTTCCCGTCGCGCTCGATAAAGAAGCGTGGGGATTTGATCACGGCTCCTGGGGCGTATTGATCAAGATGTACCCGAATGCGGATATCCCGATGGTGCAGCTTAGTGTTGATAGTACCAAACCGGCGGCATGGCATTTTGAGGTGGGTCGTAAGCTGGCGACGCTGCGTGACGAAGGCGTGATGCTGGTGGCCAGCGGGAATGTGGTTCATAACCTGCGGACTGTGCGTTGGCACGGTGACAATATACCGTATCCCTGGGCGGCGTCATTTAATGACTTTGTGAAAGCCAATCTGACGTGGCAGGGGCCGGTAGAACAGCACCCGCTGGTGAATTATCTGCAACATGAAGGGGGGGCCTTATCGAACCCGACGCCGGAGCACTTTTTACCTTTGCTGTATGTACTTGGCGCCTGGGACGGCAAGGAACCTATCACCATCCCGGTCGACGGTATTGAGATGGGCAGTATAAGTATGTTGTCGGTGCAGGTGGGGTAGGCCGGATAAGGCGCGGAATGATTGCCCGATGGCGCTACGCGCATCGGGCTTACAGGAGAATCTATCCTTCGACAAAAATATGCGGATAGAAGCGGGAGAGATCCTGGGTGATCAGCGCCCGATCTTCACGGATACCAATTCCGGCGGGCTGATCGTTAATCAGCCAGCTACCAATCAGGGTGTAACTGTCGCCGAATTTTGGCAGCGGATAGAACTGTTGCACGATCATACCCTCTTCGCCATACGGGCCTTCCACGGATTCGATCGTTTTACCGTTCTCAATAATCGATACGTTCGCCCCTTCGCGGGAGAAGATCGGTTTCACGACATATTTATCCATTGGCGGATGTTCGTCTTCGGCGAAATACGCAGGCAACAGATTCGGATGGTCAGGGAACATCTCCCACAACAGCGGCAACAACGCTTTATTGGAGATAATGCTTTTCCAGGCCGGTTCCAGCCAGCGCACGCCGGCATCTTCCAGCTTGGTGGAAAACATCTCGCGCAGCATAAATTCCCACGGATAGAGCTTGAACAGGTTCGCAATAACCTGATCCTGCAGATCCGTAAATTGGCCTTTTTCCCCCAGACCAATATCGTCGATATAGAGAAATTCGGTGGCGATTTCCGCTTCGGCCGCGCAGTCCTGTAAATACTGAATGGTGCCGCGATCCTCAACCGTATCGCGACAGCAGGTGAGATGCAGCAACTGAAAACCGTACTGCTCGCGAAGTTCAGCAAAGCGTTCAATCAGCTTTTCCTGCAGGCTATTAAACTGATCGCTGCCTTCCGGCAGATTGCCCGCGTTGATCTGATCTTCCAGCCAAATCCACTGAAAAAACGCCGCTTCATACAGCGACGTTGGCGTGTCGGCATTATTTTCGAGCAGCTTAGGCTCGCCGATGCCGTCCCAGGCCAGATCGAGGCGGGAATAGAGCGACGGTTGTTGCGTTTGCCAGGACTGGCGAACAAAACCCCAGGTATGTTTTGGAATACGAAACTTCGTCATCAGCTCATCGCTGGCGATGACGCGTTCTACTACCTTGAGGCACATCTGGTGCAGCTCGGCGGTAACGTCTTCCAGTTTTTCCACCTGGGCGAGCGTTAACTTGTAATAAGCGTCTTCACACCAGTACGGTTCACCATACATAGTGTGAAAATTAAACCCGTATTCAGTCGCTTTATCGCGCCAGTCCGGGCGCTCGGTAATACTGACTCTTTCCATGCGTATCAGCCGCCCATCGAACGTGTTGAAGTACCGGCAGCGCTACGCTGCATGGTGCTCTGTTTGGCGACGGATTCGCCAAAACCGCCGCGGGTAACGGTTGTTGTGGTGGCCGGTTTCGGTGCCATCGCGGTTTTCGGTACGGTCATTGTCCGGCCCGGTTGCGCCGCGCCGTAGTTTTTACCTGCCGCATCGGTATATTTGCCGTATGCAGGGCTGGCCGGGTTTTTCGAGCTAAACAGCGGCTGTTGCGCAAAGCCTGCGCCGCCGCCCATCAGACGCCCCATCATGTAACCTGCCATAAGCGGCATCCAGAAACTGCCGCTGGATTGTTGGGCCTGCGCCTGATTTTCCGGCGCCATGCCAGCCTGTGCAGGCGCTTGCTGGCACTGACCTTCGCCAAACTCAGCGACGCAATCCTCGCGTGTAGCGTACTTAGGCGCAGTACGTTCGGCCTCTTTCAGCGCATTGTTATACGCGGTTGTACATTCCGCGCTTTTGCCCGGATTCGCCGCTGAACAGTCATCAGCGTTTTGATACAGCGATACGGTTTCATCGCTTTTTTCACAGCCAGCCAGCATAAAAACAGCCGTAACCGCCAGGGCGACCGGCGTTAAATGCCGCGCGCTCCAGCTTTTGCGAAATGATGCGTGATGGATGGATTTTGTCCGTTTCATATTTGTCTTCCAGGACCCAGTGGTAAATACAACATGCGTTCAGAATAGAGGATGACTGGTCGAAATTGAAGCGAGAAAAGGCGAGAATGCGGCGGAATAGCAGGATCTTTACGTTGTCTTACGTTCAGGTGCGGCTTCATGACAGGTAGCGCCGCGCTTACCAGACCTACAAGGGCACAGGTCTGATAAGCGCAGCGCCAGCGAATAACTTATCAATGCCGGAATGGATTGCCGTTATTGCTGTTGGCGCGAGCGGCGGTCGGCTGTACTGCCGGCGCGGCGCTATGAGCATTATAACCGTCTGCGGCAGCATCCTGATCTGGCGTTTCCGGCGCTACGCTTTCCGGCGACGTCGGGATAGGTTTACCCAACGTACTGTTAAGCGCGAGCAGATCCTGCTCGTTCAGCGTACCGAGCGCATATTTGATATTTAACTGATTAATCAAATAGGTATAACGCGCGTTGGCCAGTTGCTGCTTGGCATCATACAGAGTGGTGGTGGCATCCAGTACGTCAACAATGGTACGTGTACCGACCGAGTAACCGGCTTCCATTGCATCCAAAGAACTTTGCGCGGAAACGACTGCCTGTTTATACGCGTTGATGCTGCTGATGGAGGCGTTAATATTGTTAAAGGAAGAACGTACGGTCTGCACCACGCTACGGTGCGCGCTTTCCAGCTGTTCGCTTGCGCCGACGAAGTTATACTGCGCCTGTTTTACCTGCGAGTTAACCATCCCGCCTTGATACAGCGGCAGGGAGAAGTTCAGGCCGATTTTATTCTGCCCCATGTTGCTATCGTCGTACTGGGTGGAGTTGGTTTTAGAACCGCTATAAGAGGTATCAGAAATGCCGGTTGAGGCCGTTAAATTCAGCGTCGGCAGATGGCCATCCTGCGCCTGACGGATTTGCTCGCGCGCCAGATCCTGACTTAAACGCGCCTGCAACAGCGACAGGTTACGGTTTTCCGCTTCCTTCAGCAGCGCATTAACAGCTTTGGGTTTGTCGGTTTTAAAATGCTCGACGTTAAGCGATGCCAGCTCCGGGTAATAATTGCCGGTTACCTGGCGCAGCTCTTCTACCGCATTATCCAGGTTGTTGCGGGCGGTCACTTCATTCGCCAGTACGGTATCATATTGCGCACGGGCGTTTTGCACGTCGGTAATGGCGACCAGACCCACGTTAAAACGTTGCGTCGTTTGATCTAACTGACGGTAGATAGCCTCTTTTTGTGCCTGGGTATAGGAAAGCACATCAATAGCGTTCAATACCTTAAAATACGCGTTCGCGGTATTGAGGATCAGCGTCTGCTGATCGGTCTGATAGGTGATATCCTGAATGCCTGCTGCTTTTTCTTGCAGGGTGAGCCCACGCCATTTCGACATATCAAATAGCGTCTGCGTTAATTGCAGGGAAGCGCTGGTTTCATTGGAGTTGATACCGTTCGCATCGCGATAACCGTTGCTGTAGGTGTAGTCGGCACCCAAACCCAGTTGCGGCAGTAAAGGACTACGCGCTTCGTTAATTTTTTCGAATGCAGCATCGCGATCGGCAGCGGATTTACGCAATTCCGGGTTGCTCAGGCGTGCTTGCTGATAAACTTGCATCAGGTTCTCTGCCTGGCTTAGTGTGCTGAACCCCGACAGGCTCAGGCCGATAAGGATGGGGAGCAATTTCTTCATTTGCATTCCTTGTTGTGAAGCAGTATTTAGCGCTGATCAATTTGTAAAAATAATTGCTGATTCTAGCAGAATCCGCCACTGCAAAAAGTTGGCGTTACGTGCCATACGAGCCTTAATTGGCACCAATTTACCACAAGGGTGATAAAACAGCAGTCAACCACCCTTGAAATTCATCATTTAATCATTATTGCTAGCAGGGCAGCACAATGCGTAAATCAGACAACTTGCCAGTTACTTTCACCAAAAGCGATGTAGAAATTATTGCACGGGAAACGCGCTATCGCGGTTTTTTTTCATTGGATGTGTATCGATTCCGCCATCGTTTATTCAACGGAGAAATGAGTGGCGAGGTAAAGCGCGAAATTTTTGAGCGCGGGCACGCCGCCGTCTTGCTACCCTTTGACCCTGAACGCGACGAGGTGGTGCTGGTCGAACAGATTCGTATTGCCGCGTATGACACAAGCGTTACGCCGTGGCTGCTGGAGATGGTCGCTGGCATGATAGAAGAAGGCGAAACCATTGAGGCGGTCGCCCGGCGGGAAGCGATGGAAGAAGCAGGGCTGACCGTGGGCCGCACCCGACCGGTCATCAGTTACCTGGCGAGCCCAGGAGGAACCAGCGAGCGCTCATCTATTCTGGTGGGTGAAGTGGACGCCACGACCGCGGCAGGTATTCATGGTCTGGCGGATGAAAACGAAGATATTCGGGTTCATGTGGTAAGCCGGGAACAGGCATACCAGTGGGTAGAAGAGGGGAGAATCGACAACGCAGCCGCAGTCATCGCTTTGCAATGGCTTCAGTTGCATCATCAAGAGTTAAAAAACGAGTGGAAAAAATGAAGCGTTATACACCTGACTTCCCAGAAATGATGCGTTTGTGCGAAACCAATTTTTCGCAATTGCGCCGCCTGCTGCCGCGCAATGACGCCCCCGGTGAAACGGTGAGCTATCAGGTGGGCAACGTACAATATCGGTTAACGATTGTGGAATCGACCCGATACACTACGCTTGTAACGATCGAGCAAACGGCACCAGCCATCACCTACTGGAGCCTGCCGTCGCTGACGGTGCGCCTCTACCATGATGCGATGGTGGCTGAAGTGTGTTCAAGCCAGCAGATCTTTCGCTTCAAAGCGCGGTATGATTATCCAAATAAAAAGTTGCATCAACGCGACGAAAAGCATCAAATTAATCAGTTTCTGGCCGACTGGCTACGATTCTGTTTAGCACATGGAGCGATGGCGATTCCGGTTTATTAGCGTCGTGAAACCTAAGGACACCATTTGGAAAGCCTGTTAACCCTACCTCTGGCTGGTGAGGCCCGAGTCAGGATTTTACAAATTACAGATACTCACCTGTTTGCCGAAAAGCATGAAACGCTGTTAGGCGTCAATACCTGGGAAAGTTACCAGGCCGTGCTGGAGGCTATTCGGGCGCAACAGTATGAATATGATCTGATCGTGGCCACCGGCGATCTGGCGCAGGATCAATCCGCTGCGGCTTATCAGCATTTTGCTGAGGGTATCGCAAGCTTTCGCGCGCCTTGCGTTTGGCTACCGGGCAATCATGATTTTCAGCCAGCAATGTACAGCGCGCTGCAAGAGGCGGGGATTTCCCCGGCTAAACGCGTGTTAATCGGTGAACAATGGCAGATTTTGTTGCTGGATAGCCAGGTGTTTGGCGTTCCGCATGGCGAACTGAGCGAGTTCCAACTGGAATGGCTTGAGCGTAAGCTCGCCGATGCGCCAGAGAGACAGACATTGCTCCTTTTGCACCACCATCCGTTGCCGGCAGGGTGCAGTTGGTTGGATCAGCACAGCTTGCGTAATGCCGGTGAGCTGGATAGCGTGCTGGCGAATTTCCCGCGTGTAAAATATCTGTTATGCGGACATATTCACCAGGAGCTGGATCTTGACTGGAACGGTCGCCGTCTGCTGGCGTCGCCGTCAACCTGCGTACAGTTCAAACCGCACTGCGCGAACTTTACGCTGGATACTATCGCGCCGGGCTGGCGTACGCTGGAGCTCCAGGCGAACGGCGTCCTGGAGACGGAAGTGCATCGCCTGCAGGATACCCGGTTCCGACCCGATACCGCTTCGGAAGGATACTGATGTCTACGCTTCTCTATTTGCACGGATTCAACAGTTCCCCTCGCTCGGCAAAAGCGTGCCAGCTAAAAAACTGGCTGGCGGATCGCCATCCGCATGTTGAGATGATCGTCCCTCAGCTGCCGCCGTATCCTGCCGATGCGGCGGAGTTGCTGGAATCTCTCGTGCTTGAGCATGGCGGTGCGCCATTAGGGCTGGTAGGATCGTCGCTGGGTGGTTATTACGCCACCTGGCTGTCGCAATGTTTTATGCTGCCGGCTGTGGTGGTGAATCCCGCCGTGCGGCCCTTTGAATTACTGACCGACTATCTCGGTCAGAACGAGAACCCCTACACCGGGCAGCAATATGTGCTAGAGTCTCGCCATATTTATGATCTTAAAGTCATGCAGATTGACCCGCTGGAAGCGCCGGACCTGATCTGGCTACTGCAACAGACGGGCGATGAAGTGCTGGATTACCGCCAGGCGGTGGCATATTACGCCTCCTGCCGTCAGACAGTGACCGAGGGTGGTAATCACGCATTCACGGGCTTCGAAGATTATTTCAACCAGATTGTCGATTTTCTTGGACTGCACAGTTGCTGACAATCAATTCGAATTGCTAATTAAACCATGACGCAAACTTATAACGCTGATGCCATTGAGGTACTCACTGGGCTTGAGCCGGTACGCCGCCGCCCGGGGATGTACACCGATACGACCCGCCCCAACCATTTGGGTCAGGAAGTGATTGATAATAGTGTGGATGAAGCACTGGCAGGTCACGCCAAACGCGTGGATGTCATTTTACATGCCGATCAATCGCTGGAAGTGATTGACGACGGACGCGGGATGCCGGTGGATATCCATCCGGAAGAGGGGGTTCCGGCGGTAGAACTGATCCTCTGTCGACTTCATGCTGGCGGTAAATTCTCCAATAAGAACTATCAGTTCTCTGGTGGTCTGCATGGGGTGGGGATTTCGGTAGTGAATGCCCTGTCAAAGCGCGTGGAAGTGACCGTGCGCCGCGACGGTCAGGTCTATAACATCGCGTTTGAAAACGGCGAAAAAGTGCAGGATTTGCAGGTTGTCGGCACCTGCGGTAAACGTAATACTGGCACCAGCGTGCATTTCTGGCCGGACGAAAGTTTCTTCGACAGCCCGCGTTTTTCTGTCTCTCGCTTAATGCACGTTCTGAAAGCAAAAGCGGTGCTGTGTCCCGGCGTGGAAATCACTTTTAAAGATGAAGTGAATAACAGCGAGCAGCGCTGGTGCTACCAGGATGGTCTGAACGACTATCTGGGCGAAGCGGTAAACGGCCTGCCGACGCTGCCGGAAAAGCCGTTTATCGGTAATTTTAACGGTGAAACGGAAGCGGTTGACTGGGCGCTATTGTGGCTGCCGGAAGGCGGCGAATTACTGACGGAAAGCTACGTCAACCTGATCCCGACCATGCAGGGGGGGACGCACGTCAACGGTCTGCGCCAGGGCCTGCTCGACGCGATGCGCGAATTTTGCGAATACCGCAATATTCTGCCGCGCGGCGTCAAACTGTCGGCGGAAGATATCTGGGATCGCTGCGCTTATGTGCTTTCCGTGAAAATGCAGGACCCGCAATTTGCCGGGCAGACCAAAGAGCGTCTGTCGTCGCGTCAATGTGCGGCATTTGTTTCCGGCGTGGTGAAAGATGCCTTCAGCCTGTGGCTGAACCAGAACGTGCAGGCGGCGGAACAACTGGCAGAGATGGCGATTGCCAGCGCGCAGCGGCGACTGCGCGCCGCAAAAAAAGTGGTACGCAAAAAGCTCACCAGCGGTCCGGCGTTGCCGGGGAAACTGGCGGACTGTACCGCGCAGGATCTTAATCGGACCGAGCTGTTCCTTGTGGAAGGGGATTCGGCAGGCGGTTCCGCCAAGCAGGCGCGCGATCGCGAATATCAGGCGATCATGCCGCTCAAAGGTAAGATCCTTAACACCTGGGAGGTCTCTTCCGATGAAGTGCTGGCCTCGCAAGAGGTGCATGATATTTCCGTGGCGATCGGTATCGATCCGGACAGCGACGATCTGAGTCAGCTGCGCTACGGCAAGATCTGTATCCTGGCGGATGCGGACTCCGATGGTTTGCATATCGCTACGCTGCTTTGCGCGCTGTTTGTCAGACATTTCCGCGCGCTGGTGAAGAATGGTCATGTCTACGTCGCGCTACCGCCGCTGTACCGTATCGATTTGGGTAAAGAGGTCTATTACGCGCTGACGGAAGAAGAGAAGGCGGGCGTACTGGAACAACTGAAGCGTAAGAAAGGCAAGCCGAACGTACAGCGTTTCAAAGGCCTGGGTGAAATGAATCCGATGCAGTTACGCGAAACCACGCTTGATCCGAATACTCGCCGCCTGGTGCAGCTCACCATTAGCGATGAAGACGATCAGCGTACTAATGCGATGATGGATATGCTGCTAGCGAAGAAACGTTCTGAAGATCGACGCAACTGGCTACAGGAAAAAGGCGATCTCGCGGATCTCGACGTGTAACGGTTGTTGCACGCTTTATCCGGTCTGCATGCCGCAGGCCGGATAAGCGAATCCGACATGACGCCGCAGCCTGATGGCGACACTTGCGCATCGCATCAGGGCGACGTCAGACGAGGGTAATAACTTAAACGCCGGATTCCAGAATACGAATATTCATTTCCAGCACATCGTCTTTTACCGCGTCGCTATAGGCTTTCATATGCGGGGTTTGCAGATGCGCCTCAAGGTGCGCAACGCTTTCCCACTGTTCAATCATCACGATCGAGTCAGGCGCCAGAGTCTGAAAACTCACGCCCGCGGCATGATCCACCATCGGCGCGTAACCGTGGCACCCCTCTTCTTTAAGAACGGTTGGAATAATTTTCGCAAACTGGTCGAGGACGGCCTGGCGGTGATGTTGGCCCGGACGTGTGCGAATTTCGGCAATGACGGTAAGCATGGTTAACTCCTTCTAATTCCAGGATGACCAGTTAAGCAAAAATTTCGCTCAGATGCTTGCGATATTCTGCGGTATAGCGCGGAACATCCGGCATTTTAATCACGTCGTTGGCAATAAACGTTGGCAGCGCGTCCATGCCCAGGAACTGGTTGGCTTTATGGAATGGCAGATAGACGCCATCTACGCCTACGCCGTGGAAAAACTGATCTTTTTCGGTAAATGCTTCCATCGGCGCGTTCCACGTCAGTGACAGCATATATTTTTTCCCCTGCACCAGACCGCCGGAACCGTACTTTTTAGCGGCATCGGAACGCGTGCGGCCATCGCTGGCATAGAGCGTACCGTGACCTTCGGTAAAGACATCATCCATATATTTTTTTACTGTCCATGGCGCGCCCATCCACCAGCCTGGCATCTGCCAAATCACCACGTCAGCCCAGACGAAATTCTGCACCTCTTCTTTAATGTCATAGTCGCTGTCGGCGCGGACGATCTTAACCTGATGACCCAGATCGCGCAGCAGCCCATCGGCAACTTCGGTCAGGGTGTCATTCAACTGGCCGTTGGAGTGCGCGAATTTTTTCGCCCCGTTGATAATCAGGATGTTACTCATTTTATGTCCTCAAGAAATGCGTTTGCTGCTGATTCTACGCTGACGGGCGGTGCGGTGAAATTAGCAAAATGTGCAAAGTCTTTTGCGTTTTTGGCAAAAGTCTCTGTTACCAACTTACTACGGCCTCAAATCCACCTTCCGCGGCGTTGCCAAACGACACCGTCATGCCGTGCAGCGTAGCGATGCGGCGGACGATTGATAATCCCAGACCGCTGCCGGTCACACTTTGGCCAGGCGGGCGGTAAAAACGCTCGCCGATATGCGTTAGAATCTCTGGCGCTACGCCGGGGCCATTATCTCTGACGGTGAAGCTGCGGGCATGTAAGGTAACGTCGACGACGCTGCCCTGCGGACTGTAGCGAATCGCATTATCCAGCAGGTTACGCACTAACAGGCTTAAGAGTAGCGGCTGACCGGTACGTATGACGTCATGGGCGTTAAGCTGTAAACGCACGTCGATATTCGCCTGCTGCGCCGGATGATAAATATCCATTACTGCGGACTGCAGCAGCTCTTCCAGCGAAATCTCCGCTACATCCTGCAAATTATTGAGCGAGTCGAGGCGCGACAACGTCAGTAGCTGATCGACCAGCCGCGTGGCGCGATCGATCCCCGCATGGAGCTGGGTCAGCGCTTTATCACGCGATAGCGGATCGTCGCCCGAGAGCTGCGCCACCTCGGTTTGTACTTTCAGCGCGGCCAGTGGGCTGCGCAATTCATGGGCAGCGTCGGAGGTAAATCGCCGTTCGCGCACCATCATGGAGTGGATGCGGCTAAAAAGCTGATTAAGCGCTTCGACCAGTGGGCGAACCTCGCTCGGTACGCCTTTGGCGTCGAGCGGCGTTTCCGATTCCGGCGACCGGAAGCGTAGCGCCTGCGCCAGTTTTTTCAATGGTCTGAGCTCGCGGTGAAGCAGGAGTAATAAAATTAGCAGCATGAAGGGAAGGGCGATCAGCCACGGCGTTAATTGCGCCGCCACGATCGCCAGCGCCATATCTTCGCGGTAATCCCACTCCTGACCGACGACGATACGATACTTACCGTCCGCCGAGTTCAACCACAAAAAACGCCAGAGGTCGTTGTCATCCTTCAGATAGCCATTGTCGAAACCTTCCCGGCGATAGCGATACGGAATATCCTGGCCGTTGTCGCCATCATGCAGCAACATTTTGCCGTCAGCGGAAAAGATGGCGAACGCCAGCGCATCGTCATCGATATGCCCATGTTTTAATTTCTTTGGCGTATGCGCCATGCGCTGCGGGGCGTTGATCTCGTTAAGATCGAGGGTGCTAAGCCGTCTGGCGAACAACATCAACTGTGTGTCAAACAGCTCGTCGACATTATCCGTCGTCTTTCTCCAGGCCACAAAACTGGAGATTGCCCAGGTGATGGAGACCAGAATCAGGAAAATAAGCGTCAGCCTGACGCGCAGGCTGAGACGTTGCGTCAATTTCATGCGTCACCCAGGGTGTAGCCGATGCCGTGTACGGTGCGAATAAATTCGCTGCCGAGCTTGCGGCGTAAATGATGAACATGGACTTCCACTGCATTGCTGGACACGTCGTCATCCCAGTTATACAGCTTCTCTTCAATAAGCTTGCGCGGCAGCACGCGACCTTTGTTGCGCAGTAAGAGTTCCAGCAACGCGAACTCTTTTGGTTTTAAGGCCAGCGGTTCGCCGGCAAGCGTCGCGACGAGATTGCCTGGATTGAGCGTCACCTGGCCGTGGCGCAATTCGCTACTGGCCTGACCGCTGGCGCGGCGTACCAGCGCCTCCAGACGGGCGGCGACCTCAATGAGCGCGAAAGGTTTACATAAATAGTCATCGGCGCCCAGACGTAGCCCCTCGACGCGCTCTGCTAACGCGTCGCGCGCCGTCAGGATCAGTACCGGTTCCTGTTTACCCTTTTCGCGCCATTCGCGCAAAATATCCCGTCCGTCCATGCCTGGCAGCGTCAAATCTAAAATAACCGCATCATAAGGCGCGCTGTAAAGCGCCTCTTTGCCCGGGCGTCCCTCGGCAAACCAGTCGACGCTGAAACCCATTTTACTCAGACCCGCTTTTATGCCATCGCCAATAAGTGTGTCATCTTCTACCAGTAAAATTCGCATCTGTTCTTCCTTGCGGTAACTCGCGTTGCCGTCAGTTAACCTTGTCGCCGCAGGCGATGTACAGAAAAAAAGATTCTTTTTTTGCCTTAAGAAGTTGTTAAGGATTACCTTATTAAATGGATCTGAAACGACATGAAAGGGAAAAGTAATCATGAAAAAATTAGCTGCAATCGTTGCCGTTATGGCACTGTGTTCTACCCCGGTTCTGGCGGCTCAGCAGGGCGGTTTCTCCGGCCCGTCGGCGACGCAAACGCAAGGCGGCGGATTTGTCGGCCCGAACGGCAGCAGCACGACGGTAGAGAGCGCTAAATCGCTGCGTGACGATGCGTGGGTAACGCTGCGCGGGAATATCGTCGAGCGCATTTCCGACGACCTGTATGTGTTTAAAGATGCGACCGGTACTATCAATGTGGATATTGACCACAAGCGCTGGAACGGCCTGACCGTAACCCCGCAGGATACCGTTGAAATTCAGGGTGAAGTGGATAAAGACTGGAACTCTGTCGAAATCGACGTAAAACAGATTCGTAAAGTGAATCCGTAATCCCACATTGCGCAAGATCGGTCAGGATTCACAGCCGCCCGGTGGGCAGAATAGGCCACAAGGAGGCAGTGATGAATGACCTGATCAGCGCGGCTTATTCCGAACGTCTGCGGCGCGTTTGCGACCACATTGAGCGTCATCTGGATGAGCCTCTGTCGATTGAGGCGTTAAGCCGGATGGCGCACAGCTCGCCGTTTCATTTTCACCGGCAGTTTACCACCTGGAGCGGGCTTCCGCTCTATCGCTATATCCAGTGGTTGCGTTTGCGCCGCGCGTCATGGCGGCTGGCGTTTAACCCGCAGGATAAAGTTATCGATATCGCGCTGGATGCCGGGTTTCAGAATCCGGAGTCGTTCACACGTGCTTTCAAAACCGCGTTTGGTCAAAGCCCGCGCCGGTTTCGGCAATCGCCGGACTGGCTGGCCTGGCACCAGCGCGTTCCTAAACTTGCGTTACAGGAGCAGCATGTCATGGACGTAAAAATCGTTGAATTTCCACCTACCCGCGTCGCGATGCTGACGCATCTGGGGCATCCGGATAAGGTCAACGCCAGCGCGGCGAAATTTATTGCATGGCGGCGCGAAACGGGGCAGTCGCCGATTGCCAGCAGTCAAACTTTTGGTATTGCCTGGCACGACCCGCAGACGACGCCGCCGGATCAATTCCGCTTTGATATCTGCGGCAGCGTCCACCAGCCGATAGCCGAAAATGACGTTGGCGTGGTGAATAGCGAGATTCCTGGCGGGCGCTGCGCGGTGGTACGCCATCAGGGATCGCTCGACAGCCTCCCGGAGAGCGTGTGGTATTTATTCCGCGAATGGCTACCGGCCAGCGGCGAGACGCTGCGCGATTTTCCGGTCTTCTTCCAGTACCTGAATTTCGTCCATGAGGTGGCGGAACATGAGCTGCTGACGGATATCTATCTGCCGCTTCGTTAACTTCCTCGTCACCTGGCTCACGGTTTGTGACTCAGACCGTGAGATAGGGTATTATCTGCGGCAATATTGCCGTCCGAACGGTCAGCATGCAGATTGAGGATCCCCTGTTAATGAGCGATATGGCAGAGCGCCTTGCGCTACATGAATTTACGGAAAACGCCTACTTAAACTACTCCATGTACGTGATCATGGATCGTGCGTTGCCGTTTATTGGCGACGGCCTGAAGCCGGTACAGCGCCGCATCGTCTATGCGATGTCAGAGCTGGGGCTGAACGCCAGCGCTAAATTTAAAAAATCCGCCCGTACCGTCGGTGACGTACTGGGTAAGTATCATCCGCACGGCGACAGCGCCTGCTATGAAGCCATGGTGCTGATGGCGCAGCCGTTCTCTTACCGTTACCCGCTGGTCGATGGCCAGGGAAACTGGGGCGCGCCGGATGATCCGAAGTCATTCGCGGCAATGCGTTATACCGAATCTCGCCTGTCCAAATATGCCGAGCTGCTGTTAAGCGAACTCGGCCAGGGGACGGCGGACTGGGTGCCAAACTTCGACGGCACGATGCAGGAACCGAAAATGTTACCGGCGCGTCTGCCGAACATCCTGCTGAACGGCACCACCGGTATAGCGGTGGGGATGGCAACAGATATCCCGCCGCACAACCTGCGCGAAGTGGCGAAAGCGGCGATTACGCTGATTGAGCAGCCGAAAACGACGCTGGATCAGTTGCTGGATATCGTCCAGGGGCCGGATTACCCGACCGAAGCGGAGATCATTACCCCTCGTGCGGAAATTCGTAAAATTTACGAAAACGGGCGTGGCTCCGTGCGTATGCGCGCGGTATGGACCAAAGAAGACGGCGCCGTGGTAATTTCCGCGCTGCCGCATCAGGTATCTGGCGCAAAAGTGCTGGAGCAGATTGCTGCGCAGATGCGCAATAAAAAACTGCCGATGGTGGACGACCTGCGCGATGAATCGGATCACGAAAACCCGACGCGTTTAGTGATTGTGCCACGCTCCAACCGTGTGGATATGGAACAGGTGATGAACCATCTGTTCGCCACCACCGATCTGGAAAAAAGCTACCGTATTAACCTGAACATGATCGGTCTGGATGGTCGTCCGGCGGTGAAAAACCTGCTGGAGATCCTCACCGAGTGGCTGGCGTTCCGCCGCGACACGGTACGCCGTCGTCTGAACTACCGTCTGGAGAAAGTGCTTAAGCGCCTGCATATCCTCGAAGGTTTGCTGGTGGCGTTTCTCAACATCGACGAAGTGATTGAGATTATCCGTAACGAGGATGAGCCGAAACCCGCGCTGATGTCGCGTTTCGGCATCAGCGAAACCCAGGCGGAAGCGATTCTCGAACTGAAACTGCGCCATCTCGCCAAACTGGAAGAGATGAAAATTCGCGGCGAGCAGGACGAGCTGGAAAAAGAGCGGGACCAGTTGCAGGGCATTCTCGCGTCCGAACGCAAAATGAATACCTTGCTGAAAAAAGAGCTACAGGCAGATTCCGACGCCTATGGCGACGATCGCCGTTCTCCGCTGCGTGAGCGCGAAGAAGCTAAAGCGATGAGCGAACACGACATGCTGCCGTCCGAACCGGTGACTATCGTGCTGTCGCAGATGGGCTGGGTGCGCAGCGCCAAAGGTCATGATATTGATGCGCCGGGGCTTAACTATAAAGCGGGCGACAGCTTTAAAGCCGCGGTGAAAGGTAAGAGCAATCAACCGGTGGTGTTTATTGATACCACCGGGCGCAGCTATGCTATTGATCCCATTACGCTTCCCTCGGCGCGTGGGCAGGGCGAGCCGCTGACCGGCAAACTCACACTGCCGCCGGGGGCGACCGTAGAGCATATGCTGATGGAAGGCGATGACCAGAAACTGCTGATGGCGTCGGATGCGGGCTACGGCTTCGTTTGTACGTTTAACGATCTGGTTGCCCGTAACCGTGCCGGTAAGGCGTTGATTACACTGCCGGAAAATGCGCACGTCATGCCGCCGCTGGTGATTGAAGACGAGCACGATATGCTGCTGGCGATTACCCAGGCCGGACGGATGTTGATGTTCCCGGTAGACTCTCTGCCGCAGCTGTCGAAAGGCAAAGGGAATAAGATTATTAATATCCCCTCTGCGGAAGCGGCGAAAGGCGATGATGGACTGGCGCACCTGTACGTGCTGCCGCCACAAAGCACTCTGACTATCCATGTCGGGAAGCGCAAAATCAAACTGCGCCCTGAAGAGTTACAGAAGGTGGTCGGCGAACGCGGACGCCGTGGCACATTAATGCGCGGCCTGCAGCGTATCGATCGCATTGAGATTGATTCACCGCATCGCGTAAGTCATGGCGACAGCGAAGAGTAAGACAGGGGCACCCGTAGGCCGGACAAGGCATCTAAGCCGCCATCCGGCGCTCTGCCGTTGCCGGATGACGACGCAGTAGCGTCTTATCCGGCCTACGGTTTCAGATCGGATTAACATTAAAATTTCCCGTAAAACCGTTGTTTATTCGTGCATTGCGATTAACAATACGTTTTTCCAGAGAGCCACACTTACCAAAATCCTAACCTGAATTTCAGGTGACGTAGAATGCCGGGCTCTTAGGCCTTCAGAGGTTGTTATGCTATATATTTTTCGTCTTATTGTTACCGTTATTTACTCCATTCTGGTCTGTGTTTTCGGTTCTATTTACTGCCTTTTCAGCCCACGTAACCCAAAACACGTGGCGACGTTTGGGCATATGTTCGGCCGTCTGGCCCCGCTGTTTGGCCTGAAAGTGGAGTGCCGCAAACCCGCCGACGCGGAAAGCTATGGCAATGCTATCTATATCGCTAACCACCAGAATAATTATGATATGGTCACGGCGTCGAATATTGTGCAGCCGCCAACGGTGACGGTGGGGAAAAAAAGCCTGCTTTGGATCCCGTTTTTTGGGCAACTGTACTGGCTGACCGGTAATCTGTTGATTGACCGTAATAACCGCGCCAAAGCGCATAGCACCATTGCGGCAGTGGTTAACCATTTTAAAAAGCGCCGTATTTCTATCTGGATGTTCCCTGAAGGTACGCGTAGCCGGGGACGCGGTCTGCTGCCGTTTAAAACCGGCGCGTTTCATGCGGCTATCGCGGCTGGTGTGCCGATCATTCCTGTCTGCGTTTCCAACACCTCTAACAAAGTCAATCTAAACCGCCTGAACAACGGACTGGTTATTGTGGAAATGCTGCCGCCAGTCGACGTCAGCGAATATGGTAAAGATCAGGTTCGCGAGCTGGCGGCCCACTGTCGTGCGTTAATGGAGCAAAAAATCGCGGAACTTGATAAAGAGGTTGCGGAACGTGAAGCGACCGGTAAGGTTTAAGCAGCCTTACTCTGTTATTGTAGAAATCATTTTTTCAGGCACAACTCTTTAGCCTGTTTTACATGGAGCTTATATGTCATTCAGTCGGCGTCAGTTTCTTCAGGCATCGGGAATCGCACTATGTGCAGGCGCGATTCCCCTCAGGGCGAATGCTGCCGGTCAGCAACAGCCGTTGCCTGTTCCGCCGTTGCTGGAGTCCCGTCGCGGGCAGCCGTTGTTTATGACGCTACAGCGAGCGCACTGGTCCTTTACGCAAGGCACGCGCGCGCCGGTCTGGGGAGTGAACGGTCGTTATCTGGGGCCGACAATCCGCGTCTGGAAAGGCGATGACGTTAAACTCATCTATAGCAACCGCCTGGCGGAAAATGTCTCCATGACGGTTGCTGGTTTACTGGTGCCGGGGCCGCTGATGGGTGGCCCGGCGCGTATGATGTCGCCGAACGCGGACTGGGCGCCGGTGCTGCCGATTCGTCAGAGCGCCGCGACGCTGTGGTATCACGCTAACACGCCTAACCGCACTGCGCAGCAGGTGTATAACGGCCTGGCAGGAATGTGGCTGGTCGAAGACGACATCAGTAAAACGCTGCCCATTCCGAACCATTACGGCGTGGATGATTTTCCCGTCATTATCCAGGATAAACGGCTGGATAACTTTGGGACGCCGGAGTACAGCGAACCGGGAAGCGGTGGTTTTGTCGGCGATACGCTGCTGGTGAACGGCGCGCAAAGCCCCTATGTCGAAGTGTCCCGCGGCTGGGTGCGGTTACGGTTGTTGAACGCCTCGAACTCGCGGCGCTATCAGCTTCAGATGAGCGATGGCCGGGCGCTGCATGTGATTTCAGGCGATCAGGGCTTTTTACCTGCGCCGGTTTCCGTCAAACAGTTGTCACTGGCGCCCGGCGAGCGACGTGAAATCCTGGTTGATATGACCAACGGCGACGAAGTCTCGATCACCTGCGGGGAGGCGGCCAGCATAGTCGATCGGATTCGCGGTTTCTTTGAGCCTTCCAGTATTCTGGTTTCTACCCTGGTGCTGACGTTACGGCCAACCGGATTGCTGCCGCTGGTGACCGATAATCTGCCGATGCGTCTGTTGCCGACGGAGATCATGAGCGGCGCGCCTGTCCGCAGTCGGGACATCAGTCTTGGCGACGATCCGGGGATTAACGGCCAACTGTGGGATGTGAATCGCATTGATATTACCGCCCAACAAGGCACCTGGGAGCGCTGGACGGTACGCGCCGATATGCCGCAGTCGTTCCATATTGAGGGCGTCTCTTTCCTGATTCGTAACGTCAACGGCGCTATGCCGTTCCCGGAAGATAGAGGCTGGAAAGATACCGTCTGGGTGGATGGGCAAGTCGAACTGCTGGTCTACTACGGTCAGCCGTCCTGGCCGCACTTCCCGTTCTATTTCAACAGCCAGACGCTGGAAATGGCTGACCGCGGCTCGATTGGGCAAATGCTGGTGAATCCGGCGTCGTAAAGCGTCCGAGTACGGGTCTGAATAGCGCAGACCCGTCAGGGTTTTCAGGAAGGAGCAAACAACGTGGGAAGCAGCAGACTCAACTGCGGGAAGTAGCAAATCATCGCCATGACCACAAAGAGTGCCAGAAACATCGGTAATAGCGGTTTGACGACTTTATCAATACTGATTTTGCCGATACTGCAACCGACGAACAAAATAGTGCCTACCGGGGGCGTACACAGTCCGATGGTTAAATTGAAAACCATAATAATGCCAAAATGGACAGGGTCGATTCCCAGATGTTGAGCAATGGGAAGGAAAATAGGCGTAAAGATTAGAATAGCCGGGGTAATATCCATAAACGTCCCGACGAATAACAAAATGAGATTGATAATCAGCAAGATGACCCATTTATTTTCGGACACGCTGGTAATCATTTCATTAATCAGTTCAGGAACATCGGCATTGGTCATCGCCCATGACATTCCCATTGAGCAGCCGACCAGTAAGAGAACAATAGAGCTGGTTACTACCGAATCCAGCAGAATATCGCGCAACTTACTCACATTAATTTCTCGATAAATGGCCGCCAGCGCCAGGCTATAGATTACCGCGATCGCAGAGGCCTCTGTTGGCGTAAATACGCCGCCGATAATGCCGCCGATAATAATAAATATCAGCAACAGGCTGGGCAACGAATCGCGGAATACCGACAGAAACTGCCGCAGGTTGATGCGTTCGGCAACCGGGTAATGGTGGCGATGGGCATACAGCGCCGCTACCGTCATTAAAGCCAGCGCGGTTAAGATGCCGGGCAGGTAGCCCGCCAAAAACAGGGCGGCGACAGAGGTGCCGCCGCTAGCCAGCGAATAGACAATTAGCACATTGCTGGGCGGGATCATCAGGCCAATCGGCGCCGAAGCGACGTTGATCGCCGTAGAGAACGCCGGAGAGTAGCCCTCTTTTTCCTGTAATGGCGACATGATGCCGCCCACCGCGGCCGCAGAAGCGACAGCCGAGCCGGATATCGCGCCAAACAGGGTGTTCGCCAGAATATTGCAGTGCGCCAGCGAACCGGGAAGGCGGCCAACTAACGCCTGAGCCAGATTCACCAGGCGCCGGGCGATTCCCCCGGTATTCATGATATTGCCGGCTAACACAAAAAAGGGGATCGCCAGCAGCGTAAAGCCATCGAGACCGACGGTCATTTTTTGTGAAATAACCGAGATTGCCGCATCCGGGGGAAGGGCTATCAGGATTGAGAATAAGGACGACAGCCCGATAGCGAATGTAATAGGAACGCCGACCGCCAGCATAATGGCAAAACTGCCAAATAAAACAATTATTGGGTAAATATATTCAAAGTCCATATATCCCTCGTTAGCGAAGATGGCGCTGATGATAATTATCAATAACGTTCACAATGGTGTAGTACACCAGGATGACGCCGCTAATCGGCATGACCCAATAGACTTTATCCATAGGCCATTTTAATACCGGGGACATTTGGCTGACGTGCGCCGCTTTTTCAACAATAATATCACCGCCGTACACCATAAAAATCAGCGCGAACACGGTAATAATCACCTGAATGATACTGTCAAGCACGAGGGCGGGCGTTCGGGAGAGTTTTTGCGCTAACAAATCGATAGCTAAATGTTTTTTTAATCCGGCGGTATAGACGCCGCCTAACAGAATCATCCACATAAAAAGAATCTGGGTGAATTCGTCGAGCGTGCTGCTTGGCGCGTTGAATATAAAGCGCGCCGCCACCTGCCAGGATACGCAGGCAACCATGATCGCCAGAATAATACAGCAGCACCCGGCCAGTATTTTGTTCAGTGCATTGGTGAGTATTCGCATATTACATCCTGTAAAGGGCAGGAGAACCCTGCCCGGCAGATTTACATATTCTCGATGTATTCCAGATCCTTCGCTGACTGAGCATCTTTCGCGCGGAACTCATCAAACAAGGGCTTAACACGCTGTTTGAACGCGGATTTATCAATATCAACAACGGTCGCGTTCATGGCCTTCATGCTCTCATAAGCCTCTTTTTCCGCGGCGGGCCAGATGACGTCTTTCATTTGCTGCATGGATTCATCTGCGGCTTTATATAACGCTTTCCGCTCTTTATCGCTCAATTTGTTAAGTACTTTGGTACTGATGACCAGGACATCCGGCACCATCGTGTGCTCGTCGCGGGAATAGAATTTCGCCACCTCCGCATGACGCATATCGGCATAAACCACGGGGTTGTTTTCGCCGCCATCGACCACGCCTTGCTGGAGCGCGGTATAGAGTTCGCCTTGCGCCATCGGCGTCGGCACACCGCCGAGCGCTTTCACCATCGCGATAGCGCTGGGGCTTTGCTGCACTCTGATTTTCATACCGGCTAAATCGTCGGGTTGAGTGATGGGCTTACTGGCGTAAAAACTGCGGGCGCCGCCGTCGTACCAGGTTAAGCCGACGAAGCCTTTGCTTTCGGAGGACGCGAGAATGCGTTTCCCTAAGTCGCTTTTCAGTACGTTGTAGTAGTGATCGCGGTCGCGGAATAAAAACGGCAGGCTAAACACGCTATATTCCGGCGCAAAAGACTCCAGCGATGCCGCATTGACTTTCACCATTTGCAGAGCGCCGGAGTTCATCAATTCCAGCGATTCACGTTCGTTGCCCAGCGTGGCGTTGGGGTAAATACGAATATTTAATTCGCCGTCCGAATAGGCTTTCGCTTTATCGGCCAGATAGCTCATCGCTTTGTGAACGGCGTGGCTTTTATCCTGATTGTGGCTCAGTTTCAGCGTGGTTTTGGCGAGCGCTGGAAATGCCAGCAGCAAACAGCCGGCCAGTAATACCGCTGATGTTGTGAATGAACGTGTGTTTTTCATATCTGCTTCCTTATAGGTTGGGATTCCTGTGGTTATCGTTGATTAATTAATAACCTGCTGATACGTAAGGTATTGCGTTGGGGAAAGGCGTGGTGATGGTGTTCTTTATCCCCTGAACTCTGTCAGCCAATTTAATTTAATCAATAGACCAAAGAAAGAGATATGGTTCACAGAAGAAAGTCATGGTAAAAACAGTGCCGTGAGCAATTCAGCGAAGTTTTTTTATATCTCACTGATAATTTGATGTTTTTTTACTTTTTGTTGTTATGGCGATACTGCGGTTTTAGACGTGGGTATAATTAATTGCATACCAATTTGAAGATATTCATAAGACCAATTTCAAACACCTCAGGCCAGGCCGTTGAAAGTTGTTTCTATTTCGCGCCAGCCCTGCATATAAGGCGATAATCTCCTTCATTTTCGCTATAGATACGGCTTATAATCCCCGACCTTTGATTATTTTTTTGCCAATCGTTTTGGAAGCAATATGAGCGCTATCTCCCTGATCCAACCGGATCGCGACCTTTTCTCCTGGCCGCAGTACTGGGCCGCCTGCTTTGGGCCGGCGCCGTTTTTGCCGATGTCACGTGACGAGATGGATCAACTTGGCTGGGATAGCTGCGACATTATTCTGGTAACCGGCGACGCCTACGTCGACCATCCGAGCTTCGGCATGGCGATTTGCGGTCGTATGCTGGAAGCGCAGGGCTTTCGCGTGGGGATCATCGCCCAGCCGGACTGGAACAGCAAAGACGACTTTATGCGTCTGGGAAAACCGAACCTGTTCTTCGGCGTCACCGCCGGCAACATGGACTCGATGATCAACCGTTACACCGCTGACCGTAAGCTGCGCCACGATGACGCCTACACCCCAGATAACGTCGCGGGCAAACGCCCGGACCGCGCCACGCTGGTCTATACCCAGCGTTGCAAAGAAGCGTGGAAAGATGTCCCGGTGATCCTCGGCGGCATTGAGGCCAGTCTGCGCCGTACCGCGCATTACGACTACTGGTCTGATACTGTACGTCGTTCAGTGTTAGTCGATTCCAAAGCCGACATGCTGATGTTTGGCAACGGCGAGCGTCCGCTGGTGGAAGTGGCGCACCGTCTGGCAATGGGCGAAACCATCGATCAGATTCGCGACGTGCGTAACACTGCGATTATGGTTAAAGAAGCGCTGCCTGGCTGGAGCGGCGTCGACTCCACTCGTCTGGACACGCCGGGTAAAATCGATCCAATTCCCCATCCCTATGGTGAGGATCTGCCGTGCGCGGATAACAAGCCGGTCGCGCCGAAAAAGCAGGAAGCTAAAGCGATTACCGTGCAGCCGCCGCGTCCGAAGCCGTGGGAAAAAACCTATATCCTGCTGCCATCCTTTGAAAAGGTGAAAGGCGACAAGGTGCTGTACGCCCATGCGTCACGTATTCTGCATCACGAAACTAACCCTGGCTGCGCGCGGGCGCTGATGCAAAAACACGGCGACCGCTATGTCTGGATCAACCCGCCCGCCATACCGCTCTCCACTGAAGAGATGGATAGCGTGTTTGCGCTGCCGTATCAGCGCGTGCCGCACCCGGCTTACGGCAATGCCCGTATTCCGGCCTATGAGATGATCCGCTTTTCGATCAATATCATGCGTGGCTGCTTTGGCGGCTGCTCTTTCTGCTCGATCACTGAACATGAAGGGCGCATCATTCAGAGCCGCTCGGAAGACTCTATCATCAACGAGATCGAAGCGATCCGCGACACGGTGCCGGGGTTTACCGGCGTGATCTCCGATCTGGGCGGTCCTACCGCGAACATGTATATGCTGCGCTGTAAGTCGCCGCGTGCGGAGCAGACCTGTCGTCGCCTGTCATGCGTCTATCCGGATATCTGTCCGCATATGGATACTGACCATACGCCGACGATCAATCTTTATCGCCGCGCCCGTGAGCTGAAAGGCATTAAGAAAATCTTAATTGCCTCCGGCGTGCGCTACGACATTGCTGTAGAAGATCCTCGCTACATTAAAGAGCTGGCAAGCCATCATGTGGGCGGCTATCTGAAGATTGCGCCGGAGCATACTGAAGAAGGTCCGCTGTCGAAAATGATGAAGCCGGGTATGGGCAGCTACGATCGCTTTAAAGAGTTATTTGACCTTTACTCTAAACAGGCCGGAAAAGAGCAGTATCTGATCCCATATTTTATCTCCGCGCATCCGGGCACGCGGGACGAGGATATGGTGAATCTGGCGCTGTGGCTCAAGCGCCACCGCTTCCGTTTGGATCAGGTGCAGAACTTCTACCCGTCGCCGTTGGCGAATTCGACCACCATGTATTACACCGGCAAAAACCCGCTGGGTAAAATTGGTTATAAGAGTGAAGATGTGGTGGTGCCGAAGGGAGACAGGCAACGTCGCCTGCATAAGGCGCTGCTGCGTTATCACGATCCGGCGAACTGGCCGCTGATTCGCCAGGCGCTGGAAGCGATGGGGAAAAAGCATTTGATTGGCGGTCGCCGTGAGTGTCTGGTGCCTGCGCCGACCATTGAAGAGATGCGCGAAGCGCGTCGCCAGAACCGCAACACGCGCCCGGCGTTGACCAAGCATACGCCGGTGGAACATCAGCGGCAGGGGCTTGCTGCGAATAAGAAGCGCGGGAAAGGCGCAGGGCGTTAATTACCTTTGAATCTGTTGCTTCTGGAAGCTAATGTTTTTGGAAGTAACAGACATCTAAATATATTGTGTCGGTCTTTAGTAATTGCTAAATTACGGGAGCTTTATATTTTATTTAAATATTATTGATTGTATAAATTAATTATATATTACCTTAATGATTAAGGCATGATGCTTGTATACAGCCCCAGAGGAGGGGATATCATGGGTATGATTATTATTCCCTGTTTTATCGTAATTGCTATAATAGCTGTTGTTATATTCATAATGGCTATTAAAGCATGTAGTATGGAAAAACGTGAAGACAGGCAAATGACTCTTGCAGGGATAATTTTAATGGGTGTTATTGCCACTATTCCTGGATGGTTTTTGTACGAAATATTTAGCCACGCGCCGTAATATTTAACCTACCAGGGTTGATATATTAAAATAGATAAGAAGTATATAATCTAAGGAATAATGCCTGACGGCGCTGCGCTTATCAGGCTTATGAATAGCACAGTTTTGTAGGCCGGATAAGGTGCTTACACCGCCATCCGGCAGAAGTGCTCCGTATTTATGCCTCACGAATTCTGGCCGCCAGCGCGGCCAGTTTTTCATCATCAGCCCGTTCATGATCGTGTGACGACAGATATCCTTCATACTGTTCGAAAAATTTATTCTGCCGCGATTCAATCGGTTTCCAGTGGGTTAAATCGCCAGTACCGTGCATGGGGCTTAATTTACTGTGCACATGGTCTACGCCGAAACCTTCGAAGAACATTCCCGTACGACTGACATCCGGGAAAGCCTTATCCAGTTTCTTAGCCACTTTTTGGGTCGCCAGCATCAGGTCCGCTAACGCCTGCGGCGGTAGATCGAACGCGTAGCTGGGGTAATGTTTTTTCGGGATCACTACGGTAAACCCATCGGTATTCGGAAAAATCGACAAAAAAGCCAGGTGATGCTCATCTTCCCAAACTTTATGACAAGGTGCTTTACCTTCAACTATTTGACAGAAAATGCAGGTCATTCCATTTCTCCGTTAACCGAGGGGCTTATCGATGCGTTAAGCGTTTAATACAACCCTAACACTTTCCACCATGCGAGGCCGACTGTCAAAAAGACCGCCTGATTAAAGAGGCTGATAATAAATCCCGTTCGCCACCAGACGCCCGTCGGTACATAGCCGGCGCCAAAAAGAATGGGGCCGCGTGCGTGGGTATACTGCGTAAGAGAGCAGTACAGGCTGCTGGTAAACGCCAGCATAAGCGCCATCGGCGCTGCCGGTATATTCAGATGCAGACCGACACCCAGAAATACCGCATACAGCGCGGCGATTTGTGCGTTGCCGCTGGCGAAAAAATAGTGGGTATAAAAATAGGCTGCGTTAAGCAGCAGCAGGATGATTATCCAACTGGTTCCATGCATCGTACTGCCGATGCTGTCGCCAATCAGGTTGCCAAACCAGCTGGTGAATCCTAGTTTCTTCAACTGGTTAGCCATCATCAGCAGCGCGGCAAACCAAATCAACGTATCCCAGGCGCCTTTTTCGCTTTTAACGTCTTCCCAGGTGAGCACGCCGCTCAGTAATAAAATCGAGAGACCGACAAAAGAGGCGGTCGTGGCATCCACGCCGAGCGAGCTGCCAAAAATCCATAGCACCAGCAACACGCCGACGGTCGCCAGCATCAGCCACTCGCCGCGCGTCATACTGCCCATTTGCGCCAGCTCTTTGCGCGCCAAATCCGGCGCATCCGGCGTATGTTTAATTTCCGGACGGGTCAGCCAGTAGACCAGCAGCGGGACGATAAGAAAAGAGACCAGGCAAGGCAGGAGAGCGGCGATAAACCAGCTTCCCCAGCTCAACGTAACGCCGGCGTTCGCCGCCAGTTTTACCGCCAGCAGGTTACCCGTATAACCGGTCATAAACAGTGCGGCGGTGACGTCGTTAACATTGCCAATACAGGTGATCAGAAAGGTGCCGATTTTGCTGCGAGACTCATCTTCCGGATGTGAATCAAAGCTGCGCGCCAGCGAGTCGGCGATCGGGTAAATCACGCCGCCGCAGCGCGCGGTGTTACTGGGCATCGCGGGGGAGAGGATCAGATCGGCAAACGCCAGGCCATAAGCCAGGCCCAGCGTTCGTTTACCTAACAGACGGATCATTTGTAGGGCGATACGCCGACCCAGCCCGGTTTTGATAAACCCACGGGCAATCATAAAGGCGACGACGATAAGCCAGATCAACGAACTGTTAAGCTCGCTCAAGGCCGTGGTAATCGCGCCGCTGGCCGTTTTGTCGCCGGCAGCATAGGCGAGCGCAAAGACGGTGATGCCGATAATACCGACCGCGCCAATAGGCAGCACTTTCGCCACGATAGAGGCGATCGTCGCGACAAAAATAATCGCGGAATGCCAGGCCGGCGCGCTTAACCCGGAAGGGGGCGTTAGCTGCCACAGTCCGGCGGCGATAACCAGAATAAGAATAAATGGGAGCCATTTGACGCCCTGAGATTTTTTTTCCGCCACAATCACACATCCATAAATATTTTATATACATTAAGTAAATTGATAATAATCATGAATAAATATTCACAAAATCAGAATAATTCTGCGCTTGTGTGTGGGGGAAATATACTGTTAAATGCGCGTAATTGTTTCTTAATATTTCGAAATGAAAAAAAGCCCGACGACATCGTCGGGCATGGCGTGCGATAAATCCGGCTTAACCGCCGAACTGATCCGGATCGGGGCCGAGGCGTTTTCCTTGATCCAGTTTTGCGATCTCGCCTAATTCATCTTTATCGAGACGGAAATCCCAGACAGCAAAGTTTTCCGCGATACGGGAAGGGGTGACGGATTTCGGAATGACGACCAGCCCGCAGTCCAGATGCCAGCGAATAACAATCTGGGCGGGCGTTTTGCCGTATTTATCCGCCAGTTCGCGAATCACTTTCTGATCGAATACGCCTTCACCGCCCTGCGCCAGTGGGCTCCAGGACTCGGTCTGGATTTTATGCGTCGCATTCCACGCATGTAGCTGGCGCTGTTGCATCAAGGGGTGAAGCTCGATCTGGTTGATCACAGGGGTAACGCCGGTTTCATCGATCAGACGCTGGAGGTGATGGATCTGAAAGTTACAGACCCCGATACTCTTTACCAGCCCCTCTTTTTGCAGCGCGATCATGCCTTTCCAGGCGTCGACATAGTGATCGATAGCCGGTACGGGCCAGTGCATCAGATAGAGATCGAGATAATCAAGCTGCAGTTTTTTCAGACTCTCCTGCAGGGCTTCGCGGGGACGTTTTTGATCGTCATTCCACAACTTGGTGGTGATAAACAGCTCTTCCCGCGCCACGCTCGCTGCTTTTAGCGCTTTGCCGACGCCTTCTTCATTCTGATATGCTGTGGCGGTATCAATCGATCGATAGCCCACCTCCAGCGCTTTATGAATCGCCGCGATCACCTCTTCATTGCTTGCTTTCCAGACTCCCAGCCCAAGTTGTGGCATTACGTTGCCATCCTGTAGCCTGATAATGGTTGGATTAGCCATGATGTGTTCCTCTTTTAATTGGCTCGCCGGAGTCGGGTCCGGCGAGGCTAAGTGGCTTAAGTCTGGACGAAATGGCCAAAAACGAAAGTCAGAGGCGAAAAAACCTTAGCGCGCCGCTTCATAAATCCGACGGCTGACATCCAGCGTAATATCCTGATTTTCACCTAAATTTGTGCATCCATGCGCCTCAAGTTTAGCCAGTAGCGCCGGAATAGTGCTGCCATCCAGACCGTAATCGGACAGACGGGTAGGCACGCCCATCTGTTCAAAGAAACGGCGGGTGGCGGCAATGGCGGCATCAATACGCTCGTCGTCGGAACCGTCGGTGATATTCCATACACGTTCAGCATATTGCAGGAGTTTTGCACGTTTAACGTCTCGTTTTTCGTTCCATAGCGCAGGCAGAATGATAGCCAGCGTCTGGGCATGATCGAGACCGTGCATCGCGGTAAGCTCGTGGCCCAGCATATGCGTCGCCCAGTCCTGCGGAACCCCAGCGCCAATCAGGCCATTTAACGCCTGAGTAGCGGCCCACATCACGTTAGCGCGGACGTCATAGTTTTCAGGCTCTTGCAGCGCTTTGGGACCTTCTTCGATCAGTGTGAGTAAAATGCCTTCGGCGAAACGATCCTGAATTTTGCCGTTAACCGGGTAAGTGACGTACTGCTCAACGGTATGGACGAAAGCATCCACGACGCCGTTCGCAACCTGGCGCGGCGGCAATGTATAGGTGTAGACCGGGTCCAGTACGGCAAACACCGGTTGCACGAACGAGGAGTGGAAGGCCTGTTTGTCGCCAGTGGTTTTACGGGAAATGACTGCGCCGGCGTTCGATTCTGAGCCGGTTGCCGGTAGGGTCAGCACAGACCCCATCGGGATTGCGCTACGAATCTCAGTACCGCCGGTTTCCAGAATGTGCCACGGATCGACGCCGTTCGTATACTGCGCCGCTGCGGCGATAAATTTGGTGCCGTCCAGTACGGAACCGCCGCCAACGGCCAGCAGGAAGGTAATATTTTCGTCGCGCACAAGCTGCACGGCCTTCATCAGCGTTTCATAGGACGGGTTCGGTTCAATACCGCCAAACTCCCGAACATCCAGTCCTTTTAACGCTTCCTGAACTTGCGCCAGTACGCCGGTCTTTTTCACGCTACCGCCGCCATAGGTAATCAGCACGCGGGCGCCCTGCGGGATCTGATCGCGAAGATCGACGATAGCGCCTTTACCAAACAGAATGCGGGTAGGGGTATGTAATTTGAAATTGTTCATTGCTCATTCCCTTATGTGGGTAAAAAGAGGGCAGGCGGCTGTCTGCCTGATGGTCATCATTGTGGTCTTGTGAGGGATGTCTCTCAATGCACATTTCTGCCAATGTTTTGCCTATTTCTCCAGAATGCTGGAGAAAATCGCTAAAAATGCGCACAATCCAGCGGAGTGGATTTGATGAAAAAATGGCGCGTTATGAATCGTGAAGCAATTTGCTTACAGTTGGCGGATAAAATTAATCATTTAAAAAATAATGATAAAATAATCAGCGAGCGGCTGGCGGGCATTCGTCTGTTGTATGGTGTTGAACCGGGGCCGCGCACGCCGGTCATGTATCAGCCTGGCATCATATTTCTCTTTTCCGGCCATAAAATTGGCTATATTAACAAGCGCAAGTTTCGTTATGACGCTAATGAATATCTCTTACTGACCGTGCCGCTCCCTTTTGAATGCGAGACCTGGGCGACGCCGGAGGTACCGCTGGCCGGTATTCGGCTCGATATTGATGTGCTGCAACTGCAAGAGTTGCTCATGGACATTGGCGAAGATGAGCGTTTCCAGTTGCCGATGGCGGCCAGTGGGATTAACTCCGCCACGCTGTCGGACGAGATTTTATGTGCGGTGGAAAGATTGCTGGATGTGATGGAGCGCCCGCTGGATGCGCGGATTCTGGGAAAACAGATTATTCGCGAAATTCTTTATCATGTGCTGATGGGACCGCGCGGCGGGGCGCTGCTTGCACTGGTTAGTCGCCAGACGCACTTTAGCCTGATCAGTCGCGTACTTAAACAGATCGAAATGAAATACACCGAGAACCTGAATGTTGAGCAACTGGCGGCAGAAGCGAACATGAGCGTGTCGGCGTTTCACCATAATTTTAAGGCGGTCACCAGCACCTCGCCGTTGCAGTATTTAAAAAGCTACCGACTGCATAAAGCGCGGATGATGATGATTCACGACGGTATGAAGGCCAGCGCCGCGGCGATGCGGGTCGGATATGAGAGCGCATCGCAGTTTAGCCGGGAGTTTAAACGTTATTTTGGCGTTACGCCGGGCGAAGATGCGGCAAGAATGCGGACAATGCAAGGGAGCTAAGTGGGGCATCCCGCCACGGGTCAACGAAGCGTAACCGGGCCATCCTGGCCGATTATGGATACGTCAGGCGTTACAGTATTTCTTTTTAATCACCACGACCAGCGTACCTAACAGTCCGGCGACCAGTAGCGCGACGGGAAGGATCATTAAAAATGTCATTACCTGGTCTTCATGGCGCTTAACAAACGGGATCATACTGAGCGCGTAGCCGAAGCTGGTCACGACAGTCACCCACAGCAGGCCGCTTAACCAGTTAAAAAACTGAAACCGGCGGTTGGACAGGCCGGAAATACCCGCCATTGTTGGCAGCAGAGTGCGGACAAACGCCAGAAAGCGCCCGGCAAGCAACGCTAACAAACCGTGGCGGTCAAACATGCAGGTGGCGCGCTGATGATATTTTGCCGGAAGCTGCGCCAGCCAGCCTTTGACGGTACGCGTATTACCGAGCCAGCGTCCCTGGATATAACTTAGCCAGCAGCCGAGACTGGCCGCGGTGGTGAGAATGCCAATCGTCGGCAAAAAATGCATCACATCCTGGGCGATCAACGCGCCTGCCAGTAGCAGCAGACTATCGCCAGGTAAGAATGACGCTGGCAGCAGACCGTTTTCTAAAAATAGCGTGGCGAACATGACAAAGTAGACGACGCTAACAACATGTGGATTCGCCAGCGCGGCAAAATCATGTTGCCAGAGCGCAGCGATAATATCTTGAATGACAGCCATGAACTTTCCTGTGGAACAGCATTTATGCTTTTATTCGCCTATTGTACTCCTGAATCGTCCGGGATGCCTTGATCCCGGACGCAACAAACGCAGACTTTTCCACGGAAATTGTCTGCATATATGTCCATCCCCGGCAACTTTACACAATTCTGGCGAAGCCGGCGGCTAAATCAGCGATCAAATCATCAACACTCTCTAAACCAATATGCACCCGAACCAGCGTACCGGTAAAATCTACGCCGCCTGCGGGACGAATCGCGGCGATCTGTTCCGGCTGATTAGCAATAATCAGCGATTCGTAGCCTCCCCAGGAGTAGGCCATACTGAACAGCGAAAAGTTATCCAGATAGGCTGATAATTCTGCCTCGGTCAGCTTTTTATTGAGCACAAAGGAGAACAGACCGCTGCTGCCTGTAAAGTCTCGTTTCCAGAACGCATGACCTTTGCTACCCGGCAGGGCCGGATGATTAACGCGCGTGACCTGAGGATGGTTCGCCAGCCATGCGGCGATTTTGAGGCTGCTTTCTTGATGCTGGCGCAGTCGGACGCCGAGCGTGCGCAGCCCGCGGCTGGTCATATAAGCCGTGTCGGCGTCGAGCATTTGCCCCATCAGATAGGCGTTTTCCCGCAATTGTTCCCAGCAGCGCGCATTTGCAACGGCAGTCCCGACCATCGCATCAGAATGACCAATCAGATACTTAGTGCCCGCCTGGATAGAGATATCAATATCGAACTCCAGCGCTTTGAACAGAACGCCAGCCGCCCAGGTATTATCAATCATGATGACGGCTTCTGGCGCGACGCGTCTGACCGCACTGACAATGGTCGGAATATCATGTACTTCCATGGTAATAGAACCGGGGGATTCCAGAAAAACGACTTTCGTGTTCGGCTGAATATGTTGCGTGATATCAGCGCCGATGAGCGGGTCGAACCAGCTTGTCGTCACGCCCAGTTTGCCGAGAATTTTGCTGCAGAAATCCTGGCTGGGTTCATAGGCTGTGTTGGTCATCAGGATGTGGTCGCCCTGCTCAACGAATGCCAGAATGGTGTTGGCGACCGCCGCCGCGCCGCACGGGAAGAGCGCGCATCCGGCGCCGCCTTCCAGTTCACACATGGCTTCCTGGAGTGAAAAGTGGGTCAGCGTTCCCCGGCGTCCGTAAAATAATTCGCCGTTGGCGCGATTGCGGGTAGCGTGTTTTTTGGCCTCGACGGTGTCAAACACCAGTGAAGAAGCGCGTTGAATCACACTATTCACTGAGCCAAGCGTGTATTTTTTGCTGCGTCCTGCGTTTACCAGTTTGGTATCCAACTGTTTATCCGTCATGTTGCGTTTCCTGATTTTAACCGTCTGGATGTCTAAACTAGCATGAATATAACCATCTGCACCCTGGCGACGTGTGATACAGATGAAAATTTTGCCAAAATAAAAACAGGTGGCTTTTTTAATGCGTAAGCGCAAAGAAAAAGCAGTAAAGGTGCGGCAGTATGTAAATAGTAATGAGAACGACTATCAATTCGACGTTGTTTTGATATTATTATGCTCAGATTTTGTGATTTGCGTCCTGGAGATACAGAGTGGGTAATAATTTGATGCAGACGGATCTTTCCGTCTGGGGCATGTATCAGCACGCCGATATTGTCGTGAAGTGCGTGATGATTGGTTTGATTCTGGCGTCAGTCGTCACCTGGGCTATCTTCTTCAGTAAAAGCGTTGAATTTTTCACGCAAAAGCGCCGCTTAAAGCGCGAACAACTGCAATTAGCCGATGCGCGCTCTTTAGATCAGGCTTCCGACATTGCGGCAGGTTTCAGCACAAAAAGCCTCAGCGCACAGCTCATCAATGAAGCGCAGAATGAACTGGAACTCTCTCAGGGCAGCGAAGATAACGAAGGGATTAAAGAACGTACCGGCTTCCGTCTGGAACGTCGCGTCGCAGCGGTGGGCCGCTACATGGGACGAGGCAACGGTTATCTGGCGACGATCGGTGCCATTTCCCCCTTCGTCGGGTTGTTTGGCACCGTATGGGGCATTATGAATAGCTTCATCGGTATTGCGCAAACGCAGACCACCAACCTGGCGGTGGTTGCTCCTGGTATTGCGGAAGCGCTGCTGGCGACGGCGATTGGGCTGGTAGCCGCGATCCCGGCGGTCGTCATTTACAACATCTTCGCACGTCAGATAGGCAGTTACAAAGCGACTCTGGGCGACGTGGCGGCGCAGGTATTGCTGCTGCAAAGCCGCGATCTCGATCTGAATGCGAGCGCCAGTGCGCAGCCGGTACGCGCCGCGCAGAAATTACGGGTAGGGTAATGCGTCATGGCAATGCGTCTTAACGAGAACCTGGATGACAACGGCGAAATGCATGAAATCAACGTGACGCCGTTTATCGATGTCATGTTGGTTCTGCTGATTATCTTTATGGTGGCTGCGCCGCTGGCGACGGTAGACGTCAAGGTGAATCTGCCCGCTTCTACCAGTACGCCACAGCCGCGTCCGGAAAAACCGGTTTATCTGTCGGTGAAAGCGGATAACACCATGTTTATCGGTAACGATCCGGTGACGGATGATACGATGATTGCCGAGCTAACGGCCCTGACGGAAGGGAAAAAGGATACTACGATTTTCTTCCGCGCGGATAAAACCGTAGAGTATGAAACCCTGATGAAAGTGATGGATATGCTGCATCAGGCGGGCTATCTCAAAATTGGTCTGGTCGGCGAAGAGACCGCGAAAGCGAAATAAGTATTCTGCTGACGCTGTAGGCCGGGTAAGGCGAAGTCGCCACCCGGCTTTTTTATTGCCTAAAGTGGCGCCTTGCTTAACAGAATTGCGCCACCTTAATCGACTTCATGCGTTAGCCTAAATGCTCCCCGCCGCACACGCCGTGCACTTCTGCGGTAACGTAACTGGATTCCTGGCTTGCCAGATAGACATACACCGGCGCCAGCTCTGCCGGTTGGCCGGCCCGCTTCATTGGCGTCTGCTGACCAAACTGCGGAATTTTATCCTGGGTTTGGCCGCCGGAAATTTGCAGCGCTGTCCAGATAGGGCCAGGCGCGACAATATTCACACGAATTCCTTTTTCCGCCACCTGTTTCGCCAGGCCACGGCTGTAATTGAGGATTGCCGCCTTGGTTGCCGCATAATCCAGCAGGTGCGGACTGGGCTGATACGCCTGGATAGACGACGTCGTGATAATACTGGCGCCTTTTGGCAGCAGCGGAATCACTTCCTGGGTTATCCAGAACAGGGCAAAAACGTTAACGGCGAAGGTTTGCTGAAATTGCTCGCTGGTCAGATCTTTTATCTCCGGGATTGCCGTTTGTTTACCGGCTACCAGCGCCAGAATGTCCAGCCCGCCCAGCGCTTCACGCGCCTTATGGACCAGCGAACGGGCGAAAGATTCGTCGCTAAGATCGCCTGGCAATAACACCGCTTTACGGCCGCACTCCTCAATCAGCGCTTTAACCTGCTGGGCGTCCTCTTCTTCCGCTGGCAGATAGTTGATCGCGACATCTGCGCCTTCACGCGCGTAAGCGATAGCGGCAGCGCGCCCAATCCCGGAGTCGCCCCCTGTCACCAGCGCCTTACGATCTTTAAGGCGACCACTGCCGACATAACTTTTTTCACCACAGTCAGGAACAGGCGTCATTTTCGCCTGGACGCCGGGCGCCGGCTGTTTTTGCTTAGGATACTCGCCGGTGTAATACTGCGTGGTAGGGTCGTATAGATGAGACATTGAGCTTCTCCCTTCAGGTTGAACACCCTTTAAGCGTAGACACTTTTACTACCGTAAGAGGGAGAATCAGAACGATCCTTATGCTTCGCCCGTATTCACAACAGAGTTAACTAGCCATGAAGGTTATTTTTCTTGCCGTGCGACGGTGGTGACGTTGCGCGTCCGGTAGTCGCCATCGGAAAGCTTACGCATCAGACGTAAGGTTGCCGTCTCGCGAGCCAGCAGATGCTGCCAGTCACTTTCAAGACGAGACATAATTTTGTCTCGTAATTCAGGATGCTGCTCGATAATGGCATTGATGGTCGCGCCATAAATCTCCTCTTTGACCTGTAACGCATACATCTCCCGTCGGTTTTGCCACTTCAGGCGTACTAACGCCGCCGGTATGGATACCACCTCCTGAGTTACCTTTTCCAGGGTGGCATTTTTACTGGCGATTAGCGCTGCAAGATTTTGCTTTAAGATAAATTCATCACTTTTATGGTTGTCTAAAGCCAAATAAACGTTATTGTCTTCAACTTCTTTCATCTTTATCTTCCAGTGAATAAAATAGCGGCATATTGGTTTCGCGAGTGATTAAATTAAGCCAAATGGCATTACCTTTTTCATTTATCATTGCGGTTTTATCCGCCAGTATTTTACTTAGCGTTTGGGCATCAATATCGCCTTCTGCCTGTAGTGCGTTTATCAGGCGGGCAAACGTTTCAATTTTAGCCACACAATACAGACGTTCTTTAATATGACGGTCGCGTTCTTCAAATAATACGTTTCTGTGTTGCCCGGTTGCGTTAGCGCAAATTAAAATATCGGGCTCGTAATCGCTGAGTTTTGTCTTTCCCTGAGGCAAATTTTTACTGTTTTCTGTGGCTTCAGGGGGCGGCGATGACAGGCGAAAATGAGAGGAAACCAGATGCTCAGGAAGCATGACTAAATATCCTTTACGATCAGTGGTATACTATTTTTAATAGTGTAGGTTTCGTTGACAATAACATGGCGTAATTTTAAAATCAAAAAAAATGGAGCCTGCTATGAACAGTATTTTTTATTCTGTTATTATATTGCTATTACTGACCGGCGCGATACTCTTCCTGATGTGGGAGGTTAATAAAAAACGTCCTGGTGGAAAAATCGTAAATTTAAATCAAACTGAACCCATGACAAAGGAAGAGGGCGAAGATCATTTCTCAGTATTAATGAATTCGATAACGCCGGTATGGTACTGGCGCGTTAACCATGAATATATCGATTTCCTTCATGCAACGATAAAACGAATGACAATGACTGAGTTGAATGAAACGCCTGGATTATTTGACGCACAGCGTCGTTGCAGCGACCTTAACTCTGCCGTTTATAAGTATTACGACAATATTAAGAAGCGTTGTCTGAACGGAGAAAAGGTGCCGTATTCGGATTTGGACGTCCTTAATTTACGCCAGTGTTTTCGCGAGTTCAGTCTTGAAGCCTACCCGGCATTGGTCGCGCTGGTATGGCCGGAATATCAGCGCCCGCAGGTTAACCCGGATGAGATTTAGAGCCTATCCCATTAGGGCTATTTTACTTGCCATTTTGGACCTGGGCAGTGCTCGCCAAAACGCGTTAGCGTTTTGAACGCCGCTAGCGGCGGCCCGAAGGGCGAGCGTAGCGAGTCAAACCTCACGTACTACGTGTACGCTCCGGTTTTTGCGCGCTGTCCGTGTCCAAACTGGCTGCGCCAATAACGCCTGGTGGGATAGGCTCTTAACTGGCATGTTGATCTGATGTTGCATGGTTGAGATATACTGTTGCTGGTTTTAGTTACCTGACAGGTCCCTATGGAACGCTTTCTTGAAAATGTAATGTATGCGTCTCGCTGGCTGCTCGCGCCGGTGTATTTTGGCCTCTCTTTGGCGCTGATCGCTTTAGCGCTAAAATTTTTCCAGGAAATTCTACACGTTCTGCCGAACGTTTTTGCCCTGGCGGAGGCCGATCTGATCCTGGTGCTGTTATCGCTGGTTGATATGACGCTGGTTGGCGGATTGCTGGTAATGGTCATGTTCTCCGGGTATGAGAATTTTGTCTCTCAGCTGGATATCTCTGCGGGCAAGGAGAAGCTGAACTGGCTGGGGAAAATGGATGCGACGTCGCTAAAAAATAAGGTGGCGGCATCAATAGTCGCTATCTCTTCCATTCACCTGTTACGCGTGTTTATGGACGCGAAAAACGTCCCGGATAACAAATTAATGTGGTATGTCATCATCCATCTGACCTTTGTCCTGTCGGCGTTTGTGATGGGCTATCTGGACAGATTGACGCGGCATAACCATTGAGCCGCCGTCCACGGCGGGGCAGTCGGGCAAAGGATGCTGAGCCCGGCTGTAAAACAGCGCTTCTTTAACGGTGGATAACCGTCTCCCTGCAGCCTTACGCAATATTTTTACTACATCTATTCATTTACTCAGTAATAACACTGAAAGATTTTCTCTGCGTTCACAGATATATAACATCTGCGGGTACGTAAACGGCGATAACTGTAAAAAAATGGAGAATGCATTATATATTCTCCGCGCCTTGCCGATAACGAGAGTGCGTCATCGTCTGATGACTAATCTCTTATATTCAGCAAGGAAATTCATATGCGTTTGCTGCAAAACTTTACTATTCGTATGGTCATGCTGACGATACTGGGACTTTTTTGTCTACTCTGGTCGGGGGTGGGGTTATACAGCGTCCATGCTTTATCCGAAGTTTCGGAAGGAAATGATATTGACCGGCATCTTGTGCGGCAAATGACGGTGCTAAGCCAGGGTAACGATCAATATTTCCGCTTTGTTACCCGCCTTAGCCGCGCGATGGATGTAAAAATCGGCGGCGGCACGCCCGATTTTGCGCCCGCCCGGCAGTCGCTCGAGAATATGCGTCAGAAGCTGGAGGAGATGAAAGCGCTATCGCCAGGGCCGATGAACCCTGATATCTCAAGGGAGGTGTTGTCCAACTGGCAGGCCTTGCTGGAGAAAGGCGTCGTTCCTCAAATGCAACTGGCGCAGCAAGGATCGCTGACCGCCTGGAGCGAACATGCCAGTACGGTCACGCCCGCACTCAGTCGCGCGTTCGGCGCCAGCGCGGAACGGTTTAGTCATGAAGCTGGCGCCATGCTGGATAACACACGTGTGATGGTCGATGGTAAAACCTATACCATCCGCATCCTGCTTATCACGGCGGTGATTCTGGGCATTGCTATCCTGATTTTTACCGATCGCTATCTGGTTGCAATGATGGTGAAACCGCTGGAGCGCATCCGTCAGCAGTTTCAGCGCATCGCGCAAGGCGATCTTAGCCAGCCGATTGAAGCGTTGGGGCGTAACTGCGTAGGCCGGTTGGTGCCGCTACTACGCGCGATGCAGGACAGTTTACGCGAAGCCGTGAGTACGATCCGCGCCGGAAGCGACAATATCTGGCGCGGCGCGACGGAAATTTCTACCGGTAATAACGATCTCTCTTCCCGAACGGAAGAACAGGCCGCTGCGCTGGAAGAGACGGCCGCCAGCATGGAACAGCTTACCGCAACGGTGAAAATGAACGCCGAACACGCCCGCCAGGCGAGTCAGCTTGCGGATGCCGCCTCGCTAACGGCAGGAAAAGGCGGTGAACTGGTTTCCGATGTGGTAGAAACAATGAACGGTATTTCCGCCAGTTCGCAGCAGATCGCCGAAATTACTACCGTGATTAATAGTATTGCTTTCCAGACCAATATTCTGGCCTTGAACGCAGCGGTAGAAGCGGCCAGAGCGGGCGAGCAGGGACGCGGCTTCGCGGTGGTCGCCGGTGAGGTACGTAACCTGGCCAGCCGCAGCGCGGGGGCGGCGAAAGAAATTGAAGCCTTAATTGGCGAATCGGTACGTCGCGTAGCGCAAGGCGCGCAGTTGGTCCAGGAGACCGGCGCGACGATGGACGCCATCCTGCGCGGCGTCACGGAAGTGACGACGATTATGAAACAGATCGCGTCCGCCTCCGAAGAGCAGAGTAAAGGTATCTCTCAGGTTGGCGTGGCGATCACGCAAATGGATAGCGTTACGCAACAAAACGCCGCGCTGGTTGAGCAGGTTTCCGCGGCGGCGGCGGCGCTGGAACGGCAGACGGAGGATTTGCAACGCTCCGTACAGCAGTTCCGGCTTTCCGCTAGTGAGCCGCAACAACGCGTAACGGCGAAAGCGGCGCCTGGCGTTCAGAGAATGGCGTCGACTCCCGCACAGTCTACTGATGAATGGGTTGCCTTCTGATGTGAAGCAAAAAAGCGCGTAATGCGCTGGCCTTCATTTAATTAGTCGCTATATAATTTATTATATAGCGACTAAGGAGGTCAGATGAATAATCATTTTGGGAAAGGGTTAATGGCCGGGTTGCACGCGCCATATGCATATAGCGCGCATCATGCGGTGAATTTCTGTTCTGAGTATAAACGTGGCTTTGTATTGGGTTTTACACACCGTATGTTCGAAAAGACCGGCGATCGTCAACTTAGCGCGTGGGAGGCTGGAATTCTGACGCGTCGCTATGGTCTGGATAAAGAAATGGTGATGGATTTCTTTAAAGAGAATCATTCCGGGATGGCGGTTCGCTTCTTTATGGCCGGTTATCGACTCGAAGGTTGATCCAACAGGGGTATTATCTTGCTTTAATTAATTACACTATCGCCTCTTCCCTTCGTTTTACTGTTCCGTCGAAGTATTATGGCGCACATAACCATAAAAAAAGTGTGGTAAATGGCGTACCGATCGCAATAACTTCTTCGCGAACAGTGCAAAATAAAAGCCAGGTCTTCGTAACGGAATAACTATAAAATGACTGGAGATAATACTCTCATCACTTCTCACGGCATTAACCGTCGTGATTTCATGAAGCTTTGTGCAGCACTGGCCGCTACTATGGGGCTCAGTAGCAAAGCCGCCGCAGAAATGGCAGAATCGGTATCCAATCCACAGCGTCCGCCCGTTATCTGGATTGGCGCTCAGGAGTGTACCGGTTGTACCGAATCACTGCTTCGTGCTACACACCCAACCGTTGAAAACCTCGTTCTGGAGACTATCTCTCTGGAATACCACGAGGTACTTTCCGCCGCATTCGGTCACCAGGTCGAAGAAAACAAACATAACGCTCTGGAGAAGTATAAAGGGCAATATGTTCTGGTGGTGGATGGTTCTATCCCACTAAAAGATAACGGTATCTACTGCATGGTTGCCGGCGAGCCGATCGTGGATCACATCCGCAAAGCCGCTGATGGCGCAGCCGCGATTATCGCTATCGGTTCCTGCTCGGCATGGGGCGGCGTTGCTGCGGCTGGCGTAAACCCAACCGGCGCTGTCAGTCTGCAGGAAGTCTTACCGGGCAAAACGGTTATCAATATTCCAGGTTGTCCGCCAAACCCGCATAACTTCCTGGCGACCGTCGCGCATATCATCACTTACGGCACGCCGCCGAAGCTAGATGCGAAAAATCGTCCAACCTTTGCCTATGGCCGTCTGATTCATGAGCATTGCGAACGTCGTCCACACTTCGACGCAGGCCGTTTTGCCAAAGAATTTGGCGACGAAGGCCACCGTCAGGGCTGGTGTCTCTACCATCTTGGCTGTAAAGGGCCGGAAACCTGGGGCAACTGTTCTACGTTACAGTTCTGTGACGTTGGCGGCGTCTGGCCAGTGGCGATCGGTCATCCTTGCTATGGCTGTAACGAAGAAGGTATCGGCTTCCATAAGGGCATTCACCAGCTTGCTCATGTCGAAAACCAAACTCCGCGTTCAGAGAAACCTGACGTCAATATGAAAGAAGGTGGCAATATCTCTGCGGGCGCTGTCGGTCTGCTTGGCGGCGTAGTCGGTCTGGTTGCCGGCGTCAGCGTGATGGCGGTACGTGAACTGGGGCGTCAGCAAAAGAAAGATAACGCTGACTCACGGGGAGAATAACCGTGAACAGACGTGACTTTATTAAAGCAGCCTCCGGTGGAGCATTGCTGTTGGGCGCCGCGCCGTCTGTCAGCCATGCGGCTGCAGAAAACCGTCCGCCGATTCCAGGTTCGCTGGGTATGCTGTATGACTCCACTCTGTGCGTGGGCTGTCAGGCCTGCGTCACAAAGTGTCAGGATATCAACTTCCCGGCGCGTAACCCGGAAGGGGAGCAGACCTGGTCGAACAACGACAAGCTGTCGCCGTATACCAATAACATTATTCAGGTATGGCGTAGCGGTACGGGCGTGAACAAAGATCAGGAAGAGAACGGCTATGCCTACATCAAGAAACAGTGTATGCACTGCGTCGATCCTAACTGCGTTTCCGTTTGCCCGGTGTCGGCGCTGAAAAAAGATCCGAAAACCGGCATCGTCCACTATGACAAAGATGTCTGCACCGGCTGCCGTTACTGTATGGTTGCCTGCCCGTACAACGTACCTAAGTACGACTACAACAACCCGTTTGGCGCGCTTCACAAGTGTGAGTTGTGTAACCAGAAAGGCGTTGAGCGTCTGGATAAAGGCGGTTTGCCTGGGTGTGTGGAAGTTTGTCCGGCAGGGGCCGTCATTTTCGGTACTCGTGAAGAGCTGATGGCGGAAGCGAAAAAACGTCTGGCCCTCAAACCAGGCAGTGAATATCACTATCCGCGCCAGACGTTGAAAACGGACGACACCTATCTGCATACGGTGCCTAAATACTACCCACACCTCTACGGTGAAAAAGAGGGCGGTGGTACTCAGGTGCTGGTGCTGACAGGCGTTCCTTATGAAGATTTGGATCTGCCGAAGCTGGATGACCTTTCAACCGGAGCGCGCTCCGAGCATGTTCAACACACGCTTTATAAAGGCATGATACTACCCCTGGCTGCGCTGGCGGGCTTAACCGTGCTGGTTCGTCGTAATAGCAAAAACGACCATCACGATGGAGGAGACGATCATGAGTCATGATCCAAAACCGCTGGGCGGAAAAATCATCAGTAAACCGGTCATTATTTTTGGACCGTTAATCGTCCTGTGTATGCTCCTTATCGTGAAGCGTCTGGTCTTCGGGTTGGGCTCCGTTTCCGACCTGAACGGCGGTTTCCCGTGGGGCGTCTGGATTGCCTTTGACCTGTTGATCGGCACCGGCTTTGCCTGCGGCGGTTGGGCGTTGGCATGGGCGGTGTATGTCTTTAACCGTGGGCAATACCATCCGTTGGTGCGCCCGGCGTTGCTGGCAAGCTTGTTTGGTTACTCGCTGGGCGGCCTGTCGATCACTATCGACGTCGGTCGTTACTGGAACCTGCCGTACTTCTACATTCCAGGTCACTTCAACGTGAACTCGGTACTGTTTGAGACGGCGGTCTGTATGACCATCTACATCGGCGTGATGGCGCTGGAGTTTGCGCCTGCCCTGTTTGAACGTCTGGGCTGGAAAGTGTCGCTCAAGCGTCTGAATAAGGTGATGTTCTTTATTATCGCGCTGGGCGCGCTGCTGCCGACGATGCACCAGTCCTCAATGGGGTCATTGATGATCTCGGCGGGCTATAAAGTGCATCCGCTATGGCAAAGCTATGAAATGCTGCCGCTGTTCTCGGTTCTGACCGCGTTTATCATGGGCTTCTCCATTGTCATATTTGAGGGGTCGCTGGTTCAGGCAGGCCTGAAAGGAAACGGTCCGGATGAGAAAAATTTGTTTGTTAAGCTGACGAATACCATCAGCGTGCTGCTGGCGATTTTCGTCGTCCTGCGCTTTGGCGAACTGATTTATCGCGACAAGCTGTCCTATGCGTTTGCCGGCGATTTTTACTCCGCTATGTTCTGGATTGAAGTCGTCCTGATGGTCTTCCCGTTAGTGGTGCTGCGTGTGGCGAAACTGCGTAATGACTCTCGTATGCTGTACCTGTCGGCGCTGAGCGCGCTGTTGGGCTGCGCGACGTGGCGTCTGACCTATTCGCTGGTGGCATTCAACCCGGGTGGCGGCTACCACTACTTCCCAACCTGGGAAGAATTGTTGATTTCTATTGGTTTTGTGGCTATTGAGATTTGTGCATACATCGTACTCATTCGTCTACTGCCGATACTTCCTCCTTTAAAACAAAACGATCATAATCGTCATGAGGCGAGCAAAGCATGAGCCAGAGAATTACTATTGATCCGGTAACCCGTATTGAGGGTCATTTACGCATTGACTGCGAAATTGAGAACGGCGTCGTATCCAAAGCATGGGCGTCCGGCACCATGTGGCGCGGTATGGAAGAGATCGTGAAGAACCGCGATCCGCGCGATGCGTGGATGATTGTGCAGCGTATTTGCGGCGTTTGTACGACAACTCACGCGATCTCCTCCGTTCGTGCGGCGGAAAGCGCGCTGAATATTGATGTTCCCGTCAACGCGCAGTATATCCGTAATATTATTCTGGCGGCGCATACCACCCATGACCACATTGTCCATTTCTACCAGCTCTCTGCTCTGGACTGGGTGGACATTACCTCTGCGCTGAAAGCCGATCCGGAAAAAGCTTCTGCGATGCTGGATGGCGTGTCGAGCTGGCACCTGAACAGCGCGCAAGAGTTCACGAAAGTTCAGAACAAGATCAAGGATCTTGTCGCCAGCGGTCAGTTAGGTATTTTCGCCAATGGCTACTGGGGGCACCCGGCAATGCAGTTACCGCCGGAGGTCAACCTGATTGCGGTCGCCCACTATCTGCAGGCGCTGGAATGTCAGCGTGACGCTAACCGCGTGGTGGCGTTGCTGGGCGGTAAATCGCCGCATATCCAGAACCTGGCGGTCGGTGGGGTGGCGAACCCGATCAATCTCGACAGCATCGGTACGTTGAACCTCGAACGCCTGATGTACATCAAATCGTTTATCGATAAGCTGAGCGATTTTGTCGAGCAGGTGTATAAAGTGGATACCGCAGTCATCGCGGCCTACTATCCGGAATGGCTGGAGCGCGGCAAAGGCGCGGTGAACTACCTGAGCGCGCCGGAATTCCCGACCGACGGTAAAAACGGCAGTTTCCTGTTCCCGGGCGGTTACATTACCAATGCCGATCTGTCGACATACCGTCCGATCACCTCTCACTCCGACGAATTCCTGATTAAAGGTATTCAGGAGAGCGCGAAGCACGCCTGGTATAAAGATGAAGCGCCGCAGGCGCCGTGGGAAGGCACCACGATCCCGGCTTACGACGGTTGGTCGGATGACGGTAAATACTCATGGGTCAAGTCGCCGACATTCTACGGCAAAACCGTCGAAGTCGGGCCGCTGGCGAACATGCTGTGTAAACTGGCTGCAGGTCGTGAATCCACGCAGACCAAGCTCAATGAAATCATTGCGCTTTATCAGAAGCTGACCGGCAAAACGCTGGAAATGGCGCAACTTCACTCTACGCTGGGTCGTATCATCGGGCGTACCGTTCACTGTTGTGAACTGCAAAACATATTGCAGGATCAATACAACGCGCTGATTGTAAATATCGGCAAAGGCGATTACACCACGTTTGTGAAGCCGAACATTCCGGCGACGGGCGAGTTCAAAGGCGTGGGCTTCCTGGAGGCGCCGCGCGGTATGCTGTCTCACTGGATGGTGATTAAAGACGGCATTATCAGTAACTATCAGGCGGTGGTGCCATCGACCTGGAACTCAGGTCCGCGTAACTTCAACGATGACGTGGGGCCGTACGAACAGTCGCTGGTCGGTACGCCGATCGCCGATCCGGAGAAGCCGCTGGAAGTGGTACGTACCATCCACTCCTTCGACCCTTGCATGGCGTGCGCGGTACACGTGGTGGACGCCGATGGCAATGAAGTGGTCTCGGTGAAGGTTTTGTAATGCGGATATTAGTCTTAGGGGTCGGCAATATTTTGCTGACCGATGAAGCCATCGGGGTGCGTATTGTTGAAGCGTTAGAGCAACGATACACCCTGCCGGATTTCGTTGAGATTCTGGATGGCGGTACGGCGGGAATGGAACTTCTTGGCGATATGGCGAATCGTGATCATTTGATCATTGCCGACGCCATCGTGTCGAAAAAGAACGCGCCGGGAACCATTATGGTACTGCGCGACGATGAAGTTCCGGCGCTGTTCACCAACAAAATCTCCCCCCATCAGCTTGGACTGGCCGACGTATTGTCGGCCCTCCGCTTTACCGGCGAGTTTCCGAAGAAACTGACCCTGGTTGGCGTTATTCCACAGTCGCTGGAACCGCACATCGGCTTAACGCCAACCGTCGAGGCGATGATTGAGCCTGCGCTTGAGCAGGTTCTTGCTGCGCTGCGTGAGTCCGGCGTCGAAGCAATTCCTAAGGAGACGGCGCATGTCTGAAACGTTTTCCGGATTCGACACGGCGCCCGTCGCCCGGGTTCAGGCGGCGTTTGAAGAGATAGCCCATCGTTCGATGCACGATCTTTCGTTTCTGCATCCGACTATGCCTGTGCATGTCTCTGATTTTACGTTGTTTGAAGGACAATGGACGGGCACGGTAATTACGCCGTGGATGTTAAGCGCATTAATCTTCCCTGGCCCGGACCAGATCTGGCCCGGGCGTACCGTCGGTGAAAAACTCGGTCTGCAACTGCCTTATGGCACGATGACCTTTACCGTTGGCGAACTGGAAGGCGTTTCGCAATATCTTGCCTGCTCGTTGATGTCGCCGCTTTCCCGTAGCCTGTCGCCGGAAGAGGGCGTCCGGCTGGCGGATGACTGCGCGCGGATGCTGTTATCCCTGCCGGTAAGCAATCCTGATGCGCCGCAGACAAGCCGGCGTGCGTTGCTGTTTGGCCGTCGGAACTGTGAGAATGCATGAGCTGTCTCTTTGCCAAAGCGCCGTTGAAATTATTCAGCAGCAGGCAGAACAGCACGGCGTGGCGCGCGTCACCGGCGTATGGCTGGAGATAGGCGCGCTTTCGTGCGTTGAAGAGCGCGCGGTTCGTTTCAGCTTTGATATCGCCTGCCAGGGGACTTTAGCGCAAGGGTGCGAATTGCACATCGACTACAGACCGGCCCAGGCCTGGTGCTGGGATTGCAGTCAGGTGGTGGAAATTCTCAGGCATGACGCGCAATGTCCGCATTGTCATGGCGATCGCCTGCGGGTGGATACCGGCGATTCGTTGAAAGTAAAAAGTATTGAGGTCGAATAACCCGCATTTTATTTCAGGTGGTTAATTATGTGTATTGGCGTCCCCGGTCAGGTGCTGGCCGTCGGAGATGATATTCACCAGCTTGCGCAGGTGGAAGTGTGTGGCATCAAACGTGATGTCAATATTGCTCTGATTTGTGAAGGTAAGCCAGCCGATCTGATAGGGCAATGGGTATTGGTACACGTTGGTTTTGCGATGAGCATCATTGACGAAGACGAAGCGAAAGCCACGTTAGATGCGCTGCGCCGCATGGAGTACGACATCACCAGCGCGTGATCCCTTAATCACCTCTATTATATCGCTCTATAATCGTTGTATAATTATTTATATATCGATTATGGGGCGAAACCTATGAATAAATTTTTGCGCCAGCTCTCTCTGCTGGCGTTGCTTTTTTGCTGGCCGTTAATGTCACAGGCGGCGCGTACTTTTACCGATCAACTTGGCCGCCAGGTCACGGTTCCCGATACCGTCGACAGAGTGGTGGTGCTCCAGCATCAAACGCTCAATCTCCTTGTACAGATGAATGCCACTGACAAAATCGTTGGGGTCATGGCGAACTGGAAACAGCAATTAGGCGACGGCTATGCGCGTCTGGCGCCGGAACTGGCGCAAAAAGCCTCGCTGGGCGATCTAACGCACGTTGATCCTGAAAAACTGGTGGCGCTGCGCCCGCAGGTGGTGTTTGTCACGAATTACGCTCCGCAGGAGATGATCGACAAGATCAGCCGTCTTGGCATTCCGGTGGTGGCGATTTCGCTGCGCCATGATGTTGCTGGCGAGCAGGCTAAAATGAACCCGACCCTGGCCGATGAAGAGCAGGCTTATAATCGCGGGCTGCGTGAAGGAATAACGCTGATTGGCGATATCGTCAATAAACCGCAGGAGGCGAAAGCGCTGATTGAGGCGATGGATAAAGGTCGCAAGATGGTCAGCGACCGTTTGCAGTCGGTTCCTGAAAATGAGCGGGTTCGCGCCTATATGGCGAATCCGGAGTTGACCACCTACGGTTCCGGTAAATATACCGGTCTGATGATGGCCCATGCGGGGGCGCTGAATGTAGCGGCATCCTCGGTGAAAGGCTTTAAGCAGGTGACAATGGAGCAGGTGATCGCCTGGGATCCACAGGTGATCTTTGTCCAGAATCGCTATCCGAAGGTCGTCAATGAGATCCTGCACAATCCCCAGTGGCAGGTCATTGACGCGGTGAAGCATCATCGGGTTTACCTGATGCCGGATTATGCCAAAGCCTGGGGATATCCGATGCCGGAGGCGGTGGGAATCGGCGAACTGTGGATGGCGAAAAAACTCTATCCGGAAAAATTCCACGATATTGACATGCAAAAGGCCGCTAACGACTGGTATCAACGTTTTTACCGTACTGACTATCAGGGCGTACAGTGATGCGAATACTGGCTGCGGGGAGCTTGCGTGTCGTCTGGCCGCAGCTAATGGCGGCGTTTCAGGCGGATGCGGTATGTGATTTCGGTCCGGCGGGGTTGTTACGTGAACGCATCGAAGCGGGCGAAGCGTGCGACTTTTTTGCTTCGGCGAACCTGGCGCATCCGCAGGCGCTGCTGGAAAGCGGGCGGGCGCTGCGGGTCGCGCCTTTTACGACGAACCGTTTGTGTCTGAGCGTGCGGGCACAGGCGATGCGTGAAGGCGAGGACTGGCTGTCGCTATTAACCCGGCGGGATCTGCGGATCGGCACCTCAACAGCAGGTTGCGATCCTTCCGGCGATTATACGCAGCAGCTTTTTTCGCGGATGGGCAAGGAGGGCGAAGCGGTCCGAAAACGCGCGGTAGCGCTGGTTGGCGGCAGGCAGACTTTGTCGTTACCGGCGGGCCGGTTGGCGGCGGAATGGCTCATCAATCATGATTACACCGATATCTTTATCGGCTATGCCAGCTATGCTCCCAGGCTACGGCAGGTTAATTCGCTGCGAGTGGTTGATATCCCGGAACCTTATAATCCCGTGGCTGAATATGGCTTTGCCTGCCTGAGCGAGCAGGGAAAAACGCTTGCCGACTTTTTACTATCAGCACGGGCGAGGTCGATTCTCATGCAACATGGGTTTAGTGAAGCGCCGCATATGACACGCTCGCAGAACTGATAAGCGAAGCGTCAGCAGGGAATACCATGCCGGATGACGACATTACTACCTCATCCGGCCTCATGGTTTAACTTTGACGTTTATCTTCGGTATGGTTTTCGAAGTCGCTGGCGTCATGGCGTTCGTGAAGCTGTTCGTTCAATGGGCCGTTGGTCCGGTTGACAATGCGCCCCCGCTTTACCGCCGGACGTTCGGCTACCTGTTTCGCCCAGCGTTGTACGTTTTGATAACTTCCGGCATCCAGAAACTCCGCTGCATCATAGACATTCCCCAGCACCACGTTGCCGAACCACGGCCAGATGGCCATATCGGCAATAGTGTACTCTTCTCCCGCGACATACGGGTGGTGAGCTAACTGCTTATCCAGCACGTCCAACAGACGCTTGGCTTCCATGGTGAAGCGATTAATGGCGTACTCAATTTTTACCGGCGCATAATGATAGAAATGACCGAAACCGCCGCCGAGGAACGGCGCCGCGCCCTGTAGCCAGAACAACCAGTTAAGGGTTTCTGTGCGCTTAGCCAGATCCTGCGGCAGGAAATGGCCAAACTTATCCGCCAGATAAACAAGAATTGCGCCCGACTCAAAAACCCGAATCGGCGGGTTGTGTGAATTATCGCGCAGCGCCGGGATTTTTGAGTTCGGATTGATGTCAACAAAGCCGCTGGAGAACTGATCGCCCTCGCCGATGCGAATCAACCAGGCGTCATATTCGGCGCCGGTCACGCCCAGCGCCAGGAGTTCTTCCAGCATAATGGTCACTTTCTGGCCGTTAGGCGTCCCCAGCGAATAGAGCTGTAACGGATGTTTGCCGACGGGCAGCGTTTTGTCGTGCGTCGGGCCGGAAACCGGGCGATTAATGTTAGCGAATGCGCCGCCGCCGGATTTATCCCACGTCCAGACTTTTGCGGGTTGATAAGTATTATCTGCCATATTGACCTGCCTTCACAGTGGTGGTGTTGAAGCAGTGTAGCAGCTTGCTAACCGGACATTTAACCGATTGGGACATTCCGGCGAGTGAAATTTTAACCTTCTGGCCTCAGTGTGCCTTATTGAGGTGTATGATTATGTCGACCTCTGTCCGGTTAGTGTCACAGAGCAGACAATCAGAGCGAAATCACGCCAGGCTGCTCAGGCGGTCTTGTTTTGAGGTAAGTGCATGAGCAAAGGAACCACCAGTCAGGATGCCCCCTTCGGGACATTATTGGGTTACGCCCCCGGCGGCGTAGCGATCTACTCTTCAGATTACAATTCCCTCGATCCGTGGGACGACGACGACGCAGCTTTTCGTAGCTACATCGACGATGAATACATGGGGCATAAATGGCAGTGCGTGGAATTTGCCCGCCGTTTTCTCTTTCTGAATTATGGCGTTGTTTTTACTGACGTCGGCATGGCCTGGGAAATCTTCTCGCTGCGTTTTCTGCGCGAGGTCGTGAATGACAATATTTTGCCTTTGCAGGCCTTCCCGAACGGTTCGCCGCGCGCGCCGGAGGCCGGGGCGCTGCTCATCTGGCAAAAGGGCGGCGAGTTTAACGAAACCGGGCACGTTGCGATTATCACCCAGCTCCTGGATAACAAAATTCGTATTGCTGAGCAAAACGTTATCCACACGCCATTGCCGCCAGGGCAGCAGTGGACTCGCGAACTGGAAATGGTTGTAGAAAACGGGTGTTACACCCTGCGCGACACCTTTGATGACACGACGATTTTAGGCTGGATGATCCAGACCGACGACACGCAATACAGTTTGTCACAGCCTGACATCGCGAATCAGTCGCTGGCGATTCGCAGCGCAAGACTGCCAGAGAAAGGTCAGTTTGACGGTCCGTGGCTGGATGAGCGCGATCCGTTACAAAAAGCCTATGTACAGGCGAACGGGCACGTTATCAATCAGGACCCGTACCAGTATTTTACCATCACCGAGAGCGCTGAACAGGAGCTTATCAAAGCGACCAATGAGTTGCATTTGATGTACCTGCACGCCACGGACAAAGTTTTAAAAGACGATAATCTGCTGGCGCTATTCGATATCCCCAAAATTCTTTGGCCGCGTCTGCGCCTCTCCTGGCAGCGCCGTCGTCACCATATGATCACCGGTCGTATGGATTTCTGCATGGATGAACGCGGGCTGAAAGTCTATGAATACAATGCCGATTCCGCATCATGCCATACCGAAGCGGGATTAATTCTCGAAAAATGGGCTGAGCAGGGCTATACCGGTAAAGGGCATAACCCGGCGGAGGGCTTAATTAACGAGCTGGCAGGCGCCTGGAAACACAGTAAAGCGCGTCCTTTCGTCCATATCATGCAGGATGATGATATCGAGGAGGACTATCACGCGCAGTTTATGCAGCAGGCGCTGCATCAGGCTGGTTTCGCGAGCAAAATTCTCCGCGGGCTGGGCGAGTTGCGCTGGGATGACGCCGGGCAGTTGATCGATGGCGACGGACGGCTGGTGAATTGTGTCTGGAAAACCTGGGCGTGGGAAACGGCGATGGAGCAGATACGCGAAGTCAGCGAGACGGAGTATGCCGCAGTGCCTATTCGTACCGGGCACCCGGAAAATGAAGTCCGGCTGATTGATGTATTACTGCGCCCGGAAGTGTTGGTGTTTGAACCGCTGTGGACGGTGATCCCGGGTAACAAAGCGATCCTGCCCATCCTGTGGTCGCTCTTCCCGCATCATCGCTATTTGCTCGACACGGATTTTACCGTTAACGATGAGCTGGTGCAGACCGGCTATGCGGTAAAACCGATTGCCGGACGTTGCGGTAGTAATATTGATTTGGTGAGCCATCAGGAAGAGCTCCTGGATAAAACCAGCGGCAAGTTCGCCACGCAGAAAAATATCTATCAGCAGTTGTGGTGCCTGCCGAAGGTCGCCGGGAAGTATATTCAGGTCTGTACGTTTACCGTGGGCGGTAACTACGGCGGTACGTGCCTGCGCGGCGATGATTCATTAGTCATTAAAAAAGAGAGCGATATTGAACCGTTAATCGTCATCAAAGCGTAACGGGGGCATTCTCGTCGGGGTATCGGCGTGGGTGCCGATATCCTGCCTGTTGTGTTTACCAGCGAACGGCTGTCAGCCTGCCATTTACTGGTAACATATGAGAAATAATATCACAAATTATTCTTAACTTTTCTGACGCAGGCGGTGACGCTCGCCGCGTTGGCGCATCCGTTTCCTGATTTTCGATTAATCGATACTTTTTGCGGCTGGTTACGCCGCCCCTATCCCTTTGGATTTAGGTCATGCCTGTTTGGCTGGTAAACGGACAGCATAATATATTGACGAGTTTAAATGATATTGTTAGTCATATAAAAAGTTTACGTTAGGTTATTTTTCTATTGCAAAAGTTTGCGTTTAAACCCTGTCTGCAATCTTCGTGGCGAGATATAGCTACACCTAAGTAAATGCAGTTAATTATTATTCAGCTATTGTTGTCAGCCTTGTAAATAATATTTCAGTATAAAGCGAAGCGACTTCCATTATGACTATTAATGGTATTGTTGAATAGTTTACCTTGTAATTATTTAAGTTTGGTGGACGTTTTGTCTTATTCTGGTAAGCGTATGGTTATGGCAGATGACAGCCGATTTTTCATTATGTTAGCATGCGTTGATAATACTTTATCCAGGCATAGATCAGGATGTCCACATATAATAAGGAGAATGGTATATGTTTAAAAAAGTATTAGGCTTGCGCCACTGGAATAATAATGTTGTAAAAATACCGCCGCCAGCAGCAGAATCTGGCGCTAATGCGTCTGACGTGGTGGTGGATACTCCTGAGCCTTATGAGCGGATACTGTGTCAAAAAATTCTGATGGGGATCTCGACGATCGATATCATTCGTAATGCCATCATTAAGTCCTGTGAGCAGCTCAACATTGAAAAAGAACGTATTAATGAACTTAACGAACAGAATGATAAAGCCAGAAGTTCATTAAAATCGCTCGTGGAATTTATCACCGAAATTGGCACGACTTCGTCGGATATTGGCTGTCGTATGGGCGACTTAAATACCTCCTTAACGCAAATTAATGCGTGTATTAAAGAGATACAGAAGATCGCTAACCAGACCAATTTGATAGCGATTAACTCCGCGATCGAGGCCGCGCGCGTAGGGGATGCCGGGCGTGGTTTTAGCGTTATTTCGAAAGAGGTGAAAAACCTGTCCGAAGATGTTAAACACAGTTCGAAAAGCGTCAGTACGTTAACCTCTGTAATCAAAGATAATACGGCCAGAGTGAGTGAGGTGCTGGATAACCAACAGCCGGTTATTGATAATATTACGACTAACATAAATCAAATTGTGGAGTCTATTGGCATCGTCATCGATAAATCGCTGAGCATGAAATCGGTCATGCAGTACATCTCTACGGTGCAGTTTTTGAATATTGTCAAAGTTGACCATGTTATCTGGAAAATGGAAGTCTACAAATTACTCTTAAATAAAGACATAAACAGTAAAATAACGATGCACGATCAGTGTCGGCTGGGGAAATGGTACTACGGTTTTGAAGGGCAGCAGTTTAGCAATTACTACAGTTTCCGTAGTCTGGAAGCGCCGCATAAAGAGGTGCATAGCGCTGGTCACTCTGCGCTGAACTATTTTGCCGCAGGCGATATGAATGCGATGTCGCAAGAACTCGACAGAATGGAGCGCTCCAGTAATGAGGTGGTTAATCAGCTGGAAATGCTGGCTGTCGATTTATTAAAAGAAACCACACTGTGAAGTCATGAGTTATTACCGTATAACCAACAGGAGCCATTATCAACAGGACTGATGTATCACACTTTCTGCACTGGAGTTATTCCGGACAGAGAAAAAAAGCATGACGCAGAAGATAGCTGTGTTTGTTTACCCGAATCACTTACCTTAGTAAGTGATTCGGGATTAATCAGCAACCTCTTTGCTTTTTATCGGTGGCCAGTCTTTGGCTGGAAAAGTGCGTTACTGCTAAATTTCTCACTCTCTTACCGCCTTCCTGCCCCTCGAAATACCTGAGACCTGTGCTCACAGATTAATAGCGATTATTTAATCGTGAAATAACGCTGGGCATTATTGAAGCAGATATCCTGAACCATACGGCTTAGCATCGCTTCATCATCAGGAATCTCTCCGTCCTGCGCCCACTGTCCCAGCAGGTTACAGAGAATACGACGGAAATATTCATGTCGCGTATAAGAAAGGAAACTGCGGGAGTCGGTCAGCATCCCGACAAACTGACTTAACAGTCCCATTTGCGACAGTTGCTCCAGTTGGCGCAGCATCCCGTCTTTCTGATCGTTAAACCACCAGCCGGAACCAAACTGCACTTTTCCGGCAATTCCCGGCCCCTGGAAGTTACCGATCATGGTCGCCAGGACTTCGTTATCACGTGGGTTCAGGCAATAGAGGATAGTCTTGGGCAGTTCATTGGTCACATCCATACTGTCGAGCAAACGGGAGAGCGCCCAGCTAATGTTATTATCACCAATGGAGTCAAAGCCGGTATCCGGCCCCAGCAGGCGGAACATCCGGGTATTATTGTTACGGATCGCGCCAATATGTAGCTGCATCACCCAGCCGCGCGCGGCGTACTGACGGCCCAGCCAGACCAGCACCGCCGTGGTAAACTGGGCGATCTCAAGTTCGCTCAGCGTTTCGCCAGCCAGACGTTTGCCCAGAATGGCGTCAAGCTGCGCGTCGTCGGGCACCGGCGCAAATCGCAGCGTTTCAATGCCATGATCGGACGCGCGACAGCCGCAGGCGGCGAAATGGTCGAGACGGCGAGTGAGCGCCTGACGTAAATCGTCGAAACGGGTAATGCTGACATCTGCCGCCGCTTCCAGTTTCCCCAGGTAATCGACAAAGCCGTCCAGTTCGATTTTGAAAACTTTGTCGGGGCGCCAGCTTGGCGCGACTTCAATATCAATGCTGTCGTCGGCGGCTATCTGGCGGTGATATTCCAGAGAATCTATCGGGTCGTCGGTGGTTCCGACCATCCGCACATTCATCTGCTGCATAATACCGCGCGCGGAAAAGGCCGGCGTCGCCAGTTTCTCATTACACTGCGTCCAGATACTTTCCGCGGTATCCGGTCCGAACAGCGTACCTGTAATACCAAATGGACGGCGTAGTTCAAGGTGCGTCCAGTGATACAGCGGATTGCCCAGCGTTTTTGGTACGGTATTGGCCCAGGCCATATATTTTTCATAATCGCTGGTCTCTTTGCCGGTGATCAGCGACTCATCCACGCCTGCGCTTCGTAGCGCTCGCCATTTATAGTGGTCGCCTTCCAGCCAGATCTGACCGAGGTTATCGAAACGGCGATCGTCGGCGATTTCCTGCGGACTTAAATGGCAGTGGAAGTCATAAATCGGCATGGGCGCGGCGTATTTATGGTACAGCGTGCGGGCAATGTCGTTTTTCAGTAGAAAATCTTCAGTCATAAACGTAGCCATGATTTATCTCCTTACTTAGCCAGCGCTTCTACCGTGGCTTTCGCGCCATTCTGCAATAGCTGTTGGTAAGCGTCGGTAACGGCTTGCACAAATTCGTGGTTCTTCGGCAGGTCGTTGCCAAAGATAGACTCGATGGCCAGTAGCCCGCGAACGCGTTCTTCCGGCGTCTGATATTGCTGATGAATCGCCTGATACTGCGCGAGCAGCGGATCGACGACATCAATGGTTTTACCTTGCTCATCGACACCGCCGACGTAACGCATCCATCCGGCGACGCCCAGCGTCAGGCGGCGATAGTCATCGCCCTGTTGCAAGTGCAGGCGCACCGGGTCCAACAAACGCTGCGGCAGTTTCTGACTGCCATCCATCGCGATCTGCCAGGTGCGGTGTTTCAACGAGGGGTTAGTGAAACGCGCGATCAACAAATTCGCATACCCTTCCAGATCGGTGCCTTCCGGCATTGACAACGTCGGCGCTTGTTCATCAAGCATCAGCGCCAGCGCCGCGCAACGGTAAGCCGGGTTGGTCATGGTATCGGCGATAGTGTCATACCCGCCGAGATAACCCAGATAGGCGAGGAAAGAGTGACTGCCGTTAAGCATACGCAGCTTCATCATCTCAAACGGTACGACGTCTGCAACGAATTGCGCGCCGACGGTGTCCCAGTCCGGGCGACCATTCACAAAGTTATCTTCGATGACCCACTGGCGGAAGGGTTCGCAGGCGATAGCGCAAGGATCATAAACCCCTAACTGGTCGGCAACCAGCTGTAGCGTCTCTTCGGTCGCCGCCGGAACAATGCGGTCAACCATGGTGCAGGGGAAGGTCACATTGTCGGCAATCCATGCGGCGAGGGCGGCATCGCGAGCTTTTGCCAGGCCGAGGACGGCAGCCTTCGCGACGTGACCATTCTCGCGCACGTTATCACACGACAGCACGGTAAAAGCTTTCAGTCCTTGCTCCCGGCGCATGTTTAGCGCTTCGACAATATAGCCAATGGCGGATTTAGGCTGCTGTGGATGGGCAAGATCGTTTTGGATCAGCGGGTTATTGACATCAAGCTCGCCGCTGGCGGGGTCGGTGCAGTAGCCTTTTTCGGTCACGGTTAAGGAGACGATGGCGGTTTCCGGGCGCGCCATTGCCGCCAGAATCCCTGCATGGCCGTCGAATTCAGGGTGCAGCGCTTCTTTCATTGAACCGATAATTTTCAGTTCGGTGCTTTCTGCGCCGCGTTCTGCAACGGTGTACAGCAGATTTTGCGCTTTCAGGTTCGCGATCAGCCGCGCGTCGTTACCCGGCATCAGGTTCACTTCACAAATGCCCCAGTCGCTGTCGCTCTTTTCCAGTAAATGATGGGTAAAGAGCGCCTGGTGCGCGCGGTGAAACGCCCCGCAGCCCAGATGCACAATACGGGATACCAGACGTGATTTGTCCCAGTTTGGGCGGGCGACGGAAACCTGGGCGGTGGCGATATTCTGTTCCATTGCAAACTCCTGTCATTCGACGTCTTCGCCCGCGATCTCCGGGGCGAGGCATGTTGCTATTGCATTGAGTAGGGGAAATCGCATGACGCGTCGCGCCATGCGAAAGAAGGTTATTTGCTAAAGAAAGCGCGCTGGATAGCCAGTTCGACGCCGCGGACTTCCGCAAGCCCTTTCAGACGGCCAATGGCGGAATAACCCGGATTCGTTTTCTTCTTCAGATCGTCCAGCATCTGATGACCGTGGTCCGGGCGCATTGGGATCAGATCGTCGCTACCTTCGGCTTTACGACGGTGCTCTTCTTCCACAATCGCTTTAACGACTTCATACATATCCACATCGCCGTGCAAATGGGCGGCCTCGTGGAAGGTCTTCGGATTCTCTTCGCGCAGCGTAGAACGCAGATGCGTAAAGTAGATGCGCGGACCAAATTGCTTGATCATATCAACCAGATCGTTGTCGGCGCGCACGCCGTAAGATCCGGTACACATGGTGAAGCCGTTCGCCATGCTATTAACGGTTTCCACCATCCATTGCATGTCTTCAATGGTAGAGACAATGCGCGGCAGGCCGAGAATAGGGCGCGGCGGATCGTCAGGGTGAACGGCCATACGCACGCCAACCTCGTCGGCAACCGGAATAATGGCTTTCAGGAAATAGGCAAAATGTTCACGCAGTTTTGCTTTATCGATATCTTTATACGTCGCCAGGTGTTGACGGAACTGATCCAGCGTATAGCCTTCTTCCGCGCCAGGTAAACCGGCAATAATGTTGCGGGTCAGACGTGCTTTGTCTTCCTCGCTCATGGTGGCGAAACGCCGCTCTGCCTGAGCAATCTCTTCTGCCGTATAGTCGGCTTCTGCTCCCGGACGCTTCAGGATGTGCAGTTCGAACGCGGCGAATTCAATCTGGTCAAAACGCAACGCTTTTGAACCATCCGGTAATACGTATTCCAGATCCGTACGTGTCCAGTCCAGCACCGGCATAAAGTTATAGCAAACCGTATAGATACCGCATTGCGCCAGGTTACGCAGCGTTTGCTGGTAGTTTTTGATCCATAAATCGTACTGACCGGTATGGGTTTTGATGTCTTCATGGATAGGTACGCTCTCTACCACAGACCACTCCAGACCCGCCTCTTCAACGATAGCTTTACGTTTCTGGATCTCGTCTACCGACCAAATTTCTCCATTCGGGATATGGTGTAACGCCGTTACCACGCCGGTTGCGCCAGCCTGGCGTACATCTGACAGCGTTACCGGGTCGTTAGGTCCGTACCAGCGCCAGGTTTGTTTCATATCTCGTTTCCTCTTCTTGCGATAACGTCTTCGTGGTTGACCCATTGCCAGCCAACATCGAAACGTGCTTTGTAAACCCGTTCTGCCCCCTAAATTCAACCAAAATTTTTCTCATGTCAACCTTATTGTCTAAATTGGCTAACCAAATCACAAATATCATCATTCACGGTCTGCCAATTTTATTTATTTGATCTGTGTCAATTTTTACTGGGTGAAAAGCATTCACCATTCAACTTGAAATGAGTTGATGTATTTATTTCAAGAATACTAAGTGCGGGAGTTGCCGCCAGATTTTGACCGGTCCGGATGAGAAAATATTGATTGGTCAACCAATTTTTGTGATTTCAGTTTTCCCGCTACAGGTCAGACGGCGCGGAGCTAATGTTTTTTAACGAGGCTTTATCATGAAGATGACAAAATTAAGATGGTGGATTATCGGCCTGGTCTGCGTAGGGACCATCGTAAACTACCTGTCCCGTAGCTCGCTTAGCGTTGCGGCGCCAGCGATGATGAAAGAACTCCATTTTGATGAGCAACAATATTCCTGGGTGGTGAGCGCCTTCCAGCTTTGTTACACCATTGCGCAGCCGATCACCGGCTATTTGATGGATGTCATCGGACTGAAAATCGGCTTCTTTATCTTTGCCTTGTTATGGTCGCTGATTAACATGGCGCACGCGCTGGCCGGCGGCTGGATAAGCCTGGCATTTCTGCGTGGTCTGATGGGGCTAACCGAAGCGTCAGCGATTCCGGCCGGGATTAAAGCCAGCGCCGAATGGTTCCCGACGAAAGAACGCGGTATTGCGGGGGGCCTGTTTAATATCGGTACTTCGATTGGCGCGATGCTGGCGCCGCCGCTGGTGGTCTGGGCGATGCTGACCTTTGCTGATAGCGGCATCGGTACTGAAATGGCGTTTGTGATTACCGGTGGGATCGGCGTGCTGTTCGCCATCACCTGGTTCCTGATTTATAACTCGCCAAATAAACACCCGTGGATCACCCACAAAGAGCTGCGTTATATCGAAGACGGCCAGGAAAGCTATCTCCAGGACGATAATAAAAAACCGGCCGTTAAAGAGATCGTTAAAAAGCGTAACTTCTGGGCGTTGGCGATTACCCGTTTTCTGGCTGACCCGGCATGGGGAACGCTGAGTTTCTGGATGCCGCTGTATCTGATTAACGTGATGCATCTGCCGTTAAAAGAGATCGCCATGTTTGCCTGGCTGCCGTTCCTGGCGGCGGACTTTGGCTGCGTTGCAGGCGGTTTCCTGGCGAAGTTCTTCATGGAAAAGATGCACATGACCACGATCAATGCGCGTCGTTGTAGCTTTACCATCGGCGCTGTTTTGATGATTTCGATCGGTTTTGTCAGCATTACGACTAACCCGTATGTCGCCATTGCATTGATGAGTATTGGCGGTTTTGCGCACCAGACGCTGTCTACCGTTGTGATTACCATGAGCGCTGACCTGTTCAAGAAAAATGAGGTCGCGACGGTTGCCGGTCTGGCAGGATCTGCGGCGTGGATGGGACAGTTAAGCTTCAACCTGTTTATGGGGGCATTGGTCGCTATTATCGGTTATGGCCCGTTCTTCATTGCACTCAGTCTGTTCGATATTATCGGCGCCATCATCCTGTGGGTACTAATTAAAGATCCGGAAAAGCACCACCCACCAATGACGGAACAGCCGCTGGCGTCTCACCGCTAAAGCTGTCTCGGTTTCACTGGCCTGATAAGCGAAGCGCTACCGGGTTCTAACGGCCACCTTCGGGTGGCCGTCTTCATTACCCTTATCGGTAAAAATACGCGTTGGTTTTATACCAGCGCGTTATCATTTAGTTTGCCTGATTATTTTCAGATGCTGAAAATAATATTGTGGTAAGGGTTATTGTTTTTCGCCTGGATTTTTATCGACTCTCTGTCTCGCTGCGATCATCGATAAAGTCCCCTTTATGTAAATAAAGGTTCAATGCTTCTACTCTTTTCTCCATATATTTTGCGCAGCTTCACAAAAAATAACCTGATGTCGTAATGTCCGCTCCCTAATATTCTCCATGCGCTATACGTTAATTTAAGTTTAAATTTCATGCCGGGGATATCACGATGTCACGTAATTTTACTGTTTCAGCCTGTCAGTATATTGTTACTGAAATAAACACTTTTGAAGATTTCATAACAAAGGTAAGGATACTTCTTAATAAAAGCCAGGGGGCTGATGTCGTTATCTTCCCGGAGCTATTTACCATTGAGCTATTTACACTATTGAAAAAATGGCAAGAAAGACCCATTTCACACCTTACTTTAATTGATCAATTCACGGATGCCTATAAGCAGCTTTTTCAACAGGAAGCGAAAGAAAGAGGACAGTTCATTATTGCTGGCTCTCATCTGGAGCAGACTGGAGCAGATCACTATGAGAATGTTGCGCATATATGGGGACCCGATGGCGAACATTATGCTCACAGTAAGACGCATATCTTCCCGGCTGAACGGGGTTGGTATACTCAGGAAGGCGATAAAATGGCTGTTTTTCAACTGCCATTTGCAAAGGTGGGTTTTAATATTTGTTATGAAGCAGAAATACCGGAGTGTGCCGCGACGCTGGCGGAACAGGGTGCGGAGTTAATTTTAACGCCTTCCGCTACGTTTACTGAACAGGGATTTTGGCGAGTCAGGCATTGTTGCCACGCACGTTGTATTGAAAATCAAATTTATCTTGTTCACTGTTGCCTGGGCGGAAACCCGGGCGGGCCACTGCCAGGCTGCTGGGCCCGAAGTTCAATTTTAAGCCCCTGTGATGTCGTGTGGAAAAATCCACAAGGTATTATCGCAGAGGCGCACGTCAATCAAGAGGATGTCATTTCAGGAGAAATTAACCTCGATGTTCTATATGAAAATAGACTTGGGGGGGCAGCAACAACGTTCAAGGACAGACGCAGAAAAGCAGGCATATATAATATCTGGCCATCACACATTAAATAACAGAATGTGTCCCTTCTATGTATTAGCTGGAGGTCGTTATGGGATATTTAAAATTACCTGAGGGTAAAAGGATTGCGGTCAATCTTGGTGTCGATGTAGATGCTCAGTCTTTATGGCTGGGCGGATTTAATCGACCGTCGCCATCCTTTATGTCACGAGGAGAGTTTGGTGCACAAGTTGGCGTACCAAGGCTTCTGAAATTGTTTAAAGAAAATAATATCAAAACCACCTTTTTTATTCCCGGACACACTGTAGACACCTTCCCGGAAATCAGTAAAGCGATTTTTGATGCCGGGCATGAAATCGCTCACCATGGCTACTATCATGAAAATCCGACTCTGGTGAATCGTGATACAGAACGCCGACTTATGGATCTGGCGTTCGCCTGTTATAAAAGACATTTTGGCATACGCCCTGTGGGATACCGTTCTCCCTATTGGGATTATAGCGAGAATACGCTGGATCTTCTGGAGGAAGCCGGTTTTCTCTATGACAGTAGCCTGATGGCGAGAGATCTTGTGCCTTACCATCCTCAACGTTGGCAGGTGAATTGGGAAACGGGAAATATCGCAGGCCCGGCCAGCGCAATTCTGGAAATTCCTGTTAGCTGGTATCTGGATGATTTTCCCGCACTGGCGTATACCGGCAACCAGGAGGGGATGAGCGATACTGACGGTGTTCTGCGACGCTGGAAGGATATTTTTACCTATGCTTATCACCATCAGGAAAACGGTTTATATGCGATGGCCCTTCATCCGCAGATAATCGGTCATGGGCATCATATGATGATGTTGTCACGCTTGATTGAACATATTAAAGGGCATGATGGCGTATGGTTTGCAACCTGTGAAGAGATAGCCAGTGTCTGGGTGGATGACGAAGAGGATCGACAAAAAATGCTCCGTCCTGATGTTCGTGGCGTAGCGCCGGTTCCGGATGATTATGGCTGGCCGGGCAAATGATATCACCTCATGACAATGTTAATATCAGTCGGGTAACGGATTACCCGGGCAGAAGTTACCTGTTTGCCCGCTCGGTAATGTATATTGTCCATCAGAAAGGGAGACTATCCCGGGACGTATAAAATCTTTTTTATTTCGGTCAAAACGTTAATCAACGAGAATAGTTTGTTTTTTGATTTAAATCATTTTTTAGTGTTCACAGGAAAATAAGCAAATAACATTTATAATGTGAGTATTAAGAAAAATAAAATTTCCATAGTGATTAATTTTTATTTAACGCTTTGATTTTTAGTGTTTTTGTATGTGTTAATTGATGTAAATCAATTTGGGGTTTTTTATTAAATAAGTAAAAATTAAGTTGATATTTGCTTTTTGATGTGTTTTTTATATATAGCTGATTATTATTCTGAAATGTCAATTTTTGAATAATGATGCTGTGATACCGGCACTAGGGATACTTTGCGATAAAAGGGATTGAATATGGCAGAGAGCGTTCAGTATAACCTCAATTGTATTTGGCCACAGCGGGCCAAAACCCTCTATTGCATTGCAACCAGCGGAATAACGTTTATCAGACGTGGGTAAACGTTGGCAAAATCCCTGCAAACCTGGCGCTTTTCACGCTGTGTTTTTTGGTCGTTGCGCTTTTAATAAGAGTCACAAGCGTTGGCCGCGGGTATTCGTCTGGCTACTGAACTGCCACCTGATCAACAAGGAGATAAATCATGGATGCGATTTTTTTAAAGCTCGACAATATCAAAGGCGAAAGCCAGGTTGAAGGCTTTGAAGATCAGATAGAGATCATGTCTTATAGCCACAATGTGGCAATGCAGGTAAATAACGATGTTAGCCTCACTGAGCGGACTTCCGGGCGTGCGCATGTTGGTGAAATGTCGCTCACCAAATTTGTCGACCTCGCCACGCCTGTGCTCAATGAGTACTGCTGTAGCGGGAGGCTAATTAGAACCGCGGTGCTGACGTTGTGCCGCAATGACGACGGCAAAATGCGGTCGCTTATCGTTTATACCCTGACAAACGTGCTGATATCACAACTCAGTGTTAGCGGCGGCGCCGGCGGTAAGCCGGTGGAAACGATGTCGCTGAACTTCACGAAAATCGAATGGCAAATCACTGCCGAGAAATCAGACGGCGCTCAACAGGAGTCCAGAACGTCAGTATGGGATCTGGCGATGGACCAGATAGGGAAATGATGATGACGCCAACCATTCCGGTCGCGCTATTCGACAGGCTCTTGGTTGAGGGGATAAGCCCACATGAATTGGTACGCCGCAAGTTAATGTGTTTATTCAACTCTTGCGCTGTGGCAGGTGGCGAGACATTACCGCCGCTGCTCACTCGGGGTATGCCGGAATGGCACGAGGTGAATGTGGGTGACAAACGGGTTCTCAACTGGTTTTGCCGTGAGCTTCGCGCTGCTATTTTACGTTATGAACCGAGCATCAACATGCTGAAAGTCAGTGTAAAAGATGCCCATCATCAGACGCTGGCGTTGTCTTTGGAAGCGATGTTACAGGATGAGTCTGAACCGTTAAGACTGGAGATAGCCTACTCTAACGGTAGATGGCGCTAGTAATGCAGGAAGGAACGCCGGGCCGGGCGTTTAACATTATCCCAAAAGCAAAAAAACGCAGCGAGCGAACCTGATAATCAGGCAGACAGTCCTCCTTTCGGTATGGTTGATCTGCCTGCATCATTTTCAGGATGGTTAATAACGGACCATGACCGATTTAAGTTCGGTATAGTCATCAATAAACGCGCTGCCAAATTCACGACCAATGCCCGATCCTTTCATCCCTCCAAAGGGTACCGCGGGATCGAGGAAGGTATGCATATTGACCCACACCATGCCAGCATCAATATCTTCAGCGTAGCGTAATGCCTTAGACATATTTTCCGACCACACACTTGCAGCAAGGCCGAATGGCGAAGCGTTGATATGTGAAAGCGCCTCTTTTTCATTCTGATAACCGATAAAGCTACAGACAGGGCCAAAGGTCTCCTCGTGCATCAGCGTACTGTTTTTACTACGCACTTTTACCGCCGTCGGCTGTAAAAAGTACCCTTCGCCGGGTAAAGTTTCACCGCCGTAAACAATAGTATCCCCTTCTTCCCGTGCGCGTTGAATCAGATGCAGCACTTTTTCAAGCTGAACCTGATTCGCCAGCGGGCCCATCACCGTTTTTTCATCTAAAGGCGAGCCGGGCACGATCTCCGATAACCGTTGCCTGAGGAGCGTCATGACCGTATCCAGTTTTTCCTGGGGCAGATAAAAACGCTCTGCGGCAGCACAAATCTGTCCTTGATTCAGATAACCGGCTTCAAGAATACCGTTGACCATGGCTTGTGCCGAGAGATCATTGAGAAACAGCGCCGCATTTTTCCCTCCCAGTTCGAGGGTAACGCGTTTTCCTGACGATGTTGCCGAACGCCGGACTTTCTCACCTGTCGCAACTGACCCGGTGAAACTCACTTTGGCGCAATCTGGATGCGCGATCAGCTGTTGCGCTATCTCACCGCCAGCACCGTTTACCACGTTAATCACGCCATCAGGGAAACCTACCTCTTTAGCCAGTTCTGCGACTCGCAGTAGTGTCAGCGGGGTATATTCACTTGGTTTAATGACGATGGTGCAGCCACATACCAGCGCTGCGGCCAACTTCCAGATAGCAATCATAATTGAGAAATTCCACGGCACAATACCGACGACCACGCCAATGGGTTGGCGTTGGGTAAACGCTGTGTATCTCTCTTCTCCCATTGATGGCAGGGAGACATTCAGCGTTTCACCGGTTATTTTTCCTGCCCAACCGGCAAAGTAACGCAGGAAGGCCACTGACTGATCGAGTTCAAGACTGCGCGACAGCATAATCGTTTTACCTGAACAGACGCTTTCCAGTTGAGCCAACTCTTCACGATGAGCGGCAAGAGTATCAGCCAGTTTCAGCAGTAATGCGCCGCGTTGTAACGTTGGCATTTTACGCCAGACATCAAACGCCCGTCTGGCGCTCTGCATGGCCTCTTCTGCCTGCGCAGGGGTTGCCGACACAACGTCGGCGATGATTTTGCCGGTGGCTGGGTTAGTGACCGAAAAGTTCGTGCCGTTTCCGGCCTGACGTTCACCTGCAATAAATTGTCCGTGTCGTTGGCGTAAAAAAGTCGTTACTTCGGCAAGTAATGTCACATCGCTCATCAGAAGTGCCTGTAGGTCAGGAATGTACGTTTTTCCATCCCAACATACTTTTTCGGGGCTGAATATCGTTCCAAAGAACGTCATTCTTCCGGACGATATTTTGTAAAACGTTACCGTGCTGTGATAGCGGTCTTAGTCAAGCGTGATGACAAGGTAACGCGATGAATACAAAAATCGATGCGTTGAATTACTACGGCGCGACGAAAAAATACCCGTTGCATTTTCCTGCTCTGCAAGAGGATATTGATGCCGATGTGGTGATCATTGGCGGTGGCTTTTCAGGCATCAATACCGCGCTAGAACTGGCGGAGCAGGGGATCACTAATGTTGTCGTTCTGGAAGCCCGTCATCTTGGGTATGGCGGCACCGGACGAAACGGCGGTCAGGTAATGGCCGGTATAGGTCACGACATCGAAGCCGTTAAAAAATATGTAGGCGCAGCGGGAATGGAGACGCTGTTTAAAATCTCGAACCTCGGCGCAGGTATTATTCGGGAGCGAATTCGTAAATACCATATTGATGCTGATTTTGTCCCCGGATATGGTTATCTGGCCTACAACCAGCGGCAGTTAAAAACGCTGCAACAATGGGAAAAAGAATTCAAAGCCGCTACGCCGGAAGACGATATTGAACTCTATACCGGTAAAGACGTGCAGCAGGTTATCGGTTCCGACGTCTACTGCGGTGTTCTCAAGCATATGGGGGGAGGGCATGTCCACTCGCTGAATTTATTGCTGGGCTCCGCTCAGGCTGCGAATTCGCTGGGGGTGAAGATATTCGAATATTCACCTGTGGTTGAGGTCAGTTACGGTAAAACTGTGCGGGTACGTACTGCGATGGGCAGCGTAAAAGCAGCCAAATTGCTGTGGGCCTGTGATAGTTTTCTCAATAATCTGGAACCAGAAATTTATAAGAAAACGCTGGTTACTTATTCTTATCAGGTCTCTACAGAACCTCTCTCCAGCGAGCTTGTTGAGCGGATCAGTCCCTTGCGCGGGGCTTTTAGCGATATCCGCCCGGTTATAAATTACTACCGTCTCACAAAAGAAAACCGTCTGCTGTTTGGCAGCGCCACAAGGTTTCTTGAATATACCCCGCACGATTTTGCTGCCTGGAACCGCACTCTGTTGACGGAGGTCTTCCCTTATTTGAAAGACGTTAAAATCGATTTTGCCTGGGGCGGACCGATGGCCTGTAGCGCGAATCTGTTTCCGCAGATTGGCACGCTTCGTGAACACAATAATGTTTTTTATGTTCAGGGTTATTCCGGATTTGGCGTCACGCCTTCCCATATTGTATGCAAAATCCTGGCCGAAGGAATAAATGGCGGTTCCGAGCGGTATCGTCTGATGAGTAGCATTCCCCACGCGACAATTTATGGTCGCGACAGTCTACGTCTATTGCTGGTCAGTGCGGGAAAACTGATACATCAAACAGCCGGTTTCTGGAAAGGCCGGAATTAACCAGGAGAACATTAATGCACGCTTTTAAACTCAATCAACCTGTTCCTGAATTACAGCCAGTCGGGAGTGTCAGCCTGTTAGGGGCGTTGCCAACAGAAGGCGATCCCCAGGTCGCCGTTGCGATGATTTACGGTAAACCTGAGGATGTATTTACCTGTGGACTGTTTTCATCGACCCGCGGCGGTTTCACGATGATTTATCCCTTTACCGAGCACGCAACCGTGCTGGAAGGGGAAGTGGAACTCACTGTTGCGGGTCAGGAACCGATACGTTTTTCACCAGGCGATAGTTGGTTTGTTGAACAGGGAACCGAAGTGGCATGGAAAGTTTTAACGCCCCGTTTTGTAAAACATTATCTGGCAAACGTTGAAAGCCACAAACAGGGTTGAATCCTTTAATTGTTCGTCAGTAGCGTTGGTATCACTGGGGAGAATAACGCGCTCCCCACTTGCTATTAGCGCATGCGGGGACGGCGTCACAACGTTATTTACCGTTATCCCTCTTCAGGACGATACCTGTTAGATGCGGTGCCTGCCATAAATAAGCGTTATTCCGGAGCGGTAATTTATTGTTGTAATAATAGTGAAGAGGTTGACCATGTTTAAAAACAGACTTGCCAGCCATCTTGAACGTGGCGTTATTGGTTTCCCCACGACGCTTGCCAGCTCCGTCGGGCTGATTATGGCAAGCCCGGTGATCCTGACCGTGACCAGTGGTTTTGGCTCAGGGGGAGATACCTTTGCCCTTGCGGTATTACTGGCATTTATTATGATGCAAGCGCAGATTACCACCTTTGCCGAAGCGGCAACGCTCATTCCCACGACTGGCTCCGTCTACGACTATATTTCCTGCGGGATGGGGCGTTTTTTCGCTATCACCGGTGCGCTTTGCGCTTACCTGATCGTACACATTTTTGCCGGCACGGCAGAAACGATTCTCGCTGGCGTCATGGCGCTGGTGAACTTTGAGTCTGTTAGCGAACACGTGGCCATGCAGCACAATACCTGGATGGTTGGCGTCGGCATGGTAGTGGTTTTCGGGTTACTGAATGCCATTGGTGTTGAAGTATTTGGCAAGGTGGAAGTGTTTCTTACATTCGGTATGTGGACTACCCTGACCATCTTCGGTTTATGCGGGATCCTGTTATCCCCGGTCACTCATCATTCCGGGTGGTTTGGCGCACCGCTTGATGTCAGTAATCTTTCTGGTCTGTTTGGTTATATTGGCATGGCGATGTTTATGTTCGTCGGTTGTGAACTGGTAACGCCAATGGCGCCGGAAATTAAAAAAGCGCATCGTACGATTCCCAGAGCGATGGCGCTTGGCCTTTTAGCGGTGGCAGGTTGTATGTTCCTCTATGGCGCTGCGATTAACCGGCAGGTAAATAATGTGGTTGTCGATGCGGCAAACCATATCTTTTTACTGGATACGCCGATGGCTATTCCCGCCTTTGCCAATCGTGTCATGGGACATGTCGGGCAATACTGGCTGGGCGTGGGGTTGTTGTTAGCGGGATGTGCGACGATTAATACGCTGATGGCGGCAGTACCGCGTATTATATACGGCATGGCGCTGGACGGCGCTTTGCCGCGGTTTCTGACCTGGTTGCACCCCCGCTTTAAAACACCGGTCATCGCCATCGCATTTGGTGTTGCGATTCCCTGTTTACATGCCTGGTATCTGAACGGTGATATCGACCACATTGTTCCGCTGATCCTCGCTGCGGTCTGCGCCTGGGGAGTAGCTTATCTGCTGGTAACGTTATCGGTCGTTATCTTACGTATTCGGCGCCCCGATTTGCCACGCGCTTACCGGGCCCCCTGGTTTCCCTTACCTCAGATTATTTCGAGCGTGGGTATTATTATCGCCATTATTAATATCGCGCCTCCTGGAATGAACAGTCGGGATGTACTTATACCATTCGGTATTATGCTTGGATTGACTGCCGCCTATGCCTTATTCTGGACATTATGTGTGCAACGGGTTAATCCTTTCCTCCCGCTTCCGGTAGAAGAGGTCGTGGAACGGGCGATGGGCAATTATGAAAAGCGAAACAATGAAGAGATGACGCCAGATGTCCTCCGTCCCCTGGTTTAAGAACGCATTAATGAATATGGTGTTACGTGATTTGAGCGGCTGGCGTTGTGAAAAATTGACCGAACATAGCGCCGTGCTGCATCTGAATGCATTTACCCAGGTTATCTGCCATGTTCAGCAAAAACGGTTATTCATGGCCAGTATTCACAGTTGTGAATTCAGGGTGAAAGGCACAATCAATTATCCTTTGCAGGGCAAAATTCGCGCTCATCAGCCCGGATGGCTGAAACGTTATCCCGTCATTTTTACTGGCAGTAAAAGTACCGCCGGGCTGATTAACTATCTTAATTGTTTCCCCAATTTACAACAGGCACTGAGTGAACTGGATTATCGTCGGTTTACGCTGGTTTTACATCATAAGGAATGGTATTGCAGCATTGAGCTATGGGCTGCTAGCGAAGTGGTTTGTAAAATGCCGCCGCTGCGCCGTTATCTGCGGCTTGAGCGACACCAGCGTGTTCTTCTGCTTAGTGTGATAAATATGATCAATCAGGCCATGAATCAATGGCTGCAACAGGATACCGACGCCAGATAATATGACATTTTATTGAGGCATCAGATCAGAGAGTGGTATTAATTCAGGCATATATGACACAGGGGGAAAAGACCCGCAATTGACGCGGGTTAAAAAGCACGCTTTCACATATGCTGTGAATGTTGTACCGAGGACATTCTGGTTCGGGAAACCAGTTCCGTGCGATTTATCACTTCTGTTTTAGCAAAAATATTACGTAAATGCGTTTTCACTGTTGAGAGAGAAATATTCAACTGACGGGCAATCAATTTGTTGCTGGCCCCTTCGCAGACCATTCCCACAATTTCACGCTCTTTGGCGGTCAATATTGACGTCAGATTGTTGTCTTCCTGAAGAGAATCATGAATTGCCAGTCCCAGTAATGGTTGTACTGCCTGGGCTCGCAAACGCTCTTCGCTGGAAAAAGGTATATCGCGCATTAATGAAATGCCCGCGATAATACGATGGCCCCGACGAATAAAGATCTCAATCATGTCGCACACATGATTAGGTAGCATAAATTCATGATAATAATGGCGATGACGGGCACAGATACCGGGCGTCATCGTCGCTACGGTAACAACCTGTTGGCCGAACCGGGAAGGCGATAGCGGGTCTAATGGTTGAAAATGCTCCAGATATTGTTGGTGTGTGCTATTAGAAATATTATGTAAAACATAGGCTTCCGGCTTTAAATAAGCATTAACACGATAAAAAACCGCCGACGACAGAGGAATGAGTTGCGCAATGCTCTGTAAGCAATGGAGAGTGATCCCGTCATTATGGCCAGTAGTTGATAAGGCTGACATGTTATCTCCTTCCATCCGGATGAGCGCGCCGGGACGCAGTAAAATAGTGGTATGTTGAAACATACAATTTACATTCGGTTAACACAATCATTCACATGTTAATAATGTGACGCGTGTTGCGGTATTTTTTATAACCATTTGAAATAAAACAGTTTTAATTTAAATCCTGTCTGGTTTTCTAAAAAATAATTAAAAATTATTAATATAATTTTTTTCTGTCGCGGTTGACTCATCTCCTGAAAATGCCTTGGGTTCTCGTCCTTCAGGACGATATTCTTTTGAGATGACTGTTCTATGATTTTCTGTAATAGTGCAGGTTAACAGAGACTTAATTTCTGGTTCAGACAGGATTTGCTAAATAACGTTTCAATAGCGTCATGCGCTATGCAGAAAACCGGCGTTTTTACCCACAAAAAGCGGTGGCTGCCAGTATATTTTAATGAACAGTAGTGAACATGGAGAGCGGAGTAACCTGTTGATTTTATAAATAAAAACGGACGCCATAGGGCGTCCGCATCTGAATGGTTGGTGCCCGGACTCGGAGAAGTCCTTTGGGCTAATGGACTGTTAAAGCTATTTTTGACCGTTTATCAAGACCACCACAAAACTAACCCTTACAGAATTATCTACATGATTTTCCCGGTGTGGGTTTGATTCCTGCCACTGTCTGATAATTGTTGAACCAGTTCTTCTGTATAGGGTATCAGCAGGGCAGGCTTTCGAAATTTGACATCCAGTAAGAATCGGTGTGAGACACTCACGGTTTTTTCCTGCCGTCTATTCGTCATTGAAGAATGATAGTATTTTTATGAGAATAAGAGACAAAAATATAGAGGCGCCTATATAAATCCCTCGTTCTGTCCAGGTATCCAGACGAAATAACCAATAGACACATAAAAAAACAAGTAGCCCACCAATAATTGACGCGAGAGCGCTAATGATTTTTTTGAGCATATATTTAAAAGTACCTTCATTATATTTCATGGTTTTTCTTTTTGTGTCGCCATTACCATTATTATGACAGTTAATTTTATGCTGAAGAATAACCCTGCCATTATCTGTTTTCTGGCATATCTTATTAGGCGTAAACGTCAACAGGCGTAGCGCATGATAGTAATTTTCTTGTTTTGAAGGCCAGTTTCTATCAACGATTAAATAATCCACTGTACGTATACTATAACGATGCTGACCTGATAAAAATGATACATATTATCAAGTGGAACAGAAAAATGATAATTGCTCTCACCTGGAATTTCAAGCTACTCGTCTGTGTCAAAGACAGAACTAAAGCGGCATGAACCACTTAAATAACGCAGAGTAACCTCGTCATTAATGATACGCTCATCTCAGTATCCAACATCCAGACTCCTGGAAATTTACTGCATTCCTGTAACTCAAATTATTTAGAGTATATTAATATCGGATATTCTTTTTTAATTAACGCCAATCTCCATACTTTCCAGTGACTTTAATATGTATGGCGTAAAATCAATCAACTGATTATCTATTTTTCTGATTAAACTGCCTGCGCCGCATAAAGCATGTGAGCCATCAATCATACAAAAATAAAATTTCTTTTTTATGTTATCATCTTCGTATATTGTTTTATCCATCTCCGAAATATTCTCATCAATGATTAAGAAACCCTGTGCATTCACTGAACTTATATTATATAAAACTGATGGTTTAAATTTATTATTTGTTTTTGTTGCATCATCATCTATCACCCATATATTTTTATCAAAAACGATGTGCTGTATATGTGAGCCATACTCACCAACATCATACACCTCTCTGCTATATGAACAACTCCATAATGTAATTGGATAAAACTCAGGATCATAAACATGGTTTTTATCATTGAGTTCTTTAATATTTTCATTTAAGAAAAAGTAATCATTAAATTTTACGTTCTTACACTCAGGGGTTTCCACGCGATAGTCAATCCTTGCATCAATGCGAAGCATTCTTACAGAATATTTCGACTCACTTAATTTGTCTGGTAATGATATAGATGGAATAATATTTGCTTTCAAAGGTAAGATAAGAAACAAACTAATGATAGTGATTTTTTTCATGGCTTTTATCCTGGTTGAGCCTGGTGGAGTTATTTGATTCGATAAGCTTATCATCATCTTTTTTCGGTTGATAAAAATAACCAGAACCAGAAAATAAAAACATCCGATAATAATTACCACCAGATTCAGCAGACATATATATATCTTTTTTGATACATTTTGATTCTGATTTTATATCAGGAAAACAATAAAATTCATCCTCGGCATCATAGGGCGATAATTTTTGATAACCGTTACCAAAATCCCATATATATACCGAAAAATCATTTTCAGGGAGATTATATTTTTCCAGAATTTTTCTTTCATTTTCTCTCCACCAATTCAGCTTTCCCCTGTCCGTAATGGGGAAATGCCTGGCAAGAATGTTAATGTCTTTACCTGAATAATAATGGACATCCACGATTTCTACTGGTCTGCCTGACCATAAGTATATAACAACAGAACAAAATAATATGGCGATTGTCACAATATAAATGAATTTTTTCGTTATTACCCATGACACAATCACATTCCTTATGCAAAATATCGGACTATGCTATGTTAACAATACAAACAAATACCTTGCCGACAATACATACCAAATCAGGAATAATATCCTCTGACACCTGAGATTTTTACGGTGGTATTTATTTCTGTAATATACACTTCATCCTTTAAGCTGCCTCTTTGTTGGCTGCGCTCAGAAACCCCGGTCACATCGTTATCTATGCTCCCGGGGATTTCTTCCCTTGCCGCCGCGATGCATCTTGAATGATTTTGTGTATAAATGGCTTAAACTCATACCCCTCTTTCTCATAATGTTGAAGTACAAACCAAATTTTAAAGACATCCCAATGGCTATAAAGCCAATGTGTTATATCATTACTGTCAAGACTAAAATGATCCTGCATCCTGTAATGCCCGTTTGCTGCATAGGCATTTTTGATACATTCAATGATGTTATGGTAACGTGTGTGGCATACATATCATGAACAGATAATCTCAGTCCGTAGCTATAGGCCCTCCACGATTTTATTTCCCACTGTCGGCAATTGTTCCGTATCTTTTGTTGTTGCCTTTTGCTTCCCAGAAGATGTAGAACCGTTACCCGTGTCGACTGTAGGTACATTTGACGGTACAGGGTAATTTGATTTATTCAACAACCCTTATTATGGTGAAAAATAACTATCTATAGGCATCAAAGCGTTACAGATCTTTCCATCAAATAATTCAAAATCATGGACGTTTACTAAAAATTTATCTTTATATGAGTAATTAGCACCAACTACTGGAATAGTAAAAATCTCGATCTCTTCATTTTTTTTATTTATTATTAACATGCCATCAAAACCATGAAGTATTTGATCGTCACTAAAATTACTCAATGATACTCTAATATTTATTATGGATTTATTATTCCCAGCCAAAAAGGAATTAATTAAAGAATCGGTTATTCCATGAGGATAAGTATCAACATATACTATTCGTATAGAGTTCCCCGCTCTTTCATTCCAACAGGATTTATTGACCGCATATATCCTTTCATCAGCTCTATATTCTTTAAAATATTCCTTCCCTTCAGGGTTACCCCATACGAATAAATAATATCCTCGCTCACCAGCGCTGACAGAAAATGTCACAATCCAGATAAAGAGGAATATATATTTAGCCATATCATCTATCTCTTACATTAGATTTTTTTGAACGGATGTAAATTCGCCACCGCAAAGGTGTCCGACTCCTGGCCGTCAGCCTCCAGCGTGGAACGAAGACCTTCCCGGGACATGTCTGCCCTCCCTGAATGTTCAGCCTGTATTTACCGTGCCGCCGCCGATAACCACCCCGTCACAGTCCATCCCATCACCCGTTCTGGCAGCGGGAAGGTCGTCGATAAATGCCGTGGAGGAGCCACCCGCAATTTTACGCGGATGGGGCGGATGCTCCGGTTTGGAGTGTGGCGTCAGCGGGTCGCCCATCCGGGCGACGGGTAATCTGTCGATAAATATCATGAGGGAGCTCGTAATAATCACGGTTTCGTAATAACTGTCGTGCTGGGTGCCTTTATCGTTGAGTCGGGCTGCTGTGGGTATATTTTAGATCCTTATTGTCATCAATGATAATTACATTCGCTTCATTATGGTTATTCGCTAATATTCTGTCTTACCTTTCCATAAATCGGTTATACGAGGTATCCTTAGGCTTTGTTAAATAAATAATCCCATGTTAATATCTCATCGATATCTTTCCTTTGGAGGCATAACCGCTATTCTCTCTCGAAACCAAGACTTTGCGTGGCCTGGAAGTATTTCCCCAAGGAAGAATTAATAAAAAATCTCCCGTAACCGATTATTTTTCAACATGTATTGTGAATGTCTTGTGGCTTTCTTTTCCAGAAGACCATCCCGATCCCATCGTGTAACCATTAAGCTCGATAACGATATCTTCCTCAACATTAATATTACCTTTAATTTCGATAGTATTACATCTATGCTCGTCGCATCCAATACATTTTATATAAATACCATCCCAATTTTCTTTTATATCTCGAGGGTTCTCCAACGCAGGTGAAAATTCTTCTGTCCTAAATACCCCAGCATAACTTGGATGAATAATATAATACAATCTACTGACAAGTCCACCCGTTAGCTCAACTTGTTTGCTGTAAATTGTGCCAAATTTAGCGGGAGAGAGTTCGTCAGGTTGATACTTTATCGTGTTTCCGGAACATGAGACAATCATGGGAAACACAATGCAAATCAGAGTTAAAAAACATAATTTCATAAATATTCATGGTATTTTTGGAAATACCATTCCTCCATATATATTACCTAAAAGACAATCTTGATTATCGTGCAAAAAAATGTGAATTATTTAGTACAAAAATAGACTCTTAGTGAGTAGGCCGTAGGATCTTTCCTTACAGCCTCTCACAAACCGTACGTAAAGCTCTCACTTCATACGATTCGCGTCAGATAAATATATCCTCTGGCACTACGGTTCAGTGTAAAAATACTCAGAATTATGCCTTTGATAGTTGCTCCCTTAACTGACATATTTTTGCCTTTTAACGGTCACTGCATTATCATCCCGGTTCCGGTTGACAAACTCCTCACCACTGATCGCTACTTATTTTCCTTAAAACAGGGGAGTCTCTGAGACTTCCGCCAGCGTTTTAGCTCTTCAATAACTCCTTCAGGACTATCTTCTCGTTCCTCTGATGGATAAAATATCAAATCCCCGCCATCAGGGTGTTGAGTAATTTTATTAAAATGGCGTAGAAGATTATCAATAAACTTCGATAATTCATCTCAAGTCAACTCTTCAGGAGGCTCAAAAAAATTATTTAAAAACTCGATAAACTCATCTTCTGTATAATCTTCAAGGTTATTTTTTAGTTCCATTTTCACCTCAAACCTTACTTATGCAATCGTATATGATTTTTAGGAGTGTTTATCCTAAGGTTATCAACATCAAACACCATTCCTCCATACTGGATCTTTCCAACGTGATAAATTTCATAAGCCCACCTACCTCCGACTTGTTGCCTTATCAAGGTGTACGGCGCTCGACCTCTTTTTATCAAAGTTTGATTCGATTTACTAAACTACGCCAGTAACTCTGGGCATTCCCCTACACCTGATTTTCATTTACTTTTCTTAAAACAAGGCAATCCTTGAGATTCTCTCCATTCTTTAATTATGTTCAGAATACCCTCGGGTGTTCCATCACTTTCCGTTTCAGGATAATAGATAAGATCTGTTCCATCTGGGTATTCAGTGATCTTCTCAAAATACTCAAGCAATGGATCTAATGTTTCATCTGTATCCGACTCGTTTTCAGAAAATATCACTCTCAAGAAATCAATGAACTCACTTTCCGTATAATCACTAATATTTTCTTTTAATTTCATAAATCGCCTGTGTATGTCAATATGGTGTTCACACGGAGATTGTCTACATTGTAAACATCGCCTCTATTTGCAACTTCATCTATATGATGAAACTCGAACCCCTGTTTTCCGACTCTGTCAACTTTTCTAACCTTTGATGCCTTACTTGATTTCATTCGAGTCATATTAACAACCCCGCCACAGTCCACCGCATCACCCATTCTGGCAACGGGCAGGCCGTCAATAAATACCGTGGGGGAACTCGCTATACTCACGGTCTCGTAATAATCGTCGTACTGGGTGCCTTTATCGTTGAGTCGGGCGGTTGTGGGCATTTTTCTCCATAGCTTCATTACTAAATAATAAGTTGTGAGATTATCCTGGAAAATAAGAATAATTATTTATTAGAAGTTAATAAGTGATAGGATTATTGTACTTACTGCAACTCCAATAGAAATAATTAATTCTTTTGATAAAAATCTAAACTCTGAATCTTTTTTATGCAAATCCAGGATATTAATTAATTTATTTTCTCTTCGATTTGATGGCGTAATTCCATCTGGGAATGTATGTATTAGTTTTCTCAACGCACTGCTGATTTTTTTAAAATTTGTTATTAGATAAAGCTTTTCTTTCTTTTTTTATGAATTTGGATATAGCATGAGTATTCTGTTTGTGTACTAAATTTTTTTAGTGACCATGACACGGATTCATTATCAATGATAATCTTCCCATCAGAAAATTCAATTTTTTGAATAAAGAAAACTTTTTTATTTCCCCGCCCAAAATGTATGCAGGTTCCAAACCAAACATTTCATTATCAGCTAATGCGCCTAATTTTTTAACTGTGCGATCAAAAAGATAATTATTGTTATCATCCACTAAATCAAATCCTTCCTGACTTGAAGATGCAAGAAAAGATGTAATTTCACTGTCAAGAATATTTTTTGTTTTATTGATAAACCTATTTTCATTAAAAATGATCTTATTAAGTAAAGGTAAGATGGTAATATTTCCTCCTGTGAACCATGGCCTGATTTAATGCTATCATTGGATGCATCATCTGGTGTTTTTAGTCTTTCATTCTTATTCCAGCTTGCACCTGTTGAACTGTTGATACCTCTGGAGGGTGAAGCTGACGACAGTGGTTGCCGTCGGCGTTAATCCGTCCACATCCAGCGTAAAACGCAGGCCATTTTGTGACATAACCTTGTTCTGGATTTATTGACGAAAAAGGAACCACGGTCCGCTCGTGGCAGTGGCAATGGGGAGGACAGCCGCTTCAGGCACGCTACCGCCAAAGTTTCCGGCATCCACCATCTCCCATATATGAAACGTAACAGACGTAACTCATTGCTGGCACGGGCTTTTTGTCTCCGTTCCCGGACAAAAACAGCATCCCACCATTAAGGCGGAATGCTGTGGATTTACTCTTATGCTTCCAGCGGCGCACGCCAGTCATCAGTACCTGAAGTGCCTGCTGAAACGTGTTTCCATTCAATTTTGCGGTAAGCCAGAGAAACTTTAATCAGATGTGTGAACTCACGTTTGGTGTCGTCCTGGCAGTGCGGCACAGCGGAAAGTGTCGATAGCCGGTATCCGGCCTTGTTGTAGGTGTCGATATAGCCCAGCAATTCAGGCAGGCGTTTCAGGGGAAGGGCGGGGTGATGCTGGGTTACAACAGGAGTTACAACGCCATCGAGATCGAATGCCGGATTATATTTAATCGTTCCCTGTTGTACGGCGTGGCGCATAATTTTGGTCAGATGCTGGCGTATACGTCCGGCAACATCATGCACACCTTTATCATCAATGTCTCTGACCAGTCGCGTGAGATGTAGGATTTAAGTCGCCGAAATATCCATTGCGCCGATATCAGGGAAAACGTAGTGTTGGAGGCGGACAGGAATTTTATTGGCGTGACTTCTGACCAGAGTTTCAGGCAGCCGGTATGCCACAATCTGGCGATGTACTGGAACGTTCTAATTCATTGACAACCTTTTTGCGTCCCGGCGCTGCTGAGAAGGGGTAAAGCCGGATTTTAGTACGCGCCGGGTGGCATCGCGTTTTTCGCGGACAAGGGCGAATGAGGTTTCGGGATAAGGACCGAATGATACCCCGGACTCTTTTCCCTCAAAACGATATTTGAAATACCAGATACGAAAACCGTTGGGTTTTACCAGAAGATACAGGCCGAGTGTATCAACGAGTTTATAGGGTTTATCAGAAGGCTTTGCACTACGTGCTTGTTTGTCGGTTAATGCCATTTGAGGGCACTCCTTTATCTAACCGGACTGAGCACCGAGTTGACCACCAAAAGCCCCTGATTTGGGCGGATAAATAGAAATTCGCTGGGAAGAGTTTTTCCACTAAATCATTGAATTAAAAACACATGGGGATTTTTAAGGAAGTATAAAAAGGGAAGGTGGTGCCCGGACTCGGAATCGAACCAAGGACACGGGGATTTTCAATCCCCTGCTCTACCGACTGAGCTATCCGGGCAACGAGGCGCATTAAACCGTAATCGCCTCGCTTCGTCAACGAAATTTCTTCAAATCAACGTAGACTGCACAATCTATCACCACTTTGTTGTTATTGCACGCAGAGTCAGGCAAAAAACATCGCCCATGCGGCGGAGATCGGCATCGCCAGCAACAGCGCCGGGAGCATATTCACTACCGGAAACATTTTGATTCCACATACACGCAAGCCGGTTGCCACCAGCAGCAGTCCGCCCACAGCGCTAAAGTCGCCCATCATTGCCGGCGTGGTCAGCGGAAGAATGAGGGTGGCGCAGGCGGCAAGCGTTAACTGGATAATCAACATCGGCGCGCAAATCGCCGAAACGGCGATGCCAAGCGAACAGGCGAAAATAATGGCAGTGAAAAAATCCAGAAAAGATTTAGCGATCAAAATGTTTGGATCGCCGGTCATCCCTTCATGCATCGCGCCGAAAATACCGGTGCCGCTGGCGCAAAAAAGTACAATGATAGCGACGTAACTTTGAATAAATGAGTCGTGTGTTGGCTTCTTACCCGATGCCATAAATAATTGTTGGATTTTCGCGACTGCGCCATTAATGCCTTTTTCCAGCAAACAAAACTCGCCGATAAGCGCGCCGACCAGCGTCGCCAGCACCATCACCGGAAGATTAGCGCACTTCATCACCAGCAGAATGCCAATTCCCAGAGAGCACAGACCAAAAATAGACGTCATTGAGACGCGAATCCGTTCTGGCAGACGCTGACTTAACAGCGCGCCAATAACGCCGCCGAATAAAATTGCGCCAGCGTTAATAAAAGGTCCAATTACCACAATGACTCCTGTTATTTGTCTTTCAAATTGCCTTATTATCACGCGATTAAGCTGTTAATAGCTTGATTATCTGTGACGTATAGAGCGCTGATTTTACCTTGCGCCGTCTGGTGAAAGGTGCCATGATTGCGCGAAATTTCTCCTGCCAGCATGGGGCTCGCCGGGATGAACATAGCGCCTTTATATTGTCTTCACTGTCGCCTGACTGCGCGAGGTTTGCCCCTTTCTTTCCTTTTTTTTGTCATCCCCGCTATGCGGTGAGGGCAGCGCACGCTCACTGCAGGACAACAGTAAAATCAGAAACAGTCTGTTTTTACTGATGTCTGGCGGTCGGAGCTGGTATCCAGTTTGACCCGGCATCTCGTTGGGCAAGGCATCGGCCTTGTCCGGGGTTACTCTACTCCCGAAACGGGTATTTGCGCTTATGAAATCAATGAATATTGCCGCCAGCGGTGAACTCATTCCCCGTCTCTCCACCCACCGAAACGTAGTGGCGCTGGACAGTACCGACTTTACCGATGTGGCCGCAGTCGTCATTACCACTGCCGACAGCCGTAGCGGTATTCTGGCGTTGCTTAAACGCACCGGTTTTCACCTGCCGGTATTTATGCTTGCGGATGAACCCGTCAGCGCGCCTGTCGGCGTTACGGCGGTAATCGGCGGGAACGCGCAGGAATGGCTGGAGCTGGAAAACGCTGCCTGTCGCTACGAAGCGGAACTTCTGCCGCCCTTTTATGGCACCCTGACCCAGTATGTCGACATGGGGAATAGTACCTTTGCTTGCCCGGGGCACCAGCATGGCGAGTTTTTTAGAAAACATCCCGCAGGCCGTCATTTTTATGACTTTTTTGGTGAAAACCTGTTTCGTGCGGATATGTGTAACGCCGATGTGAAACTTGGCGATCTGCTCATACATGAAGGTTCTGCCAAACACGCGCAGAAATTTGCGGCAAAAGTGTTTAATGCGGATAAAACCTACTTTGTGCTGAATGGAACTTCGGCGGCGAATAAAGTGGTCACCAACGCCCTGCTGACGCGCGGCGATCTGGTGCTGTTTGATCGTAATAATCACAAATCCAACCACCACGGTGCCCTGATTCAGGCCGGGGCGACGCCGGTCTATCTTGAAGCGGCGCGTAACCCGTTTGGTTTTATCGGTGGTATTGATGCGCACTGTTTTGATGAAACGTACCTGCGCGACCAGATTCGTGACGTGATGCCGGAAAGCGCCGATGCGTCGCGTCCGTTCCGCCTGGCGATCATTCAGCTGGGTACCTATGACGGCACTATTTACAACGCCCGTCAGGTGGTGGATAAAATCGGGCATCTCTGCGATTACATTCTGTTTGACTCCGCGTGGGTAGGCTATGAGCAGTTTATCAATATGATGGCGGATACCTCGCCGTTGCGGCTGGAGCTTAATGAAAACGACCCAGGGATCTTTGTGACCCAATCGGTACATAAGCAACAGGCGGGGTTCTCACAAACCTCGCAGATCCACAAAAAAGATAACCATATTCGCGGCCAGGCGCGTTTTTGCCCGCACAAACGCCTGAACAACGCCTTCATGTTGCACGCCTCGACCAGTCCGTTCTACCCGCTGTTTGCGGCGCTGGATATCAATGCCAAAATCCACGAAGGGGAGAGCGGTCGCCGCCTGTGGGCGGAGTGCGTTGCGCTGGGCATTGACGCGCGTAAAGCCATTCTCGCCCGCTGCAAACTGCTTCAGCCCTTTATCCCACTGGTGGTTGACGGCAAGCCGTGGCAGGCATATCCGACGGAGACCATTGCCAGCAATCGTCGTTTCTTCAGTTTTGAACCTGGGGCGAAATGGCATGGCTTTGAGGGTTATGCGGATGACCAGTATTTTGTCGACCCCTGTAAACTGTTACTGACCACGCCAGGTATTGATGCCGATAGCGGGCAGTACACCGAATTCGGCATCCCGGCGACCATTCTCGCCCACTATCTGCGTGAGAACGGTATTGTGCCTGAGAAGTGCGATCTCAACTCGATTCTGTTCTTGCTGACACCCGCCGAGAGCGAAGAGAAACTGGCGCGGCTGGTCGCGATGCTGGCGCAATTTGAACGGCACATTGAAGACGATACGCCGCTTGCGGATGTATTGCCGACGGTTTTTCAGAAATACCCGGTGCGCTACCGCGATTACACCCTGCGTGAGCTATGTCAGGAGATGCACAACCTGTACGTTAGCTTTGACGTTAAGGATCTGCAAAAAGCGATGTTCCGCAAAGAAAGCCTGCCGCATGTGGCGATGAACCCACAGGACGCCAACAGCGCCTTTATTCGCGGCGATGTAGAGCTGGTGCGTATCAGCGAGGCGGGCGGGCGTATTGCTGCCGAGGGGGCATTGCCATACCCGCCGGGTGTACTGTGCGTGGTGCCGGGGGAGATTTGGGGCGGCGCGGCGCAGCGTTATTTTTTGGCGCTGGAAGAGGGCATCAATCTGTTGCCCGGTTTTTCGCCGGAATTGCAGGGAGTGTATAGCGAGACCGATGCCGATGGAATTCAACGCTTGTACGGATATGTTTTAAAGTAACGTTGCCTGCAGGCCGGATAAGGCATTTACGCCTTATCCGGCCTGCGAAACAGGGCAAGGATTAATGTGCAACGGGTTGCGAACTTGCCGGAACGCGAACGTGTTTGTATTTGAACAAGGCTACGAACGCGAAGGCCAGCACCAGCGAGTAGCCTGCGAAGATGAGCCACACGGTCTGCCAGTCGGTAATGCCGTTTTGAGTGTAATACTCCACCACTTTACCGCTCACAATGCCGCCCAGGATACAGCCGAAGCCGTTGGTCATCATCAGGAACATCCCCTGCGCGCTGGCGCGGATTTCCGGGCGTACTTCTTTTTCGACAAACACCGAGCCAGAAATGTTGAAGAAGTCGAAGGCGCAGCCGTACACAATCATCGACAATACCAGCAGAACGGTACCGAACGGCGTCGGGTCGCCATAAGCGAACAGGCCGAAACGCAGCATCCACGCCACAATACTGATAAGCATAACGTTCTTAATACCATAACGGCTCAGGAAGAACGGAATGGTCAGGATGAATAACGTTTCAGAAATCTGCGAAATCGACATCATCACCGAGGCGTGCTGCACGATAAAGCTACTGGCGAATAGCGGATCTTTATCAAAGCTATGCAGGAAGGTGTTGCCAAACATGTTAGTGATCTGCAGTTCCGCGCCCAGCATCATGGAGAAGATGAAGAAAATCGCCATCCGCTTATTTTTAAACAGCGCAAAAGCGTCAAGGCCCAGCATTGATGTCCAGCTCTGGTTTTTCTGTTGGTTCGCCACCGGAATGTGCGGCAGGGTAAAGGTAAACAGTACCAGCAGAACGGAAAGCGTCGCGCCGATATAAAGCTGCATATGGCTCAGCTCGAAACCGGAGAAACTCACGCCCCACATCGCCAGAATAAAGCCAATGGTGCCCCAGATACGGATAGGCGGGAAGTCAGTCACAATATCCATGCCGGCAGACTGCAGGCGGTAATACGATATGGTATTGATCAAGCCCAACGTCGGCATATAGGCCAACGAGTTAAGCAGGATCACAAAGAACATCGCCCCAGGCGTAGTGACTTCCGCGGCCATGAATAGCGTGATGGCGCCGACGACATGACACAGGGCATAGACCCATTTCGCGCTCAGCCATTTGTCAGCCACAATGCCTAACAAGGTCGGCATAAAGACGGCGGCAATCCCCAGTGAACTATAAACTGCGCCAATAGATGCGCCGTCAAATTTTAAGGTGACGAACATATACGAGCCCAGGGTAGTGAGCCAGCTTCCCCACAGACAGAACTGCAGAAAAGAGAGTATTTTAAGCTGCAGCTTAAGATTCATGTTAATTTCCTCACACCTGAGAGCGGATGAATGTTTTAAAAGGCACATTTGCCGTTGTGATTTGGTGTGATTCTATCAATGAGAGGCGGGCTTTTTTTGTTACCTGTGACAAATATTTGCAAACAATTTCTGATTGCAAAGCAAAAGGGTGACGGAGTTAACACTTTTGCCTTTCCCGCCTCTGTCATTTGCCAGCCAGAGGCGGGATGCGATGGTTTATCGGCGGCGATACGATCGCTGGGCGGAATTCACCTTATACAGATAGCGGCGCGACTCCGCAGATGGATGTCGGGTGGTTAATATCTGGTACACATCCCCCGGCGACATGCGGTTAATCATATTCGCGGCCTGAATCTTATCGTTCGAGAATACGCGTAATACGCTGCCTGCGCCGCCATTATAGGCAGTAATGACCGCATAGCGCCGCGACGTCGGATTCTCAATACCGCTCAGATAGACATTATTCAACATTGCCAGATACGCTGTGCCGGTATCGATATTGCTGGCGGGATCAAACAGGAAGCTGCGACTTGGCGTGCCGGACTTACCCTGAGAACGGAAAACATCTTTCCCGGCGCTGTGTTGCACCACCTGCATCAGGCCCAGCGCATCCGCGTGGCTGACCGCATACGGGTTAAACGAGGACTCCGTTTGCATAATCGCCAGAATCAGCGACTCGTCAACGCCGTATTTACGGGAGGCCTGGCGTACCATGCCAATGTATTTATGCGCGCGTTTATCAAGGTGGTTCGGCACCAGATTAATGGTGACGCTGTAAATAATACGCAGGCCGTTACTGCGGCTTTTGAGCCGCGTTTTCAGCAAGTAATCCGCGAATGTCGTGGCGCGGCCTTCCCAGCGAATAGGCTGGCCGGTATTGTCGAGGACCTGACCATACAGGAAGGGTTCTTTAGAAATTTTTATGTCATCGACATCGGAGTAAAGATCGACGGAGGTTGGGTCGTCACCCATGAGCAACGTTTTAATAATGGCCCGGCGCAGATGTGCGGTAGGTTCCGTCCCGGCGATGGTTTCAACGGTAATGGTCCCATCATCAAAATTGATGTGGCTACGGGTCTGGAACTGATCGGTATATTTGACGTAGTCTTTCGGCCCGGCGATCAGGACTTCCTTATATCCCCACAGATTTTCAATATTGTTGGCAAATTGCCCCATCAAAATATCAAAGCCGTTGGTATCCTTGACCCAGGCTTCATTATACGTCTCGCCTTTTTTGGTCGAACTGGAGCAGGAGATGAGCAACGGCGCAATAACAGCAAGCGCGAGTAATTTTTTCATCATTCCGGGAGTGCATGTTGTGTTGTCGTTATGCCATGTTGCCGGGCAGCGGCGCTAAGGGCTTATCCGGCATAACTCACAGGCCGAATAAGCGCAGCCTCATTCAGCAACGGGCCTATTTTTTATCTTCCGGCGTATAACCTTCGATATGAACGTCTTTGCCTTCGAACAGGAAGCTCACCATCTCCTGTTCCAGCAGTTTACGGTGCTCGGCGTTCATCATGTTGAGCTTTTTCTCGTTAATCAACATGGTCTGCTTATGCTGCCACTGCGCCCACGCGTCCTTAGAGATCTCGTTATAGATACGTTTTCCCAGTTCGCCAGGGTAGAGCTGAAAATCTTGCCCTTCAGCGTCGCGTTGCAGGTAAGTACAAAAAATCGTTCTGCTCATAAGTCATCCTCTTCATCGACCGGGGCGTTAAACTGGCGCTCCGGTACGTAACTGCTGTAACAAGCGCTCCACGGGGGCCGCCAGTCCGACTGACGGCGGTTGCGCTAAGTTATACCAGAGCGCGCTGCCTTCATCCATGCAGGCGTCCAGTGACGACACGGGAAGCCACATAGGCACAATATCCAGGTGGAAATGGCTAAATGTGTGGCGAAACGCGTTAAGCTGGGTCAAATTATCAGCGTTAACATGCCGTTGCGCCAGCCATTCACGTAATTCATCTTCGCTGGCGAACTGCGGGAAGCAGTAGAGTCCGCCCCATAAACCGCTGGGAGGGCGCTGCGCCAGGAAAATCTCCTGATTATGCTGTAACAATAAAAAGTAACCCGTCCGCTCCGGCAACGTCTGTTTCGGTTTCTTGCCCGGATAGCGTGACCAGCTTTCATGCGCAGCGGCGATACAACCGTTTTGCAGCGGACACAGGGTGCACTTTGGCTTTGAACGCGTACAAACCATCGCGCCCAGATCCATCATCGCCTGATTAAAACGCTCCACGCCGCGTGCGGGCGTCACTTGCTCGCTCAACGTCCACAGCGTATTCTCCACCTCTTTTTTTCCAGGCCAGCCGCTAACAGCATAACAGCGAGCCAGCACACGTTTAACGTTTCCATCAAGAATCGGATAATGTTTACCTAACGCGAGGGAGAGAATCGCGCCGGCGGTTGAACGCCCGACGCCGGGTAGCGCGGCGATTTCGGCAAAAGTTTGCGGGAATTCTCCACCGTGAAGCGTCGCCACCTGTTGCGCCGCTTTATGCAAATTACGCGCGCGGGCGTAATAGCCGAGCCCGGTCCATAAATGGAGCACTTCATCCAGCGGCGCATTCGCTAAATCCGTCACCGTGGGAAAGCGCGCCATAAATCGCTCAAAGTAAGGAATCACCGTCGTCACCTGCGTTTGTTGCAACATGACTTCCGAGAGCCATACTTTGTAAGGCGTCTTGTTAATTTGCCAGGGCAGCGTTTTCCGCCCGTATTTGTCGTACCAGTCCAGAACCTGGGCTGAAAATTGAGACGCTTGCATGGAAACTCATTCATTATTGCCGGGGGCAAGATTGCAGCACAGAGGCCGCAGGGTGTAAACCGGAACTTTCCGCAGTGCGCTTCATGCTTGCATCCGGCAACTAACTTTGGATAATGCCCGTTTTCAGAACTCAAACACAGCAGACTACACTTTTATGAAAAACGACGTCATTTCACCGGAATTTGATGAAAACGGTCGCCCGCTGCGCCGTATTCGTAGTTTTGTTCGTCGCCAGGGGCGACTGACAAAGGGGCAAGAACACGCGCTGGAAAACTACTGGCCGGTGATGGGCGTCGAGTTCAGCGAAGCGCCGGTAGATTTCGCCACGTTGTTTGGTCGCGAAGCACCGGTGACGCTGGAGATTGGTTTTGGCATGGGGGCGTCTCTCGTGGCGATGGCGAAAGCGCGCCCGGAGCAGAATTTCCTCGGCATTGAAGTGCATTCACCCGGTGTCGGCGCGTGTCTGGCGTCCGCTCATGAAGAGGGCGTTGAAAACCTGCGCGTCATGTGCCACGACGCGGTAGAAGTGTTGCATACAATGATTCCTGACAATTCTTTATCGATGGTTCAGCTCTTTTTCCCTGACCCGTGGCATAAAGCGCGTCATAATAAACGCCGTATCGTTCAGGTGCCGTTTGCTGAACTGGTATTGAGCAAGCTGAAATTGGGCGGCGTTTTCCATATGGCGACCGACTGGGAAGCGTATGCGGAACACATGCTTGAAGTCATGTCTTCTATCGACGGGTACAAAAATCTGTCAGAGAGCAATGATTATGTACCGCGCCCGGAATCGCGCCCGGTAACGAAATTTGAACAACGTGGCCATCGTCTTGGTCATGGCGTATGGGACTTAATGTTCGAGAGGGTGAAATAATGGCAAAGAACCGTAGTCGTCGTCTGCGTAAAAAAATGCACATTGACGAATTCCAGGAATTAGGATTTTCGGTGGCATGGCGTTTTCCGGAAGGTACATCTGAAGAGCAGGTCGATAAGACTGTCGATGACTTTATTAATGACGTTATTGAGCCTAATAAACTGGCGTTTGACGGCAGCGGCTACCTGGCCTGGGAAGGGCTGATTTGTATGCAGGAAATCGGTAAATGTACCGAAGAACATCAGGCGATTGTGCGTAAATGGCTGGAAGCGCGCAACCTTGAAGAAGTCCGAACCAGCGAACTTTTCGACGTTTGGTGGGACTAATAAGTACAGGGTCGGCAAATGCCGGCCCGCTTTGTCTTGAGGGAAAGTTATGATGCGCAAAACGCTGCTGGCGACAGTGCTAACGTTTACGGCGATGGCCGCTCATGCAGATTACAAATGCAGCGTCACGCCGCGTGACGATGTGATCCTGAGTCCACAAACGGTGCAGGTGAAAGGTGAAAACGGCAACCTGGTGATCACGCCGGACGGCAATGTGATGTACAACGGTAAGCAGTACACCCTTAGCGCCGCGCAGCGCGAGCAGGCGAAAGATTACCAGGCGGAACTGCGAAGCGCGCTGCCGTGGATTGATGAGGGCGCCCGATCGCGCGTCGAAAAAGGCCGCGTGGCGCTGGATAAAATCATCGCTAAAGAGGTGGGCGAAAGCAGCAACATGCGTAGCCGTCTGACGAAGCTTGATGCGCAATTAAAAGCGCAAATGAACCGTATTATCGAACATCGTACGGATGGCCTGACGTTCCACTATAAGGCTATCGACCAGGTGCGTGCCGACGGTCAGCAGTTGGTGAATCAGGCGATGGGCGGTATTTTGCAGGACAGCATTAACGAAATGGGCGCCAAAGCGGTGCTTAAAGGCGGCGGCAATCCTTTACAGGGTGTGATGGGCAGCCTCGGTGGTTTGCAAACCGCTATCCAGAACGAATGGAAAAACCAGGAGAAAGATTTCCAGCAGTTTGGCAAAGATGTCTGTAGCCGCGTAGTGACCTTAGAAGATAGCCGCAAAGCGCTGGTTGGCAGCCTGAAGTAATCTTTCCTTTTTAAACAATGGCGCAGATCGTATCTGCGCCTTTTTATTCTGTTTTTTCCTGCATTTTGTTATCCATCTCTAAAAAATACTCTCTGTCGGATATATATCGCTGGTTAATCGTATGGCGTCACATTATTCGTCTGCAATATAGAGATAATGCGACCAGTTGACATAACTGGAGATATAACATGGAGTTTTTCAGGAAAACGGCATTAGCTGCTCTGGTAATGGGTTTCAGCGGCGCAGCGTTCGCTTTACCGAATATCACCATCTTAGCGACCGGCGGAACGATCGCTGGCGGTGGTGATTCAGCAACAAAATCAAATTATACGGCAGGTAAAGTCGGCGTCGAAAATCTGGTGGATGCCGTTCCTCAATTGAAGGACATTGCGGTAGTGAAAGGCGAGCAGGTCGTTAACATTGGCTCGCAGGATATGAACGATGAAGTCTGGCTCACGCTGGCGAAAAAAATCAATACCGAGTGCGACAGCACCGACGGTTTCGTGATCACCCACGGTACTGATACGATGGAAGAGACCGCTTATTTCCTCGATCTGACCGTGAAATGCAATAAACCGGTGGTACTGGTCGGCGCGATGCGTCCTTCCACGTCAATGAGCGCAGATGGCCCGTTCAACCTCTATAATGCGGTAGTAACAGCGGCTGATAAACAGTCTGCCAACCGCGGCGTGCTGGTGGTAATGAATGATACCGTCATGGACGGACGCGACGTCACTAAGACCAATACGACTGACGTGGCGACGTTTAAAGCGGTTAACTATGGCCCGCTGGGTTATATCCACAACGGTAAAATTGACTACCAGCGTACGCCAGAGCGTAAACATACCACCTCCACCCCGTTCGACGTGTCGAAGCTGACCGCGTTGCCGAAAGTCGGTATCGTTTATAACTATGCGAATGCGTCCGATCTGCCGGCAAAAGCGCTGGTAGACGCGGGTTATGACGGGATCGTGAGCGCAGGCGTGGGTAACGGCAACCTGTATAAAACGGTCTTTGATACCCTGGCGACCGCCGCGCACAACGGTACGGTAGTGGTGCGTTCTTCACGTGTGCCGACTGGCGCAACCACGCAGGATGCGGAAGTTGACGATGCAAAATACGGCTTTGTCGCCTCTGGCACGCTGAACCCGCAAAAAGCGCGTGTCTTACTGCAACTGGCGTTAACCCAGACTAAAGATCCAAAACAGATCCAGACGATGTTCAATCAGTATTAAAGATAATGCCCCGGTCGGAAGGCCGGGGCTATCTTTGGAAGACCTCTCGCACAATCAACACTATTATCTTGCTAATTATCATCATGGTTATGATAATCGTGGGCGTCATGTCTCTGGACGGGAGGTCCACAAGTGGTTCGACAATGGATTGCTGGCGCAGCGCTGTTTGCCCTGATTTCAGGCTATAGTTGGGCAGAGGTTGCTCAACCCTCCGATAACATCTTAAAAGAACAGTTTAGTAAGCAGTACCACGGCATACTTAAACTGGATTCCATTACCTTAAAAAATCTTGATTCGAGGGGCAATCAGGCCACCTGGTCTGCCGAAGGGGATATTTCTTCCCGTGAAGATATGTATACCGGCGTTGGTATGGCGGCGGATTATTATTTTGTTGAAAAAACCTGGACCAAAGATCGTCCCGTTAAATTTTCTGCCATGTTGACCAGTAAAGGGACGCCAGCCTCTGGCTGGACGGTGAGCTATTACTCATTACAAATGGCAGCCAGCGATCAGGGCCGGGCTATTGACGACATTAAAACGAATGATAAATACCTGATCGTCAACAGCGATGACTTTAACTATCGGTTTGGCAACATTGAAGCTTCCTGGCGTGCGCAGAAAGCGTCGATCCCCGGTCTTGAAGAACAACTCTCTGCCCTGGATAAGAAAATAGCGGTAGCTAAAAAAGAAGCGGACGCATATTGGGGAAAAGGCGCTGATGGGAAACCGTTGACCCGCGCCGAGGCGTTTAAAAAGACGTTAAAAGAGCGCGATGATTATGTAAAAGCCAACGATAGCAGCGTATATGCCGAGAAATACGAAAAAGAGGTCTATCAACCGGCATTAGACGCGTGCCGTAAGCAGAGTGAGCCGTGCAATGAAGCGGCTATTCAGCAGAAAAGAGATTTAGACATACACGAGCAGCGGCGGCAGGTATTTTTGAAATCAGAAGAACTGCGTCGAAAAGCGCAGAATGACTGGATAACGTTAGAGAAAGGACAATATCCGCTGAATATAGCGGTACAGAAACTTCAGATGCAACAGAGTGATATCCGCATGAAAATCATGGATATTAATGACGGTTACGAGCGCTGGAAAAAAGATACGGACGATTTACGTCGTAAAGGGGTTATTAAATAATGCGCTTGCCGGCGGCGCATTAACCGCCACAGGTCGGTAAGCGTCGCGCCATCAGGTATTTTACCCGCTGGCGCGACAGGCTTATCCTTGTTATTCCGCGAGAAACAACTCAAGAAGAGAGTTTAAAAACAGTTTACCGTGCCGGGTAATCTGCCAGTATTGCTCGCATTCGGTCAGATAGCCCTGGGCAATAGCCTCGTCGATTGGCTGACGAATAACCGCTTCCGTAAGCCCGGTATAGTCGATAAATTCGGCGCGAGGCGCGCGCTCCAGCAACCGAAAACGGTTCATAAAGAACTCAAAGGGTTTATCGTCATCACTCACGTCACGCTGGCTTTCCAGGTAACGTCCCTGCATATAACCGCGTGGGTGACGGGTTTTGGTGGTGCGCAGGATCCTGCCGCCCGGGAAGGTGACTTTACCGTGGGCGCCGCAGCCAATACCCAGATAGTCGCCAAAGCGCCAGTAGTTCAGATTATGCTGGCACTGATAACCGGGTTTGGCATAGGCCGACGTTTCGTATTGCTGATAGCCCGCGGCGGTTAATAACTGGTGGCCCTGCTCAAAGATATCCCACAGAGCGTCATCGTCCGGTAAAACCGGCGGACGCGAACCGAACAGAGTGTTGGGTTCAATCGTCAATTGATACCATGAGAGATGCGGCGGATTAAGCGCAATCGCCTGTCGCAAATCATTCAGCGCCTCTTCCAGCGTTTGGTCCGGCAATCCATGCATCAAGTCGAGGTTAAAGCTGCGTAGCCCAAGCCCATTTGCCAGTCTTGCTGCCCGCATCGCCTCTTGTGGACCGTGAATACGGCCAAGACGTTTCAGCTTAGGCTCACTAAAGCTCTGCACGCCAATGGAGATCCGGTTTACGCCGGCGCGCTGATAGTCGATGAAGCGGTCGGCTTCGACCGTGCCGGGGTTCGCTTCCATGGTAATTTCCGCATCCGCCGCCAGATTCAGGCGCGCACGCACGCCGTCCAGCAGCGTTTGCATCGCCGGCCCGGAAAGCAGGCTTGGCGTACCGCCGCCAATAAAAATGGTCTTTACTTCACGCCCTTGCGCCCAGGCGACGTCGGCATCCAGATCGCTTAACAGATGCTGGACGTAGTCGTCATGCGGCACCTCGCCCTTCAACGCATGGGAATTGAAGTCGCAATATGGACATTTTTGTACACACCAGGGAATATGAATATAAAGACTGAGCGGCGGTAGTTTAGCCATTGCGTAACGCATCCAGCAGCAGCTTGAGCGCTTGTCCACGGTGGGAAATCGCGCTTTTTTCTTCACGGGTCAGTTCTGCGGCGGTTTTGCCTTCAGACGGTACGAAGAAAATGGGATCATAGCCAAATCCGCCATTTCCGACCGCCTGGCGAGTAATGACGCCAGGCCAGCTACCGTGACAGACTATCGGTGTGGGATCTTCGGCATGACGCAAATAAACCAGTACACAATGGAATCGCGCCTGACGTTTGTCGTCCGGAACATCCCGTAGAGTATGCAGCAGTTTTTCCAGATTTTGCTGATCTGTCGCGTTTTCGCCAGAATAGCGCGCGGAATAGATACCCGGCGCGCCGCCTAAAACGTCAACGGCCAGACCGGAGTCATCGGCAATGGCGGGCAGACCGGTCATTTTAGCGGCATGGCGCGCTTTGAGAATCGCGTTTTCAATAAACGTCAGGCCGGTTTCTTCCGCGGAGTCAACGCCCAGTTCCGTTTGTGCTACCACATCAAGCCCAAAATCGCTTAACAGCGACGCGAGCTCGCGCACTTTACCGGCGTTGCCGGTTGCGAGAACAACTTTTTGCATGGAATACCTACTCAGTTAACGCCGCAATTTCCGGCGGGATCTGTTGCGGGTGAATAATTTTTACCTGTTTGTGACGGCCCAGCTCGCCTTTTTCGATGACGATCTGACTTTTCGCCACGCGAAACTGTTTACCGAGAAACTTGATCAGATGGCTGTTTGCCTGACCGTCAACCGGCGGGGCAGTAATGGCGACTTTCACCTCGTCGCCATGTAAGCCCACAATACTGTCGCGGCTGGCTTTCGGCTGAATATAAAGCCGTAACACCAGACCGTCTTCGCAGCGAGTCACAGCACTCATAGCGCCATCCACAGCCCCGGCAGCAACATGTTGCCTGTCGCTTGTAAGACTTCAGCGATCCCCATATTAACGACATACAGCAGCAGCACCAGAACCATCGGCGAGAAGTCGATGCCGCCCATCGCAGGCAGTATACGGCGAATCGGGCTGAGCAGCGGCTCGGCAAGCTGAATCAATACATATTCAATCGGGCTACGACCCTGGCTCACCCAGCTCATGATAGCCATGACCAGCAGCACCCAGAAGATCAGCAGGCCGATTGTTTTAAGCAAGATAAGCACCGCGGCAATCCAGATAATCGCCTGAAACGTAATGACCTTAAACAGCACTATCGCCTTAATAACGCTAAGAATAAACGCCACCAGCAGGGAAGCGCTGTCGATCGGCCCCATTGGCGGGATAATACGACGCAGCGGTCCGATGATGGGCTGCGTAATTTTCACCACGAACTGGGAGAAAGGGTTGTAAAAGTCACAGCGGGCCCACTGCATCCACACGCGCAATAATAGCACCATGGTATACAGCTCAATTACCGTTGAGAGCAGGAAGGTCAACGTATTCATGGCGTTCCTCAGTTTTCCTTAATTTTTTGTGTAATCACGAGCACCAAAGATAGCGGTGCCGATGCGCACCATTGTGCTACCTGCCGCAATCGCGGCTTCCATATCGTCGCTCATACCCAGAGATAGGGTATCAACGTCAGGGTAGCGCGCTTTCAGCCCGGCAAATGCTACAGCCATTTGACGTGCGACTTCAAACTGCCTTACATAATCTGACTCTGGCGCCGGGATCGCCATCAGTCCGCGAAGTCGCAGACGCGGCAGTGTAGCCACCGCAGCGGCCAGCTCATCCAGTTCCGCCAGCGGAATGCCTGATTTGCTGTTTTCATCGCTGATATTAATTTGGATCAGAACATTTAGCGCCGGCAGATTATCCGGGCGCTGTTCGCTCAGACGCGAGGCGATACGCAGGCGATCGATGGTATGACACCAGTCAAAATGCTCGGCCACCAGCCGACTTTTGTTGGACTGTAAAGGGCCAATAAAGTGCCAGTGCAGGCCTTCCACTTTCGCTTCCTGAAAGTGGCGGATTTTTTCCACCCCCTCTTGTACATAATTTTCACCAAATGCCCGTTGTCCGGCGGCAATGGCTTCTGCGATGTCGCTCGCAGGTTTGGTTTTACTCACTGCAAGCAACGTAACTTCTTCTGAAGAGCGGCCGCAACGCGTCGCCGCGGCGGAGATTTTGTCCCGGATGTATGCCAGGTTATGCGCGATATCGTTCATTTTCCGAGGATGTTTATATGAATATGGAAGAAATTGTGACGCTTAGTGTAAAGCATAACGTCTCGGATCTACACCTGTGTAACGCCTGGCCTGCGCGATGGCGCAAACAAGGACGCATGGAGAACGCGCCTTTTACCGCGCCTGATGTCGACAGGCTTCTGCTTGATTGGCTTAATGATGCGCAACAATATCAGTGGCGAACGCACGGCCAGCTTGATTTCGCCGTCTCGCTGTCTGGCACGCGGCGCCTGCGCGCCAGTGCGTTCACACATCAACAGGGAACGTCGCTGGCGCTACGGCTATTGCCCGAGCGTTGTCCTGATCTGGCGGAAATCCAGACGCCGCCGATAGTACCCGCACTGCTTGCCAGCGAGAACGGACTGATTCTGGTCACTGGCGCTACTGGCTGCGGGAAGTCCACCACGCTGGCGGCGATGGTGGGATATCTTAATCAACATGCCGATAAACATATCCTGACGCTGGAAGATCCTATTGAATACCGTTACACCAGCAAGCGTTGCCTGATACAGCAGCGGGAAATCGGCCAGCATTGCGCCACTTTTGCCGCCGGGCTGCGCGCGGCGTTACGTGAAGATCCCGATGTCATTTTACTGGGAGAGCTGCGTGACAGCGAGACCATTCGCCTGGCGCTGACGGCGGCGGAAACGGGGCATCTGGTACTGGCAACCCTGCATACTCGCGGTGCGGCGCAGGCGGTGGAAAGATTAGTGGATAGTTTTCCGGCGCAGGAAAAAGAACCGATACGCAGTCAACTGGCGGGTAGTCTGCGCGCCGTACTATCACAAAAACTGGAGGTCGACAGACAGGATGGGCGCGTGGCGTTGTTTGAATTACTGATTAATACGCCAGCCACAGGGAATTTGATCCGTGAAGGCAAACTCCATCAGTTGGCCCACGTGATACAAACCGGGCAGCAGCAGGGGATGATGACATTCGCCCAGAGCGCGCAATGGCGTCAGGCGCAGGGACGGCTGTAGCGAAGATGGCGGCGTAGGGGGGGAGGAAAGTGTTGACTGGCGCGGTGGATTGAACGGTATACAGGCTTGTATCCTGGCGAACCGGCGTTAAAATCGCAGCTTTGTTAAAACCACAGCGAAGCCATTTAACGATGTCATCACAACCGAATCAAAGCCTGATAGATGGCATTCGCTGTCTGCAATATCTGGTTTCCAGCGACCGTGCTATCGGATGTCGCGAGCTTGCCCGGCTGATGGATATTAATACCACGCGCGTTAATCGCCTGTTAATGACGATGGCCTCTATTGGACTCACGATGCAGGATGAGCACCGACGCTATTTACCCGGGCCAGGCATTCATGCTTTGGCAGCGCAGGCGATTCGTGGTTCAGCGCTGTTCTCCCATGCGTTGCCTATCCTTGAACGCCATGCGCCCAAAGACATCGTGGTGGCATTAGGCGTGCTATGGGAAGACCAGATTATCTATATTTATCACTCTACGCCGGGTTCGCAGGGAAGTCAGGCGCTGGCGGGGTTTCGCATGTGCCCGGCCTGGCAGTCGGTAACAGGAGTGGCGTTACTGGCGGCAGAAAGCGATGAGGCGCTAATGCAGCGTTTTACTCCGGAGCAGTGGCGTAATCTGGCGCCGCATGTGGCGCAGCAGCGCCAGCGGGGATACGTGCTGTGGCATCACGCTGATGGTGAAGTTTCTATGGCGCAACCGCTAGACAAGCACGCCGCAGCGCTGGCCTTTGCGGGAATGTGGCGGATTGATGAGGCGGAGGCGGCTGCGCGTTTACAGGCGTTGAAGGCATTAAACCAGCTTATTGCCCAGTAAGCCTGGCAACCGTGACCGCGTTATCCGCCTGCTGACAAAAACGGCTTTAATACCCCTGTTCAAAATAGCTTTCGAGGATAATCACGGCGGAGGCCGAGTCCACTTTGCCTTTGTTCAGCGCGCGATACCCACCTCGTTCAAACAGACCGGAGCGTGCTTCAACGGTGCTGAGTCGTTCATCGTGCAGCGTGACAGTTACCCCGAAACGCCCATGAATACGGTTGGCGAATTTACGGGCGCGCGCCGTCAGCGGTTGTTCAGTGCCATCCATATTGAGCGGTAGCCCGACAATAATTTCGTCCGGCTGCCACTCTTTCAGCAAACGTTCAATGAGCGTCCAGTCGGGCGTGCCGTCCTGTGCTTTGATTGCCGGAAGCGGACGGGCGGTGCCGGTAATGCGTTGTCCTATTGCAACGCCGATGCTTTTTGTGCCGAAGTCAAAGGCCAGTAGGGTGCCGCTCATCAGGCGTGCCCCGCAACGCCAGGCATGGTCAGAATATCAATGCCAATAAGTTTTGCCGCTTCGCGCCAGCGCTCGGCAATGGGCGTTTTGAACAAAATATTGAGATCGGCGGGCGCGGTAAGCCAGGCGTTATCAAGTAACTCTTGTTCAAGCTGGCCTTTATCCCAGGAGGCGTAGCCCAGCGCGACCAGTACATCGGAAGGCTGTTGTTGGGTACCTAACGTTTCCAGCACATCGCGGGAGGTGGTAATCACGGTATTGTCTGAGATACGAATGCTGGAGGCGAAACGTGACGGCGGAGTATGGAGAATAAATCCGCGATCTTCCGCCAGCGGGCCGCCGAGCATCACGGCTTTATCAAGACGAATTGACGAATCGCGCGGTTCCGGCGTAATTTTTAGTTTTTCCAGAATCCCTTCAATTTGCAGATTTTCCAAAGGCTTATTAACAATAATCCCCATAGCGCCGTCCTGGTTGTGCTCGCAAATATACACCACGGAACGGCGGAAAATCGGGTCCTGGAGCGCAGGCATGGCAATAAGAAAGTGATGCTGTAAATTCATTGTCAGAGGTTCTGTTTCCTGGTTCAAAAAAACGACAGCGTTCAGTATGTGGGGAAAGCGGACGGTTGTCACTCATATAAGCCGTCTTTTGCCAAAGGACGGCTGCCTTATCGGGCAATAGATTGCCGGATGGCGATGCTGATGCGCCGCCTTATCCGACCGGGGCGGCGTGATTGCTCAGGCCCGGTAAGCGCACGCCACCGGGCTATAAACGTTTACTTCGCCAGACGCGCTTCGATGGCGTCCATCAACATCCCGGTGATAGAGATCGGGTATTCCGCTTCAATTTCACGCACGCAGGTTGGGCTGGTCACGTTAATTTCCGTTAAGCGGTCGCCGATAATATCCAGACCGACGAAAATAAGCCCTTTGGCTTTAAGCGTCGGCCCAACGCGGCGGGCGATTTCCCAGTCGCTTTCGCTCAACGGACGGGGTTCGCCGCGACCACCTGCCGCCAGGTTGCCGCGGGTTTCGCCGCCCTGCGGAATACGCGCCAGGCAGTAAGGCACCGGCTCGCCGTCGACGACCAGGACGCGCTTATCGCCATCTTTGATAGCGGGCAAATAGTTCTGCGCCATGCAGTAGCGGTTGCCCAGCTCGGTCAGCGTTTCGGCAATAACGCCTATGTTAGGATCGCCTTCCTTAACGCGGAAAATGGACGCGCCGCCCATACCGTCCAGCGGTTTCATAATGATATCGCCGTGCTTTTCCCAAAACGCTTTGAGCTGCGCTTTATTGCGCGTTACCAGCGTTTCCGGCGTCAGGTCGGCAAACCAGGCAGTATACAGTTTTTCATTACAGTCACGCAGGCTTTGCGGTTTGTTGACGATCAGCGTCCCTTCTTCTTCAGCGCGTTCCAGAATATAGGTCGCATAAATAAACTCGGTATCAAACGGCGGATCTTTACGCATCAAAATGACGTCCAGATCGGCGAGTTTAATCTCCTGCTCGCTGCCGAACTCGTACCATTTATCGTAATTTTGCTCCACACTCAACGTTCGCGTGCGGGCGCGGGCTTCGCCGTTAATCAGATAAAGGTCGGCCATCTCCATATAATGAAGTTCATAACCACGACGTTGGGCTTCCAGCAGCATAGCGAAACTGGTGTCTTTCTTGATGTTGATGTGTGCGATGGGGTCCATCACGATGCCGAGCTTGATCATTATTTTCTCCGTTAACGCTTCATCCTAAGTCGCCAAAACGCACCTGTAGCGCGGTAATGGCGGTGAGCGCGGTTGTCTCAGTACGCAGAACGCGAGGTCCTAACAGAATATCAGTAAACTGATAGCGCGCGGTCATCGCGATTTCGTCCGCCGACAGCCCGCCTTCCGGGCCGATCAGCAGTCGGACGCGTTCAACCGGCAGCGGCAGAGTGTTGATGCTGGCATGGGCGCGCGGATGAAGATTGAGCTTCAGCCCGGAATCTTGCTCGGCGCACCAGGCTTCCAGCGCCATCGGCGGGCGAATTTCCGGCACCCGGTTACGCCCGCATTGTTCGCAGGCGGCGATGGCGATCTTTTGCCACTGCTGGCGCTTTTTGTTCAGACGTTCATTATCCAGTTTAACGCCGCAGCGCTCAGAGAACAGTGGCGTAATGAGGCTTACACCCAGTTCGATCGATTTCTGGATAGTAAATTCCATTTTTTCACCGCGCGACATCACCTGGCCCAGATGGATATGCAGCGGCGATTCACGATCGTCGATTTCGCCTTTCATCACTTGCACTTCAACGCTTTTCTTACTGGCGCTAATGATTTCAGCATCGAATACCTGATTACTGCCGTCAAACAGCTGTAACGCTTGTCCCGGTCCCATGCGCAGTACACGACCAATATGGTTGGCCGCATCTTCGCATAACGAAATCTGCGTACCGGACGTCAACAATTCAGGGTGATAAATGCGGGGAATACGCATAATAAAAAAATCCGCGTCATGGCCCCGGCGTTTGGCTATCCAGGGCATGGGTTAACAAGAATCCCGCTAGTGTAGGTTAGCTCTTTCGCGCCTGGCAAGCGCGTTGCACATAGGGATTATGATTACCCTGGACCTTCGCGATACGCGCATCGCGCTCGCACTCCCAGGCGGTAACGGGGTACTGCTTATCCCAGACGTTAAAAAGCTGCGTTTGTTGGCGGGAAAGTTTCAGTTGGTATTGGTCGCGCATATAAAAATAAGTGCGGGCGATTGCGCCACGGGCGCGGGCGGGCGGCTCGGCGAGCTTCGCTTTGAAATCCACTTTCATGGCGCACTGCCCGTACTGGCCTTCGCCGCCGTTCCACTGGCTATACATAAAGTTGCCGCGATCGCCATTCACTTCGCCAATGGCGGGCTGCAGGTTATGCATATCGCTTTCCATTTTGCGGTAGACCGGATCTTTAGCGCAGTTTTTTCGCCCGCCGTCCTGCCAGCACTGGCGCTGATGACCGAATTGCCAGGCGGGGACAACGTGCTCCCACTCAATGCGTCTGGCGCGATTCTCGTTTTTACGCACCTTATAGCCGCAGGACTCCAGGTCTACGACGCCTTTTTTACCCTGCCAGCGGATTTGGCACCCGCAGTAAAAGCTGCCGGGCGCGTCAGCATTGACTTTGACGCTCGCCGCTTTGGCCTGAGAAAAATTGTTAATGCCATCGGCCAGGGCCTGGCCTGAAAACGCTGCGGCCAGCAACGCAGCGGCAAAAGAAAAATTACGGTACATTGCACACTCCATAGCAAAACGAGCCCGCAACGTAACGAAAGTTGTGTCTGTATGCAATCAGTCCGCTCAGGAAAGTTCCCGGACGTTTCGGGAACTACCCGGCGACCAGTGGTTCGCCGCAGTGAACGCAACGATAAACCGCTTCGCCGCGTACTACCCGATTATGACGGCGGACGGTGAGTTGATGTTGCTGGCATTGGCAATGGTAGGGAAAGGTATTGCGCCGTACGGATTGCAGCGCAAATTGATGAGTACGTCTGGCCGGAACGCCCAGCACGCTTTCCATCATCCACTTCCACTCCTTGCCATGCGGAGCCTTGCGTCCGAAGTGCTTCCACACCAACAGATGCGCCAGTTCATGCGGCACGACCTCTGCTATAAAGGTGTCGATGTTTTCCAGCAGTAACACCGGGTTGAGGCGGATTTCGTAGCTCTCCAGCCAGGCGGTGCCCGCCGAGGTGCCGCGTTGCGTATACACCAGTTTCGGCTCCGGATAATGTCTATCGAGCTTGAGGTTCGCCTGGGCGAGATTTTCCCGCAGACGGCGCATCACGGCCTGCTGGATAGCGATAGGGAGACGAGGGGTTTTCATAGCGGCAGAGAATAGTGCGACGGAAGAGGGACTGCAAGAAAAACGCTTCCTCCTGTGGCAGGAGGAAGCGTGGAGGGATTAGTCGTGGGCGCCGATTTCGCGCAGTTTACGACCTTTCATCAGGTTACGTTCAATGTGTTCCAGCGAAACGTGTTTGGTTTCCGGCACCAGCCACAGGGTCAGCAGGATAAACAGCACGTTCAGGCCAGCGTAGACCCAGAAGGTGTTGGCGTTACCCAGATTGTTCAGCATGGTCAGGAACGTTGCGCCGACGATCATATTGGCGATCCAGTTGGTCGCGGTGGAGCAGGTGATGCCGAAATCGCGGCCTTTCAGCGGTTGGATTTCGGAGCACAGTACCCAAATCAGCGGACCAGCGCTCATCGCAAATCCAATGATGAACATCAGCAGCATAGCGATAGCGAAGTATTGCGCAGACGGCGAATGGATGCCGATGTGCATCATCGTACCCAGAATCCCCATACCAATCGCCATGACCAGGAAGCCCAGCGTCAGGGTCGGCTTGCGGCCCCAGCGGTCAACCAGGCCGATAGCGATGAAGGTTGCCAGCACGTTAGTCAGACCAACAATAACGGTGCCCCACATCTGCTCCGTGGTATTCGTGTACCCCGCCAGTTCGAAGATTTTCGGCGCGTAATACATGATGACGTTCATCCCGGTAAATTGCTGCATGACCTGCAACAAAATGCCAAGAAACACGGCGCGGCGGAAGTTGCTGTTCTCTTTGAACAGCGCCCAACCGCTCTGTTTAACCTGCAAACTTTCGCGAATTTCATCGAGCTCACGTTTTGCTTCCGCACTGGTGTCACGCAGGCGCAACAGGACGCGTTCAGCATCATGGAAACGGCGTTTTGCCGCAAACCAGCGCGGGCTGTCCGGCAGGAAGAAGACGCCTATCAGCAGCAGAATGGCCGGGATGATGATCACGCCGAGCATCCAGCGCCATGCGCCGCTGTAGCTGAACGCGGTGTCGGACAGATAAGCGCCCAGAATCCCGATGGTGATCATGAGCTGGTACATTGAGATCATACTGCCGCGAATTTTTTCCGGCGCGATCTCGGACAGGTACAACGGTGCAGTGTAGGAAGCGACGCCGACGGCCAGACCCAGCAGCACGCGAGAAATAATCAGGACTTCAACGTTAGGCGCCGCAGCGGAGAACAGCGAACCGGCGACGAACAGGATAGCGCCGATCATCAGGCTTTTTTTACGACCCAGCTTAAAGGAGAGCCAGCCGCTGCCGACAGCGCCGACGGCCGCGCCAAACATCATGGAGCTGACCACCCATTCCTGAGTGTGTGCGGTAATCTGAAACTCGTCGGTAATGAAGGGTAAAGCACCGGCGATAACGCCGATATCCAGGCCAAAAAGTAATCCTGCCAGGGCTGCAAGAAAGCAGACAAAAAATGTCATGGCCTTGTTGGAACGCCCTTGTTTTTTATTGTCAGGCATTATGCCCTCCGGTTGGGTTAGCAATTTTATCGATGTTAAGAGTAGGTGAGTACGCCGTAAAAAGATGTGAGGCTAATCACAATGGTGTAATCGTTTACACTACTATTTATCTCGGTGATTATTTAATTATCTGAAAAATAATAGTTTTAATAATCTTATAACCATATCAATCGCCTGGTATTCAGACAAAGTTGAAAAATTATGTAATATTTTCATCGCAGAATTAGCATACCGATAGTGATGCGGTCAGTTCTTAATGAAAATGAATGTAACCGCTTTCATGATGACTGCAACTGAATGATAAAAAGTGTAGTCGAAGAAACGAAAGGGGAGAGTGGATTGTGCTGCGCATCACAAAAAGGTCAGTATAAATTCACGCTGGAATATCTGATAACGTTGCGTGTATCAGCAATGATAAAGGCCAGCAGGGCGCTGGCCTTGATAAGTACGGTATGGTTTACCTGACTGAAAAACAGCGTCAGGCGCGGGCGATTATTTCAGACCGGCAGCATCGCGCAGCAGTTGCGCTTTGTCGGTTTTTTCCCATGGGAAGTTTTCGCGACCGAAGTGGCCGTAAGCCGCAGTTTCTTTGTAGATCGGGTGCAGCAGATCCAGCATCTGAATCAAGCCGTACGGGCGCAGGTCGAAGAATTCGCGCACCAGCAGAATCAACTGTTCAGCAGACACTTTTTCAGTACCGAACGTTTCCACCATGATGGACGTCGGCTCCGCTACGCCGATAGCGTAGGAGACCTGGATTTCACAGCGATCCGCCAGACCTGCCGCCACGATGTTTTTCGCGACATAACGCGCAGCGTAAGCTGCAGAACGGTCAACTTTAGACGGATCTTTACCGGAGAAGGCGCCGCCGCCGTGACGCGCCATACCGCCGTAGGTATCAACGATGATCTTACGACCGGTCAGACCACAATCGCCCATCGGGCCGCCGATAACAAAACGCCCGGTTGGGTTGATAAAAAACTTAGTGGACGTATTTAACCATTCAGACGGCAGAATGGGTTTGATGATCTCTTCCATCACCGCTTCTTGCAGCGATTTTTGGTCGATATCTTCTGCGTGCTGCGTAGAGAGAACCACGGCGTCGATACCGACGATTTTGCCGTCGTCATACTGGAAAGTGACCTGGCTTTTTGCATCCGGACGCAACCATGGCAGGGTGCCATTTTTACGCACTTCAGCCTGACGCTGTACCAGACGGTGCGCGTAGGTGATTGGCGCAGGCATCAGTACGTCGGTTTCATTTGTCGCGTAGCCAAACATCAGGCCCTGGTCGCCCGCGCCTTGTTCCAGCGGGTCTGCGCGGTCAACGCCCTGGTTGATATCCGGAGACTGTTTGCCAATTGCGCTCAGTACCGCGCAAGAGTTGGCGTCAAAGCCCATGTCGGAATGCACATAGCCAATTTCGCGCACCGTATTACGGGTAATCTCTTCGATATCGACCCAGGCGCTGGTGGTGATCTCACCGCCAACTAAAACCATGCCGGTTTTAACGTAGGTTTCACAGGCGACGCGTGCTTTCGGATCCTGTTGCAGGATAGCGTCCAACACGGCATCAGAGATTTGGTCTGCGATTTTGTCAGGATGCCCTTCTGATACGGACTCAGACGTAAAAAGGTGTTTTGCCATATTTAATTTCACCTAAGGAGAATTTAGTTAGCTCAAACTGTTGTGCGGAATAGTCATGACAGAAGATTCTACCATGAGTCTGAAGGTTACTGACACTGGCAGTCTGAGTGTTAATCAGTATGGATGGATTAACATCTGGACGGCTATTTTAGGTCACTTCTTCGCCCAATTTCCAGCTTTTTTTGAAGGCCGTCGCAATGTCGGTCAAAATCAGGCGATAAACGTTTCTGATAATGCTGACATTATGCGCATTTATGCTTTGCTTTTTTTCTGCGTTCTGGGTATAAAACGCGACGCGCGGCTCATACAAAAGCACACGACGTTTTCTTCGTGTCGCCACTTCCAGCCGGGTTAAAACGTTGCTTTGGCTTGTGGGTTCGTCTTACGAGGCGGCCGTGGAGGTGATACGAGATAATGAACCGTTGTATTCTGCTGAATCTGTCGCATCGTTCTGGTGCGCGCATGTCCCCCGCAATCTGCATCTCTGCTTTGCATACCTGCCGATGTTATACCCATCTCGGCGCTTCTCAGGATTCCAGAGCCGGCAATGGCGCTGAAGACTGAACAAGGGCGCTCTTGTTAACGCAAGAGTTTTCTCGTGGTTTCGCCGAACCGTTATCTGTGAGTTCGGTTACGTGTTTACAATGATATGAAAAAGAAACCGGTCGCGCAGGCGGAGCATCAGCGCTATCTGCTGGAAAATCCGCTTGTCTATGGGTTGTTATCGCGTCTTCGGATTGCGATAGTAGTCAACTGTTTTACACTTGCTAATAAAAATTGAGGTTCGCTATGTCTGACGACATGTCTATGGGTTCGCCTTCGTCAGCAGGCGAACAGGGTGTACTACGCTCCATGCAGGAGGTTGCAATGAGCTCCCAGGAAGCCAGCAAGATGCTGCGCACTTACAATATTGCCTGGTGGGGCAATAACTACTACGACGTCAACGAGCTGGGCCATATTAGCGTATGCCCCGATCCCGACGTACCGGAAGCGCGTGTCGATCTTGCCAAACTGGTGAAAGCGCGCGAAGCGCAAGGTCAGCGTCTGCCGGCGCTGTTCTGCTTCCCGCAGATCCTGCAACACCGTTTGCGTTCAATTAACGCGGCGTTTAAGCGTGCGCGTGAATCTTACGGTTATAACGGCGACTACTTCCTCGTTTATCCGATTAAGGTCAATCAGCATCGCCGCGTGATCGAGTCCCTTATCCATTCCGGTGAACCGTTGGGGCTGGAAGCGGGGTCAAAAGCGGAATTGATGGCGGTGCTGGCGCATGCCGGCATGACCCGTAGCGTGATCGTCTGTAATGGTTATAAAGACCGTGAATACATTCGGCTGGCGTTGATTGGCGAGAAGATGGGCCATAAGGTTTATCTGGTCATCGAAAAGATGTCTGAAATCGCGATTGTGCTGGAAGAAGCTGAGCGCCTGAACGTGGTTCCTCGTCTGGGCGTGCGTGCGCGTCTGGCCTCTCAGGGGTCCGGTAAGTGGCAATCCTCCGGCGGCGAAAAATCAAAATTCGGCCTGGCGGCGACGCAGGTGCTGCAACTGGTGGAGACCCTGCGTGACGCCGGGCGTCTGGACAGTCTGCAACTGTTGCACTTCCACCTGGGATCGCAGATGGCGAACATTCGCGATATCGCGACCGGCGTGCGCGAGTCCGCGCGTTTCTATGTTGAGCTGCATAAGCTGGGCGTTAATATCCAGTGCTTCGACGTGGGCGGCGGTCTGGGCGTGGATTATGAAGGTACCCGTTCGCAGTCCGACTGTTCGGTGAACTATGGCCTGAACGAATATGCCAATAACATCATCTGGGCGATTGGCGATGCCTGCGAAGAGCATGGTTTACCGCATCCGACGGTGATTACCGAGTCTGGCCGCGCCGTCACTGCGCACCATACGGTACTGGTCTCTAACATTATCGGCGTGGAGCGTAACGAATACACGGATCCGACAGCCCCTGCTGAAGATGCGCCGCGCGCGCTGCAAAATCTGTGGGAAACCTGGCAGGAGATGCATAAGCCTGGCACCCGCCGCTCGCTGCGTGAATGGCTGCATGATAGCCAAATGGATCTGCACGATATTCATATCGGCTACTCTTCCGGCGCGTTTAGTTTGCAGGAGCGCGCCTGGGCGGAGCAACTTTATCTCAGCATGTGCCATGAAGTGCAGAAGCAACTGGACCCGCAAAACCGTGCGCATCGTCCGATTATCGACGAACTGCAAGAGCGGATGGCTGACAAAATGTACGTCAACTTCTCGCTGTTCCAGTCAATGCCGGACGCGTGGGGAATCGATCAGCTCTTCCCGGTACTGCCGCTGGAAGGGTTAGATCAGGTACCGGAACGTCGTGCCGTGCTGCTGGATATAACCTGTGATTCCGATGGCGCTATCGACCACTATATCGATGGCGACGGTATCGCCACGACGATGCCGATGCCGGAATACGATCCAGAGAATCCGCCGATGCTCGGCTTCTTTATGGTCGGCGCCTATCAGGAGATCCTCGGTAACATGCACAACCTGTTTGGCGATACTGAAGCGGTTGACGTGTTTGTCTTCCCGGATGGTAGCGTCGAGGTTGAGCTGTCGGACGAAGGCGATACCGTTGCGGATATGCTGCAATATGTGCAACTGGATCCAAAAACGCTGTTAACGCATTTCCGCGACCAGGTAAAACAGACGGATCTGGACGATGCGTTGCAGCAGCAGTTCCTTGAGGAATTTGAAGCGGGACTGTACGGTTATACTTATCTTGAAGATGAGTAATTAAGAGTATTCCGCTTGTGGGTCGATTTAATTATTTAAGTCGACCCTTTTATATTTTATAAATTCTTAATTATCAGCGGTGCCGCTTCTCTATGTGATTTTATGGGCCTACAATCACCCTAATAATTAAAAAGGGGTGTGAGTATGAGCAAATTTAAATTTAATGCCGTCATTGTTGGCTTGTTTTTGCTGTTAGGCGGCTGTTCCAGCGGAATGCAATCTAATAATGTCTCTTCATCCGACGTCGGCACTGCCTGGGGCGGCGACGTGCATTCATCGGTACAAAGCGTTTCGGTAGAACGTGCCGATCGAGAACCTGCCGAAATGGTGATAATAAATTACTCCACTCAATATCCGTCAGGTTACGATAAAGTTTATAGTATACGTATCAGCGATCTTGAATATGCTGTGCGCGACGCTAATTTTAATTCGATTCCAATTACTCGTCGCTACAACGCATCAATGGGACAATGGCAATATAGTATTCCTGCAAGATCAGGGATGAACTATCAGTTATATATTCGTAATTACAGTCATGATACCAATTACGAAATCGTCGCAACGGTTGATGGCCTGGACGTGTTGAACGGAAAAGCTGGCTCGCTGAATCATCATGGCTATATTGTTAACGCCGGCGATTCACTGGCGATTAAAGGGTTTCGCAAAGATAAACACACTGAGGCGGCATTCCAGTTCGCCGACGTAGCTGACGCTTATGCGGCCCACTCCGCGCAGGGCGACGTACGCAACATCGGCGTCATTGGCTTTGCCGCTTTTGCATTGCAGGGTAAAGCAACAAATACGCTACCGCCTTGTTCCTCGCAGGCTTTCCCGGCGGACAACAACGGGTATGCGCCGCCGCCCTGCCGCAAATAAACCCGGCATCAAACGTCAAATATGCGTTATGGGAATCAGCGCCTTTCCTGCCGAGTCTGGTGGGGAAGGACTGTGTGACGCGCATAGCCGTAGGTTGCGGGAAAGAAACGACCACTCTCTGGCAGGGAAATTGTTTACCATAAACATTAGGATTTGTTTACACTACCCTCAAGTGGAGCAATTGCTGTCTACATAGGTATGTGCATGGAACAAATTTTAACCAAGCGGCGCTATTTTGATATAGGGCTGCAAATAGAAGAACTACTCTATTCAGGGGTATTTAAAGCTGGCGAGCGACTTCCGGCGGAGAGAGAACTCAGCGAGCGTTTTCAAACCAGCCGCACGACGATTCGTGAGGCGATTATTATGCTTGAGCTGAAGGGAGTGGTAGAGGTTAAGCAAGGCGCAGGCACTTACTTTATTGATAGTCTGGAGAAAATCAATCAAAAAGCGCTCTTGCCTTACTCAGACATTGGCCCCTTTGAATTGCTACAGGCCCGGCAGGTCATCGAAAGCAACATCACCGGTTTTGCCGCTACGCAAATAAGATTTAATGAACTTAAGCAGCTTAAACGTATTATTGAGCAGCAGGAAAAGCAGATTGGTGGCGACAGCGACAAATTTGAAGAACTGGATCGCCAGTTCCACAATATCATCGCGGAATCCACGCAAAATCGTGTATTAATGAAACAATCTGCCGAGCTGTGGCGGGCTGTCAGGACCGAAAATCCGCGCTGGAAGCAGTTAAACTATAAGTATTTACATAAGAAAGAGTTAAGAATGAAATGGGTGGAAGATCACCGTAGTATCTTCCTTGCATTGCAAAAACGCGATGCTGAGCAGGCCAGACAGGCCTCGTGGACCCATCTTGAAAACAGTAAAAATGAGCTGGTAAAAATCTTCCAACAGGATGATTCACTGGAAGATTTTGATGATTTTTTCTTCGCCACCTGACGGCTATTTTCAGGCGGATGACATTTTTGTCAGCGATTAACCGGGCCTGCCGCCAAAAACAAGCCCGGAGAGAGGGAATCAGGCTTCGTAAACTCTCAGCTTATCCCAGTCAAACTCTACGCCAATGCCGTAGGTGTCCGGTGCCACGGCGCGATAATTGTCGACCACCAGCGGATGTTTGGTATATTGATCGATCGAGAAACTGTGAACCTCCAGTCAGCCAGTCTCGAATGCGGAAACCAGTCTGACGTGTAATTCCTGCATACCGAGCGAGCATACCAAACGACCGCCATTCGTCGACAGACGCGCCGCCTTCAACCAGCCATTTTCCACAGCGGCAGTTTTTCACGTTTGCCTTTCAAATCCCAAAGGGCGATATCCACCGCAGACATCGCAGACATCGCAAACGACGCGATGCCTCCGCAACCCACATAGTGAATATGCTATTCCATAAAGTCATAGATATCGTCAATCGCAGCGCCATCTATCCCTGACAGTACCGGGGCAAGATCGTGGTCGATCATCGCTTTAATTGCATACCCTCCCTTTCCGCCGGTATAGGAATATCCGGTGCCAGTTGAACCGTCTTCCAGCGTAATCGTCGTGGTTACCAGTTCGAAATGGCTATTATGCCATGTTTCGCGTCAACTAAGACCTCGGCCAGAGGGGCTTTGAAAGCTTTGTTTCAACGTACCTAATCTGCGTCTTCATCAATTTTTTCCTGTGTTCAATCAATGGATTAATTTGCCAATTACGTCTAAAGGCGGCTTACTCCTCATCGCTTTAGCAGCGACCCGGATGATCAAAACCGTAACTGATGTTCTTAGGTTAACGTTGATGCTGATAATAAATTGAGTTCATTAATTCACTAGACAAATTATCAGGTTTGGTTTGCTGTATTTCGGGTGGTTATTGAACCAATCATGCGTGACATATACGCTTGCAGCGGGGTGTTATTCAATAATGTATTGTTTTTCATGGGGTTTAGTGATTGCGGGTTGTATGGGAGGTATGCCAATTCGTGGCCGATTTTTCTAATCAAAATCACGCTTTTGTGAATCGTAAAATTTATCCTGAGAAGTGTTTTTTGTAAGTAATTGATAAACAAATTATTTTTATTCATTGGCTATTATTCATCATACCAGGGTAAAGAATGTGGTGCCATGAGTGTGATCATATTCATGGATTTTGGTATGGTGTTTAAGCAGAATTGGTAAACAAAACAGGAGTTGGAAAAATTCATGGACACCATAGCTCGCCAGTTAGACGCCGCAAGGCACCAATTCAAAACGACTTATTCACGTCAGGGAATGGAAGCCAACATCGTACATATTGGATTTGGCGCCTTTCACCGTGGTCATCAGGCTGTTTATAACGATCTCACGAATGAGATAACCGGCAACCGCTGGGGGATTTTTGAACTGAATCTGTTCGGCGATGCGGAGCTGGTGGATGCGCTAAATGCGCAACAGGGGCTGTTTTCAGTGGTGGAAACGTCAGCCAGCGCCATCAATAGTCGCCTGGTTCGTACCATCACCGGCGCGTTGCATACGCCGAAGTCAGGTATTCAGGCGGCGATCGAGAAGCTGACTGAGCCGCAGGTAAAAATTGTTTCGTTGACGATAACGGAAAAAGGTTACTGCACCGATCCACGGTCCAGAACGCTCGATCTCAGCCATCCGCTCATCAAACACGATCTTGCCGATCCTGAACATCCCCGGTCAGCACTCGGACTGATCGTCGAAGCGCTACGGATACGCCGCCAGCAAGGGCTTCCCCCGTTTAGTGTACTGTCGTGCGATAACATTCCGGAAAACGGTCATTTGACCAAAACGGCGATCGTTACGTTTGCCGATAATCTTGATCCGCAACTGGCGGCCTGGATAGCGAAGCATGTCACCTTTCCTGGCACCATGGTCGATCGCATCGTGCCGGCAATGACGCCAGAGCAATTTGACATGATTAAAGACCAGATCGGTTTTGCCGATCCCTGCGGCATCGTATGCGAGGATTTCCGTCAGTGGGTTATCGAAGATAATTTCGTTGCCGGTCGTCCTGACTGGGATAAAGCAGGGGCGATGTTCGTCTCGGACGTGCTTCCCTATGAAGAAATGAAACTTCGTATGCTGAATGGCAGCCATTCGTTTCTCGCCTATAACGGCAGCCTGGCTGGATATGAGTTTATCTATCAGTGCATGGAAGACGACGCTTTTAAAACCGCCGTACATCATTTAATGACGGAAGAGCAGGCAAAATCGCTGCGCCCGAATTTGGCGGTAGATGTACATCAATATGCGCAGTTGCTCATTGATCGATTCAGCAACCCGAATATTAAACATAAGACCGGACAGATTGCGATGGACGGTTCTCAGAAGCTGCCTCAGCGGGCCGTCGATCCTTATCTGACGCTCCAGGCGCGCGGCGTTAAGGGCAGGGCGTTGGCGACGCTGATTGCGGGCTGGCTCCATTACGTCATTAATACACTCTCTCAGGGGCAGAGCGTGGCCGACCCGCTCAATGATACCTTCAATGCGGCTATTAAAAATAAAAACACGCGATGGGAACAAGCGCTGTCTTTGCTGCAGATAAATAGCATCTTTGGAACGCTGGCCGGCGACAACGCAGACTTTTTAAACGACATTCAGCAGGCCTTTAACCATATTGAATTACATGGCGTCACGGCCACCATTCACCGTTTATCTTCAAAGGGTTAAGTATGAAAACGCTTATCTGTAATAATCCGGGAAATATCGAATACATTGAAAGGGATATTCCTCATTTAAAAGACGATGAAGTACTGTTAAAAATTAAAGCGGTTGGTATTTGCGGCACCGATATCCATGCGTTTGCCGGCCGCCAGCCCTTTTTTGCCTATCCGCGCGTGCTGGGTCATGAAATTTGCGGCGTGGCAGAAATGTTGGGTAAATCGTGCAGCACGGCGAAGGTCGGCCAACGCTATAGCGTTATTCCCTGTATTCCTTGCGGCGCTTGCGCAGCCTGCCGGGAAGGAAAAACCAACTGCTGTGAGAACGTCTCGCTGTATGGCGTTCACCAGGACGGCGGCTTTAGCGAATATCTGGCCGTTCGTGAACAAAATCTGGTTGAACTGTCGGATAACCTCACCGACAGCGCGGGCGCGCTGGTTGAGTGTTTCGCCATCAGCGCCCACGCAGTACGCCGCGCTGACGTGAAGCCGCAGCAAAACATTGTGGTGGTCGGTGCCGGGCCGATTGGGCTGGCCGCCGCCGCGATAGCAAAAGCCAAAGGCGCTCGCGTCGCGGTAGCTGATATTGACGCCGAACGCCGTCGTCTGGTAGCCGAAAAGGTAGGCGTTGCAACGCTCGATCCGTCGTCAGACGACTATATTGATGCGCTGAAAGCCTGTTTCTCCGGTGAATTAGCCGGCACTGTGCTTGATGCCACCGGCAATAAATCCTCCATGAGCCGCTCTGTCGATCTGATTCGTCACGGTGGAAAAATCGTCTTCATCGGGCTGTATATCGGCGAGCTCGTCATTGACGATCCGACCTTCCATAAAAAAGAGACCACGCTATTGAGCAGCCGTAACGCGACGCGGGAAGACTTCGAATGTGTCATTGAGCTCATGGCTCAGGGCGCTATTAGCGAAACAATGATGAAAAACCAGGAATTCGATTTCTATACGTTCGGCAACCAGTACCAGAAGAACGTGGTAGAAAACAAAAAATTGGTTAAAGGCGTTATCAAATTTTAATAGCGGGATAGTTATGTCAACAATATTAGTCAAAGAAAATGAATTGAAAGCGCTGGCGTTTAATAAGCTCACCCAGGCGGGCCTTGACGCGCAAACGGCGCAGCAGGTAGCCGACGTTTTGGTTCATGCCGATATTACCGGCGTTCACTCCCACGGCGTTATTCGCGTAGAGCACTATTGTACCCGCCTGAACGCAGGCGGGCTCAATCCAAAAGCAACATTCAGCATTGAACAGATTTCGCCTTCTGTCGCTATTCTGGACTCTGATGATGGAATGGGACACTGCGCGCTGATAAAGGCGACAGATCACGCTATTAGTCTGGCGAGAGAGACGGGGTTGGGCTTCGTCAGCGTCAAAAATACGTCCCACTGCGGCGCGCTCTCGTGGTTCATTGAGCAGGCGACAAGCCAGGGAATGGTGGCTATCGCCATGACGCAAACGGATACCTGCGTTGCGCCGTATGGCGGCGCGGAGCGCTTTCTGGGGACTAACCCAATCGCCTTCGGCTTCCCCGTTAAAGACAGCCATCCGATGATCGTCGATATGGCGACCAGCGCCATTGCGTTTGGTAAAATTCTGCACGCCAAAGAAACCGGGAAACCAATAGGTCATGGTCTGGCGCTGGATAAAGAGGGACATATCACTACCGATCCGCATAAAATTGAAAATCTGCTGCCCTTTGGCGGACACAAAGGTTCTGGTATTGCCCTGGCGATTGATGCGCTCACGGGCGTCCTGATGGGGGCAAACTTTAGCAACCATATTGTTCGGATGTATGGCGACTATGACAAGATGCGCAAGTTAGCGAGTCTGGTTATCGTTATTGATCCGCAGATGTTGGGCAATCCGCTGTTTTCCTCAATAATGAGCACAATGGTCAATGAGCTAAGGGCTGTAAAACCGATGCCCGGTGTTGATAAAGTGCTGGCGCCAAACGATCCGCAAATCGCCTATAAAGAAAAATGTTTAAAAGAAGGTATTCCTGTGGCTGAAGGTATTTACCAGTACCTGATTGGCTGATAATTATAATCACGACCATTATTTAGGATAACTATAGTATGCTATATGGAAATATAGAGCAGCTTACTTTATTACCTTACGTTAACCACATTATTAAAAAACTTATCATCGAAGCGGTGAAGATAGCTGAAGATCAGCCTGCTGGTAGATATGAACTTTCTTTCCCGGAATCATTTCTTATGATAAGCGAAGGGGAAACACACTCTTCGTTAAACCGCAAAGCTGAACTTCATAAAAAATATATCGATGTTCAGATTTTACTAAGCGGTTATGAGGAGATTGGCTATTCCAACAAAATTGATACCAGGATAAAGGAGCTTGAGCATCTTCCTGATGACATCATCTTTCCTGAATGTGTCGCTAATGAGCAGTTCGTTACATTAAATCCTGGCGATTTCGCACTTTTTTATCCCAACCAGATCCACCGTCCGCTTTGTACGCGTGGTAAACCTGCGCCGGTTAAAAAAGCGATTGTGAAAATTCCGGCCACGGCATTTAGCGAGTCAAGCTTGCCCTGTCAGACGAAGGAATAAAGAAAGCGCCAAATGCAATTCAGGAAGAGACCTTCAAGTCATCCTGAATTGCAGCCAGAATGAATAAGGTGGCACTTTTCTGACTTCAGAGCCTTTTCGCGTTGGGGCTAATCGCGGAAAGGCTTTTTACGTTCTGTAAAAAGAGGATGCGGGGTCTCCCCGGTAAATAAGTGAAAATGATACAAATCGATTTTGATGTTATTTTTGTTCAATCTGAATAATATGGTCTTTTACACGGAAAGTGATTGGCGAGGTGTTATGAATCATATTTTTAAATTCGCATTTATTTTTATTATCAATATTATATTTTTAATAAATGCTTCAGCAACAACGATGGACAAAGATAAATTTGTGGAAGCGAATGGTATCAAAATTCATTACGTTGAAGAGGGCGAGGGGCCTCCGCTGCTGTTGATTCACGGTGGGGGTCTGACGGCGAAAAGCTGGCAGGGGTTAGCGAAAGAGGCATCTCGATATTTTCGCGTCATCATGCCGGACAGTCGTGGACATGGATTGACGAATAACCCGCAAGGAACGTTTAGCTATGATCTGATGGCGGAAGATATGGCGGCTTTTGTTAAAGCGCTGAAGCTGGAAAAACCGCTGGTGATGGGTTACAGCGATGGCGGCATGGTCGTTCTGAAGTTAACCAGCCGATACCCGGATCTAGCGCGCGCTGCTATCGTCGGCGGCGCAACGCATCGCTTTGCTACGACCCATTACATGCAGGGGATGGAGATTTTTTATGGTAAAGGAATGCCTCAGGGGCAATTGACGGATCGCGATCTGGATAAAATGGCTTCGGATGCGCCCGGGATGGTTAAATTTTATCAGAACATGCATCATCCAGAGCAAAAAGACTACTGGCGCACGTTCCTCAAAGGTGTCTGGCCAATGTGGACAACGCCCACATCGCTGGCGGAAGAAGAGGTGAAAAAAATCCACATTCCTGTGCTATTACTGGACGGCGACCGGGATGAATTTTTCACCGTTGAAGGAGTTACCGAGCTGTACCGGCTGCTGCCTCAGGCGGAGATGACCCTCATTCCCGGTAGCGGTCACGCCATTTTCCTGACGCCAGGAAAAACACCGCTGTTTTACGCATTAGTGCTTGAGTTTTTACAGCGGCAACTCCCTAAGGCCTCTTAACTGACCGCGATGGACGTATGAGCCTACTGATTTGCGCTGGATATATATTTTTTTCGGGCGTTGTCTACTGTACCTGGCTAAACTGACTTCAATAATGCGGTCTGTCAGAGTAAACTTTGAGCCGTAAACAAATTCAAACCCTTCCTCGTCGGGCCTAACGACGCGGGAGGGTTTTTTTATATTGACTAAGAAGAGGTTTTTGCCATGAGCACCTTAGGTCATCAGTACGATAACTCACTGGTTTCTAATGCGTTTGGTTTTTTACGTCTGCCAATGAACTTCCAGCCGTATGACAGCGATGCCGACTGGGTGATCACTGGCGTACCGTTTGATATGGCAACGTCCGGTCGCGCTGGCGGTCGTCATGGCCCGGCGGCGATCCGTCAGGTGTCGACCAACCTCGCCTGGGAACATCACCGTTTCCCGTGGAATTTTGACATGCGCGAGCGCCTGAACGTCGTGGACTGCGGCGATTTGGTGTATGCGTTTGGCGATGCCCGTGAAATGAGTGAAAAATTACAGGCGCACGCTGAAAAACTGCTGTCTGCAGGCAAGCGTATGCTCTCTTTCGGCGGCGACCACTTCGTCACGCTGCCGCTGCTGCGCGCCCACGCGAAACATTTTGGCAAAATGGCGCTGGTACATTTTGATGCGCATACCGATACCTACGCTAACGGCTGCGAATTCGATCACGGCACGATGTTCTACACCGCGCCGAAAGAAGGCCTGATCGATCCGCATCATTCGGTACAGATCGGTATTCGTACTGAGTTTGACAAAGACAATGGCTTTACCGTGCTGGATGCCTGCCAGGTCAACGATCGCGGCGTGGATGATATTCTCGCTCAGGTGAAACAGATCGTCGGCGATATGCCGGTCTATCTGACCTTTGATATCGACTGTCTGGACCCGGCGTTTGCGCCTGGCACCGGTACGCCGGTGATCGGCGGTTTGACCTCCGATCGCGCCATTAAACTGGTACGCGGTCTGAAAGATCTGAACATTGTCGGTATGGATGTAGTGGAAGTCGCGCCGGCTTACGATCAGTCGGAGATCACCGCTCTGGCGGCCGCGACGCTGGCATTAGAAATGCTCTATATCCAGGCGGCGAAGAAGGGCGAGTAAATTGTTTTGCCGGATGGCGCTGCGCTTATCCGGCCTACAGCTGATTGATGCTTGTAGGCCGGATAAGGCGTTCACGCCGCCATCCGGCACTGTTCGGGGATTATTTGATCCCGTCTGCGCTCATACGATCGCGCACATGCTGTGCGCGTGCGGCGGACGCCGGGTGATCGTCGAACATCGAGCTTTGACGACCCGCTTCCAGTTTTGCCAGTTTCTCAAAGCTGGTGGCGAGTCCTGCCGGACTGATACCGCGTTTGCGCAACAGATCGTAAGAATAATCATCCGCTTCGGACTCCTGACGCTGAGAGAACTGCGAGTTCACCAGTTTTTCGCCAAGATCGCCAAGCTGCGATTGCGACAGGCTGCCGACAACGCCTCCTGCCGATGCCGCCGCAACGCGCACGGCGTTAGTGCCCAGCGCGACCTGCATCCCTTTCTTTACATGACCCAGCGCGACATGGCCCATTTCATGGCCGATCACGGCTTCAACTTCGTTGTCGGTCATCATATCCATCAGTCCGCTGTAGACGCGAATACAACCGTTCGCCATGGCAAACGCGTTGACGTCTTTCGTCTCGTAAACCTTATAGTTCACCGGCTGGCCGTTAATGTTATCCCCCAGTGCGGCGGCAATTTTTGTCAGTCGTTTAGCGTATTCGCTGCTCGCCGGCGCGATTTTCGCTTTGCTGTCGAGCTCTTGACAGGATTGATCGCTCAACGCTTTTACCTGCGCATCGCTTAACGTATAGGCCTGAAAAGCTTCAGCGCCCGAAGAAAGCAGTCCATTAGAGTCCATATTCTGGCAGCCGGTCAGCACCGTCGCCATGCCCAAAGCAAGCAGTAAAGCGCGAATTTTCATTTTTCTCTTCCATACGAATTAATATTATTTTGAAATGCGCCCGTTGCAGATGAATTAGCGCCTGGGTTAAGTATAAAGAAAAGCGTGGCAGGCAAGTTAGCTAATTGCGCAACATGCGAGCACGATCCGGAGATTTCTGAAGCGGTAAAAGGATGTTCCATGTACATGACGCGCGGCTTGGGGTAAATTGTTGGCAAATTTTCCGGCGTAGCCCAAAACGCGCTGTCGTCAAGTCGTTACGGGCATGGCCTTTCAACATCCGATCTGGAGTCAAAATGTCCTCACGTAAAGAGCTTGCCAATGCTATTCGTGCGCTGAGCATGGACGCAGTACAGAAAGCCAAATCCGGTCACCCGGGTGCCCCGATGGGTATGGCTGACATTGCCGAAGTCCTGTGGCGTGATTTCCTGAACCACAACCCGACCAACCCGTCCTGGGCCGACCGCGACCGCTTCGTGCTGTCCAATGGCCACGGCTCAATGCTGATTTACAGCCTGCTGCACCTCACCGGCTATGACCTGCCGATGTCCGAACTGCAGAATTTCCGTCAGCTACATTCAAAAACCCCTGGTCACCCGGAAGTGGGCTACACCGCTGGCGTTGAAACCACTACTGGCCCGCTGGGTCAGGGTATTGCCAACGCCGTCGGGATGGCGATTGCCGAGAAAACTCTGGCGGCGCAGTTTAACCGTCCTGGCCACGATATCGTTGACCACTTCACTTACGTCTTTATGGGCGACGGCTGCATGATGGAAGGCATTTCTCACGAAGTGTGCTCTCTGGCTGGTACTCTGAAACTGGGCAAACTGATCGCGTTCTATGATGACAACGGTATCTCTATCGATGGTCACGTTGAAGGCTGGTTCACCGATGATACCGCGAAACGTTTTGAAGCCTACGGCTGGCACGTTATCCGTGGCATTGACGGTCACGATGCCGACGCTATTAAACGCGCCACGGAAGAAGCTCGCGCCGTGACTGACAAACCGTCCCTGCTGATGTGCAAAACCATCATCGGTTTCGGTTCGCCGAACAAACAGGGTACCCACGATTCCCACGGCGCGCCGCTGGGCGACGCGGAAATCGCGCTGACCCGCGAACAGTTGGGCTGGAAATACGCGCCGTTCGAAATCCCGTCTGAAATCTACGCCCAGTGGGATGCGAAAGAAGCTGGCCAGGCGAAAGAGTCTGCATGGAATGAGAAATTCGCGGCTTATGAGAAAGCCTTCCCGCAGGAAGCTGCTGAATTCACTCGTCGTATGAAAGGCGACATGCCGGCTGACTTCGATGCGAAAGCGAATGAATTCATCGCTAAACTGCAGGCTAACCCGGCGAAAATCGCCAGCCGCAAAGCGTCCCAGAATGCCATCGAAGCCTTCGGTCCGCTGTTGCCGGAATTCCTCGGCGGCTCCGCTGACCTGGCACCATCGAACCTGACCCTGTGGTCCGGTTCGAAAGCGATTAACGAAGATGCCGCAGGTAACTACATTCATTACGGTGTGCGCGAATTCGGTATGACCGCTATCGCCAACGGTATCGCCCTGCACGGCGGTTTCCTGCCGTACACCTCCACCTTCCTGATGTTCGTCGAATATGCCCGTAACGCAGTGCGTATGGCAGCGTTGATGAAACAGCGTCAGGTGATGGTCTATACCCACGACTCCATCGGTCTGGGCGAAGATGGCCCGACGCACCAGCCGGTCGAGCAGGTGGCAAGCCTGCGCGTAACGCCGAACATGTCCACATGGCGTCCGTGCGACCAGGTGGAATCCGCGGTGGCGTGGAAATATGGCGTAGAGCGTCAGGATGGCCCAACCGCGCTGATCCTCTCCCGTCAGAACCTGGCGCAGCAGGAACGTACTGAAGAGCAACTGGCGAATATCGCCCGCGGTGGTTACGTACTGAAAGATTGTGCGGGCCAGCCGCAGATTATCTTCATTGCGACCGGTTCTGAGGTTGAGCTGGCGGTTGCCGCTTACGAAAAACTGACTGCCGAAGGCGTGAAGGCGCGCGTGGTTTCCATGCCGTCCACCGACGCATTCGACAAGCAGGATGCGGCCTACCGTGAAGCTGTCCTGCCGAAAGCGGTCTCTGCGCGTGTGGCGATTGAAGCGGGTATCGCTGACTACTGGTTCAAATACGTCGGCCTGAACGGCGCTATTGTCGGGATGACCACCTTCGGTGAGTCCGCCCCGGCAGAGCTGCTGTTTGAAGAGTTTGGCTTCACGGTGGACAACGTGATCGCCAAAGCGAAAGCGCTGCTGTAATCCTTAATACGGCATAAAACGGGTCGCTTCGGCGACCCGTTTTTTATTCCCCCTTTGACAACCTGCCGTTTTCCAGCCGTACCACCCGTGAAAAATGACGCCGGGTAAACGCAGCGTCATGGCTAATCGCGACGACGCTGGTTCCCCGTGCCCGGCATGTCGCCAGCCAGTGTTCAAATACGGTTAGCCAGTGGGCGTCAAAATCCCGGCTGGGTTCATCCAGCAATAACACAGGCGGCGCCATCGCCTCCAGACTGGCGACCGCCACCATCCGGCGCTGCGCGGCGTGCAGATCAAGCGGGTGCGCCTCGGCGACGTCCGTTAGCTGGCATAACCGCAGCGCGGCCTGCGTGCGCCGTGAAATATCCTCCGCCGATAAGCGCTGTAGTTTCAGCCCAAAAGCGACCTCTTGTGCGACATTGCTGTGGAAAATCTGGTTTTCCGCTTCCTGAAAGAGTACGCCGATAGCGGCGGCGCGTTGACGATTTTTAAGCTGCGCAATCGGCTCTCCATTAAGCGTTACCGAGCCGGAAGTGGGGGAAAGCAGGCCGGCCATAATCCGTAACAGCGTTGATTTTCCCGCGCCGTTATCGCCGGTCAACGCCAGCCATTCGCCGTCACGAAGTTCAAGCGAGATGGCGTGCAGACAGTCGGCTGCGGCATCTGGCCAGCGATAAGCGACCTGATTTAACGTCAACATAATGGGGTTAGCGCTCCGTCGCGCAATTGCCATACCCGCTGGCATCGCGTCAGAAAAGGAAAATGATTACGCTCAAAAAGCACAATGAGAGAATGTCGTTCCAGCGCCCACTGTTGTAACCGTTCCAGCAGCGTCCCGGTGGCCGCTGACGTCAGCCGACTGAAGGCTTCATCAAGAACTAATAGCCTGGGCTGCATGGCAAGCGCGCTGGCAATCACTACCCGCTGCGTTTCGCCGCCGGAGAGCGTGCCGGGATGGCGATGGCGTAACGACTGGCAGTTTGTCAGGGTCAGCGCCTCGTCAATGCGCCGTAGAATTTCCGCTTCATGGAGGCCGAGATTCTCCGGGCCAAACGCCACCTCTTCCTCTACGCTAAAGGTACAGCCGGAAAGCTGTAAATAAGGCGATTGCTGCACCAGCTGGATGGTGGGCGACTGTTCTACCAGCGGGAGCCGTCCGATAGGGACGCCAAGCAGTAAGCCTGTGCCGTCAATATCACCGGGAAGATAATCCGGATACCAGCCAGCCATCAGTTGCGCCAGCGTACTTTTTCCGCTGCCGTTATCGCCGACTATCGCCACTATTCCGGGTGTTGAATAGTGGAAATCAAAACATGCCGGCGGGCGTGTCGCATCGGACGGAAGATAACGAAACTGCTCTAACGTAACCATATCCATACTCCCGCTTCCGCCACTATTAGCAGTACCATGCCATACCGCGCAACCCGTTGTAACACGCTATCTTTCGGCGCCCACAGCGTGGTTCGGGCTCGATGCAGCCGAAACCCCCGCATATCCAACGCCGCGCCGCGTATTGTCAGATCGTTAAGCGCATTTTGCGTAAGCGGCACGATCAGCGCAGGCATTGCCCGTAGCCGCTGATACCAGCCTTCATCCAGCGGTACGCCGCGCGCGCGCTGGGCTTCATGAACGATCGTCAGTTGTCGTTTGAGCTGTTCGACGACCAGCAGCGGGCCAGCGAACAGGTAAGCGATGCCGGGCGGCAAACGTGAAGCGAACAGGGCGCGAATAAATCGCTGAACCGGCACATACTGCATCCATAGCTGCGACGTCGACACGATCGCCAGCAGGCGTAGCCATAGCGTAACGGCATATATCCAGCGCTGCGGATCGCGAGGCTGCCCGCTTATCCATTCCGTTAGCCAACCGCCATGTACCAGCCATAGCCCAAACCCTAAAGACAGCATCAGCCAGGCGACATACTTCGCCCGCCGCCGCGTTGATTTCAGCGCCAGCAGACAGAGGAAGGCCGCCGCGCTATAAATCGGGAGCACGGTCTGCGCAGGGAGCAGCAGCGTGGTGCAGGCCGCCAGCGCCCATAAGGTTAACGAGGTAAACGGATGCATTTAGCGTACGGCTGACATCGCAGGAAAATGCCGTGTCGTACGTAACGGTAGCTGACGCAGCAGCACCCAAACGATGATCGCCGTCAGAATTTTATCGACCAGATTAGCGCCTATGACGGTAATCGCGACTGACTCCACCAGGTTTTGGCCCATTGAATGCATCCAGGCGACGAACAAATCAGCGCCGCTGCCGGTAACGCCGCCAAAAAGCGCGGTACGAAGCGGTACGGCGACCAGCGTCACCGCTAACGTAATGACGACCCCGCTGACGATCACTTTGGGCAGGGTACGAAACCAGCCTGCGCGCGCCAGCCACCCGGCGACCAGACCGATAACCATCGCTACCGGGGCAAACGCGGCAGCGATAGGATCGGTAAGCAGCCCCCACAGCAAGTTGGTCAGAAGCCCAGTCAACATGCCGATGAACGGCCCTAACAGTACCGCGCTAATTAAGGTGCCGATCGAGTCGAGAAAAATAGGCAGCTTCAACATGCTAATAAGCTGTCCGCCAATCATATTGATGGCAATAGCGATGACAATCAGCACCAGAGACTGGCTGGAAAACGGGCGACGCGCCATAAAGTACCTCTTAAAGAGTCGTCAATTAACGGGAAGAAATATGCAGTTCGTCATAACCGGAAATGGCGCACGGTTGACGGCTGAACGTCAGCGCTGGCAGCTCGCCGATAACCAGTTCCAGTGTGGTACGCACGGTACACCCTGGCATCATATGGCCGCCGAGCATGGCCCCGTAGGGATCCGATACCGCGAGATGCAGATGCTCGCCAGTCAATTCAAGCGTGCCGTTTAGCGAGATAACTTCAAACGTGCCGGTGAGCGATGTGGTCGCCTCTTGCCCGGCATAACGCAGCGCAACGTCGGTCAGACTGCCGGTACACCCTGCAATCCAGGCGGCATGTAATTGGTTCTGTTGCACAAAGGCGTGTAATTGGGAAAACACTTCCTGGCCGGGAAGCAGACGAAGCGCGTAAAAGCGCGCTGTAGAGGCATTGTGGTGAGATACAGTCATCGTTACAGGACTCCGAGACTCGGACGTGGCGCTGATAATATAGACGCTGGCGACAGCGCTTTCTGATATAAATCAGTATTTGTGACGCGACGATGAAAAGATCTGACGGATGTACTGGTGATTCTTAAATATGGAATAAATTGCAGCGTAAGCGGCCATGAAATGTGATGCAGGTCAGATAACTGTCTTCTTCGACTGGACAAACATTCCTTTTATTCCCCGTTTCGCTTATTCTAGCTGAAGCGTTTCAGTTAATTAAATGTTCGACAATTAACCAATCAGTCGCAGTTTGCGACAGGTGAGGTTTTACTCGACGATGAGCTGCATTACTCTGTCAGCCTCATCTGAATCGGGATAGCCTTGCAGGAGACCTATGACCGTACGCATAGCGATTAATGGCTTTGGTCGCATCGGACGTAACGTGGTTCGTGCTTTGTATGAATCCGGACGTCGGGCGGAAATTACCGTGGTGGCCATCAACGAGCTGGCGGATGCCGCAGGCATGGCGCATTTGTTAAAATACGATACCAGCCACGGGCGTTTTGCATGGGAGGTTCGCCACGAGCGCGAGCAGCTTTTTGTCGGCGACGATGTCATTCGTATTCTGCATGAACGAACGCTGGCGGATCTGCCGTGGCGCGAACTGGGCGTGGATGTCGTGTTGGATTGTACGGGCGTATATGGCAACCGGGAGCATGGCGAGGCGCATATTGCCGCTGGCGCGAAGAAAGTGCTCTTTTCTCATCCGGGCAGCAACGATCTTGACGCCACCGTCGTTTTTGGCGTGAACCAGAACCAACTGCGTGCGGAACATCGTATTGTCTCAAACGCGTCCTGTACCACGAATTGCATAATTCCCGTCATTAAATTGTTGGATGATGCTTACGGCATCGAGTCTGGTACCGTCACGACGATCCACTCCGCGATGAACGATCAGCAGGTGATCGACGCGTATCACTCCGATCTACGGCGCACGCGCGCGGCCAGCCAGTCGATTATCCCGGTAGATACAAAACTGGCGGCAGGCATTACGCGTATATTCCCGCAGTTTAACGATCGTTTTGAGGCGATTGCGGTGCGCGTTCCAACCATTAATGTGACGGCGATCGATTTAAGCGTGACGGTGAAAAAACCAGTAAAAGCCAGTGAAGTCAACCAGTTGCTGCAAAAAGCAGCACAAGGTGCATTTCATGGTATAGTTGACTATACGGAATCACCGTTGGTCTCGATAGATTTTAACCACGACCCGCACAGCGCCATTGTTGATGGCACGCAAACCCGGGTTAGTGGCGCCCACCTGATCAAGACGCTGGTCTGGTGCGATAATGAATGGGGCTTTGCTAACCGGATGCTCGACACCACGTTAGCGATGGCCGCAGTTGGTTTCAGGCTCGACGCGTCAGCGTCGACAAAACTTTAAGCATCATTGAGAGGATTCACCATGTCTGTAATTAAGATGACCGATCTGGATCTGGCCGGGAAACGCGTTTTTATCCGTGCGGATCTGAACGTACCTGTTAAAGAAGGGAAAGTGACCAGCGACGCGCGTATCCGCGCCTCTCTGCCGACCATCGAACTGGCTCTGAAACAGGGCGCGAAAGTGATGGTAACTTCCCACCTGGGTCGTCCTACCGAAGGCGAGTACAACGAAGAATTCTCTCTGCTGCCGGTTGTTAACTACCTGAAAGACAAACTGTCTAACCCGGTTCGCCTGGTCAAAGATTACCTGGACGGCGTTGACGTGGCCGAAGGTGAGCTGGTGGTTCTGGAAAACGTTCGCTTTAACAAAGGCGAAAAGAAAGACGACGAAGCGCTGTCTAAAAAATACGCCGCCCTGTGTGACGTATTCGTGATGGACGCCTTTGGTACTGCGCACCGCGCGCAGGCTTCTACCCACGGTATCGGCAAATTTGCTGACGTCGCGTGCGCAGGCCCGCTGCTGGCCGCTGAACTGGATGCGCTGGGTAAAGCGCTGAAAGAACCGGCTCGTCCGATGGTGGCTATCGTTGGTGGTTCTAAAGTATCTACCAAACTGACCGTTCTGGATTCCCTGTCTAAAATCGCTGACCAGCTGATTGTCGGCGGCGGTATTGCCAACACCTTCGTTGCCGCTCAGGGCCACAGTGTCGGTAAATCCCTGTACGAAGCTGACCTGGTTGACGAAGCAAAACGTCTGCTGACCACTTGCGATATCCCGGTTCCGACCGATGTTCGCGTTGCCACCGAGTTCTCCGAAACCGCACCGGCGACTCTGAAATCCGTTAACGACGTGAAAGAAGACGAGCAGATCCTGGATATCGGCGATGCTTCCGCTCAGCAGCTGGCTGAAATCCTCAAGAATGCCAAAACCATTCTGTGGAACGGCCCGGTTGGCGTGTTTGAGTTCCCGAACTTCCGTAAAGGGACTGAAATCGTGGCGAATGCCATCGCTGATAGCGAAGCGTTTTCCATCGCTGGCGGCGGCGACACCCTGGCTGCAATCGACCTGTTCGGCATTGCTGACAAAATTTCCTACATTTCTACTGGCGGCGGCGCATTCCTCGAATTCGTGGAAGGTAAAGTTCTGCCAGCCGTAGCGATGCTCGAAGAGCGCGCTAAGAAGTAATCGTTACGGGCAGGGATTCCTGCCCGTTGATTTATCGCCGATCTGACATTCAGGGCGGCCCGTGTTTTTTCCCAAAGCCCGACGATACAGGACAACGAAACATGTCTAAAATTTTTGATTTCGTAAAACCAGGCGTGATCACTGGTGATGACGTACAGAAAGTGTTCCAGGTAGCAAAAGAAAACAATTTTGCTCTGCCGGCAGTTAACTGCGTGGGCACTGATTCCATCAACGCTGTTCTGGAAACCGCTGCAAAAGTTAAAGCACCGGTCATCGTTCAGTTCTCCAACGGCGGCGCGTCCTTCATCGCGGGTAAAGGCGTGAAAACTGACGTACCTCAGGGTGCGGCAATCCTGGGCGCTATCTCTGGCGCGCATCACGTTCATCAGATGGCTGAACATTATGGCGTTCCGGTTATCCTGCACACTGACCACTGCGCGAAGAAACTGCTGCCGTGGATCGACGGTCTGCTGGACGCGGGTGAAAAACACTTTGCGGCTACCGGTAAACCGCTGTTCTCTTCTCACATGATTGACCTGTCTGAAGAGTCTCTGCACGAAAACATCGAAATCTGCTCCAAATACCTGGCGCGCATGTCCAAAATTGGCATGACTCTGGAAATCGAACTGGGTTGCACCGGTGGCGAAGAAGACGGCGTGGACAACAGCCACATGGACGCTTCTGCCCTGTACACCCAGCCGGAAGACGTTGATTACGCGTACACTGAGCTGAGCAAAATCAGCCCGCGTTTCACCATTGCCGCTTCCTTCGGTAACGTACACGGCGTTTACAAGCCGGGTAACGTGGTTCTGACCCCGACCATTCTGCGTGATTCTCAGGACTATGTTTCTAAGAAACACAACCTGCCGCACAACAGCCTGAACTTCGTTTTCCACGGCGGTTCCGGTTCTACTGCTCAGGAAATCAAAGACTCCGTAAGCTACGGCGTAGTGAAAATGAACATCGATACCGATACCCAATGGGCAACCTGGGAAGGTGTTCTGAACTACTACAAAGAAAACGAAGCGTATCTGCAAGGTCAGCTGGGCAACCCGAAAGGCGAAGATCAGCCGAACAAGAAATACTATGACCCGCGCGTATGGCTGCGTGCTGGCCAGACTTCGATGATCGCTCGTCTGGAAAAAGCATTTAAAGAACTGAACGCGATTGACGTTCTGTAATATAGTCTGCTGATTGAAATGGCTTCCCTCGGGAAGCCATTTTTTTATCGTTATTTCCGGAGAGCGGCGTTAGTTAGCGCTTTCATCCGGCCAACTCACAGTGTACCTGCCTTTTTTGGTTTCGGGATGATGCCGAAAAATGGCATATTCCTCTGTTTTTGTTTACCTTTAAAAAGTTCTTTTCGTGAGAATGATCTCATTTGCTTGTTTTGCTATGACCAAGGAATATTGAATGGAAGATTTGAATGTTGTCGACAGCATAAATGGTGCGGGCACCTGGCTGGTACGCAACCAGGCGTTATTGCTCAGCTATGCTGTGAATATTGTTGCGGCTATCGCTATTATCATCATCGGCTTGATTGTAGCGCGTGTGATTTCCAATACGGTAAATCGTCTGATGCGTGCGCGTCATATTGATGCGACAGTGGCCGACTTTCTTTCTGCGCTGGTGCGCTATGGGGTTATCGCTTTTACGCTGATTGCGGCTCTGGGTCGCGTGGGGGTACAAACGGCGTCGGTGATCGCAGTACTGGGCGCCGCCGGTTTAGCCGTTGGCCTGGCATTACAGGGATCGCTTTCTAACCTTGCGGCTGGGGTATTGCTGGTTATGTTCCGTCCGTTCCGCGCCGGTGAGTATGTCGATTTGGGCGGCGTTGCCGGTACGGTACTGAACGTGCAAATCTTTTCCACGACAATGCGCGCGGTAGACGGCAAAATTATTGTGATTCCGAATGGCAAAATTATCGCGGGAAATATCATCAACTATTCTCGTGAGCCGGTTCGCCGTAACGAATTCATTATTGGGGTGGCCTACGATTCGGATATCGATCAGGTGAAACAGCTGCTAACGACGATTATCGAGTCCGACGATCGTATTTTAAAAGATCGCGAAATGACGGTGCGTTTGAATGAGCTGGGCGCCTCATCAATTAATTTTGTGGTGCGTGTCTGGAGTAAAAGCAGCGACCTGCAAAATGTCTACTGGGACGTGCTGGAACGTATTAAACGTGAATTCGACGCCGCTGGTATTAGCTTCCCGTACCCGCAGATGGACGTCAATTTTAAACGCGTGAAAGATAACGCCGCGGAGTAATTTTCCTCCCGCGCTGCGCTTATCCGCCTCCAGTATTCTCTGGTTATTGAGCGGATAAGCGTAGCCGCCATCCGTTATTCAGTCTCTTCATTAGCTTTTCTTATTAGTGATTAAAATTATCAATTTCCGCTAATAATATTCCCGCGCTATAGTCTGCCTTTAAGAAAAACAGCTCAGGGTAGTTAACGTGATATCTTATTATTTTCAAGGGCTTGCCCTTGGCGCCGCCATGATCCTTCCGCTTGGCCCGCAAAATGCGTTTGTGATGAATCAGGGAATTCGTCGCCAGTACCACCTCATGATAGCGCTGCTTTGCGCGTTAAGTGATTTAGTCCTGATTAGCGCCGGTATTTTTGGCGGCAGCGCGTTGCTGATGCAGTCGCCGTGGCTGCTGGCGCTGGTCACATGGGGCGGGGTCGCGTTCTTGTTATGGTACGGTTTTGGCGCGCTGAAAACGGCAATGAGCAGTAATCTGGAGCTGGCCAGCGCCGAGGTTATGAAGCAGGGGCGCTGGAAAATTATTGCTACGATGCTGGCGGTAACGTGGCTGAATCCGCACGTTTATCTGGATACGTTTGTCGTGTTGGGCAGTCTCGGCGGACAACTGGCTATGGAGCCAAAGCGCTGGTTCGCCCTCGGCACGATTAGCGCGTCGTTCTTATGGTTTTTTGGGTTAGCGCTACTGGCGGCCTGGCTTGCGCCTCGACTGCGTACGGCGAAAGCTCAACGCATTATCAACATTCTGGTTGGGGTGGTGATGTGGCTTATCGCCTTCCAACTGGCGCGGGAAGGCGTCGCGCATATGCACGCGCTTTTCAACTAAGCGTTGTCTGATGGACAACAGGCCGATATCCGCTAAGCTTGCCTGCATGCGCCCTGTATATCAGGGCAATGACTGCAATATGGAGGAGAGACTGTGAAGTTCAAAGTGATGGCCCTGGCGGCATTAGTGGGTTTAAGTGCAATGTCGGCGCAGGCAAGCGAATTGCCGGAAGGCCCGCACATCGTGACTTCCGGTACGGCAAGCGTCGATGCTGTGCCTGATATCGCCACCTTAGCGATTGAAGTGAACGTCGCGGCGAAGGATGCGGCGACGGCGAAAAAGCAGGCCGATGAGCGCGTGGCGCAATATCTTTCCTTCCTTGAGCAAAATCAGATTGCGAAAAAAGACATTAGCGCGGCGAATCTGCGCACGCAGCCGGATTATGATTACCAAAACGGTAAAAGCATTCTGAAAGGGTATCGCGCGGTGCGAACCGTTGAGGTGACGCTGCGTCAGTTAGATAAACTTAATTCGCTGCTGGACGGCGCGCTGAAGGCGGGTCTGAACGAGATTCGTTCGGTATCGCTGGGCGTGGCGCAACCGGACGCCTATAAAGACAAGGCCCGCAAAGCCGCCATTGATGACGCGATTCATCAGGCGCAAGCGCTGGCAGCCGGTTTTAACAGCAAATTGGGGCCGGTTTACAGCGTTCGTTACCATGTCTCTAATTATCAGCCGAGTCCGGTGGTGCGAATGATGAAAGCCGCAGATGCTGCGCCAGTATCCGCGCAGGAAACTTACGAGCAGCCGACCATTCAGTTCGACGATCAGGTCGATGTGGTATTCCAGCTTGAACCTGGAACCGGGCAGACGTCGACCACGGCCGCCAGCACGCAGTAATCTCGCCCGGCCTGGGCTTTCCAGGCCGCGTTTTCTCCCGATGTTCGCGTTTTTTGCTCCGTATTACGCATTGAAATGAAGATTTGCTAATACGGTGAGCGTTTTGAATCGCCTTGTCGCCAGCAAAAAATAGCCAATGGCGCGTCGTTTTTTGCCGCCTGAACGCAATGATTTTGTGATGAACTTCAAAGAAGTGACGAGGGAATAATGGGTCATGCAGGCCGGATAAGACGTTCACGCCGCCATCCGGCATTCATAGAGAGGTTAATCCTGACGCAGCACCTTGTGCCCGTACTCCAGCAGCGCGTCGGTCACTTTGCGCATCATCCGGCTTTCCGGGGCAAAGCGGTGCCAGTAAAGCATCCGGCGCTGCAGCAAACCAGGCGTTAAGTTGATCAACTCGCCGCTTTCCAGCTCTTTCTCAATCTGCAGGTGAGGGATCATGCAGCAGGTCGTGCCCTGACGCGCAAGCTGTACAAATGCTTCGGATGAATTAACGATATGGCACGGCACGCTGCCGGGCGGTAGATCGAAATTCTGTTGCAAAAAGGCCTGATGCATATCATCCAGATGGTCGAACGCGACGGCGGGCGCTTTTAGCAGCGACGACCGGGTAACGCCATTGGGGAAATAGCGCTCGGCAAACGGCTTTGACGCGACAAACAGATAGTCGAGTGCGCCCAGTTTGTCCACCAGGCAACTGGGTAGCGCCTGATGCTGAATACTCACCGCGCCCACCACCTCGCCGCGCCGCAGACGTTCTTGCGTGCGCGTTTCATCTTCCACCTGTAAATTGAGACGGATAGGGGAGTCCGCCAGTACCGGCGCCAGCGCCGGAAGCAGCCAGGTCGCCAGACTGTCGGCGTTAACCGCCAGCGACAGCAGCAGCGGCGTAGAGCCGGTTTGTTCATCGCCCAGCCACTCTTCTTCCAGCAGTTCAACCTGACGCAGCAGAGCCAGTAATTTTTGCCCTTGCTCCGTAGGGCGAGGAGGAACGGTACGCACCAACAAAGGTTGTCCGAACATATTCTCAAGCTGTTTTATGCGCTGTGAGACGGCGGATTGCGTGATGCACAGCTTCTGGGCGGCGCGCTCGAATCCTCGTTCACGTATAACGGCATCCAGCGCCTGTAGTGTTCTGTAGTCCGGACGTTTCATTGTTGTGTCATGCTCCTGTTATTTTTTTTCGCACTATGACATAAATTTGCCGTCGGTACAGATGAAATCCGTAGCCTGTGTACGGACACGGAGATTTTTCCCGACAATGTTCTATAATGCGGCTGTATTTTCACACCACAGGCGAAACGATCTATGACGCAGGATGAACTGAAAAAAGCGGTAGGATGGGCGGCACTTCAGTATGTACAGCCCGGCACCATTGTGGGCGTTGGTACAGGCTCAACGGCCGCACACTTTATTGATGCGCTGGGCACAATGAAAGGCCAGATTGAAGGCGCGGTCTCCAGCTCGGACGCCTCGACTGAAAAACTCAAAGGCCTCGGTATTCATGTGTTTGATCTCAACGAAGTGGATAGCCTGGGTATCTATGTCGATGGCGCGGACGAAATCAACGGTCATATGCAGATGATCAAAGGCGGCGGCGCGGCATTAACCCGTGAGAAAATTATTGCTTCCGTGGCGGAGAAATTTATCTGTATTGCGGATGCCTCTAAACAGGTGGATATTCTTGGCAAATTCCCGTTGCCAGTTGAAGTGATTCCGATGGCGCGCAGCGCGGTCGCTCGTCAACTGGTGAAGCTGGGCGGGCGTCCGGAGTACCGTCAGAACGTGGTCACGGATAACGGCAACGTGATTCTGGATGTTTATGGGATGGAAATCCTTGATCCCATCGCGCTGGAAAACGCCATTAACGCGATTCCGGGCGTCGTGACCGTAGGGTTGTTCGCCAACCGTGGCGCCGATGTCGCACTGATCGGCACGCCGGACGGGGTGAAAACCATCGTAAAATGATCCCGCCAGGCGTATTTCCTGCCGCGTAAAAAATTCGGTCAGGGCAAATTTGGTGACATGTATCACGTTTAATCGTTTGCCCTGCCGATCCCTCCAAAGAAAAAGTTATTCCCGGTATTTTCATCTGCTATTTCCCGCTGTATGCGATTCCTTCACGACGCTGGCGCAAACGTTCATATTGCCGTGATAATTTTTTTTGATATGTTGAAGGACGGATGCAAATCCACACACAACATCAGATGGCAAAAAAAGACAGGATCGGGGAAATGGCAAAGGTATCGCTGGAGAAAGATAAAATTAAATTTCTGCTGGTTGAAGGGGTGCATCAAAAGGCGCTGGAAAGCCTTCGTGCGGCAGGTTACACCAACATTGAATATCACAAGGGCGCGCTGGATGCTGAACAGTTGAAAGCGTCCATCCGCGATGTCCACTTCATCGGTCTGCGATCCCGTACTCATCTGACAGAAGAAGTGATTAACGCCGCAGAGAAGCTGGTGGCGATTGGCTGTTTTTGCATCGGCACCAACCAGGTGGATTTAAATGCGGCGGCAAAACGCGGTATTCCGGTCTTTAACGCGCCATTCTCGAATACCCGTTCCGTGGCGGAGCTGGTGATTGGCGAGCTATTGCTGCTGCTGCGCGGCGTGCCGGAAGCGAACGCCAAAGCGCACCGCGGCGTATGGAATAAACTGGCGGCGGGATCGTTCGAAGCGCGCGGTAAAAAGCTTGGCATTATCGGTTACGGCCATATCGGAACGCAGTTGGGCATTCTGGCGGAATCGCTGGGGATGCATGTCTATTTCTATGATATTGAAAATAAACTGCCGCTTGGTAACGCAACTCAGGTGCAGCACCTGTCTGAATTGCTGAATATGAGCGATGTGGTCAGTCTGCACGTACCTGAAAACGCCTCCACCAAAAACATGATGGGCGCAAAAGAGATAGCCCTGATGAAGCCGGGTTCGCTGCTGATTAACGCCGCGCGCGGTACGGTGGTGGATATCCCGGCTTTGTGCGACGCGCTGGCGACGAAACATCTGGCGGGGGCGGCTATCGACGTCTTCCCGACGGAACCGGCCACTAATAGCGATCCGTTTACCTCTCCGCTGTGCGAATTCGATAACGTGATCCTGACGCCGCATATCGGCGGCTCGACGCAGGAGGCGCAAGAAAACATCGGTCTGGAAGTCGCAGGAAAACTGATTAAGTACTCGGATAACGGCTCGACGCTGTCCGCCGTGAACTTCCCGGAAGTGTCGCTGCCGCTGCACGGCGGTCGTCGCCTGATGCACATCCACGAAAACCGCCCGGGCGTATTGACCGCGCTTAACCAGATCTTTGCCGAGCAGGGCGTTAACATTGCCGCGCAGTATCTGCAAACCTCCGCCCGAATGGGGTATGTGGTGATTGATATAGAAGCCGATGGCGATGTGGCGGAGAAAGCGCTGCTGGCGATGAAGGCGATTCCGGGCACCATTCGCGCCCGTCTGCTGTACTAATTTCCTCTAAATGGGCAGGAGATGACCTGCCCATCCTTTCTCTGGTTTCCCTGCCTCAACATCTCTTCGTGTAACGCATACATTCTGTTTTCGAGCCTTGCCGCAATTGGTAATTAAAGGCAGCGTTGCGTGTTGTACAGCAATAAAAGGAATTTACGATAAGGGCTCAGCATAGCGCTGAAACGGGAAAGCCCTTGGCGAAGCAGGGGCTCTAAAAAGGAAAGGGACGATGATGAGATACGTCATCATGCTGCTGATCCTGTTAATCATCGCTTGCCCAGCATATTAACAGAGAGTACGCAGGAGGGAGGTTCGCCTCCCTCACCCTTCACCGAGAAATTTAGGTCAAAAAAGCGACGCTGTCAATCGGCAAAACACGGCTACCACTCCCAAATTTTGGATGGCGTCACCACCGCAGGCAGCGGGATATCCCACTCTTCAACCGGCAGCTTTTCTACTAACTGGCAATCATGCGCGTAGCCCACGGGCTGGATCTTATGCTGCTGCCAGTTTTGTAGCGTGCGGTCATAAAATCCGCCGCCCATCCCCAGGCGCTGCCCGTCTTCGTCAAACGCGACTAACGGCGTTACCAGCACATCCAGCTTTGCCAGCGGTAATACGTCGCGGACATCAAGCCGTGGCTCCTGGATCTTTAAGCGGTTGGTCACCAGCGCACTCTGCGGATGATAGTGCAGGAACAGAAGGTTGCCAGGGCTAAAGGGATGAAGAACCGGAAGGTAGACGCGCTTGCCCGCTTGCCATAGCTGTTCTATCAGCGGCTGGGTGTCGAGTTCGCCATCAAAGGAGAGAAACACGGCGACAGTGTGCGCCATCACGACGGGAGGAAAGCTGAGCATTCGGGCGGCGGCCTGTTGACCAAAGCGGCGTTGCTGCTCTGGCGTCAGCGCACGGCGACGTTGCCGAATCATTCGGCGGATTTCTTGTCGTGATAAAGAGAGTTCGGGAAGTTGCGTCATGGCTGTCGCCAGTCAGAAGGGGAATCTCCGAGATGCCGCCGCAGGCTGTAACCCTTGAACCCTTGGTTCAAGGTGAATGTGTCGTCACAGTTTTAAGGCTTCTCGGACGAACCGAGCATGCTCACCAACCGCGGAGCGCCACATTCTTGTGGTATGAAATATCGGCTCAGGGGACTGGCCCGCTTGCAAACATCTCAGAGAAATTCTGTTTTCACAATCACTTTACCATAGTAAAGCGAAAAGTGTTATTCAAAGTTTTGGCCCGTTTTTTCGGTTATGCGACCTTGATCAAGCAACGCCTGTTCGATGGTCTGTTGTAGCATCCGAATACGTTGTTCCATGCTCGCCGCGTAATCGCGGGTCTTCGCTTTTTCCTGAGTTAACTCATAGCTGATATTCAATGCGGCAATGAAAACCAACTGCTCAGTATTTGTGACTCTAGTGCGAACTTTCAGATCTTGCAACCGCTGATTCAGATCGTCCGCAGCCTGATTCAACGCATCCCTTTGGTCAGGCGGGCAATTCACTCGCAGTGAACGGCCAAATATTTGGATATCGACGGGTTGTGCAGACATGCCACCTTCCTGCTGATTGACTGCGCTGCCTTCGTCTCCAGACCCAGGGTCCGCGAAGGGGCGACACTATAGCTACCCTGGTGTGAAGATACAAGCCCTTTTCTGGTTCACCAGGGTCCAAAGTGGTAGCATATCATGAATATCCTCCCTTTGATGACGAATGCTTATGTCTATACAGAACGAAATGCCTGGTTACAACGAAATGAACCGGTTTTTGAATCAACAAGGGGCCGGTCTGACCCCGGCTGAAATGCATGGTTTAATCAGCGGGATGATTTGCGGCGGCAACAACGACAGCTCATGGCAGCCGCTGTTGCACGACCTGACGAACGAAGGTCTGGCCTTCGGGCATGAGCTTGCTCAGGCGCTGCGCAAAATGCACGCGGCGACCAGCGACGCGCTGGAAGACGACGGCTTTCTTTTTCAGCTTTATCTGCCTGAAGGCGACGATGTCAGCGTATTCGATCGCGCAGATGCCTTAGCCGGGTGGGTTAACCACTTTTTGCTTGGCCTCGGCGTAACGCAGCCTAAACTTGATAAAGTCACCGGCGAAACGGGTGAAGCGATTGACGACCTGCGTAATATTGCGCAGCTTGGTTATGATGAGAGCGAAGATCAGGAAGAGCTGGAGATGTCGCTCGAAGAGATCATCGAATATGTCCGTGTTGCGGCGCTGTTATGTCATGACACTTTCACGCGCCAACAGCCGACCGCGCCGGAAGTGCGTAAACCGACGCTACACTAAGAAAAAACGAAATGGAGGCCATGTCATGACTCAGCAGGAATACCAACGCCGTCGCCAGGCATTACTGGCGCAAATGCAGCCCGGCAGCGCCGCGCTGATCTTTGCCGCGCCGGAGGCGACGCGCAGCGCAGACAGTGAATATCCGTATCGCCAGAGTAGCGACTTCTGGTATTTCACCGGTTTTAACGAACCGGAAGCCGTGCTGGTACTGATTAAGAGTGATGACACCCACAACCACAGCGTTTTGTTCAACCGCGTTCGCGACCTGACGGCGGAAATCTGGTTTGGTCGCCGTTTAGGACAGGATGCCGCGCCGGAAAAACTGGGCGTTGACCGGGCGCTGGCGTTTAGCGAAATCAACCAGCAACTCTTTCAGTTGCTTAATGGTCTGGATGTGGTGTACCACGCGCAGGGCGAATATGCGTATGCCGACGAAATTGTTCTGGCTGCGCTGGAGAAGCTGCGTAAAGGCTCCCGCCAGAATCTGACCGCGCCGGCCACCATGACTGACTGGCGACCGATCGTCCATGAGATGCGCCTGTTCAAATCGCCGGAAGAGATTGCTGTCCTGCGCCGTGCCGGGGAAATTAGCGCGCTGGCGCATATCCGCGCGATGGAAAAATGCCGTCCGGGGATGTTTGAGTATCAGCTGGAGGGTGAAATTCACCACGAATTTAATCGCCACGGCGCGCGCTATCCCTCCTATAACACCATTGTCGGCAGCGGCGAAAATGGCTGTATCCTGCATTACACTGAAAACGAAAGTGAAATGCGCGACGGCGATTTAGTGCTTATCGACGCGGGCTGTGAATATAAAGGTTACGCGGGCGACATCACGCGTACTTTCCCGGTGAACGGGAAATTTACGCCAGCTCAGCGTGAAATTTATGACATCGTTCTGGAATCGCTGGAGACCAGCCTGCGACTGTTCCGTCCTGGCACCTCTATTCAGGAGGTGACCGGCGAAGTCGTGCGCATCATGATAACCGGGCTGGTGAAGCTGGGGATTTTGCAAGGAGAGGTTGATCAACTGATTGCCGAAAATGCGCATCGTCCTTTCTTTATGCATGGCTTGAGCCACTGGCTGGGGCTGGATGTTCATGATGTCGGCGTTTATGGGCCGGATCGCTCCCGCATCCTGGAGCCGGGCATGGTGCTGACCGTAGAGCCAGGCCTCTATATCGCGCCGGATGCCGACGTGCCGGAAGCGTATCGCGGCATTGGCGTTCGAATTGAAGATGACATTGTCATTACCGAAACCGGTAATGAAAACCTGACCGCTGGCGTTGTGAAGAAGGCGGATGACATTGAGGCATTAATGGCGGCGGCGCGGCAGCAATGAGCGTCATTATCGTTGGCGGCGGCATGGCAGGCGCAACGCTGGCGCTGGCCATCTCTCAGTTCAGTCATGGGACGTTGCCGGTACACCTGATTGAAGCGAAAGCGCCTGAAGCCGACGGTCATCCCGGCTTTGACGCCAGAGCGATTGCGCTGGCGGCGGGCACTTGCCAGCAACTGGCGCGAATTGGCGTCTGGCAGGCGATTTCCGATTGCGCAACGGCAATCAACACCGTACACGTCAGCGATCGCGGCCATGCCGGATTTGTGACTCTCGACGCGCAGGATTACAGCCTGGCAGCGTTGGGTCACGTTGCGGAGCTGCATGATATCGGGCTGCGTCTGTTTGCGCTCTTGCGTAAAGCGCCGGGCGTTACGCTGCACTGCCCGGAGCGCGTAGCCAGCGTGTCGCGTACCCAACAGCAGGTTAACGTCACACTGGAAAATGGCAATGTGATAGCTGGCAGCGTGCTGGTGGCGGCTAACGGTACCCACTCCGCGCTGGCGTCAGCCTGCGGCGTTGACTGGCGTCAGGAGCCTTACGAACAGTTAGCGGTGATAGCGAATGTCGCGACCGCTATCCCGCACCAGGGACGCGCCTTTGAACGTTTTACCCCCAATGGCCCGCTGGCGATGTTGCCGATGTCGCATGGCCGATGTTCGCTGGTTTGGTGTCACCCGCTCGACCAGCGCGATGAGGTGCTGAGCTGGTCCGACGCGCAGTTCTGTCATGCGTTGCAGGCCGCGTTCGGCTGGCGGCTGGGGCGAATTACTCAGGCGGGGAAGCGCAGCGCGTATCCGCTTGCCCTGACTACGGCGGCGAAAGTGTTTACTCACCGGACTGTCGTGGTCGGCAATGCGGCGCAGACGTTGCATCCTATCGCCGGACAAGGGTTTAATCTCGGTCTGCGCGATGTCATGAGCCTGGCGGAAACGCTGGTCGCGGCACAGGACGCGGGCGAGGATATTGGCGCCTGGCACGTGTTATTGCGCTATCAGCAGCGTCGTCAGGTTGACCGGGATACGACGATTGGCGTAACAAACGGTCTGGTCCATCTGTTTGCAAATCGTTGGGCGCCGCTGGTTATTGGGCGCAATATCGGTTTAATGGCGATGGAGTTATTACCGCCTGCGCGCGATGCGCTGGCACAGCGGACCTTAGGTTGGGTTGCGCGTTAAGCAGATCTGTAGGCCGGATAAGGCATTTATGCCGCCATCCGGCATCGTGTTCGTAAAAATGCCGGATGGCAGCTTCGCCTTATCCGGCCTACGGTTTTGATTGTTCCGGTTTCCAGGAGTAAATAGTGCAAAGTGTTGATGTAGCAATAGTTGGCGGAGGCATGGTGGGACTGGCTGTCGCCTGCGGCTTGCAGGGGAGCGGTTTGCGCGTTGCGGTACTGGATCACGTTGTCCCCCAGCCGTTGGCGAACGATGCGCCGCCTCAGCTTCGGGTGTCGGCGATTAATGCCGCCAGCGAAAAACTGCTTACCCGTCTTGGCGTATGGTCAAACATTGTGGCGCGACGGGCAAGTTGTTACCACGGTATGGAAGTCTGGGATAAAGACAGCTTTGGCCGTATTACGTTTGATGACGCAAGCATGGGATATAGCCATCTGGGGCATATTGTTGAAAACAGCGTCATTCACTACGCACTGTGGCAAAAAGCGCAGCAAGCGGCGGATATCACCTTAATGGCGCCAGCGGAGTTACAGCAGGTCGCCTGGGGAGAGAACGACGCCTTCCTGACTTTAAAAGACGGCGCGATGTTAACCGCGCGTCTGGTGATTGCCGCGGATGGCGCCAACTCCTGGCTGCGTAACAAAGCGGATATTCCCTTAACTTTCTGGGACTACCGTCACCATGCGCTGGTAGCGACTATCCGCACCGAAGAGCCGCACGGCGCGGTTGCTCGCCAGGTGTTTCATGGTGAAGGTATTCTGGCGTTTTTGCCGTTAAGCGATCCGCATCTGTGTTCCATTGTCTGGTCGCTTTCTCCGCAGGATGCGGAGCGTATGCAACAGAGCGGCGACGAGGCGTTTAACCAGGCGTTGACTATCGCCTTCGATAATCGGCTGGGCTTATGCCGCCTGGAAAGCGAACGGCAGGTTTTTCCGCTGACGGGCCGCTATGCTCGCCAGTTTGCCGCGCATCGTCTGGCGTTGGTCGGCGATGCCGCGCACACCATCCACCCGCTGGCAGGGCAAGGCGTCAACCTCGGCTTTATGGACGCGGCCGAACTGGTGGACGATCTGCGCCGGCTTCAGCGCCAGGGCAAAGACATTGGTCAACATCTTTATCTTCGTCGTTATGAGCGTAGCCGTAAACATAGCGCGGCGATGATGCTTGCCGGGATGCAAGGTTTTCGTGACCTGTTTGCCGGCGAAAACCCGGCAAAAAAATTGCTGCGCGACATCGGGCTGAAACTGGCGGATACGCTCCCCGGCGTCAAACCCCAACTGCTTCGCCAGGCAATGGGGCTAAACGACCTTCCGCAATGGCTTCGTTAAGTGTCTGACTGCACGCCAGCAAGAGTTTGAAACCCGTCACACTTTGCTTTCCCGGCTATCGCGCCGGGGGGCTTTCCTCGTTTGAAATAATCTAATTTCACCGCTTATTTCGCATTATATTTTCTAATGCCACTATTTTTTGCGAACGAGATTTTCGACATTTTTTCCACATTTAATATTAATTTATGTTGTGGTAAATCGTATCAGCTTCCTTTTTATGACGGTTATTTAGCGTAATAGTGGTTTTTTGTGCTGATGGGATTTTAGCGTTTTTTAGTCATAAGCTAATGTGATGGTAAATTCAGCCTTATGGTTTAGCGCCTGGTTCGGTGGTAAGTTCAGGAGCAAGAGAACGTTTGCGTCGGCGCAGGAAAAAGGGCGTCGATGCCAGGTTTCGTGGCGAAGATTTCCCATGAAAATGGTTGTTAGCCCCCGCTAATTCAACGAGGAAAAGATGGCCCAACAGACGCCTTTGTACGAACAACACACGCTATGCGGCGCCCGCATGGTCGATTTTCATGGCTGGATGATGCCCCTGCATTACGGCTCTCAGCTTGATGAACACCACGCTGTGCGCACCGATGCCGGGATGTTTGATGTATCGCATATGACCATTGTCGATCTTCATGGCAGCCGCACCCGGGAGTTCTTGCGTTATCTGCTGGCAAACGACGTCGCGAAGCTAACGAAGACGGGTAAAGCCCTCTACTCCGGTATGCTTAACGCATCGGGTGGCGTGATTGATGACCTTATCGTCTACTACTTCACTGAAGATTTCTTCCGTCTCGTTGTTAACTCCGCCACCCGCGAAAAAGACCTCTCCTGGATTACCCAACACGCTGAACCTTATGCCATCGACATTACCGTTCGTGACGACCTGTCGCTGATTGCGGTACAGGGGCCGAATGCGCAGGAAAAAGCGGCGACTCTGTTTACTGACCAACAGCGCCATGCAGTAGAAGGTATGAAGCCGTTCTTCGGCGTTCAGGCGGGCGATCTGTTTATCGCCACCACCGGTTATACCGGCGAAGCGGGCTATGAAATCGCCATGCCGAATGAAAAAGCGGCGGATTTCTGGCGTGCGCTGGTGGAGGCGGGCGTGAAGCCGTGCGGTCTTGGCGCGCGCGACACGCTGCGTCTGGAAGCTGGCATGAACCTGTACGGTCAGGAGATGGATGAAGGTATCTCTCCGCTGGCGGCTAATATGGGATGGACTATCGCCTGGGAACCTGCTGACCGCGACTTTATTGGCCGTGAGGCGCTGGAGATGCAGCGTGAAAAAGGCCATGAGCAGCTTGTCGGTCTGGTGATGACCGAGAAAGGCGTATTGCGTAATGAACTGCCGGTGCGTTTTACCGATGCGCAGGGCAATCAGCAAGAAGGCATTATCACCAGCGGGACGTTTTCCCCAACGTTGGGCTACAGCATTGCGCTGGCGCGTGTTCCGGCGGGCATCGGCGAGACGGCGATTGTACAAATTCGTAACCGTGAAATGCCGGTAAAAGTGACTAAACCTGTTTTTGTGCGTAACGGCAAAGCCGTCGCGTGATTCATCCTTTTTTGGAGATTAATTGATGAGCAACGTACCCGCAGAACTGAAATACAGCAAAGAACACGAATGGCTGCGTAAAGAAGCGGATGGCACTTACACCGTTGGCATTACTGAACACGCTCAGGAGCTGTTGGGCGATATGGTTTTTGTTGATCTGCCGGAAGTCGGCGCGACCGTAAGCGCGGGCGACGACTGCGCCGTGGCGGAGTCCGTAAAAGCGGCGTCCGACATTTATGCGCCGGTAAGCGGCGAGATCGTGGCGGTAAACGATGCGCTGAGCGACTCCCCGGAGCTGGTGAACAGCGAACCGTATGCCGGTGGCTGGATCTTTAAAATCAAAGCCAGCGATGAAAGCGAACTTGAATCGCTGCTGGATGCCACCGCGTACGAGGCATTGTTAGAAGACGAATAATGTTGTGCCGGATGGCGCTAATGCTTATCCGGCCTACTCACTGCAACGCGAATGATTTTGCGTATTCGTTTTCGCACGCGTAGGCCCGGTAAGCGTCAGCGCCACCGGGCAATTGAGTTAGAGACAATCACAATTCACTGCACGTTTCAGGAACCATCGCCCATGACACAGACGTTAAGCCAGCTTGAAAACCGCGGCGCTTTCATTGAGCGCCACATCGGACCGGACGCCGCGCAGCAGCAAGAGATGCTGAATGCGGTTGGCGCCGAGTCGTTAAACGCGCTGACAGGTCAGATTGTGCCGAAAGACATTCAGCTCGCGACTCCGCCGCAGGTTGGCGAGGCGGCAACCGAATATGCCGCACTGGCGGAATTAAAAGCCATCGCCGGGCGTAACAAGCGCTTCACGTCGTACATTGGCATGGGCTACACCGCCGTGCAGCTACCGCCGGTTATCCTGCGCAACATGCTGGAAAATCCAGGCTGGTACACCGCCTACACTCCTTATCAGCCGGAAGTCTCTCAGGGGCGTCTGGAAGCGCTGCTCAACTTCCAGCAGGTGACGCTGGACCTGACGGGGCTGGACATGGCTTCCGCCTCGCTGCTGGATGAAGCGACCGCCGCCGCTGAAGCGATGGCGATGGCAAAGCGCGTCAGCAAACTGAAAAATGCCAACCGGTTCTTTGTCGCCTCTGATGTCCATCCGCAAACTCTGGACGTCGTGCGTACTCGCGCCGAAACCTTTGGCTTTGACGTCATTGTGGATGACGCGGCGAAAGCACTGGATCACCAGGATGTGTTTGGCGTGCTGTTGCAGCAGGTTGGCTCCACGGGCGAAATTCACGATTACAGCGCGCTGATTAGCGAACTCAAAGCCCGTAAAGTGATTGTCAGCGTCGCCGCCGATTTTATGGCGCTGGTGCTGCTGACGGCTCCGGGCAAACAGGGCGCGGACATTGTTTTCGGCTCTGCGCAACGCTTCGGCGTACCGATGGGGTACGGTGGCCCGCATGCGGCGTTCTTTGCCGCCAAAGACGAATTTAAACGCTCCATGCCAGGCCGTATTATCGGCGTCTCAAAAGATGCGGCGGGCAATACCGCACTGCGCATGGCGATGCAGACTCGCGAGCAGCATATCCGCCGTGAGAAAGCGAACTCCAACATTTGTACCTCGCAGGTACTGCTGGCTAACATCGCTAGTCTGTATGCCGTTTATCATGGACCGGTTGGACTGAAACGCATTGCGAATCGTATCCACCGCCTGACGGATATTCTGGCGGCAGGTCTGCAACAGAAATGCTTAAAGCTGCGTCATGCGCATTACTTTGACACGCTGTGTGTGGAAGTAGCTGATAAAGCTGCGGTACTGGCGCGTGCGGAAGCGGCAGAGATCAACCTGCGCAGCGATATTCATAACGCGGTTGGTATTACCCTCGATGAAACCACCACCCGTGAGGATGTGGCGCAGTTGTTCAATGTTTTGCTGGGCGACAGCCACGGTCTGAACATTGAAACACTGGATAAAGACGTGGCGCTTGATAGCCGTTCCATTCAGCAAAGTATGCTGCGTGACGATGCGATTCTGACGCATCCGGTATTTAACCGTTACCACAGCGAAACCGAGATGATGCGCTATATGCACTCGCTGGAGCGTAAAGATCTGGCGCTGAACCAGGCGATGATCCCGCTGGGTTCCTGTACCATGAAGCTGAACGCCGCCGCCGAGATGATCCCTATCACCTGGCCGGAATTCGCTGAACTGCACCCGTTCTGCCCGCCGGAACAGGCCGAAGGATATCATCAGATGATTAGCCAGCTTTCTGACTGGCTGGTGAAACTCACCGGGTACGACGCCGTCTGTATGCAGCCGAACTCCGGCGCACAGGGGGAATACGCGGGGCTGCTGGCGATTCGTCACTATCACGAAAGCCGCAACGAAGGGCATCGCGATATCTGCCTGATCCCGGCCTCTGCTCACGGCACTAACCCTGCTTCTGCACATATGGCAGGAATGCAGGTGGTGGTTGTGGCGTGTGATAAGAACGGCAACATCGACCTGGACGATCTGCGGGCCAAAGCAGAACAACATGCTGCGAACCTTTCTTGCATCATGGTGACTTATCCTTCCACCCACGGCGTCTATGAAGAAACGATCCGTGAAGTGTGTGAAGTTGTGCACCAGTTCGGCGGTCAGGTTTACCTTGACGGCGCGAACATGAACGCTCAGGTCGGCATTACCTCACCGGGCTTTATTGGCGCGGACGTTTCGCATCTTAACCTGCATAAAACTTTCTGCATTCCGCACGGCGGCGGTGGCCCAGGCATGGGACCGATCGGCGTGAAAGCGCATCTGGCACCATTCGTACCGGGTCATAGCGTGGTGCAAATTGAAGGGATGCTCACCCGTCAGGGCGCGGTGTCTGCGGCGCCGTTCGGCAGCGCCTCCATTTTGCCGATTAGTTGGATGTACATCCGCATGATGGGCGCAGAAGGCCTGAAGCAGGCAAGTCAGGTCGCGATTCTTAACGCTAACTACATTGCCAGCCGTCTGAAAGACGCGTACCCGGTACTGTATACCGGTCGCGATGGCCGAGTGGCGCACGAATGTATTCTTGATATTCGCCCATTGAAAGAAGAAACCGGCATCAGCGAGCTGGATATTGCCAAGCGTCTGATCGACTATGGTTTCCATGCGCCAACCATGTCGTTCCCGGTGGCGGGCACGCTGATGGTAGAGCCGACGGAATCTGAAGGTAAGGCTGAGCTGGATCGCTTTATCGATGCGATGCTGGCTATCCGCGCAGAGATTGACCAGGTGAAAGCCGGTGTCTGGCCGCTGGAAGATAACCCGCTGGTGAACGCGCCGCACATTCAGAGCGAACTGGTCGCCGAGTGGGCGCATCCGTACAGCCGTGAAGTTGCCGTATTCCCGGCAGGCGTGGCAGACAAATACTGGCCGACGGTGAAACGTCTGGATGATGTTTATGGCGACCGTAACCTGTTCTGCTCCTGCGTACCGATTAGCGACTACCAGTAATTTACTGATTCGACTGTTTTCTAAAGGCGCTTCGGCGCCTTTTCAGCTTGTTAATAAAGTGCGTTTTGTTTATGTCGGATGCAGTGTGAGTGCCTTATTCAGGCTACAAAGTGTTACTAATTCAATATATTACAGTAAATCGTTGGCTCCTGTCAGGCAACCTGGCGTTTGTATCAGTGTATTAGCCAGAATTAAATTACCGGTTTTTTAGAGCCTAATGATTCATTGTGCATCATTTTTACCTTGCTGTTATTTAATCAAAACAACACAGTATATTTACATATAGTTACAAATGGTTTCTCTTCGGAATCGTTATTTACCTCTCAATATGGTTACAAAAATTTCCGTATATTAAATTCATCAAGTTATTAATTTAAATTATAAATTAAAAATAAGCATAAATAACGTAAATATTTATTTAACTTAGCGCTTTGTTTTTTATACCTGGAGGGAATAATGAAACGATTTATATTTCTGCCATTAATGACATATTTTCTATTAATGAATGCAATGGCAGCTAACGGAGAAAATAATCCCAGTAATCTATTAGGTGCACCAGTTAATACCGCTATTTCTGGTGGTTCAGTATTGCCGGAAGGAAAGTTATTAACCGCCGTGAATAGCTCATTTCGCGATAAAGATCATCAAATCGAGGGGCACGGAAGTCCGGATGTTTACTCCCAGATATGGTTATTGAAGATTCGTTACGGTTTGACCGACAGACTGGAATTATCAACTGTGGGTTCCTATATCAATAACAAACGAGACAATCTGTCTCCTGAGCACATAGAGGGAATGGGCGACCAATCGGTGGGGGTCAATTATGCTTTAATGAGCCAGCGAAGAGGTGATCCGTTTTGGGTTACGGTAGGTGGGGCAGTATTACTACCCACCGGGCAAGATGGAGATAATCATTTGCCTGGGAATAGCGCCTGGGGAGGAAGAGTAACACTCACTTTAACAAAATTATTTACTCCTAACATTAAAGGGGATATGGGTTTTGTATATCAGGGACCATTTGAGCGCGGTAACCAGGACGTGAAACGAGGTAACGAATTCCAGTGGAATACCCAGGTGCGGTATATGTTTAGCGATTTACCGCTGGATCTTGGTCTGGAAAGTGCCTACAGCAATAATGCCTCTGGAACGAAAAAACTGTCTAATGGCAGCGTAATTAATAACCATTCTGGAACTACCGAATGGGTTGTTGGTCCGTCATTTAATATTGCCGTCGATTCACTGAAATTATGGTTTGGTGCCGGAGCCTTCTTCCCGGTAATGCAGGAAGCGAAGTCGCCAACCAAAATGGAAGATGTACGCTGGGAATTTAAAATAGGTAAGACCTGGTAAGACTCGTTCAAAGTGTTACCCGCCGACTGGCGGGTAACGTGCAGGAGTTAAAGCTTCTCGCCGTTGCTGGCAATCACCTCTTTGTACCAGTTGAAGCTTTTCTTACGCGAACGCGACATATCGCCCGTACCGTCATCGTGCTTGTTCACGTAGATGAAGCCGTAGCGCTTGCTGTACTGACCGGTGGTGAACGACACGCAGTCGATGCAGCCCCACGGCGTGTAGCCCATCAGGTCGACACCATCGTAAGTCACCGCTTTTTTCATCTCTTCAATATGGGCGCGCAGGTAGTCAATGCGATAGTCGTCGTTGATGCTGCCATCTTCTTCTACTTTGTCGTAAGCACCAAAACCGTTTTCGACAATAAACAGCGGCTTTTGATAGCGTTCGTACAGTTCACACAATGAATAACGCAGGCCCACCGGGTCAATCTGCCAGCCCCAGTCAGATGCTTTAACATAGGGGTTCGGTACGCTGCCTTCAAAACCGGAAATCGCATCGCCGCTACCGCCTTCGGCTTTGACCGCGTTGGTCATGTAATAACTGAAACCAAGATAATCGCAGGTGCCTTCGCGCAGCACTTCAAGATCGCCATCGTCCATTTTGATGTTAAATCCGCGGCGCTCCCACTCGTTCAACACATAGGACGGGTAGTAGCCGCGCAACTGCACATCAGTAAAGACATAGCGTTCACGCATCGACTCCTGAGCAAACATCACATCTTCTGGTTTACAGGAGAAAGGATACAGCGCGACCATCGCCAGCATACAGCCCACTTTCATCTGCGGGTTAATGCGACGTGCCGCTTTTACCGCCAGCGCGCTGGCGACAAACTGATGATGTAAGACCTGATACATGGTTTCTTCTGGATTCTCATGCTCGGTATACACCACGCCGGAACAGCAGTAGCCAAACAGCGGCGCGCGCCAGTTTCGCTGGTTGTTAATTTCGTTGAAGGTCATCCAGTATTTGACCTTATGTTTGTAGCGTTCAAACACGACTTCAGCAAAGCGGACAAAGAAATCAACGACCTTACGATTGGTCCAGCCGCCGTAGTGCTGTACCAGATGTAATGGCATTTCAAAGTGAGAAAGGGTAATGACCGGTTCGATGTTGTATTTGAGTAACTCATCAAACATGTCGTCGTAGAATTTCAGACCGGCCTCGTTTGGCTGGGATTCGTCGCCATTCGGGAAGATACGCGTCCAGGCAATAGAGGTACGGAAGCATTTGAACCCCATTTCGGCGAAAAGACGGATGTCTTCTTTGTAATGTCCGTAAAAATCCACCGCCTCGTGGTTCGGATAGTATTTGCCAGCAACGACATTCTGGGTGATTTCGCGTGGCACGCCGTGTGCGCCGCCGGTTAGCACGTCGCAGATGCTGGGGCCTTTACCGTCTTTATTCCAGCCGCCTTCAACCTGGTGTGCAGCAACCGCGCCGCCCCATAAAAAATCTTTTGGCAAGGTGAGTTTTCTCATTGTTGCATAATCTCAATTTATTTAGTCTGTTATCATTCATTCTGCACCAAATGACATGTAAAGCGTACGCAAAATTCCAGGGTGCTCGCGTGTCGGGACAAGAACATATTCAGATCGTAACATCCACTTCAAGGGGCCATATTCAGGGGGATAACCACATGCAGCCAAACGACATTACTTTCTTTCAACGTTTCCAGAATGACATTCTGGCAGGGCGTAAAACCATCACTATTCGTGATGCCTCCGAGTCCCACTTTAAAGCAGGCGATGTGCTACGCGTGGGGCGGTTCGAAGATGATGGCTATTTTTGCACAATCGAAGTGACAGGAACGTCAACTGTGACGCTGGATACGCTGAACGAAAAACATGCGCAACAGGAAAATATGTCGCTTGATGAGCTGAAACGGGTCATTGCTGAAATCTATCCCAACCAGACGCAATTTTATGTGATTGATTTTAAATGCCTTTGATAAATATGAACGCGTGTTAGTTGATTTTTTGTAATTAACTTATTGAATAATAAACAAAATTTAATTTTGCGAATTTATTTTAGCTAACATGTGTTCACTGGAACCATTCTCAGTTACGCTAGAGGCGCAGTTCATCGTTATGAACGTTTCTCCGGAGTAAGTTATGGTGCAAAAACCATTAATGACGCAGGGATATTCGCTGGCTGAGGAAATCGCCAACAGTATTAGCCATGGCATTGGATTGGTATTTGGTATTGTCGGCCTGGTGCTGTTGTTGGTTCAGGCGGTAGAGGCGAATGCGGGTATGACGGCTATCGCCAGCTACAGTTTATATGGCGGGAGCATGATCCTGCTTTTTCTTGCTTCAACGCTTTATCATGCCATTCCTCATCAGCGGGCAAAAATCTGGTTAAAGAAATTTGATCACTGCGCTATCTATCTGCTCATTGCCGGAACCTATACGCCATTTCTGCTGGTAGGTCTGGATTCGCCGCTGGCGCGCGGACTAATGATTGTGATCTGGAGCCTGGCGCTATTCGGTATCCTCTTCAAGTTGACGATTGCGCACCGATTTAAAGTGCTTTCACTGGTTACGTATCTGGCAATGGGCTGGCTGTCGCTGATAGTGGTTTATCAGTTGGCGATTAAGCTGGCGATAGGCGGCGTGACGCTGCTAGCGGTAGGTGGCGTCGTTTACTCGCTGGGCGTAATTTTCTATGTTTGCAAACGCATACCTTATAACCACGCCATCTGGCATGGCTTTGTGCTGGGCGGCAGCGTGTGCCACTTCCTGGCTATCTATTTGTATGTGGGACAGGCGTAATTCCCGGATGCCCGTGCCGGATGGCGGCGCTGTCGTACCTTATCCGGCCTACGAGAGCAGCACGTGCGAGCCTGATGGCGTTGCGCTATCAGGCTATCCGGCTTTTAACGTGATATCACTCTTCCAGCGAGTAAGGCAGCGGGACGATATGCAGGGTGTTGGCATCGTCGCGAACACGGAAGACGCTTTCGGCTTCTAAATCGTTATTCATGACGGCCTGAACCAGTAACTGACCATCGTCCAACTGCGTCGCCGCCAGAATAGCGCCGGTACGACGCCAGTTCTCGCCCATCTGTAGCTCCAGATCTTCTCCTGCTTCCGGTACCCGGCTGGCTTTGCCCGCCAGCAACCAAAGCGCGCGTTTATTGGCACCGCGGAATTTTGCCCGTGCGACCATCTCCTGTCCGGTGTAGCAGCCTTTCTTGAAGCTGATGCCGCCCAGCGCCTGTAGGTTAGTCGCCTGGGGGATAAACTGACCGCTGTTCGCCGCGTCAATCACCGGAATGCCTGCTTCAATATCCAATGCCAGCCACTGTTGGCTGTTATTCAGTTCGGCTTCGCCATGTAACTTCTCCGTTAACATGTTGGCCGTCGCGACATCGGTGACAAGCAGGAATCGTTCCGCAGGATGTTCAAACCATAGCAGCGTGGAGGCGCCGTCTCTGACCACCTGATTTTCGCTATTGGGCAGTTCGCTAAAGACATTAGCCAGCGCCGCGCGGGCCTGAAAACCTGCCACGCCAAGCAATACGCGTTCGTCATCCGGCGCGATGACCACTTTGGAAAATACGGCGTACTTTTTCAGCTCCGTTAATTGCGCTTCACGCACGCTACGGCGTTCAATCCAGGCGAAACCGTCGCGCTCACGGAACAGGCGCAGAGTGCTCCACATCTTACCTTTAGCATCGCAGTGGGCGGCGAGAAGGTGTTGCTGTTCAGTCACCTGGCTTACGTCAGCGGTGACCTGGCCCTGAATATACTTTTCACTGTCTACGCCGGTAATGGTCGACAGCGCCCAGTCGTCAAGCGCGATCAGCGTCAGCGGCAGGCGGGCTGACGATGAAGGATGACGCGGTGGAAAGGAGATAAAAGCCATAAATAATGTCCTGGTTAGCTGCAACAATAATGGTTAATGGTAAAAGAGCCATCGGTCATTGCAAGTGCTTTAAATAGCCCATTGAGAGCGGATTGATCGTTTTGCGAGGCGGTATCCAAAATGGATGAACATATTGATTCCCAGCCTTTTATTTCGCGATCGCGTTCCAGATTACTGAGATTCCCGTAAAACAACGCCAAAAACACGTTACAATAGCCCGGTACTTCATTTTCGCGAGGCAGGAAGAACATGGATATTCACAATAAAGCACGTATTCACTGGGCATGTCGTCGCGGTATGCGCGAACTTGATATTTCCATCATGCCGTTTTTTGAACATGAGTACGATAGTTTAAGTGATGAAGAAAAGCGTATTTTTGTCCGTTTGTTGCAGAGTGATGACCCGGATTTATTTAACTGGTTAATGAATCACGGTAAACCGGCTGACGCTGAACTGGAACAGATGGTCCGACTCATTCAGACACGGAATCGGGAACGTGGTCCTGTGGCAATCTGATTTACGCGTCTCATGGCGCGCTCAGTGGATCTCATTGCTCATTCATGGGCTGGTTGCCGCGGTGATTTTATTGATGCCCTGGCCGCTGAGTTATACCCCGTTATGGATGATACTACTGTCGCTGGTCGTGTTTGACTGTGTACGTAGCCAGCGCAGGATTAATACCTGCCAGGGAGAGATCAAGCTACTCATGGACGGGCGCTTACGCTGGCAGGGGCAGGACTGGACGCTCTTGCGTCCGCCCTGGTTACTGAAGAGCGGGATGGTGTTGCGTTTACGCGCAGAGTCTGGACGTCATCAACATTTATGGCTGGCGGCGGATAGCATGGAAGAAGCGGAATGGCGTGAGTTGCGTCGGATACTGTTACAGCAGCCGATATCAGGCCAACACTGACGGAACGGCGTAAACGCGGTTCCGTCGAGAGGGAAATACAGCGAGTAAGGCTTCAGGCGTAGTGTTCGGCCATTTCGCCGAGAATTTGTTCACACCAGGTCTGTATACGCTCATCGCTGAGATCGTACTGGTTCGTTTCATCCAGCGCCAGGCCGACAAACAGTTGCCCATCCGCAATGACCGGTTTATTGCTGGTAAATTCGTAGCCTTCTGTGGGCCAGTAGCCGACAAATTTAACGCCTTTGAGGGCAAGTTTGTCATGCAACATACCCAGCGCATCCAGGAACCACTCGCCGTAGCCGAGCTGGTCGCCCATACCGTAAAGCGCAACGATTTTGCCTTCCAGATTGAGATCGTCCAGTTGCTCCCAGACGGCTTCCCAGTCCTCCTGAATTTCACCAAAATCCCAGGTGGGGATGCCTAAAATGAGCACGTCGTACTGCTCCATTAAGGCGGGGGCGTCATCCTTGAGGTTATGTAATGTCACCAGCTCCGGGCCGAGGATATCGCGAATTTTCTCTGCGGCCATCTCGGTGTAGCACGTGCTGGAACCGTAAAAAAGACCCATGTTCATTACGTTACATCTCGATTCTGCTATAGCGTTGCGGGTAGTGTAACAGAATCGCTGCATTCACGGCACAATGAGGCATAATGCACCCAAAGTCAGCGTGAAGTGGGGAGCGCGAATGGAACAGGATTTAGCGCGTATTGAGCAGTTTCTGGATGCCCTGTGGCTGGAACGAAATCTGGCGGAAAATACATTAAGCGCGTATCGTCGCGATTTATCGATGGTCGTTGCGTGGTTGCATCGTCGCGGAAAAACGCTTGCGACGGCGCAGGCTGATGATTTACAAACGCTGCTGGCTGAACGGGTGGAGGGCGGATACAAAGCGACCAGTTCCGCACGCCTGTTAAGCGCTATGCGGCGCTTTTTCCAGCATCTGTACCGTGAAAAGTATCGTGAGGATGATCCGAGCGCGCAGTTGGCCTCGCCTAAGCTTCCGCAGCGTTTACCGAAAGACCTTAGCGAGGCGCAGGTTGAACGGCTCTTGCAGGCGCCGCTTATTGATCAACCTTTGGAGTTGCGCGATAAAGCTATGTTGGAAGTGCTGTATGCCACCGGTTTGCGCGTGTCGGAACTGGTGGGGCTGACAATGAGCGATATCAGTCTGCGGCAGGGCGTGGTGCGGGTTATCGGTAAAGGCAATAAAGAGCGGTTGGTGCCGTTAGGCGAAGAGGCGGTATATTGGCTGGAAACGTATCTGGAGCATGGGCGTCCCTGGTTACTCAATGGCGTATCGATTGACGTATTATTCCCCAGTCAGCGTGCGCAGCAGATGACGCGGCAGACCTTCTGGCACCGTATTAAACATTATGCGGTACTGGCTGGAATCGATAGCGAAAAACTATCGCCGCATGTTTTACGTCACGCTTTCGCCACGCATTTGCTGAATCACGGCGCCGACTTGCGCGTTGTACAAATGCTACTTGGGCATAGCGATCTTTCGACGACACAAATTTATACGCATGTCGCAACGGAGCGTTTGCGTCAACTTCATCAACAGCACCATCCGCGGGCATGAGTGCTGACAGGAAAGGATAGTTTATGAAAAAGCGTTTTATGATGTTCACTTTACTGGCGGCGGCGTTTTCAGGCGTGGCCCATGCGGATGATGCGGCTATCCGTCAGTCGCTGGCTAAGCTGGGCGTTCAGAGTACGGAAATTCAGGCCTCGCCAGTGGCAGGGATGAAAACCGTCCTCACTCACAGCGGCGTACTGTACGTCACTGATGACGGCAAACATATTATTCAAGGGCCGATGTATGACGTGAGCGGCGCGCATCCGGTAAACGTGACGAACAAACTGCTGATGAGCCAGCTAAATGCGCTGGAAAAAGAGATGATCGTCTATAAAGCGCCGGATGAGAAACATGTCATTACTGTTTTTACCGATATCACCTGCGGCTATTGTCATAAGCTACATGAAGAGATGAAAGATTATAACGCGCTGGGGATCACGGTACGTTATCTGGCCTTCCCGCGCCAGGGGCTGGAAAGCCAGGCGGAGCAGGATATGAAATCTATCTGGTGCGCCAAAGACAAAAACAAAGCGTTTGATGACGCCATGGCAGGTAAGGGTGTGAAACCGGCAAGCTGTGACGTGAACATTGCTGATCATTATGCGTTGGGCGTGCAGTTGGGCGTTAGCGGTACGCCAGCCATTGTATTGAGTAACGGCTATGTGGTGCCTGGCTATCAGGGACCGAAAGAGATGAAAGCGTTTCTTGATGAGCATCAAAAACAGACCAGTGGTAAATAATACGCGTGAAACAACAGAGACAACTTCGTCGGCGCGAGGCTGATGAGACGGCGGAACTCCCCGCCGATCTTCCTCCATTACTACGACGTTTATATGCCAGCCGGGGCGTTCGTAGCGCCCGCGAACTGGAGCGCAGCGTGAAAGGAATGCTGCCCTGGCAACAGCTTAGCGGCATAGATAACGCGGTGGAGATCCTCTACAACGCCTTTCGCGAAGGTACCCGCATTATTGTTGTTGGCGATTTTGACGCCGACGGCGCGACCAGTACTGCGCTAAGCGTATTGGGAATGCGTGCGTTGGGATGTGACAACATCAGTTATCTGGTGCCTAATCGCTTTGAGGACGGCTACGGTTTAAGTCCGGAAGTGGTCGATCAGGCGAAGGCGCGCGGCGCGCAGCTTATCGTCACCGTAGACAACGGCATTTCATCCCACGCCGGCGTAGCGCATGCAAAGACGTTGGGGATTCCGGTGATCGTGACCGATCACCACCTGCCAGGCGACACGTTGCCGGATGCCGAAGCGATTATTAATCCCAATCTGCGCGACTGCGAATTCCCGTCTAAGTCGCTGGCGGGCGTCGGCGTGGCGTTTTACCTGATGCTGGCGTTGCGAACATTTTTGCGCGACAAAGGATGGTTCGACGAGCGCAACATCGCGCCGCCGAATCTGGCGGAGCTGCTGGATTTAGTGGCGTTGGGTACGGTAGCAGACGTTGTGCCGCTGGACGCTAACAACCGTATTCTGACCTGGCAAGGGCTAAGTCGTATTCGTGCCGGGAAATGCCGTCCGGGAATTAAAGCGTTGCTGGAGATATCGAATCGCGATCCGCAGCAGCTTGCCGCCAGTGATTTAGGCTTCGCGTTGGGGCCTCGCCTGAATGCCGCCGGCAGGCTGGATGATATGTCCGTTGGCGTGGCGTTACTGTTGTGCGATAACCTCGGCGAAGCGCGTGTTCTGGCTAGCGAGCTGGATGCGCTTAACCAGACGCGCAAAGAAATAGAGCAGGGGATGCAGGCGGAAGCGCTTATCCTGTGCGAAAAGCTTGAGCGCAGTAGTGAAACGCTTCCGGGCGGTCTGGCGATGTATCATCCTGAATGGCACCAGGGCGTGGTCGGAATTCTGGCGTCGCGCATTAAAGAGCGTTTTCACCGCCCGGTGATCGCCTTTGCGCCTGCGGGCGATGGCACGCTAAAAGGCTCAGGCCGTTCGATTCAGGGGTTGCATATGCGCGATGCGCTGGAAAGGCTGGATACCCTTTACCCTGATCTGATGATCAAGTTCGGCGGTCATGCGATGGCGGCGGGATTGTCGCTGGAAGAGCATAAATTCGAGCAGTTTCAGCAACGTTTTGGCGAGCTGGTGACGGAATGGCTCGATCCTGCCCTGCTGCAAGGCGAGGTGATCTCCGATGGTCCATTAAGCGCGGCGGAGATGTCTATGGAAGTGGCGCAACTGTTGCGGGATGCCGGACCGTGGGGGCAAATGTTCCCGGAACCGTTATTCGATGGTCGTTTCCGTCTGCTACAACAGCGTCTGGTGGGCGAGCGTCACCTCAAGGTGATGGTGGAGCCTGTCGGCGGCGGCCCGCTGTTGGATGGCATCGCATTTAATATTGATACGACCTGTTGGCCGGATAACGGCGTGCGGGAGGTAGAACTGGCTTATAAACTGGACATTAACGAGTTTCGCGGCAACCGTAGTTTACAGATTATTATCGATGATATTTGGCCGCTATGATCGGGGCGATTTAACAACACTTTCGCTGTAATTAAGGGGCGAAATCCGCTAATATTTCGCCCTTATAACCGCATTTTGACAAGTCAAATAAAAGAAATCAGACCATGTTTGAAATTAACCCGGTGAATAACCGCATTCAGGACCTCACGGAACGCACCAACGTTCTTAGGGGGTATCTTTGACTACGATGCTAAGAAAGAGCGTCTGGAAGAAGTAAACGCCGAGCTGGAACAGCCGGATGTCTGGAACGAACCTGAGCGCGCGCAGGCGCTGGGAAAAGAGCGTTCATCGCTCGAAGCGATCGTCGATACGCTTGATCAAATGACTCAGGGGCTGGACGACGTTTCCGGGCTACTGGAACTGGCGGTAGAAGCTGACGACGAAGAGACGTTTAACGAAGCCGTCGCGGAACTGAATACGCTGGAAGAGAAACTGGCGCAGTTGGAATTCCGCCGGATGTTCTCCGGCGAGTACGATAGCGCCGATTGCTATCTCGATATTCAGGCCGGTTCTGGTGGTACTGAAGCGCAGGACTGGGCCAGCATGTTGCTGCGTATGTATCTGCGTTGGGCGGAAGCGCGCGGCTTCAAGACGGAAGTCATTGAAGAGTCGGAAGGGGAAGTCGCCGGCATTAAGTCCGCGACTATCAAAATCTCCGGCGAATATGCCTATGGTTGGCTGCGCACTGAAACCGGCGTACATCGTCTGGTGCGTAAAAGTCCGTTTGACTCCGGCGGTCGCCGTCATACCTCGTTTAGCTCCGCGTTTGTGTACCCGGAAGTGGACGACGATATCGATATCGACATTAACCCGGCGGATCTGCGTATCGATGTCTATCGCGCGTCTGGCGCAGGCGGTCAGCACGTTAACCGTACGGAATCCGCCGTGCGTATCACTCATATTCCCACCGGGATTGTGACGCAGTGCCAGAACGACCGTTCGCAGCACAAAAACAAAGACCAGGCCATGAAGCAGATGAAAGCGAAGCTTTATGAACTGGAGATGCAGAAAAAGAACGCTGAAAAACAGGCGATGGAAGACACTAAGTCCGATATCGGCTGGGGAAGCCAGATTCGTTCCTATGTCCTGGACGATTCCCGCATTAAAGACCTGCGTACTGGGGTGGAAACCCGCAATACACAGGCGGTACTGGACGGTAGTCTGGATCAATTTATCGAAGCAAGTTTGAAAGCAGGGCTATGAGGAATCAACATGTCTGAACAAAACGCACAGGGCGCTGACGAGGTAGTCGATCTTAACAATGAAATGAAGGCACGTCGCGAGAAGCTGGCTGCACTGCGTGAGCAGGGTATCCCGTTCCCGAACGATTTCCGTCGTGACCGTACCTCAGACCAACTGCACGCAGAGTTTGACGCGAAAGAAGCTGAAGAACTGGAAGCGCTGAATATTGAAGTGTCCGTCGCGGGCCGTATGATGACTCGCCGTATTATGGGTAAAGCCTCTTTTGTTACCCTGCAAGACGTAGGCGGCCGCATTCAGCTGTATGTGGCGCGCGATGATCTGCCGGAAGGCGTTTACAACGAGCAGTTCAAGAAGTGGGATCTTGGCGATATCCTCGGCGCAAAAGGTAAGCTGTTCAAAACCAAAACCGGCGAGCTGTCTATCCACTGCACCGAACTGCGCCTGCTGACGAAAGCGCTGCGTCCGTTGCCGGATAAATTCCACGGCCTGCAGGACCAGGAAGCGCGCTATCGCCAGCGTTATCTGGATCTCATCTCTAACGATGAATCCCGTAACACCTTCAAAACCCGTTCGAAGATCCTGGCCGGTATTCGCCAGTTTATGGTTGCTCGCGGCTTTATGGAAGTCGAAACCCCGATGATGCAGGTGATCCCAGGCGGCGCGTCTGCCCGTCCGTTTATCACCCATCACAACGCGCTGGATCTGGACATGTACCTGCGTATCGCGCCGGAACTGTACCTCAAGCGTCTGGTGGTTGGCGGCTTCGAACGCGTATTCGAAATTAACCGTAACTTCCGTAACGAAGGCATCTCCGTGCGCCATAATCCTGAGTTCACCATGATGGAACTCTATATGGCGTATGCGGACTACAAAGACCTGATCGAGCTGACGGAGTCTCTGTTCCGTACGCTGGCGCAGGATGTTCTGGGCACCACCCAGGTTCCGTACGGTGATGAAGTGTTTGACTTCGGTAAGCCGTTCGAAAAACTGACCATGCGTGAAGCGATCAAGAAATATCGTCCGGAAACAGATATGGCTGATCTGGACAACTTCGATTCCGCGAAGGCGATTGCTGAAAGCATCGGCATTCACGTCGAGAAGAGCTGGGGTCTGGGCCGTATCGTCACCGAGATCTTTGACGAAGTCGCTGAAGCGCATCTGATTCAGCCGACCTTCATCACCGAATATCCGGCTGAAGTGTCTCCGCTGGCGCGTCGTAATGATGTGAACCCGGAAATCACTGACCGCTTCGAGTTCTTTATCGGCGGTCGTGAAATCGGCAATGGCTTTAGCGAGTTGAACGATGCGGAAGACCAGGCGCAGCGTTTCCTGGATCAGGTTAATGCAAAAGCGGCGGGCGACGACGAAGCCATGTTCTACGACGAAGACTACGTGACGGCGCTGGAACACGGTTTACCGCCGACAGCGGGTCTGGGAATTGGTATCGACCGTATGGTGATGCTGTTTACTAACAGCCACACGATTCGCGACGTTATTCTGTTCCCGGCGATGCGTCCGGTGAAATAAGATGTAAATTGCCGGATGGGGCATTAGCCGCCATCCGGCATCTCTTTGTTCAGGCGTAGCGCCATCAGGCAATCTTTAACGCTGGCAGTAATTGAGGAGTCGTTCACGCGCTTGTTCGTCTGACGCTTGCATGACCATCCACGGGCTAAATGCCCACGGCGTAGCGAGAAGGCTTTTCCATACGCTTTTAAATTCGCTCCACTGATAGTCCATCACCTCTTCGCTGTTAACCTGTAACACACTGGTTGCCCGCGCGGCAAATACCGGACAGACTTCATTTTCCACAATACCGTTTGGATCTGTCGCCCGATAGCTGAAGTGCGGATAGACGGGGGTGAGATCGGTAATTTCCACGCCGAGTTCGAACCGACAACGGCGGATGATCGCCTCTTCGGTGGTTTCGCCTTGTTGCGGATGACCGCAAACCGAATTCGTCCACACGCCTGGCCAGGCTTTCTTGCTCAGCGACCGTCGTGTTACCAGCAACTGACCATCTTCGTTAAATAGCCAGCAGGAGAAAGCCAGATGCAAAGGCGTATTAAGCGTATGAGCCGCAAACTTTTCCAGTGTGCCGGAAGGCTTATCCTGCTCATCCAATAAAACGACATGTTCCTCAGTCATGAAAGCTCCTGAAAATTAAAATGACCCGGCAGCATGGCCAGGCCATATACTCAGACGATCAGCGTAGCGCATAACAGAAAGAAAGGCATTACCAAAACAGGCCCTGACAGAACGCAGACGAGCGCCATTGTGCCGTGAGTCGATATTATGCTGGCATATCGGATATTCGCGGCATCATCATCCACGCGGCCCCTTTCCGGCGTCAATGGATTGGGCATACGGCATTTGGCTGCTATCATAAGGCGTCTGTCAATAGAGTGAGGAATGGTTTTGAGCGCAGGACGCCTGAACAAAAATAGCCTGGGTATTGCGGTGCTGTTATGCACAGGGCTGCTGCTGGCGGGGTGTTCCAGTAATTCCGGCTCAGGAACGTATTCCGGCTCCGTCTATACCGTTAAGCGCGGCGATACGTTGTATCGTATATCGCGCGCCACGGGAACCAGCGTGAAAGAACTGGCCCGACTGAATGGCATTTCTCCGCCTTATACTATTGAGGTGGGGCAGCGAATTAAAGTGCGCGGCAGCGCAAAGAGTAGTAGTTCAACACGCAAAACCAGCAATAAAACAGCAACAAAAACTGCCGCGGTCAGACCGTCATCTTCAGTGCCAAAATCCTCCTGGCCGCCGGTGGGGCAGCGTTGTTGGGTATGGCCTGCTAACGGTAAAGTGATTTTACCTTATTCCACCGCGGAGGGCGGAAATAAGGGAATCGATATTGCGGGCGCGCGCGGAACGCCTGTTTATGCGGCGGGAGCGGGTAAAGTTGTCTATGTCGGGAACCAGCTGCGCGGTTACGGCAATCTCATCATGATTAAGCACAATGAAGATTACATTACGGCTTACGCTCATAATGACACCATGCTGGTTAATAATGGACAAAGCGTTAAAGCGGGGCAAAAAATCGCTACGATGGGCAGCACGGATGCCGCATCCGTAAGACTACACTTCCAGATTCGCTACCGGGCGACGGCCATCGATCCGCTGCGTTATCTGCCGCCGCAGGGGAGTAAACCGAAGTGCTGACGGTGAATTAATCGCCAGTCAGCCAGTAAGTCTCTTGCCAACCAGAGCGTAAGGTTTATAATGCCTTACGCATCTCAAAGCGGGCGTAGTTCAATGGTAGAACGAGAGCTTCCCAAGCTCTATACGAGGGTTCGATTCCCTTCGCCCGCTCCAGACAAATATCTTCTAGTATTTAATAAATCCACGAATTTACAGCAATTTTCCGTGTCGGCCCCACAGTACACAGGGTTTCAATACCTATGTCGGACGGCTATTATCAGCTGGCGACTCCGGTAGTGACTTTATCATTCAGCCCGCAGCACAACGATGCCCGGTCTGGAATGCATGTATTCCATAAACGGTGTGTCCACCACTTTTCTGTTTGCGGCCAATGAGGAGGCGTTCCTGAACCACACCTGTTCATCATGGCGAACTACGATACCCACATGTGAAACGTCCAGCCCGTCAAGCGGGGAGTAGACACCGATATAATCCCCGTTTTTTAGGTGGTTCATGACCTGCTGGTTGATGGCTCTTCCGGGAATGTAATTTATTTTACGAGGATGGATGCCCAGACCAGGAATGTACTCGCCGCCATCAGGTTTATGGTTAAGCTGCTTGTCAACAACGACATAATCAGGGCTGATATCCGGCGTTACATCCCGTGCATTACGCGGTGCTGCGGCGAACCAGTCAGAGAAGAAGTGCCGGCGGCTGAGATAAGCAACTTTGCCCGCGGCGTAGCGAGTCCTGGCAAGATTATGCAGAAACGATTTCTGATTATCGCTGCGGGCCAGGGCTTCAACGTAATCAGCCAGGGTAAAGCAGTCCACGCCGTTGAAATTCGCTACAAGGACTTCGGGGATGCCGGGCCCACCGATGAGCGTATCCGCCTGATAAGGTGTTCCGAGAAAAGCAGACGATACGCGGCTGATAACTTCTCCATGGTTTTCGCCTTTATAAGGAATGACATCCGACTGGATAATCCGGCTTATTTTTTCTGCCGTAACGCTGTCCATGCTGGTCTGATATTTTTCTGTGCCAGGGACGGCACAGGCCGTCAGATGCGCCGACATAAGCAAAATTATCCATGCATTTACCTTCATTATCATCTCCGGAAAGGTTCAAATCCCTTTTTTACCTTTACCGGAAATGGTTGTGATGGATACAGAAAAACGCCAGAGGTTGATTACAGGTTGAGTAATATGAACGCTGATGATGATAAATGTGAAGATCATCATACGACTTTATTCGCCGTTGTTTTTTGCCTGATCGTCAAAGCCAACATGCCCCTTCAGGCTGGCGATACATACCGGTCAAATCCGTGCCGAACTGGCCCGCAAGGGAACACCTGTCGGGTCTTATGACCAGATGATTGCTGGCCATGCCCGTAGCCGCGGACTGGTCGTCGTCACAAACAATCTCCGCGAATTTGAACGCATTCCGGGTATCCGAATAGAAGACTGGTGCTAATTTCTGCATCAGATGTTATCCCCGGATTCAAACTCTTTTCCGGATTTAGTGGCACAGTCAATTTGGTTACCTGCTTAATGGTGGTTTGCATCACATTTTTAGCTGGTGGTATTTTTTTATGTTGACTGGAGATATCTGCCAACAGCATAACTTTTACGGCCAGATAATAAATAAAAGAGTACCAAAATGTCGTATTCTGACATGTTTACGAAGGGAGTACCGCTCCCTTCTTTTTTTCCTGGATACTCACTGAACAATGCCGTTACTGCCCGATAACTGCCGCCCCCCCCCTCACCATAGCCGTTTCCTACAACTAAGTCACAGACGTTGATTTACCAGGCCGATATGCCTTCTTTCCCGTTATATACCCTTCATACTTCAAGTGGCTTATGTGTTGGCTACGGATTACTCGGTCCATCCATGGGCCTCGCCCTGACGGGCCGTCGCACGCGACGTTCAAATCTGCTCCCGGCAGAATTGTCGCTCACCCCAGTCACTGAGTTATCTATGCTCCCGGGGACTCACTCCCTTGCCACCTTTAAGCAACTCGAATTATTTTGGGTATATATCAGTGAACTTCTATTTTTGTCAGTTTTTATTTTTCAGTTTATTTATTATTAAATACTGTTTCTGGCCTGGATATATTTTCGTGAATAGCCTCCCGACAGCCGGAGATAAAGGTATTTGCTGGCGTAACAGCGCTCATAATTTAAAAGATTTATTTATAGTTTGTTATCACGGAAAGATTTTAACTTAATACATGCCAGTAAGGCATCAGGTAAAAATAACCGGAGAGAAGAAGATGAACAAAATGCTATTAGCCGGAAGTGCCGGTATTGTTCTGCTGTCTGCTGCAGCCAGTCCGGTATGGGCAGACGATAATGCCAGTACATTTTCACTTGGATACGCCCAGTCCCATACTAATCACGCCGGGACGTTGCGTGGGGTTCGGCTGGCAAACAACTATGAAATGTCACCGGACTGGGGGCTGACAACCTCATTTGCCTGGCTAAATGGAAGCCAGCGCTATTCCGATGAAAGCAGTAATGGTCGTGTAACAACCCGTTATTACTCCCTGCTTGCAGGCCCCTCATGGAAAATAAATAATCAGTTAAGTCTGTATAGTCAAGTGGGCCCCGTATTATTGCATCAGCGTGATCACGGGATAAATGAGTCTGACAGTAAGGTCGGATATGGTTATTCTGCTGGCGTGGCTTATACCCCGGTCAGTAATGTCGCTATAACTCTGGGTTATGAGGGTGCGGATTTTGATGCTACCCATAACAGCGGAAGCCTTAATAGCAACGGCTTTAATCTTGGCGTGGGTTACCGGTTCTGAATAGGATAATACGATAAAAAATGTTACTTTGTGGAGATGATGGATTATGAAAAGCCATATTATGCCAGGCGTTGCGCTGATGGTTATCCTGTTTTCAGGAAATATTATGGCCGCAACAAACATGACTGATAACGTTACTCTGAATAATGACAAGATATCCGGACAGGCCTGGCAGGCCATGCGTGATATCGGAATGTCGCGATTCGAGTTGTTTAATGGTCGGACCCAAAAGGCGGAACAACTGGCTGCGCAAGCAGAAAAACTCCTGAACGATGACAGCACTGACTGGAAGCTGTATGTCAAATCAGATAAAAAAGCCCCAGTTGAAGGAGACCACTATATTCGGATAAATTCATCGATTACGGTAGCAGAAGATTATCTCCCTGCGGGCCAGAAAAATGATGCTATTAATAAAGCAAACCAGAAAATGAAAGAAGGAGATAAAAAAGGGACTATAGAGGCCCTGAAACTAGCAGGCGTCAGTGTTATTGAAAATCAGGAACTCATTCCTCTTCAGCAAACCCGTAAGGATGTGACCACAGCGCTTTCCTTGATGAACGAAGGAAAATACTATCAGGCAGGTCTGATACTGAAATCAGCTCAGGATGGCATAGTTGTAGACTCTCAGTCAGTTCAGGAATCACCCACGCCCCCCGTGCAGCACGACGCCGCGCATTAATATCCCCCAGCCTGCTGTATACATTACAGCAGGCAGCATTATGTCTGACAGCTATTACCAGTTTATTCTTTGCTGTCGGCATTGTTTTTAAATTTCATCCGCGAAGTTCAGGAATGTCAGGGTACCTGCATTTATATCTATTGTGATGCTCATCACAAATACAGAAGAATATCATTTCATTTATTATTTTTTATTCCTTCCACTTATGATGGTTCATAATCATTTATTAAGTTAATGTTTTGAAATTAAATGCCTTTCACTTGCGTCATGTCTGGTTTTTTATGCTGCCAGCAATTTCATTGTTATATATGATTAGTATTATGTTTTGTAAATATCCAGTGTGATGGAAAAGCAAAACATACATTCCTGATAATATATTACAAAATATTTCATGTCCACTGCGAATATCTGTCTGTTAGGTATTCATCTGCTTATAATTACATTAAAAAGTATTTCTTTGATGATTATTCTTAAATTACGATCATAATCATCGATCGTATCGATCTATTTTTATTGTTTTAATTTGAATAAGAATTTTCTTACAACTGATTAGGCATTAGCTGAAATCAATATTTTTCGATGGAAAGTTCAGGTGCTTCGTTTAACACCCGGCGTTTATTATTCATACGAATCTTTTCTGAACGCTTTCATTAATACCCTCAGATTTGTTTTCAGCCTTTGCAAAATAATTCTCATTCACCCAAAGGACATATTATCTATGCGTAATAAAATAATACTTGCCATGGCGGCTGCCGGTATGATGTATGGCGCTTCTGTATTTGCCGCCGATACTACACCCACAGCAGGCCCGTTCGGCTCAGGTAAAATTGCCTTCACTGGTACCATCACCAACTCACCCTGTGATATCGCACCGGGCGACGATGCAATCACCGTTCCGTTTGGACAGATTTCTTACCGTAAACTGAATACCGCCAATGCAACCACGGACTCAAAACCGTTCACCATTCATCTGCAGAACTGCGCCTTCGATCCGAATGAAACTACAATAGCCGGCTCCGCAGGGAAAATGTCTAAAGTAACCGTCTCTTTCAGTGGCACAGCTGATACCTCAGGTAAAGCTTACGTCAGCACCGGCAGTGCCCAGCATGTTGGTGTGCAGCTTCTGAAAAGTGACAACACCTCACTGATTACACCCAATACCCCGATGCCGGATGGCGACGCCCAGCAACTGCAGGCCGGGAATAACGAACTCAACTTCTTTGCCCGCCTGATAGCCCTGACAGATGCCGCAACTCCTGGCGATGTTAACGCCTCCGTCACCTACACCCTGAAATACTTGTGATTTTACGCGGTAAATAACGACAGGGAGAAGCCGTCCACGGAGGGGATCGGACGGCTTTTATATCTGACTGTGCCTGCGGGCTGTCTGTTACACGGACGACAACACGAAAGCGCCATGCCATGAAAATTACCCGGCTTGCCATTCTGATTACCCTGACATTTTCCGTCCTGAAGTCGCAGGCCACGGAGTTCAATGCCAGCCTGCTGGACAGCGGGAACCTGTCCAACGTGGACCTCACGGCCTTCAGCCGCGAGGGGTATGTGGCGCCCGGTAACTATATTCTCGATATCTGGCTCAATGACCAGCCGGTACGGGAACAGTATCCGGTCAGAGTTGTACCGGTTGCCGGACGCGACGCGGCCGTCATCTGTGTGACAACAGACATGGTGGCCATGCTGGGTCTTAAGGATAAGATTATTCATGGCCTGAAACCCGTTACCGGTATCCCGGACGGGCAATGCCTTGAGCTGCGCTCCGCTGACAGTCAGGTACGGTACAGCGCTGAAAATCAGCGTCTGACCTTCATTATCCCCCAAGCCTGGATGCGTTATCAGGACCCGGACTGGGTGCCTCCTTCACGCTGGAGCGACGGCGTCACCGCCGGCCTGCTCGATTACAGCCTGATGGCCAACCGCTATATGCCGCAGCAGGGGGAGACCTCTACCAGCTACAGCCTCTACGGCACCGCCGGGTTTAATCTCGGCGCCTGGCGGCTGCGGAGCGATTATCAGTACAGCCGTTTTGACAGTGGGCGGGGCGCATCACAGTCCGATTTTTATCTGCCGCAGACGTATCTGTTCCGTGCCCTGCCAGCACTGCGCTCAAAACTGACGCTCGGACAGACGTACCTCAGCTCCGCTATTTTTGACTCCTTCCGCTTTGCCGGGCTCACTTTGGCCAGCGATGAGCGCATGCTACCGCCCTCTCTTCAGGGGTATGCCCCGAAAATCAGCGGCATTGCGAACAGTAATGCACAGGTTACCGTCAGCCAGAATGGCCGCATTCTGTACCAGACCCGGGTGTCGCCGGGGCCTTTTGAGCTTCCCGACCTGAGCCAGAATATCAGCGGCAACCTGGATGTCAGCGTCCGGGAAAGCGACGGTAGCGTCCGGACCTGGCAGGTCAACACGGCCAGCGTCCCCTTTATGGCACGCCAGGGACAGGTTCGCTATAAGGTGGCCGCCGGACGTCCGCTGTACGGCGGGACGCATAACAACAGCACGGTCAGCCCTGACTTTCTGCTCGGGGAGGCCACCTGGGGAGCATTTAACAACACGTCGCTGTATGGCGGCCTCATTGCCTCCACCGGCGACTACCAGTCCGCGGCGCTCGGGATCGGCCAGAATATGGGGCTGCTGGGCGCTCTGTCTGCGGACGTCACCCGCTCAGATGCGCGGTTGCCGCATGGGCAGAAGCAGTCCGGTTACAGCTACCGTATCAACTATGCCAAAACGTTTGATAAAACCGGCAGTACCCTGGCGTTCGTCGGATACCGCTTCTCGGACCGCCATTTTCTGTCCATGCCGGAGTACCTGCAGCGTCGGGCCACCGACGGCGGCGATGCATGGCATGAAAAACAGAGCTATACCGTGACTTACAGCCAGTCCGTTCCGGTACTCAACATGAGCGCGGCCCTCTCGGTAAGCCGGCTCAATTACTGGAATGCGCAGTCCAACAATAACTACATGCTCAGCTTCAACAAAGTGTTCAGTCTCGGCGACCTTCAGGGGCTCTCGGCCTCGGTGTCGTTTGCCCGTAACCAGTACACCGGCGGGGGGAGCCAGAACCAGGTCTACGCCACCATCAGTATCCCGTGGGGCGACAGCCGCCAGGTGAGCTACAGCGTGCAGAAGGATAACCGGGGCGGCCTGCAGCAGACCGTGAATTACAGCGATTTCCATAACCCGGATACCACATGGAACATCAGCGCCGGTCATAACCGCTATGACACCGGCAGTAACAGCAGCTTCAGCGGCAGCGTGCAGAGCCGTCTGCCGTGGGGCCAGGCGGCAGCGGACGCCACCCTGCAGCCCGGACAGTACCGCAGCCTGGGCCTGAGCTGGTACGGCTCGGTGACTGCCACCGCCCACGGCGCCGCTTTCAGCCAGTCGATGGCCGGGAATGAGCCCCGCATGATGATAGATACCGGAGACGTGGCTGGTGTGCCGGTGAACGGCAACAGCGGGGTGACCAACCGCTTCGGGGTGGGCGTGGTGAGCGCCGGCAGCAGCTATCGGCGCAGCGATATTTCGGTTGATGTGGCCGCCCTGCCGGAGGACGTGGACGTCAGCAGCTCCGTCGTCAGCCAGGTGCTGACGGAGGGCGCGGTGGGCTACCGGAAAATTGACGCCAGCCAGGGGGAGCAGGTGCTCGGTCATATCCGACTGGCTGATGGCGCCAGTCCACCGTTTGGCGCTCTGGTAGTGTCCGGGAAAAGCGGCAGAACCGCGGGGATGGTCGGAGATGACGGTTTGGTCTACCTGACAGGCCTCAGCGGGGAAGACCGCCGGACCCTGAATGTGTCCTGGGATGGCCGGGTGCAGTGCAAACTCACCCTGCCGGAAACGGTGACACTCAGTCGGGGGCCGCTGTTACTGCCCTGCAGATAAAAATATCCCTGTCACAGAGCAGGACTAACGGAGAAAACAGGTGAAAAACAGCAGAAGAAGCCGTGTGATTTTACTCGCGCTGGCGGCAGCATGGAGCCAGTGCAGCCCGGCGGCCGTCAACGTCGACCGGACCCGTATTATCATGGATGCGCCGCAGAAAACGGTGGCCATCACGCTGAATAACGATGACAAAACCACGCCGTTCCTGGCGCAGTCCTGGGTGACGGACGCTGACGGGGTGAGAACGGATGCGCTGATGGCGCTGCCGCCGCTGCAGCGTATTGATGCCGGACAGAAATCCCAGGTCCGCATCACCCAGGTTCGCGGGCTGACAGATAAGCTCCCTCAGGACAGGGAAACACTGTTCTGGTTTAACGTGCGGGGCGTTCCCCCGAAGCCGGAGGACGACAACGTCCTGCAGCTGGCCATGCAGAGTCAGCTGAAACTGTTTTACCGTCCGAAAGCCATTATCAGAAGCAGCAATGACCAGCCGGAAAGAAAGCTGACCGCTGAGCGGAATGCGGGACATCTGACCCTCAGAAACCCGACGCCGTACTACATCACTGTGGCGTGGCTGGGAGCAGACCGTAGCCACAGGCTCAGCGGTTTCCGCGAGGGCGTGATGGTGCCGCCCCTGGGGAACCTGCCTTTAAAGGCTGTTCTGCCGGCAGAAACCCGGACGCTGTGGGTGGGGTATATTGATGATTACGGGGGACTGCAGATGAATCGCTACACCTGCGATGCCCTGAACTGCGCGTTTAAGGACGCAGGGGCGACATCATGACAGGACGATTATTCAATATGAAATCACTGATACTGTCAGGTGTGTTTCTTTTCTTTGCTGTCTGTGATTCTGCGAGGGCAAACTATGACTGGTCAAAATGTGATGCCAATGGAAATGTAAATATTCAGAATATCAGTCTGAAGGGAGGACAATATTTACAAGGGCAGGAACTGCAGAAGATTACTGTTCCCATAAGTTATACCTGTACTACAACATGGAGCAGTTTTAATTCACTTGTTTACTCTACAGCAGTTTCGCTTTCCGATATGAGACAGGTAGCCACTGCGCTAAAAGATCGCGGTCTTGGAATGGATATCGTTGTTCAGGAAGGGAGCTTGACTCCCGTGACATTTACGTGGAGGGATATACAGGCAGGGTTTTCAGGCTGGTCCAGTTCAAAAGCATTCGGGCAACGTATGGAAGCGCAAAAAACATATAACCGGAGCGGAACGATTACAGTACATATTTTTGTCGAACAGGTTTTCAATAATAATTTTTTGGACATAAACATTCCGGGAAGTAAAATTAATATATATCCCTATAGCCCGTCACAACCCGGACTGTCTGTTGAACCACCGACTGTTCCATTCAGAGCTTTGCCTGTTTCTGCCTTTAATCTCAGGTTTATTCCTGACAACTCAGGCAAGGTTATTATCTCTCCTTCTAATACTATCAATATGGGGCGTTTTTATACGGAATATAAGGAAACCCTGGTGCCCAGGGAAGTACCTTTCACCGTTACAGCACAACAGAATGTCGGAACGCAGATCCCGTTCGTCGCCCCACTGGCTATAGAGTTCAGGACCAACGGTCTGACACTGGCAGATGCTGACAGCACCGTGATTCTTAAGAATAATAAACAAGAAAACAATGGTTTCAGACTGTCGGTAATGGATGTGGATAATAACACACCAGTTAAATTTAATGTGAAAACAGATATGGGATCTATCCATCTTGATAACGGTGCCGGTGGCAGAATTATAAAACAGTATAAAGCAAAGGTCGAAGCTATACCCGGTGAGGTAATTAAAACAGGTGCTTTTTCAGCCGCAATGACAGTGATTGTTACTTACAATTAGCAGGATTAAATACCATTTCCTGATAGTTAATTAAAAATAGATATAAATTTATCTTTATGATTATTTTTTTCTTCTCGGTCTTTTTCACTAAAAAAACGGAGAGTCTGCATGTCTTCTGATAAATCAAAAGGGAAGATAGTTTTTTCAGGTAACGATATTCATTATCCCGGACAGACCAACCATGATGCCTGTTTTATTCCGGTAAGTGTCCGCCAGTATGCCGGCGAGCCCCTGTATATCATCGTGGCACACTGGTGCCTGTTGCAGCAGAACTGGGTTCAGCGTAACCAGATAGCAGAGGCGTTTCACATCACGGCCAGACGGGCCAGCTACCTGATTGCCTATCTGCGAAGCAAAACATCACGGGTGGTCAGCATCTGCCGTCACCAGACCCTGCCCAATAAAGCACGACGCTATGAGATTTATGTTATCCGGGTTCTTGACAGTCCCACCCCGTCCACGCGTCGTGAAAAAGCCGGACCGCCGCCGGTATCAAAACGCCGGGTCGGTAATGGTGACAGGTCGATGGCAAATGAACTGTGGAACCGGCTGTGCAGTAACAGAAATGCGGGGAAGATCCTGAAAAAGAAGGAGGATGAGGATGACGGAACATAACCGGATGCCGGCCCGGCAGATTATCGTTTACGGTGACTGCTGGCCGGTGAAGATCGCCGTGGCACACCTGGTCCGAAGATTTCTGCCGGGCTGCAACTGTGAAACCGCATACAGGCAGCCTGTTCTGTTGCAGCAATTACGTCGGAAACCGGAGGCCATACTGATACTGTGTCTGCGTCCCCGTGAACATCTCTTTTTGTTCTATTCCCTGAGGCAGATACTGCCGGACTACCCGGTTATGATTATCAGCGATGAGCTGTTTTTCAGCGACCGGGTGGTACTGAAGGTATACGGCGGCATCCCGGCGCTGCTGGAGCAGGAACTGGCGGAGATACTTATTCGGTGGCGGCGGGATGAACAGTGGGCCGGGGGCGCACGCTTGCGCAGGACAGGAGCGCTGGACGCCTTTTTGTTATCTCCGGAGCCAGTGACGGGCTTTCTGGAAGTGCCACCGATATTTAACAATCCGAAGCGGTTGATGAACTATATGGACCAGTTGATGCACCGGGAGATACTGGCATGTGGAGTGAGCCTTGCCCAGTTACGCTTGCTTCAGGAAGTTTACCGTGGACGGGGAAGGTTGTCAGCGTTGTGTGGAAGGCTTAATACGCAGGAGAAGCAAATCTGGCAGGACAAATACCGGTTACTGGTGAAGCTGGGAATGCGGAACCGATTACGGGAACTGCTGTTTGGTACCCGGTTTTGTAAATCATTGCAGCGAACTCCGTTTATCGCTCCGCAATAACCCGCCTCCGGCAACCCTATCCAGAAACACTGACACTCCGGCTAAACCCGGTGGCGATGGGGTATGTTTTGCCTGTGGTGTAGTGGAGTAAAATACAGAATTCAGGCGGGACGCTGAATGTATGGCCTTTCATACCGTTTGATAAGTAAAAACGCTTCTGGAATGAAACCCGACGTGAATGATACGGCCTGAGCAGAAGCGTTACATATTTACTGCATGATCCCGGTATAGCCATGAATTCCCATATACACGCCGACCAGACCAATCAGAATGCTCGAAAAATAGGGCGCCCGCCGGGCAAGCGTCGAAAAACCACTCCAGCGCTTTGCTGCCTGTTGAACGCTTATCGCCGCGCCAACGCCTACCGTCACCAGCGTTAATGCCAGGCCAAGACTAAAGCTCAGTACCATCGTGGTGCCCAGCGTAAACGCTTTAAGCTGGATACAAATCAGTAAAACGGTGATCGCAGCCGGACAGGGGATAAGCCCTCCGGTCAGGCCGAACAGTAGGATCTGTCCATTAGTCACTGTTTGACCATCAAAACGGCGTTGAATATCGGCAGCATGGGCGCGTTCATGGGCATCCTGATACGCTTTTGACGTTGCGCCTTCCGGATGTATGTGACCATGATGGTCGTGGTCGTGGTCGTGGTCGTGGTCGTGATGATGGTTTCCCGCTAGCCACTGCTGCTCGCCTCGCCATGTCCGCCAGAACATCCAGCACGCGGTGCTCAGAATAATGATCGCAGAAATTAACTGCAGCCATGGTTCCACTGATTGTGCGGTGAATGCCCGGCTAAGATACATCCCACCCAGCGCGATTAACCAGACGATCGCGGTATGAGAAAGCGTTGCTGCCAGACCGAGCATGACGGCCTGTTTAACCGTACCTTTAATGGCAATGATAAAAGCCGCCATCATAGTTTTGGAGTGCCCTGGTTCAAGCCCGTGCAAAATACCTAATAAAATGGCGCTGGGAATGAAGAACCAGCCGTTTCCTTGCTGAAGAAGTGTCGAAAATTCACCCATGAGAATGATTCTTAGTTGTTTTATGTGGGCGCCATTCTACTCCCCCCCAGTATGGAATACTACCCCCCAGTAGCATCGTAATGCTATAATTTGTATTCGTTAATGTTAGTGAGGTGTTGCAATGTCACATACCATCCGGGACAAACAAAAGCTTAAAGCCAGAACCAGCAAGATTCAGGGACAGGTGATAGCGCTAAAAAAAATGCTGGATGAACCGCATGAATGCGCGGCCGTGTTACAACAGATCGCGGCGATTCGCGGCGCGGTAAATGGCTTAATGCGTGAGGTGATTAAAGGGCATCTGACCGAGCATATCGTTCATCAGAGTGATGAAGCCAGACGTGAAGAAGATCTGGACGTAATATTAAAGGTGCTGGATTCTTATATAAAATAGCCGGGAGTTATATCCCGGCTATCTTTTACTTTAGCCGAAAAACATCACCGATACGCAAAGTAAACCGACGACCAACGTAATGAAATTGCCTACTGAACGGTAGGGTTTCAATGCCGGTATCAGGTACGTTGACAACGTGGGCATAATAAACAGAATCATCGCAATGAGCGGGCCGCTAATAGCATAAATCATAGAGATGGCATTCGGGTTAATACAGCAAATAATAAACGTAATCCCGGAGACCAGCATGATAGACAGCGCGCGATTGAACGCCCGGCTTTTTTTCACGCCAACCTGCTGTAGGGTGGTTCTTACCATTTCGGTTGCGCCCTCGATGACGCCGAAATAGGTGCCGAGGAAAGATTTCGACATGGCCACGACGGCAACGATAATACCGGAAATAGAGAGCCAGGCCGGCGCATTGGGCATCATCGAGAGCGCGGAAAGGATGGTAACGCCTTCGTTGCGCGCGTCTTCAATGTATGACGGCGGAATGGAGAGCAGGCAGCTAAAGACAAAGAATAGCACGCTCAGGCAGATAATCAGGTAGGCGACCTTCATGATCTTTCTGCATTTATCCATGGCCTGCTCACCAAAATTTTCCCGTCTGTCGATGGCAAACGTCGAAATAATGGGCGTATGGCTAAAAGCAAAAACCATCACCGGAATAGAAATCCATACCTGGTGCAACGTGTGACTATCCAAAGACATCTGCCCGGTCAGTAACGAGGGTTGCCAGCTTCCGGTTAAGTAGAGCGAAAGGAACAAGAAGTAAGCGATAAGTGGAAAGACTAAAAAGCCCATTACGCGAAGAGTGGCATGTCTTCCCATTAAGAAAATCATATTCAGGATAAGTACTACGCCGAAGCTAACTGCCATCCGGATGCGAATATCTATCTGAATATGCTTCGCTAATTGCTCTGTCAGGGAATTGGTAATCGCCACAGCATAAATTAATACCACGACAAAAAACGCAATGAAATAAAGCGTGGTAATAATACTGCCGATTTTCTTGCCGTAATAATGAGTAACGGCGCCAGTAATTCCCTCACCGGCAGAAGTCTTTGAGGAAAGAATAAACTGACACAGCGCCTTATGCGGCCAGTATGTCAGAGGCCAGGCGACCAGCGCGGTAATAAATAGCACGATTGCGCCTGCCGATCCCAACTGGATGGGAAGGAAAAGAGTGCCTGCGCCTACAGCCGTTCCGTATAATGCAAAACTCCAGAGAGTCTCATCTTTTGACCAAATTTTAGACATTATTTGAATTTATCAACTATAAAACACACAAAAAGAAGCGCAATTTACCATAAATAGCGTCAGTTGGGGGCGTTTTAAGCAGATGGATGTCGTGGAGGCGGAGGGCCGGGAGCGTTGCGATCCCGGCAAAAAAGAGCAATATCATGCACTAACGCGCTGTTGGCGGCGGGTCACTATTCGCTGGCGTAAAACATCGTATGCCCAGTTGTACAGCATCGTGTACGGCAAAAAGAACAGGAAGAAACCAATTTCCAGGGTGAATGCTTGTAGCAGGCTGACATTCAGTACCCAGGCGACAATACTCACACCAATGACAATAAACCCACTTTCAAATCCTAACGCATGGAGTGCGCGCACTTTGGCGGTTCGTCTCACCTGATGCGCGGGCCACAGTCGATCAAACAGAGCGTTATAAATGATATTCCAGATCATGGCCGTCGTTGCCAGCAATATCGTCAGGCCGCCCATCTCCAGCACCGAGCGCTGCATTAGCCAGGCGGTCGTTGGCGCCAGTATCGCAGTCGCAATACCTTCAAAACAGACAGCATGGAAAATACGCTCCGGCAGCGAGCGACGTTGTATGGCGTCATGTTGCATAAACGAAAAAACCTTACTCTTAATCAAGCTAAAGAAATTTCCGGTATTTTATCGTTTAATGTGATACCTAAAAGATAACATCCATCGATAAAGTAGATAGGTTATGCGTTACTCACCTGAAGCGTTAATGGCATTTGTTGAGACCGTCTCTTGCGGTTCGTTTTCTGCGGCGGCGCGCCGCCTGCGTAAAAGCCAGTCCACCATTAGTACCGCCATTGCGCATCTGGAGGCGGATCTGGGATTTTCATTATTTGATCGATCATCGCGCCAGCCCGTTCTGACCGAAGAAGGAAAACGGGTGCTTAGCTATGTTCAGGCTATTTTATCGGCGAGCGACCGCCTGGATGAGGTGGCGCTGACGTTATCCGGCGAGACGGAGGCAAGGCTCACGTTCGTCCTCTCTGATACCCTGCACCCTGACAGTCTGGAAGAGTTAATGGCGCAGTTTGATCGTCAATTTCCGCATACCGAGTTTGAATGCTTGATCGGAGAAAATGATGATGTCATCGACCTGCTGCAAAAAGGGCGTGCCCAGATAGGCCTGATTGAAGCGCGTGATGACTATCCCACAGACATTGGCGCGGCGCGTCTGCCTGTTCAAAGCTGGATGGGGGTTTATGTGGCGACCACGCATCCGTTGGCGTCACAGACGAACCTGCAATGGGAGCAACTGCATACCTGGCGCGAGCTGCGTCTGAATACCTACCTTGACTCTAACGCCAACATTACGCGCGGCCCGGCCTGGTCAGCGCCAAACTATTTATTACTGTTGAGCATGGCGGTTCAGGGATTTGGCTGGTGCGTATTGCCCTGCGCGCTGGTGGAAGAGTTTGCGGCGGAAAAACCGCTGGCGCAGCTGGATGTTCCTGGCTGGCCGAGGGCGATTGCTATTGATTTGCTGTGGAACAAGAAAACGCCGCCCGGAACGGCGGGGAACTGGCTTCGCTACCATTTGCAGCAGAAATAAGCTGCGTCACCGTCAAATCAGCGTCATTTCCTTTGTGATAAAACTCACTTTTTTTAAACAATCAAGATAACTAATTTTAACAATGCTCTACTATGGCGGTGTCATTTTGCGCTGAGGTGGTAATGAAAGAGGTTGTGATAGTGGGGGCTTTACGGACACCCATCGGCTGTTTTCAGGGAACGCTGGCCCGTCATTCCGCCGTCGAGCTGGGGAGCATGGTCGTAAAAGCGTTAATTGAGCGCACCGGCGTGGACGCTAACGCTATCGATGAGGTCATCCTCGGTCAGGTGCTGACGGCTGGCGCCGGGCAGAATCCGGCGCGCCAGTCAGCCATCAAAGGAGGGCTGCCGACTACCGTTTCCGCTATTACCATTAATGACGTTTGTGGTTCCGGTTTAAAAGCGTTGCACCTGGCGACGCAGGCTATTCAGTGCGGCGAAGCGGACATTGTTATTGCGGGCGGGCAGGAGAATATGAGCCGTGCGCCGCATGTCCTCAATGACAGCCGTACCGGCGCGTTGCCTGATGCCGACAATCTGGTGGATAGTCTGGTACATGATGGCTTATGGGATGCCTTCAACGATTATCACATTGGCGTGACGGCAGAAAACCTGGCGCGGGAATATGGCATCAGCCGCGAGTTACAGGATGCTTATGCGCTCAGTTCGCAGCAAAAAGCCAGGGCCGCGATTGATACCGGACGTTTTAAAGATGAGATTGTCCCCATCGTCACGCAACGTAATGGGCAGACCGCAATTGTCGATACGGATGAACAACCGCGGGCCGACGCCAGTGCGGAGGGGTTAGCCCTGCTGCATCCGGCGTTTGATAGTTTAGGTTCGGTGACGGCGGGTAATGCCTCCTCAATCAACGATGGCGCCGCCGCGGTGATGATGATGAGCGAGGCGAAAGCCCAGGCGCTGGGGCTGCCGGTGCTGGCGCGCATCCGCGCGTTTGCCAGCGTCGGCGTCGATCCTGCGCTAATGGGGATTGCGCCGGTATATGCTACCCGGCGCTGTCTGGAGCGTGCCGGTTGGCAACTGGCGGAGGTCGACCTTATCGAAGCCAACGAAGCGTTTGCCGCCCAGGCGTTGTCGGTAGGAAAAATGCTGGAATGGGATGAGCGACGGGTAAACGTTAATGGCGGCGCGATTGCGCTGGGGCATCCTATTGGCGCTTCCGGCTGTCGAATTCTGGTTTCACTGGTGCACGAAATGGTTAAACGCGACGCGCGAAAAGGCCTGGCGACGCTGTGTATCGGTGGCGGCCAGGGCGTTGCTTTAACCATTGAACGCGATTGATCCTGCGCCAGCCATCCTTTTTCTGCTTCATTATTCCGTCATAAAAAGCCCTCTATCACGAGGGCAAAGCCAGTAACAGAACCCCCTTTTTCGTTATAGCGCGGAACGTCTTGCCGCGTCGGGCATTGCAGACGCATACCGCTTTTAATTCAATTCGCACATCAGACCTCGTTCTAAAACAAGCTTCAATTTTTATCTGAGTAACCGCATACAGCACCTGGCGCACATGTCTGAAAATCATACAAGTGTATAAGTTTTAGCGCCGATCGTGATCGCTACAGCAGTTTTAAAAATAACCAACCATATAAATGAAACGTTGTTTTATTTATTATTGAAAACCTTCATCCAGGCGACTATGATGCCGTTAAATAAATCAAAACAGTGTTTTGATTTTATGCCATTGCGATCGATTTATCATTGGAGGGAAAAGTGGACGTAAGGCAAAGCATCCATAGCGAGCACGCTAAAACGCTGGACACCCAGGCGCTGCGACGCGAGTTTTTAATAGAAAATATTTTTGTCGCTGATGAATATACGATGGTCTACAGCCATATCGACCGTATTATTGTCGGCGGCATTATGCCCGTCAGCCATTCTGTTGAAATCGGCGGAGAGGTGGGTAAACAGCTTGGCGTTTCCCGGTTACTGGACCGCCGCGAGCTGGGCGTCATTAATATTGGCGGCGCGGGCGCCATTATCGTTGACGGGCAGCGCCATGACATTGGTCATCGTGATGCTCTGTATATTGGTAAAGGGGCGAAAGAGTTGGTCTTCGTCAGCAATGAGGCGAGCAGACCGGCGAAGTTTTATTACAACTGCGCGCCAGCGCATACCGCTTATCCGACGAAAAAAGTGTCGCCTGCCGACGTTGCGCCCGTCACCTTAGGCGATAACCTCACCAGTAACCGTCGCACCATCAATAAATACTTCGTACCGGATGTACTGGAAACCTGTCAGCTCAGTATGGGACTCACCGAACTGGCGCCCGGCAATCTATGGAACACCATGCCATGCCATACCCATGAGCGCCGTATGGAAGTTTACCTCTATTTCAATATGGAAGAAGACAGTTGCGTTTTCCATATGATGGGGCAGCCTCAGGAAACCCGTCATATTGTGATGCGTAATGAACAGGCGGTTATTTCCCCAAGCTGGTCAATACATTCCGGCGTTGGCACCAAAGCCTATACGTTTATTTGGGGCATGGTGGGAGAAAATCAGGTCTTCGATGACATGGATCACGTTGCGGTACAAGATCTGCGCTAGTCGCGACCGGTGATAACGCCTGTGCGTGACAGGCATGACAAAAATAAGGATTAACAATGATTTTGAATGCATTTTCTCTTGAAGGTAAAGTCGCGGTTGTGACGGGGTGCGATACCGGATTGGGGCAGGGGATGGCGTTAGGGCTGGCGGAAGCGGGCTGTGACATTGTCGGTATTAACATTGTTGAACCGACGGAAACTATTGCGCGCGTCACCGCTCTGGGACGTCGTTTTTTAAGCCTGACAGCCGATCTGCGTCAAATCGATGGCATTCCGGCGCTACTGGAACGGGCGGTGACGGAATACGGTCATATTGATATTCTGGTGAATAACGCGGGTTTAATCCGTCGTGAAGATGCGATTGATTTCACGGAAAAAGACTGGGATGACGTCATGAACCTGAACATCAAGAGCGTGTTCTTTATGTCTCAGGCGGCGGCAAAACATTTTATTGCCCAGGGCAACGGCGGCAAAATTATTAATATCGCGTCTATGCTCTCCTTCCAGGGCGGCATTCGCGTTCCGTCTTATACCGCGTCGAAAAGCGGCGTAATGGGAATAACGCGTCTGATGGCGAACGAGTGGGCGAAACACAATATCAATGTGAACGCCATCGCGCCGGGCTATATGTCCACGAATAATACCCAGCAATTGCGCGCTGATGCACAACGTAGCGCCGAAATTCTCGACCGTATTCCGGCTGGACGTTGGGGGCTACCGGGCGATTTAATGGGCCCGGTAGTCTTCCTGGCATCCAGCGCCGCTGATTATGTTAACGGCTATACCATAGCGGTAGATGGCGGTTGGCTGGCGCGTTAATCCGCTACTGACAAATGCGTTTCTGGGAAAGTCGACTCTTTGGCCGAAAAAACTGATAAAGCCCTGTCCTCGTACAGGGTTTTTTTATGATCTCATTAGCATAGTCCATATTGTGGGTTTAACTTAATCCATATATTGTTAAATAATAGCTATGATCAATGCTTTAACTTATTGAAATATTGGTGGTTTGAAAAAATACCCGGCAACGGCGTTAAATTTAAAAAGTGTAATATCCATCACATATCGCTATAGCGTAGCCATTTAATCCATATTTATGCCGTTTCCAGCCTGACACTTGAGGAAGAGTATCCCGTACTTTCAGGCTATGTCTTACTCTGTTGTGGCAGGAAAATATGGTCTCTATTAATCATGACTCTGCTTTAACGCCGCGTTCGCTTCGCGACACACGACGTATGAATATGTTTGTTTCGGTTTCTGCAGCGGTAGCGGGACTGTTATTTGGTCTGGATATCGGCGTTATCGCCGGGGCGCTGCCTTTTATTACCGACCATTTCGTACTGACCAGCCGGCTGCAGGAATGGGTCGTCAGCAGCATGATGCTTGGCGCGGCAATTGGCGCATTATTTAACGGCTGGCTTTCATTCCGGCTGGGGCGTAAGTATAGCCTGATGGCTGGCGCGATTTTGTTCGTGCTCGGCTCGCTGGGGTCGGCGTTTGCTTCCAGCGTGGAAGTATTGATTGGCGCCCGCGTGATACTGGGCGTAGCAGTAGGGATTGCGTCCTATACCGCGCCGCTTTATCTCTCTGAAATGGCAAGTGAAAATGTTCGCGGCAAAATGATCAGTATGTATCAACTGATGGTGACGTTAGGCATTGTGCTGGCTTTTTTATCCGATACGGCATTCAGCTACAGCGGCAACTGGCGCGCGATGTTGGGCGTGCTGGCGCTGCCTGCGGTGTTGCTCATTATTCTCGTGGTATTCCTGCCGAATAGTCCGCGTTGGCTGGCGCAAAAAGGTCGCCATATTGAAGCGGAAGAGGTGCTGCGTATGCTGCGCGATACCTCGGAAAAAGCCCGTGATGAACTGAATGAAATTCGGGAAAGCCTCAAACTCAAGCAGGGAGGGTGGGCATTATTTAAAGCTAACCGCAATGTTCGCCGCGCCGTGTTCCTCGGTATGCTGCTACAGGCAATGCAGCAGTTCACCGGCATGAACATCATTATGTACTATGCGCCGCGCATTTTTAAGATGGCCGGCTTTACCACCACGGAACAGCAAATGATCGCTACGCTGGTGGTCGGACTGACCTTTATGTTCGCGACGTTTATCGCCGTCTTTACGGTCGATAAGGCCGGGCGTAAACCGGCGTTAAAAATCGGTTTCAGCGTAATGGCGTTAGGGACATTGGTGTTGGGCTACTGCCTGATGCAGTTTGATAACGGTACGGCATCAAGCGGTCTCTCCTGGCTTTCCGTTGGGATGACGATGATGTGTATCGCCGGTTACGCGATGAGCGCCGCTCCGGTGGTGTGGATACTGTGTTCGGAAATCCAGCCGCTGAAATGCCGTGATTTTGGCATTACCTGTTCAACCACGACAAACTGGGTATCGAACATGATCATCGGCGCGACATTCCTGACACTGTTGGACAGCATTGGCGCGGCAGGTACATTCTGGCTTTACACCGCGCTGAATATCGCTTTTATCGGCATCACTTTCTGGCTGATTCCGGAAACCAAAAATGTCACCCTGGAGCATATCGAACGCAAGCTAATGGCGGGCGAGAAGCTAAGAAATATTGGCGTGTAATCCCCCCTCCCATGCCGGATAACGCCTGTTATCCGGCATGATGAAAAATAGACTGGAAACGGATGTGTAAGTTTGCTTCACTGCCATAATGCTTTACAAAAAGGAGAGCGCAGTGAAAACGATCGGACTGTTGGGTGGTATGAGCTGGGAATCGACTATCCCTTATTACCGTTTAATCAATGAAGGCATTAAACAGCAGCTGGGAGGCCTGCACTCGGCGAGCTTACTGCTGCATAGCGTAGATTTCCACGATATTGAAGTATGTCAACGCCGCGGCGAGTGGGATAAAGCGGGCGATATCCTGGCGCAGGCCGCGCAGGGGTTACAGCAGGCGGGCGCAGAAGGCATTGTGTTGTGTACCAACACCATGCATAAAATCGCGCACGTTATTGAATCTCGTTGTTCTCTGCCTTTCCTACACATCGCGGATGCTACCGGGCGAGCCATCGCCCGTCAGGGGTTGCATCGCGTGGCGCTATTAGGGACCCGCTATACGATGGAGCAGGATTTTTATCGCGGGCGGCTGGAACAGCAATTTGCGATTGAGACCATCGTGCCGGAGGCGGACGATCGGGCGCGTATCAATCAGGTCATTTTTGACGAGCTCTGTCAGGGGACATTCACTGACGCGTCGCGCCACTATTATTTACAGGTTATCGAACAACTGGCTGCGCAAGGCGCGCAGGGCGTTATTTTTGGCTGCACTGAAATAGGTTTGCTTGTTCCCCAGACGCAAAGCGCGCTACCGGTTTTCGATACCACGGCAATTCATGCCGCAGATGCCGTGAGCTTTATGCTTTCGTCATCGGCCCCAGAATAACCTCCAGCGGTTCGACCAGGCGCGAAAGATGCGTTTGTAAATGCTTACTGAAGGCGTCAACCAGCGCGGAGGCGGGGCGGTGTAGCGGGCGAATCAGGCTGACGGTAAAGGGCACGTCAATGCTGAAGCGGCGAACGGTGACGCCGCTGGCGGCATAGTCAAGCGCAGTCAGCGGGTTAACGATCGAAACGCCCGCCCCGGCGCGCACCATCGCGCAGACGGAGGCCGCGCTATGCGTTTCCACCACCATTCTGCGCTTCACCTGATGTTCGGCAAATAACGTATCCAATAACTGTCGATAGCTGTCCAGGCGGGAGAGGCTGATAAAGTTTTCCCCCTGAAAATCGTCTGGCGTCAGTACCGTTTTGGCGGCAAGCGGATGGTCGCAGGGCAGTACGCACACTTCATTTAGCGTTAGTAACTCGGTACGGGTTGTTCCTGCCGGGGCATGAAGCGTCTCCGTCAGCCCTAAGTCGTGGCGCTGGGCGGAGAGCCACTCTTCCAGCAACGGCGACTCCTGCGGCACAATATTCAGGCTGACATCCGGATAACGCGCCAGAAAAGGCGGTAGTAGCGGCGGCAAAAAGGATTGTGAAAAGACCGGCAGGCAGGCGATAGAGAGTTCGCCCTGACGGAACTCGCGCAGACTTTCCGCCGCGCTGACGATACGATCCAACCCATACCAGGAGCGTTGTACCTCTTCGAACAGGCGTAGCCCTTGCACCGTCGGATGTAAGCGCCCGCGTGTGCGCTCAAACAGCGTTAATCCCAGCACTTTCTCAAAACGCGCCAGCTCGCGACTGACGGTAGGCTGCGAGGTATGCAGCAGCCGCGCCGCTTCGGTGAGATTTCCGGCGGTCATTACGGCATGAAAAATTTCAATGTGACGTAAATTAACGGCAGCCATACGTTTCCCTGAATCATTTATCCCATATCATTTTTGCATAGACTGACGATAAAACGATATTTTTTATTCTTTCTAAGGTATGGCGTAATCGTTAAAAAGCCTGTTCCGGAGTTTGTTATGTCATTGCCGCATTATTACGCTGAAACTGACCTTAACGCTGAAAATTTGCTCAGATTGCCTGCTGAATTCGGCTGTCCGGTCTGGGTCTATGACGCGCACATTATTCGCCGTCAGATAGCCGCCCTGCAGCAGTTTGACGTCGTGCGTTTTGCGCAAAAAGCCTGTTCGAACATTCATATCCTGCGCTTAATGCGCGCGCAGGGCGTCAAGGTGGATTCTGTTTCATTGGGGGAGATCGAACGTGCGCTGGCGGCGGGCTACGATCCGCAAACGTGCCCTGATGATATCGTTTTTACCGCCGATGTGATTGACGCCGCCACGCTGGCGCGCGTCAGTGAACTGCATATTCCGGTCAATGCCGGCTCGGTAGATATGCTGACGCAGCTTGGTCAGGTTTCGCCTGGGCATCGCGTCTGGTTGCGCGTGAATCCTGGCTTTGGTCACGGCCACAGCCAGAAAACCAACACCGGGGGCGAAAACAGCAAACACGGCATCTGGCATAGCGATCTTCCGGCGGCGCTGGCGGTAATGCAGAAATACCGACTGAAACTTGTCGGTATCCATATGCACATTGGATCCGGCGTCGATTATGGCCATCTGGAGCAGGTTTGCGGCGCGATGGTACGCCAGGTGCTGGAATGTGGTCAGGATTTGGACGCGATTTCGGCAGGCGGCGGACTCTCGATACCTTATCGTGAGGGAGAAGAGCCCGTTGATACGCGCCATTACTATGGCCTGTGGAACGCGGCGCGCGAGCAAATCGCCCGCCATCTGGGACATGCGGTCAAACTTGAGATCGAACCCGGACGTTTTCTGGTGGCGCAATCGGGTGTGCTGGTAACGCAGGTGCGTAGCGTAAAACAGATGGGAAGCCGCCATTTCGTGCTGGTAGATGCGGGTTTTAACGATCTGATGCGCCCGGCGATGTACGGTAGCTATCACCGTATTTCGGCGCTGGCGGCGGATGGTCGCGCGCTTGAAAATGGCCCGTGGGTCGAGACGGTGGTCGCCGGGCCGCTATGCGAATCAGGCGATGTTTTTACGCAGCAGGAAGGGGGAATGGTTGAAACACGCGCCTTACCTGCGGTCATCCCCGGCGATTACCTCGTATTGCACGATACCGGCGCGTACGGCGCGTCTATGTCATCGAATTACAACAGCCGCCCGCTCCTGCCGGAAGTACTGTTTGACAATGGACAGGCGCGGCTGATCCGCCGTCGTCAGACCATTGAGGAGCTGTTAGCGCTGGAGATGTTCTGAAGCGCATCATTAGGCCGGACGTTGAAAAAACGGGCCCGCGGAGACAGACTCACGCAGAATCAGCGTGCCGGTAAAGGGTGGGATCGGGGCGACCGGCTCGCTGTTCGCCAGACGAACGGCCTGATCGATCGCGGTGGCTATCATATCCTCGATGGGTAAATAGACTGTTGAAAGCCCCGGTTCAAGCCAGGTTGCGCCCGGCGCATCGTCAAAACCAAACAGCGACACATCCTGCGGGATGCGTAATCCGGCCTGGCGCAGCGCTTTTGCTGCGCCCAGCGCCGTGTCATCATTACAGGCGAATAGCGCGCTAAACGTGACGCCTTCTTCCAGCAATTCCCGGCAGGCGTCATAGCCGCGCGTCAGCGTGTAATCGCCGTATTTCACTTTTGCCGGTTGCCAGGGAATACCATACTTTTCCAGCGCCTTGCGATAACCCGCTACGCGTGATGTGCCGGTGGGAGTATGAACAGGCAGCGTAATACAGGCGATATCGCGATGGCCCTGCGTAATCAGGTATTCCACCGCCTGGAATGCCGCCGTCTCCTGCTCGAAGAAAATAGCGCGATCGCGGGCCTGAGTGACGTTGCGATTAATAATCACCAGCGGCATTTCCGTGGCGTCAATCAACGACAAAATCGCCGGCTCATCCATATAGCGAGTGTAAAGAATAATAGCGTCGCACTGTCTGTCGGCCAGCATTTGTACGGCTTTCTGCTCTCGTTCCGGCGTATCGTGACCATCGGTGACGATCAACTGCTTGTTATGCAACTCCGCCTGGCGCGACGCCCGGCGCAACAAACTGCCGAAATAGAAGCCGTCAAACGTAGAGACGACCAGACCGATGCTGTTGCTGGTGCGATTCGCCAGCGAGCGTGCCAGCAGGTTGGGGCGATAGTCCAGAGCCTGCATCGCCGTAAACACTTTCTGGCGCGTGCTTTCTTTTACCTGCCCCGTCCCATTCAGCACTCGTGAGACGGTGGCCTTTGATACGCCCGCATGGCGGGAAACATCCAGCATTGTCGCCATCATGCTACCCTGATTAATCGGTTGTCGACAGGTGTCCGGTATCCGTCGGCGTGGATACCGAATGTCGGCGTACCAGTGTCGGACTAAATACATGAGTTACTTCCGGCGTAGGGCATTTCCCTGCCAGCGCTAACGCCAGTTCCGCCGCCTGTGTCGCCATGGTGACGATCGGATACCGAATGGTGGTCAGTCGGGGACGCACATAGCGTGAGACCAGTACATCATCAAAACCGATGAGCGATACTTCGCCCGGCACCCCCACGCCATTATCATTTAATACTCCCATCGCGCCAGCCGCCATCGAGTCGTTATAGCAGGCCACTGCGGTAAAATTTCTGCCGCGACCTAATAACTCAGTCATCGCCTGCTCGCCGCCGCTTTCATCCGGTTCGCCGAACGTCACCAGCCGATCGTTAGCCGGAATATGGCTTTCCGCCAGCGCATCGTAATAGCCCCTCAGGCGATCTTCGGCATCAGAGATGGTGTGGTTGGAACAGATATACCCAATACGCGTATGACCTTGCTGGATCAGATGTCGGGTCGCCAGCCATGCCCCGTAACGGTCATCCAGCGCGACACAGCGGTGTTCTAACCCCGGTAAAATGCGGTTAATCAGCACCATGCCGGGGATTTGCTTCATTAATGAGGCCAGGTCCGCATCCGGAATCATTTTGGCGTGTACCACTAACGCTGCGCAACGATGACGAATCAACTGTTCAATAGCCTGACGCTCTTTTTGTTCGTTATGATACCCGTTGCCAATCAGTAAAAAATTGCCGGTGTGATACGCCACCTGTTCAACGGCTTTTACCATCGCGCCGAAAAAAGGATCGGAAACGTCGCCGACCACCAGACCGAGGGTTTCCGTTGCCTGCTGTGCCAGCGCGCGCGCGTTGGCGTTAGGGTGATAGCTCAGGGACTCCATTGCGCTGGTCACCGCCAGCCGGGACGCTTCGCTGGCTTTTGGCGAATCGTTAATAACGCGAGAAACGGTGGCGACTGAAACACCGGCCAGTCGGGCTACATCTTTTATGGTCGCCATGATAATACCTATAGTGGGTAAACGCTTACATTACGCCAGTTTTACGGAAAATGAACTTCTGTTCAAGCCTCTTGCCCCGCCGTGTCGGGCAAATGTGACCTGCACGGGAGAAATGCGTCTGTAAAGTGACAATACAAATCTTTCGTTACAGTTTGCGAAGCGCTGTTGCGATTGTCTGCTGGCAGGCCAGCGAGTCAGGTTGATAGAGTGGTGATCCCAGAGGTATTGATAGGTGGAATCAACGTCATTGTTGATCACACGAATTACACCAACCTGCGTAGAGATGCGCAGGTTTTTTTTTGTTTCGCCTGAACCTGTAACAGTAACGGATAATTTACACAACTCGTTGCATTTCCGTTTATTCCTTTGCGTTTTCGGACTGGCGATGCAGACGCGCGAAGCCCACAATCAAGATCCCAGAGGTATTGATTGGTGAGATTATTCGGTACGCTCTTCGTACCTGTCTCTTGCACCAACCTGCGCGGATGCGCAGGTTTTTTTTCGAACCTATTTTGCTATCGCTCCTGTTACGCAACTCGTGTAATCTGCCACAATTCATGTTTTAGCGAATTGTCGGCCAAAGGGAGTTGAAATGCTGTTTGGATTTTTCCGTAACCTGTTTCGCGTGCTTTATCGTGTGCGCGTCACTGGCGATGTCCGGGCGCTACAGGGGAACCGGGTCTTAATTACCCCCAATCACGTTTCATTTATCGATGGTATGCTACTGGCGCTGTTTTTGCCGGTACGGCCTGTCTTTGCGGTATATACCTCCATCAGCCAGCAATGGTATATGCGCTGGTTAACGCCGCTGATCGATTTTGTGCCGCTCGATCCCACTAAACCCATGTCCATTAAACACCTGGTGCGCCTGGTGGAGCAGGGGCGTCCAGTGGTGATTTTCCCGGAAGGGCGGATTTCCGTGACCGGCTCGCTGATGAAAATTTATGACGGCGCAGGCTTTGTGGCGGCAAAATCGGGCGCAACCGTCATTCCGCTCCGTATTGACGGCGCGGAGCTTACGCCTTTCAGTCGCCTTAAAGGTCTGGTTAAACGGCGCTTATTCCCCCGCATTCAGCTTCATATTTTACCGCCGACGCAAATACCGATGCCGGAAGCGCCGCGCGCGCGCGACAGACGTAAGATAGCGGGTGAGATGCTGCACCAGATCATGATGGAAGCGCGTATGGCGGTGCGCCCGCGCGAGACGTTATACGAATCGTTGCTGGCGGCGCAATATCGTTACGGCGCAGGTAAAAACTGTATTGAGGACATTAACTTTACGCCGGATACGTATCGTAAGTTACTGACCAAGACGCTTTTTGTTGGCCGGATTCTGGAAAAGTACAGCGTTGAGGGCGAGAAAATCGGTTTAATGCTGCCGAATGCCGCCATCAGCGCGGCGGTGATTTTCGGCGCGGTTTCTCGTCGCCGCATTCCGGCCATGATGAACTACACGGCGGGGGTAAAAGGGCTGACCAGCGCGATTACCGCGGCGGAAATTAAAACGATTTTTACCTCCCGCCAGTTCCTCGATAAAGGTAAATTGTGGCACCTGCCGGAACAGCTAACGCAGGTTCGCTGGGTTTACCTGGAAGATTTAAAAGCGGACGTCACGCCCGCCGACAAGCTATGGATTTTTGCCCACCTCCTGGCGCCGCGACTGGCGCAGGTAAAACAGCAGCCGGAAGACGCGGCGATCATTCTTTTTACCTCCGGCTCGGAAGGGCACCCGAAAGGGGTGGTGCACAGCCATAAAAGCATTCTGGCGAACGTCGAGCAGATAAAAACGATTGCGGATTTCACCGCCAATGACCGTTTTATGTCGGCGCTGCCGCTCTTTCACTCGTTCGGTTTGACGGTGGGCCTGTTTACGCCGTTGTTGACCGGCGCGGAAGTATTTCTTTATCCAAGTCCGCTGCACTATCGCATTGTGCCGGAACTGGTCTATGACCGTAACTGTACCGTGCTGTTTGGTACGTCAACCTTCCTCGGCAACTATGCGCGCTTTGCCAATCCGTATGATTTTTATCGCCTGCGCTATGTGGTGGCCGGTGCGGAAAAACTTCAGGAGAGCACCAAACAACTGTGGCAGGATAAATTCGGTCTGCGCATTCTTGAGGGCTACGGGGTAACGGAATGCGCGCCAGTAGTCTCGATTAACGTGCCGATGGCGGCTAAGCCTGGCACTGTTGGCCGCATTCTGCCTGGCATGGACGCGCGTCTGCTGGCGGTGCCCGGTATTGAAAACGGCGGTCGGCTACAGCTGAAAGGGCCGAATATCATGAATGGCTATCTGCGCGTGGAAAAACCGGGCGTGCTGGAGGTGCCGTCGGCGGAAAACGCCAGCGGCGAAACCGAGCGCGGGTGGTACGACACGGGCGATATTGTACGCTTCGATGAAAATGGTTTTGTGCAGATTCAGGGGCGCGCGAAACGCTTTGCGAAAATTGCTGGCGAAATGGTCTCGCTGGAGATGGTCGAGCAACTGGCGCTTGGCGTTTCGGCGGACAAAATGCACGCTACCGCCATTAAAAGCGATGCCAGCAAAGGTGAAGCGCTGGTACTGTTTACGACTGACAGCGAACTCACCCGAGAAAAGTTACAGCACTATGCCCGTGAACACGGTATTCCGGAACTTGCCGTCCCGCGTGATATCCGTTATCTGAAGCAGCTTCCCTTGCTTGGCAGCGGGAAACCCGATTTTGTGACGCTGAAAAGTTGGGTGGATGCGCCGGAACAACATCATGAGTGAGTCAGTACGTACTAACACCTCCATCTGGTCGAAAGGGATGCTGTCGGTGATTGTCGCGCAGTTTCTCTCGGCTTTTGGCGATAATGCGTTGCTGTTTGCGACGCTGGCACTGCTGAAAGCTCAGTTTTACCCGGACTGGAGCCAGCCTGTTTTGCAAATGGTGTTTGTGGGCGCTTACATTCTTTTTGCGCCGTTTGTCGGCCAGATAGCGGACAGCTTTGCCAAAGGCCGGGTGATGATGGTCGCCAATGGTCTTAAACTGGCGGGAGCGGCAGGTATCTGCCTCGGCGTAAATCCTTTTGTCGGTTATACGTTGGTCGGGATTGGCGCGGCGGCTTATTCTCCGGCGAAATACGGTATTCTGGGCGAACTGACGACGGGCGATAAGCTGGTGAAAGCCAATGGCCTGATGGAAGCCTCTACGATTGCGGCGATTTTGCTCGGTTCCGTCGCGGGCGGCGTATTGGCCGACTGGCATGTCATCGCTGCGCTGGTTGCCTGCGCGTTGGCCTACGCTGGCGCAGTGGCGGCGAACCTGTTTATCCCGAAGCTTGTGGCGGCGCGTCCAGGACAATCCTGGCGGTTGTCGGCGATGACGCGTAGCTTCTTCAGCGCTTGCGTTGTCCTTTGGCGTAACGGTGAAACGCGTTTTTCGCTGGTGGGGACCGGGCTATTCTGGGGCGCAGGCGTGACGCTGCGTTTTCTGCTGGTGCTGTGGGTGCCGGTGGCGCTGGGGATTACGGATAACGCCACGCCGACTTACCTGAACGCCATGGTGGCGGTAGGCATTGTGGTCGGCGCGGGCGCGGCGGCAAAACTGGTGACGCTGGAGACCGTATCGCGCTGTATGCCCGCCGGGATTTTGATTGGCGTTGTGGTTGCGATCTTCTCATTACAGCACGCATTGCTGCCTGCTTATGCCTTGTTGCTGTTGATAGGTATGCTGGGCGGCTTTTTTGTGGTGCCGCTCAACGCTTTGCTCCAGGAGCGCGGTAAGAAGAGCGTTGGCGCCGGGAATGCCATTGCCGTACAAAATCTGGGCGAGAATAGCGCCATGCTATTAATGCTGGGACTGTACTCGCTGGCGGTGCTGGTTGGCGTTCCGGCAGTGGCGATAGGTATCGGCTTTGGCGTGCTGTTCGCGCTGGCGATCGCGGCGCTGTGGATCTGGCAGCGCCGGCAGGCATCATACTGAGTGAATATGCCGGGCGGCGAGCGCGCGTTATCCGGCTTACATTGTCTCTGTAAGCCCGGAAGCGTAGCGCCACCGGGCACTGACTATCACGGCGCCGGGTAGGTATAAACCTGATGCGCCGCCTCAATCTCCGCCAGGACCTCTTCGCTTAACGTCAGATGCAGACTTTCCACATTCGTCTTGAGCTGCGCCATCGTGGTTGCGCCCAGTAACGTACTGGCGACAAACGGCTGGCGGCGAACAAAGGCCAGCGCCATCTGCGCCGGATCAAGATTGTGACGCTTCGCGATATCGACGTAGGCGGCAACGGCTTTTTGCGCCTGTTCGCCGCTGTAACGTGTGAAGCGGCTGAACAAGGTATTCCGCGCGCCTGCGGGTTTGGCCCCGTTCAGGTATTTACCGGTTAATGTGCCAAACGCCAGACAGGAATAGGCGAGCAATTCAACACCTTCATACTGGCTGACTTCCGCCAGTCCGACCTCGTAGCTGCGGTTTAACAGGCTATAGGGGTTCTGGATAGTGACAATACGCGGCAGGTCATGTTTTTCCGCCAGATGCAGATAGCGCATAACGCCAAACGCTGTCTCATTTGAAACGCCAATATAACGAATCTTACCCGCTCGCTGAAACTCACTTAGCGCGTCTAACGTCTCCAGCAGACTTACTACTGGCGTGGAGTCCGTCCAGTTATAGCCGAGTTTACCGAAGCAGTTAGTGGGGCGCTGCGGCCAGTGCACCTGATACAAATCCAGATAGTCGGTTTGCAACCGGGTCAAACTGTCGTGTAGCGCTTCGCGAATATTTTTACGATCCAGCGCCTGATGAGGCCGGATGCCTTGATCATTATTACGTGCCGGTCCGCTAACTTTGCTGGCGATGATCAGTTTTTCACGGTTGCCGCGTTTGGCGAGCCAGTTACCGATATAGGATTCCGTCAGCCCTTGTGTTTCCGGGCGCGGCGGTACCGGATACATCTCGGCGGCGTCGATAAGGTTAATGCCATTTGCGATGGCATAGTCGAGCTGTGCGTGAGCGTCGGCTTCGCTGTTTTGTTCACCAAATGTCATTGTGCCCAGCCCTAGCGTACTTACTTCGAGCGAGCTGTGGGGTATACGGTGATAGTGCATAGCCGTTTCCTTTTTATTATGAAGTCAGAAATTCCCGACAAAGGACAATAAAAATGGCAGAGGGAAGGCAAAAGGGAAAGTAAAATTGCAGGCTGCGCGGCGTAATTGTTACCGGGCGTGGTCGCCACGCACCGTTACGGGACGCAGCCTGAAGGCTTGCAGAACGCTGACCTCGATCACAGGCCACCGCTTAACGTTCGATGATTTGAGACACTTCGTCACGGTTGATTTGCATCTCGTTTCCCTGTGCATCGGTATAGCTGACCAGACCGGTATCATCGTCAACTTGTGGTTTTCCATCGGTCAGGATCATACGACCATCTTTCGTCGCCATTACATAATCGCTGCTGCATCCGGATACCGCAAAAGCCAACCCTACTGCGGAAATTACAACTGCCCACTTTTTCATCCGTTTGTCCTCACATAGCCTGCATCTGATAATAGTCTGTTAATCATATGTCTGATAATAGTCTAGTAATAACGCGCAGCTCTGCATGTCGGAAGCAGCAAAATCTTAATCTGTGAGAAGAAAGGAAATAAAGTGAGTATTCGCTCCCCGGCGGGGGAGCGAGACAGGATTACAGCGGATTCTTTTTATTACGCAACAGGTTCAGGCTCTCTACTGCGATAGAGAAGAACATGGCGAAATAGATATACCCTTTCGGAACGTGAACGTCGAAACTTTCCAGAATCAGGGTAAAGCCAACCAGGATCAGAAAGGAGAGCGCCAGCATTTTTACCGACGGATGGCGATCGACAAACTCGCCGATGGGCCGTGCCGCAAACATCATGACACCCACGGCAATAACGACTGCCGCCATCATAATAAACAGATGATCGGAGAGGCCAACCGCTGTGATAACTGAATCAAGGCTGAAAATAATATCCAGCAGCATAATCTGCACTATTGCGCCCAGGAAAGAAGAAACCCGGGTTTTTAACCCTTCTTCTTCGCCTTCGATGGACTCATGGATCTCCTTGCTGGCTTTCCAGATTAAAAATAACCCGCCCAGTAACAGAATGAGATCGCGGGCGGAAATCGCTTCGCCGAAAAGCTCAAACAGCGGATTAGTCAGCCGAGTGACCCAGGCGATTGACGCCAGCAGCGCCAGGCGCATAACCATCGCCGCCGCCAACCCAAGCCGCCGTGCGTGGTTTCGTTGCGCCGTAGGAAGTTTTGCTACCACCAGAGAAAGAAAAATAATGTTGTCGATCCCAAGTACAATCTCCAGCAGCGTCAGCGTACCGAGCGCCAGCCAGGCATTAGGATCGGTTATCCATGCAAATAACATCGAACAAAGTCCTGCCAAAAAAAGAAGCGGTAATTATAGGCCCGTCGAGTGACGGGCGAAAGCCCAGGCTGAATTTGCGCAACCAGGAACGGTGTAAAATAGCGGCGACAATACGCTTACGTTTATCCGGCGTCGGCCCGATGCGTAGCCATAGCTGAGGCGCATTTGCGTGTAATGGACGTTACGGATTCTGCAATAAAAAATGGCGAGCCAGCAGCGCCTGCGTAAAATTTTTTTTCAGATAAAATCCACGCGGTAGCGTCAAAATAGGTTCCCCGCGCGCGCCGATAGCCTCGGTGAGCGCCCTGGCATTGGCGGCTTTGGGTCGTAGTTGCAAGACTTCGCCATGGCGGGCGGTAATGCGTTCCACCTGGCCCAGCACTATCATGTCCATCAGCTCTTCCCAGTCGAGGCGTAGCTGCCTGTCCTCTTCTTCACTCGGACTCCAGAGTAGCGGCGAACCTACGCGGCGTTCGGCTAACGGTATGCTGCGATCGCCTTCGACCGGCACCCATAGCACGCGCTTCAATTTATGTCGTACGTGACTTGTCTCCCAGGTCACGCCGCTGTTACCGGTTAACGGCGCCACGCAAACAAAGGTTGTTTCCAGAGGACGACCCAGACTATCCACCGGGATGGTTTTCAGTTCTACGCCTAATGCGGCGAAATCCTGCTCCGGCTTGCTCCCGGCGCTGGCGCCGAGCCAGATCTCCAGCAAGACGCCGATCCAGCCTTTGTCTCGCTTCAAATCTTTAGGCGTGGTAATGCTGGCCATCGCCGCCAGCTCGCCTAACGTATAGCCGGAAAGCTGCCGCGCCTGGGCTAACAGCAATGCTTCCGAAGCAGGCGGAGTCAGTAGCGGACAAAGAGCGGACATGACAATTACCTTAGGTCAAAAAATGAGCAGTGATTTTATACCGTATGGGCAGAGTTTATCTTTTTCTGTGTCTTATATTCAATAGACTGATTTTTATTGCCTTTTTTGTGTTGTTTCTTCGTGTTGCGCAACGCTGAAGCGGGTTTTCCAATTCTGGTCACTGACAATAAACAGGATCTTACACTATGTTATCCACAGAAAGTTGGGATAACTGTGTAAAACCGCCACTACTGTTTCCATTTACAGCCTTGACGTGCGACGAAAATCGAAAATTCAGACAAATAGTGCGTAAGTTATTGGCACAATCTGTGGATAAAACCGACGCTGGTTGATCTTTCATCAGCATAAGGATCTTAGATGTGATGCTGGTCACGCTTTATGAAGGTGGCATGTAAGATTTGTCTATAACACAATGAATATAAGGCACTATTTTTACTGTTTTCAGCATGAGGAATTCAGACTGTTCTGGGTTTTCCCGTGGTAATTCCATACTTCTTCACAACTATATCCACAGAAAAGGTGAATAAAATGGCGCAAGGGCGTCATCATCTGTTTATAACTCGGCTATTTACTGTGAGTTATTCAATTGTTATTAGGCTGTGTCACTATTACAGAGTGGTTTACCGCCTCACTGGAGTATGAAACAATCGTTCATATATAAGGTTTATGTTGAGGTAGTCCGGTGATTGATGACGATGGCTACCGCCCAAATGTAGGTATCGTAATTTGTAATCGTCAGGGGCAGGTGATGTGGGCCCGGCGATTTGGTCAGCACTCCTGGCAGTTCCCGCAGGGCGGGATAAATCCAGGGGAGTCGGCAGAACAGGCGATGTACCGGGAACTGTTTGAAGAAGTTGGGTTAAGCCGTAAAGATGTGCGGATCCTTGCTTCTACTCGCAACTGGTTGCGTTACAAGTTACCAAAACGTTTGGTGCGTTGGGACACAAAGCCGGTATGTATCGGCCAGAAACAAAAGTGGTTTCTTTTGCAGTTAATGAGCGCCGACGCCGAAATCAATATGCAAACCAGCAGTACGCCGGAGTTTGACGGCTGGCGCTGGGTAAGTTACTGGTATCCGGTTCGACAAGTGGTGTCATTTAAACGCGATGTCTACCGCAGGGTAATGAAAGAGTTTGCAAGTGTTGTCATGGCGCTTCAGGATAATCCCCCTAAGCTACAAAGCGCGCCTGCTTATCGACGTAAAAGAGGTTAAGCCACGCAAATTATGCTCACTCGCCTGCGCGAAATAGTCGAAAAAGTGGCCAGTGCGCCGCGTCTGAACGAGGCGCTGAATATTCTGGTCACGGATATCTGTCTTGCGATGGATACAGAGGTTTGCTCGGTTTACCTGGCCGATCATGACCGACGCTGTTATTACCTGATGGCGACGCGGGGGTTGAAAAAACCGCGTGGCCGAACCGTTGCGCTTGCGTTTGATGAGGGGATCGTAGGTCTGGTGGGCAGGCTGGCGGAACCCATTAACCTTGCCGATGCGCAAAAACATCCCAGCTTTAAATACATTCCTTCGGTAAAAGAGGAGCGTTTTCGCGCGTTTCTCGGCGTGCCGATCATTCAGCGTCGCCAACTTCTCGGCGTGCTGGTCGTACAGCAGCGCGAATTGCGCCAGTACGATGAAAGCGAAGAGTCTTTCCTCGTCACGCTCGCTACGCAGATGGCGGCTATCCTGTCGCAGTCGCAGGTCACAGCGCTGTTCGGGCAATATCGGCAGACGCGAATCCGCGCGCTTCCTGCGGCGCCGGGCGTGGCTATCGCAACGGGCTGGCAAGACGCGACCATGCCGCTGATGGAACAGGTTTACGAAGCGTCTACGCTGGATACCTCTCTTGAACGCGAACGACTGACCGGCGCGCTGGAAGAGGCGGCGAACGAATTCCGACGATACAGCAAACGCTTTGCCGCTGGCGCGCAAAAAGAGACGGCAGCCATTTTCGATCTGTACTCACACCTGCTTTCAGACGCCAGACTGCGTCGCGAACTCTTCGCCGAGGTCGACAAAGGCGCTGTTGCGGAGTGGGCCGTTAAAAAAATCATCGAAAAATTTGCCGAGCAATTTGCGGCGCTAACCGATAACTATCTCAAAGAACGTGCGGGAGACTTACGCACGCTGGGTCAGCGGCTGTTATTCCACCTTGATGATTCAGTTCAGGGGCCAAACGCCTGGCCGGAACGTTTTATTCTGGTCGCGGATGAGCTGTCGGCGACCACCCTGGCGGAGCTGCCGCAGGACAGGCTGGCGGGCGTTGTAGTGCGCGACGGCGCGGCAAACTCGCATGCGGCGATTATGGTGCGCGCGCTCGGTATCCCGACCGTCATGGGAGCGGATATCCAGCCTTCGGTGCTACATCGCCGTACGTTGGTGGTGGATGGCTATCGCGGTGAATTACTGGTCGATCCTGAACCCGTGCTTATTCAGGAATATCAGCGGCTCATTAGTGAAGAGATAGAACTCAGTCGTCTGGCGGAGGACGACGTCAATCTTCCCGCCCAACTGAAAAGCGGCGAGCGAGTCAAAGTGATGCTGAATGCCGGGCTCAGTCCCGAGCATGAGGAAAAGTTAGGCAGTCGGATCGACGGTATCGGCCTGTACCGTACTGAAATTCCCTTTATGCTGCAAAGCGGGTTTCCCTCGGAAGAAGAGCAGGTGGCGCAGTATCAAGGGATGCTGCAAATGTTTAACGATAAACCGGTGACGCTGCGGACCCTGGATGTGGGAGCGGATAAGCAACTGCCCTATATGCCGATCAGCGAGGAGAACCCGTGTCTGGGCTGGCGCGGGATCCGCATTACGCTGGATCAGCCGGAGATCTTTTTGATCCAGGTCCGCGCGATGCTGCGCGCCAATGCGGCGACTGGCAACCTCAGCATTTTGTTGCCGATGGTCACCAGTATTGATGAAGTCGATGAAGCGCGACGTCTGATCGAACGCGCCGGGCGCGAGGTCGAGGAGATGATCGGCTATGCGATCCCGAAACCGCGTATCGGCATTATGCTGGAAGTACCATCAATGGTATTTATGCTGCCGCATCTGGCTAACCGGATCGACTTTATCTCGGTCGGCACCAACGATTTAACGCAATATATCCTGGCGGTAGATCGCAACAATACCCGCGTGGCCAGTATTTATGACAGTTTGCATCCGGCTATGCTGCGCGCACTGTCCATGATTGCGCAGGAAGCCGAAAAACATGGTCTCGATCTTCGCTTGTGCGGCGAGATGGCGGGCGATCCGATGTGTGTGGCGATTCTTATCGGTCTGGGATATCGCCATCTTTCGATGAATGGCCGTTCGGTAGCGCGTGTGAAATATCTGCTGCGGCATATCGATTTTGAAGACGCGCAAACCCTTGCCAGACGCAGCCTTGAGGCGCAGATGGCGACCGAAGTGCGTCATCAGGTGGCGGCGTTTATGGAGCGCCGCGGGATGGGGGGATTGATTCGAGGAGGGTTGTAACGACCGGAGCGGGAAAAGAGAGTGACTGTGGATTCACGGCGCAGACAACACGCCTGCAAGATGAAAGACAATGCGTATACATATCTTTTAACGGTAATCGGCATCTCGCTTTTAACCCTTGTGCTATTATTCGCACCTTTGGAGCGTCTGCAACGCGCAGGCGCGCTTATCAATCGCTATCTCTTCAGCGAAATAACAAGAAATTGTGGTGACAGATGACCAGTAGCTATCTGCATTTTCCGGACTTTGATCCGGTCATTTTCTCAATTGGGCCCGTCGCGCTTCACTGGTATGGCTTGATGTATCTGGTGGGGTTCGTTTTCGCGATGTGGTTGGCGGTGCGTCGCGCTAACCGTCCGGGAAGCGGTTGGACCAAAAACGAAGTTGAAAATTTACTCTATGCAGGTTTCCTGGGGGTCTTCCTGGGGGGACGTATTGGCTATGTCCTGTTTTATAACTTCCCTCTGTTTCTGGATAACCCGCTCTATTTATTCCGCGTCTGGGACGGCGGCATGTCCTTCCACGGCGGGCTTATCGGCGTGATACTGGTGATGATTATCTTCGCCAGGCGCACGAAGCGCTCGTTCTTTCAGGTGTCTGATTTTATTGCGCCGTTAATTCCGTTCGGCCTGGGCGCCGGGCGTCTGGGCAACTTTATCAACGGTGAATTGTGGGGGCGCGTCGATCCTGACTTCCGGTTTGCCATGCTCTTTCCTGGCTCACGCGCGGAAGATATTGCGCTGCTGCCGTCACATCCGCAATGGCAGCCTATTTTTGATACCTACGGCGTATTGCCGCGCCACCCTTCCCAGTTGTATGAGCTGGCATTAGAAGGCGTGGTGCTGTTTATCATCCTTAATCTCTTTATTCGCAAACCGCGTCCGATGGGCGCAGTCTCCGGATTATTCCTGATTGGCTATGGCGCGTTTCGTATCATTGTTGAATTCTTCCGCCAGCCGGACGCGCAATTTACCGGCGCGTGGGTACAGTACATCAGCATGGGGCAGATTCTCTCTATCCCGATGATTATCGCTGGCGCGATCATGATGGTTTGGGCATATCGCCGCCGCCCGCAGCAACACGTTTCCTGAGGAACCATGAAACAGTATTTAGAACTGATGCAAAAAGTGCTGGATGAAGGCACACAGAAAAACGACCGTACCGGCACCGGCACGCTTTCCATTTTTGGCCATCAGATGCGTTTTAACCTGCAGGAAGGCTTTCCGCTGGTGACGACAAAACGCTGCCATTTACGTTCAATTATTCACGAACTGCTATGGTTTTTGCAGGGCGATACCAACATCGCTTACCTGCACGAAAATAATGTCACCATCTGGGACGAATGGGCCGATGAGAACGGCGATTTAGGCCCGGTTTATGGTAAGCAGTGGCGTGCATGGCCAACACCGGATGGCCGCCATATCGATCAGATCGCCACGGTCTTAAGCCAGCTTAAAAACGATCCGGACTCTCGTCGTATTATCGTTTCTGCGTGGAACGTCGGCGAGCTGGATAAGATGGCGCTGGCGCCGTGTCACGCCTTTTTCCAGTTTTATGTCGCAGATGGAAAACTCTCCTGTCAGCTTTATCAGCGCTCCTGCGATGTGTTCCTCGGTCTGCCGTTCAACATTGCCAGCTACGCGTTACTGGTGCATATGATGGCGCAACAGTGCGACCTGGACGTCGGCGATTTTGTCTGGACCGGCGGCGACACGCACCTGTACAGCAACCATATGGAGCAGACGCACCTGCAATTAAGCCGTGAACCGCGCGCGCTGCCGAAGTTGGTCATTAAGCGTAAACCTGATTCGCTTTTTGACTACCGGTTCGATGATTTCGAAATTGAAGGCTATGATCCGCACCCCGGTATTAAAGCGCCGGTCGCTATCTAAGCGCTGACGATCCTGCCATAACCGACGTCATCGCGCGTCGGTTTTTTTTACCCTTTGTCTCAATCTTCGGCGCGGATTCCTGAAATTTTGCAACACGCTGCAAAACATGAACTTTTTTCCGTAACGCGCCGAACAATCTGTATTTGGCGCTCGTTATTTTTCTTCCGCCCGCCATACTGCCGACATGAAAAAACAACAGGGCTATACGCTCATTGAAACGGTGGTCGCGATGTCGCTCATTATCATTCTCAGCGCCACAGGACTTTATGGCTGGCAACGCTGGCAGCAGCAACAGCGCCTGTGGCAAACCGCATGTCAGGTGCGGGATTACCTGCTGCAACTTCGTGAGGACGCTCACTGGCATAACCGCGATCACATTCTTCGCGTGGTTAGCGAAGGCGGTTCATGGTGCTTTGTCAGCTCTGTTGCTACGCAAACATCGTGTACGCCATCTTCCCCCTTTGTGTTTACGCCCGACTGGCATGATGTCGTCCTTGCCGATATCACGCCGTCGTTAGCCTTCTTTGGCCTGCGCAATACGGCATGGGCAGGGCACATCGTACTGAAAAACGCTGCCGGAGAGTGGCGTCTGGTCGTCTCTTCCTGGGGGCGAATCAGGCTATGTGAGCGTAACGAGGCCGCCACGTGTCAATAACCACGCGGGGGTTCTCGCTACTGGAGGTTGTGCTGGCGATGGCGATAGGTTCCATTTTACTGCTTGGGTCCGCACGATTTTTACCGGCGCTACAGCGTGAGATCTGGCACAACACGCGACAGTTATCGCTGGAAGATGAAATCTGGCAGCGAACCTATACCGTAGCGAAGCATCTTCAACGTGCGGGTTACTGCCATGGCCACTGTATTGGCGAAGGGTTACATCTTGCCGAACAGGGGCAATGCGTCATCGTTCAGTGGGACGGGAATAATAACGGTGTCTGGGATACCATACCGGCGAAAGAGGCCGACCAGACCGGGTTCCGTATGAAGGATAACGTTCTGGAGACATTACGCGGAGCAACATCTTGCCAGGGTAAGGGATGGGAAAAAATGACCGATCCCAATACGGTACTCATCACGGCGTTTACCGTTGAGCGCCGGGATATAACGGGATTCTCGCCAGTGCTCATGCTGCATCTGCGCGGTGCCAGCAAAGCCGAGCCTCAGACGGTTATTGACGCGCAATACAGCGTAACGGGATTTAATCTGTGAATCGGGAACGTGGCGCTTCTTCGCTAATACTGGCGCTTTTAATACTGATTCTGGGTAGTCTGCTACTGCAAGGCGTAAATCAGCAGCAGGCCAGCTATGCCGCCCGCGTGACGACGCAGAGCATGGCGATACAACGCCAGGCGCTCGTACAGTCGGCGCTGGAATGGGGGCGGGGGCAGCTATGGTCAGGCGTAACCGAAATGGAATGTCGGCGCTATTCCCCTTCAGGAGCGAGGGTCTGTTTGCGGAGATTATCGGGGGATGAGGTGGTGATGGTGGCGCAAGATGATGGCATGACGTTATGGCGTTTGGGCAACGTCATTCAGGGAAGCATTGTCTTTTCTCCCCACGGCTGGAGCGATTTTTGTCCGTTAAAAGAGGTGGCGTTATGTCGCATCCCCTGAATTTACAACGCGGGTTTAGCCTCCCGGAAGTTTTAGTGGCGATGGTTCTAATGGTAATGATCGTCACCGCGCTGTCAGGCTATCAGCGGGTATTAATGCACAGTTTTGCATTACGACACCAGTATCTTCAGATCTGGCGGCAGGCGTGGCAGCAAACGGCGCTGTATCCATTTTCGCCTGCTGAAGGCTGGAAGGCCAACCGGATGCAGACAACGCAATCGGGATGTGTCAGCATCAGCGTCACGATGGTTTCACCCTCTGGCAGGCAGGGGCAGATGACGCGCTTGCATTGTCCAAATCGTTAATCGTCAGGAGTAATTATGTTAAGGGTCTACCACTCCAATCGTCTGGATGTGCTGGAAGCGTTGATGGAATTCATCGTCGAACGCGAGCGGCTGGATGATCCCTTTGAACCAGAAATGATTCTGGTACAAAGCACGGGTATGGCGCAGTGGCTGCAGATGACCCTTTCACAAAAGTTTGGTATTGCGGCGAATATCGCTTTTCCGTTACCGGCGAGTTTTATCTGGGAGATGTTTGTTCGCGTGTTGCCGGATATCCCCAAAGAAAGCGCTTTCAGCAAACAAAGCATGAGCTGGAAACTGATGACCTTGCTGCCGCAGTTGCTGGATAAGGATGAGTTTGTACTGCTGCGCCATTATCTGACCGACGACACCGATAAACGCAAACTCTTTCAGCTTTCCGCGCGCGCCGCCGACCTGTTCGATCAGTATCTGGTTTATCGGCCTGACTGGCTTACGCAGTGGGAAGCGGGAAAAACCGTGGAAGGTCTGGGGGAGGCGCAAAACTGGCAGGCGCCGCTGTGGAAAGCATTGGTGGAATATACCGCCGCGCTGGGGCAGCCGCGCTGGCATCGCGCCAATCTCTACCAACGCTTTATTCAAACGCTGGAGAGCGCGACCGCCTGCCCGCCAGGGTTGCCGTCCCGCGTTTTTATTTGCGGCATTTCCGCGTTACCGCCAGTGTATCTCAGAGCATTGCAGGCGCTGGGTAAACATATTGAAATCCATCTCCTTTTTACTAATCCGTGTCGGTATTACTGGGGGGACATTAAAGACCCTGCCTGGCTGGCAAAACTTATGGCTCGCCAGCGTCGTCACAGTTTTGAAGACCGTCATTTACCGTTGTTCCGTGAAAACCAGAATCCGGAAGCCTTATTTAACAGCGACGGTGAACAGGATATCGGTAATCCGCTACTGGCCTCATGGGGAAAACTGGGACGGGATTATATCTACCTGCTATCTGAACTGGAAAATAGCCAGGAGCTGGATGCGTTTGCTGATATTACGCCAGATAATCTTTTGCATCGGATTCAGGCGGATATTCTTGAACTGGAAAGCCATGCGGTGGCGGGCGTAAATCTTGAGGAGTATTCACGCAGCGACAATAAGCGTCTGCTCGATCCTGAGGATAACAGTCTCTCTTTTCACGTTTGTCACAGCCCGCAGCGCGAGGTGGAGATACTGCACGATCGCCTGCTGGCGATGCTGGAAGCCGATCCGACGCTAACGCCGCGCGACATTATCGTTATGGTGGCTGATATTGACAGCTATAGCCCGTTTATCCAGGCGGTATTTGGTAGCGCGCCAACGGAGCGCTATCTGCCTTATGCCATTTCCGATCGGCGGGCGCGTCAGTCACATCCGGTGTTACAGGCATTTATCAGCCTACTTTCGTTACCGGACAGCCGCTTTGTCTCCGAGGATGTTCTGGCGTTGTTAGACGTACCGGTATTGGCTGCCCGCTTTACGATCAACGAAGAAGGGTTGCGTTATTTGCGCTTGTGGGTCAATGAGTCAGGCATTCGTTGGGGAATTGACGATGACAACGTACGAGAGCTGGAACTTCCTGCCACGGGGCAGCATACATGGCAATTTGGCCTGACGCGTATGCTGCTGGGGTATGCGATGGAAAGCGCCCAGGGCGAGTGGCAGTCGGTTCTGCCTTATGACGAATCCAGCGGTCTGATTGCTGAGCTGGTCGGGCATCTGGCTTCGCTGCTGATGCAGCTTAATATCTGGCGGCGCGGTCTGGCGCAGGAGCGACCGCTGGAAGAGTGGTTGCCCGTTTGTCGCGACATGCTCAATGATTTCTTCCTGCCCGATGCGGACACGGAAGCGGCAATGACATTGATTGAACAGCAGTGGCAGGCCATTATCGCCGAAGGTGTCGCGGCGGAATATGGCGATGCGGTACCGATTTCGCTACTGCGGGATGAACTGGCGCAGCGTCTGGATCAGGAACGTATTAGCCAGCGCTTCCTGGCGGGCCCCATCAATATTTGTACGCTGATGCCGATGCGTTCCATTCCGTTCAGAGTCGTTTGCCTGCTGGGAATGAACGACGGCGTATACCCGCGCCAGCTTGCGCCGTTGGGCTTTGACCTGATGAGCCAAAAACCCATGCGCGGGGATCGTAGCCGTCGCGACGATGACCGCTACCTGTTTCTGGAAGCGTTAATCTCGGCGCAGCAGACGCTGTATATCAGCTACATCGGTCGCTCCATCCAGGATAATAGCGAACGCTTTCCCTCTGTACTGGTGCAAGAATTGGTGGATTACATCGGGCAAAGCCACTATTTGCCGGGCGACGAAACGCTGACCTGTGATGAGAGCGAAGCACGAGTCAAAGCGCATATTACGCGTCTGCATACCCGTATGCCTTTTGATGCGCAAAATTACCAACCCGGCGAACAGCAAAGTTATGCCAGAGAGTGGTTGCCTGCGGCGAGTCAGTCGGGGAAAGCGCATTCTGACTTTGTGCAGCCGCTTCCTTTTACGATGCCGGAAACATTGACTCTGGAAAGTCTGCAGCGTTTTTGGGCCCATCCGGTACGCGCATTTTTTCAGATGCGGCTTCAGGTTAATTTCCGCTCGGAAGAGAGTGAGATTCCTGATGCGGAACCGTTTGAATTAGAGGGATTGACGCGATATCAACTTAACCAACAGTTGCTCAATACGCTGGTTGAAGAGGACGATGCCGAACGCTTGTTCCGCCGTTTCCGGGCTGCGGGAGAGTTGCCTTATGGCGCGTTTGGCGAAATATTCTGGGATGCGCAATGTCAGGAGATGCAGCAACTGGCAAGCCGGGTCATCGCCTGCCGTAAGCCGAGCCAAAGCCTGGAAGTGGATCTGCTTTGCAATGGCGTTCAGCTAACCGGCTGGCTACCGCAGGTACAGGAGGATGGATTATTGCGCTGGCGTCCCGCTTTAATCAGCGTGGCGCAAGGTGTGCAACTTTGGCTGGAACACCTTGTCTATTGTGCCAGCGGCGGGAGTGGCGAAAGTCGCCTGTTTTTGCGCAAAGAGGGAGAATGGCGATTTCCGCCTCTTGATAAAACGCAGGCAATGGCTTACCTGGCGCAACTGATTGAAGGCTACCGGGAAGGCATGTCTTCTCCGCTATTGGTACTGCCGGAAAGCGGCGGCGCATGGATAAAAGCCTGTTATGACGCTGAAAATGATGTCATGTTAGACGACGATGACACCTTACAGAAGGCCAGAACAAAGTTTTTACAGGCTTATGAAGGCAACATGATGGTGAGCGGCGAAGGCGAAGATATCTGGTATCAACGTCTTTGGCGTCAGCTGGAATCTGAAACGTTGCAGGCTATCATTGCGCAGTCCCGGCATTACCTGTTACCGCTGTTTCGTTTTAATCAGTCTCGTTGATTGTATGAAAATCGCGCAATTAAAAGGCTTCGACTATGATGCGCTCTTCGTCACGGACTGATTACTGATAAAAAGATGCTGCCTGGTTCAGCACAATAATATCCCGTTCCGCTCAGGTCGATGGTTTACGTGACCATCGAGGTGAGTGGGAATGAAAGTTAATGATGAGGTCCGTGAATGCCCCGCAGCACCTGGTTCAAAGCGTTATTGTTATTGGTCGCCCTCTGGGGGCCTGCAGTTCAGGCGGATATCGGTTGGCAACCGCTGCAAGAAACTATCCGTAAAAGCAATAAAGATACCCGGCAGTATCAGGCGATACGTCTTGATAATGACATGGTGGTGTTGCTGGTATCCGATCCGCAGGCTGTAAAGTCACTTTCTGCGTTAGTGGTGCCCGTTGGATCGCTTGAAGATCCTGAGGCTCATCAGGGGCTTGCTCATTATCTTGAGCATATGTGCCTGATGGGGTCAAAAAAATATCCTCAAGCGGATAGCCTTGCCGAATACCTTAAAAGACATGGCGGTAGCCACAACGCCAGCACCGCGCCTTATCGAACAGCCTTCTACCTGGAGGTTGAAAACGACGCGCTTCCAGGCGCCGTAGATCGCCTGGCCGACGCCATTGCCGCGCCATTGCTCGATAAAAAATACGCCGAACGCGAACGAAACGCGGTGAATGCCGAGCTGACGATGGCGCGCACCCGCGACGGTATGCGTATGGCGCAGGTAAGCGCCGAAACCATTAACCCGGCGCATCCAGGCTCGCACTTTTCTGGCGGCAATCTGGAAACGCTAAGCGATAAGCCGGGAAATCCGGTGCAACAGGCGTTGATCGCTTTTCATGAAAAATACTATTCATCTAATCTGATGAAGGCGGTGATTTACAGTAATAAACCCTTGCCGGAACTGGCGCGTATTGCCGCCGCAACCTATGGTCGCGTGCCGAATAAAGAGATTAAAAAACCGGAAATTAACGTACCTGTCATCACCGAGGCGCAGAAGGGCATCATTATTCATTACGTGCCGGCGCTACCGCGTAAAGTGCTGCGCGTGGAGTTTCGTATTGATAACAATAGCGCGCAGTTCCGCAGCAAGACCGATGAACTGGTCTCTTATCTGATTGGCAATCGTAGCCCGGGGACGCTCTCTGACTGGCTGCAAAAACAAGGACTGGTCGAAGGTATTAGCGCGGATTCCGATCCGATTGTTAATGGTAACAGCGGCGTATTTGCCATTTCGGCAACGCTGACTGATAAAGGTTTGGCCAATCGTGATGAAGTTGTCGCAGCTATCTTCAGCTATCTCAATACGTTACGTGAAAAAGGGATAGACAAACGTTACTTTGACGAGCTGGCGCATGTGCTGGATCTCGACTTCCGCTATCCGTCGATTACCCGCGATATGGACTATGTCGAATGGCTGGCGGACACTATGATCCGCGTCCCGGTAGCGCATACGCTGGATGCGGCGAATATCGCCGATCGTTACGATCCTGCCGCTATCAAAAATCGCCTGGCGATGATGACGCCGCAGAATGCGCGCATCTGGTACATCAGTCCCCAGGAACCCCATAATAAGATTGCGTATTTTGTGGATGCGCCTTATCAGGTCGATAAGATTAGCGAACAGACGTTTAAAAACTGGCAGCAAAAAGCACAGGGCATTGCGTTGTCGCTGCCGGAGTTAAACCCCTATATTCCTGATGATTTCACGCTTGTTAAGAATGACAAAAACTACGTGCGGCCAGAACTGATTGTCGATAAAGCGGATTTGCGCGTGGTTTATGCGCCGAGTCGTTATTTCGCCAGCGAGCCAAAAGCTGACGTGAGCGTGGTATTGCGTAACCCGCAGGCGATGGACAGCGCCCGCAATCAGGTACTGTTCGCCCTTAATGATTATCTGGCGGGAATGGCGCTCGATCAGCTCAGCAACCAGGCGGCAGTGGGCGGCATTAGCTTTTCTACTAACGCCAACAATGGTCTGATGGTCACTGCGAACGGTTATACCCAGCGTTTGCCGCAGCTTTTCCTGGCGTTGCTGGAAGGATATTTTAGCTACGACGCCACGGAGGAACAGCTGGCGCAGGCGAAATCCTGGTATACGCAGATGATGGATTCTGCGGAGAAGGGAAAAGCCTACGAACAGGCGATTATGCCGGTGCAGATGATTTCGCAGGTGCCTTATTTTTCCCGTGATGAACGTCGCGCTTTGCTGCCGTCCATTACGTTAAAAGAGGTGATGGCCTATCGTAATGCGTTAAAAACGGGCGCTCGTCCGGAATTTCTGGTTATAGGGAATATGAGCGAAGCCCAGGCGACCTCTCTGGCGCAAGATGTCCAAAAACAGCTAGTGGCGAACGGATCGGCGTGGTGTCGTAACAAAGACGTGGTGGTTGAGAAAAAGCAGTCCGTAATATTTGAAAAAGCGGGCAGTAGCACCGACTCCGCGTTAGCAGCGGTCTTTGTCCCGGTCGGCTACGACGAGTACGTCAGCGCTGCCTACAGCGCGATGTTAGGTCAGATTGTTCAACCGTGGTTTTACAATCAGCTACGAACCGAAGAGCAACTGGGATACGCCGTTTTCGCCTTTCCGATGAGCGTTGGCCGTCAGTGGGGAATGGGATTCCTGCTACAGAGCAACGATAAACAGCCCTCTTACCTGTGGCAACGCTATCAGGCATTTTTCCCTGACGCCGAGGCAAAGCTGAGGGCGATGAAGCCGGAAGAGTTCGCCCAAATTCAGCAGGCGATCATTACGCAAATGCGCCAGGCGCCGCAAACGTTGGGCGAAGAAGCATCCCGCTTAAGCAAGGATTTCGATCGGGGTAATATGCGCTTTGACTCGCGTGATAAAATCATCGCTCAGATAAAATTGCTGACGCCACAAAAGCTTGCCGACTTCTTCCACCAGGCGGTGGTGGAACCACAAGGTATGGCAATATTGTCACAGATTGCTGGTAGCCAGAATGGAAAAGCAGAATACGTGCATCCGACAGGCTGGAAAGTGTGGGATAACGTCAGCGCATTGCAGCAAACGTTACCTCTAATGAGCGAAAAGAATGAATGATGTCGCCGAGACTCTTGATCCTCTGCGCTTGCCCCTGACAGGCGAGCGTCTGATTGAAGCATCAGCGGGCACAGGCAAAACGTTTACTATCGCGGCGCTGTATCTGCGGTTATTGCTCGGTTTAGGCGGCAGTGCCGCATTTCCCCGTCCGTTGACCGTTGAAGAACTGCTGGTGGTAACCTTTACGGAGGCCGCCACTGAAGAGCTGCGTGGGCGAATCCGCAGTAATATCCATGAGTTGCGCATCGCCTGTCTGCGGGAAAGCACGGATAATCCGCTGTATGCCCGCTTGCTGGAAGAAATTAGCGACAAAAAGCAGGCCGCGCAGTGGTTATTACTGGCGGAACGACAAATGGACGAGGCCGCGGTCTTTACCATCCACGGTTTTTGCCAGCGTATGCTCAGCCTGAACGCTTTCGAATCCGGTATGTTGTTTGAGCAACAGCTTATTGAAGACGAATCTTTGTTGCGTTATCAGGCCTGCGCCGATTTCTGGCGGCGTCATTGCTATCCGCTGCCGCGCGACATCGCGCAGGTGGTGTTTGACGTGTGGAAGGGACCGAAGGCGCTCTTAAAGGATATCGATCGTTATCTGCAGGGCGAAGCGCCGGTCATTAAAGCGCCGCCATCGCAGGAGGAGACGCTGGCATCGCGTCATGAACAGATCCTGGCGCGTATCAACCAGGTGAAGCAGCAGTGGTGTGAGGCGGTTAGCGAGCTGGACGCGCTGATCGAATCATCCGGCATCGATCGCAGAAAGTTCAACCGCGGCAATCAGGCGAAATGGATCGAAAAGATCACCGCGTGGGCGCAAGAAGAGACGAAAAACTATCAATTACCCGAGGCGTTGGGAAAATTTTCACAGCGTTTTTTAGCTGAGCGCACCAAAGCTGGCGGCGTGACGCCCCAGCACCCATTGTTTGTCGCCATTGATAACCTGTTAGGCGAACCGCTATCGATTAAAGATCTGGTTCTTACCCGAGCGCTATCAGAGATCCGTGAAACGGTGGCTCAGGAAAAACGCCGGCGCGGCGAGCTGGGGTTTGACGATATGCTCAGCCGTTTAGATACCGCGCTGCGTAGTGAAAGCGGCGAGGCGCTGGCTGCGGCGATTCGTACCCGTTTTCCGGTGGCGATGATCGATGAATTTCAGGATACCGACCCACAACAGTACCGTATTTTTCGCCGTATCTGGCGACATCAACCCGATACGGCGCTATTGCTGATTGGCGATCCTAAACAGGCGATTTATGCGTTTCGTGGCGCGGATATCTTTACCTACATGAAGGCTCGCAGCGAAGTGAGCGCGCACTATACCCTTGACACTAACTGGCGCTCCGCGCCGGGGATGGTGAATAGCGTTAACAAGCTGTTCAGTCAGATGAATGACACCTTTATGTTCCGCGATATTCCCTTCAGTCCGGTAAAGTTTGCGCCCAGAAACCAGTCGCTGCAATTTAAAGTGAATGACGCGCCTCAACCGGCGATGACCCTGTGGCTAATGGAGGGAGAAAGCTGCGGTTCGGGCGATTATCAAAGTTATATGGCGCAGGTGTGCGCCACGCAAATTCGCGACTGGCTGCGCGCCGGGCAAACGGGTGACGCGCTTCTGACGAACGGCGATTCGTCGCGGCCCGTTCGCGCCTCGGATATCAGCGTGCTGGTGCGCAGCAGGCGGGAAGCCGCGCTGATACGGGATGCGCTGACCTTACTGGCGATCCCCTCCGTCTATCTTTCTAACCGCGACAGCGTATTCGAAACGCTCGAAGCGCAGGAAATGCTGTGGGTGTTGCAGGCGGTGATGGCGCCCGAACGTGAGAATACGCTGCGTAGCGCTCTGGCGACATCAATGATGGGCCTTACCGCGCTGGATATCGAAACGCTTAACAATGATGAAAATGCGTGGGATGCGGTTGTTGAAGAGTTTGATGGCTACCGACAGATTTGGCATAAACGCAGCGTGATGCCTATGCTGCGCGCGCTAATGTCGGCGCGCAATATTGCTGAAAACCTGCTGGCGACGGCGGGAGGCGAACGTCGGCTGACGGATATTCTGCATATTAGCGAACTGTTACAGGAAGCCGGTTCGCAGCTGGAAAGCGAACATGCGCTGGTGCGTTGGCTGGCGCAACATATCCTTGAACCCGATAGCAATGCTTCCAGCCAGCAACTACGTCTGGAAAGCGATAAGCATCTGGTGCAAATCGTCACCATTCATAAATCGAAAGGTCTGGAATACCCGCTGGTCTGGTTACCTTTTATCACCCATTTCCGCGTGCAGGACCAGGCTTTTTATCACGACAGGCACTCCTACGAGGCGGTGCTGGACCTTAGTCACGCCGAAGAGAGCATAGCACTGGCGGAAGCCGAACGCCTGGCGGAAGACCTGCGCCTACTTTATGTCGCGCTGACCCGTGCAGTGTGGCATTGCAGCCTCGGCGTCGCGCCGCTGGTGCGGCGTCGTAGCGATAAGAAAGGCGAGACGGATGTGCACCAAAGCGCGCTTGGGCGACTCCTGCAAAAAGGCGAACCGATGGATGCCGCAGGCCTTCGCGCCTGTATTGAGGCGCTATGCGACGAGGATATCGTGTGTCGAACGCCAGGCAATACGGATAACGACCGCTGGCAAATTGCCGCTGCATCGCACGCGGAACTCAGCGCCAGAACGCTGCAACGCCTGCTTTATGATAGCTGGCGCGTCACCAGTTATTCCGGTTTGCAGCAGCGGGGACATAGCGTGGCGCAAGATCTTATTCCTCGTCTCGACATTGACGCCGCAGGCGTTGGCGAAGCGGCGGAAGCGCCGGCAATGACGCCGCATCACTTTCCTCGCGGGGCATCGCCGGGAACATTTTTGCACAGCCTGTTTGAAGAGCTTGATTTTACTCAACCGATAAACCCCCAATGGGTACAGGAAAAACTGGAGCTGAGTGGTTTTGAAACGCGATGGGAGCCCGTACTTACCCGCTGGCTGGACACCGTGTTGCACGTTCCCCTTAACGAGACGGGCGTTAGTCTGAGCGTGCTGACCGAGCGTGAAAAACAGGTCGAAATGGAGTTTTATCTGCCGATTGCCCAGCCGCTTACCGCCGGAGAGCTGGATGCGTTGATTCGTCGATACGACCCGCTTTCAGCAGGTTGCCCTGCGCTGGATTTCATGCAGGTTCGCGGCATGTTAAAGGGCTTTATCGACCTGGTGTTCCGTTATGAGGGGCGCTATTACCTGCTCGACTATAAATCTAACTGGCTGGGCGAGGATAGCGCCGCTTATACCCAGACGGCGATGGCTGCGGCGATGCAGGCGCATCGCTATGATTTGCAGTACCAGCTTTATACGCTGGCATTGCACCGTTACCTTCGTCATCGAATGGCGAATTACGACTATGAACGCCATTTCGGCGGCGTCATCTATCTCTTTTTACGCGGGGTGGATAGCGAACGTCCGCAGCAGGGTATTTTTACCACTCGGCCTGCGGCGGCGTTAATTAACCAACTGGATGATATGTTTGCAGGTGAAATGAGTGAGGAGGCGCAATGACAATCCAGGAGCGGTTGCTGGAGGCTGTTGAACAAAAACTATTACGGCCCATTGATGCCCAGTTTGCTTTAACCGTCGCCGGTAACGACGATCCCGCCGTGACGCTGGCGGCAGCGCTGCTTAGTCATGACGCAGGTGAAGGTCACGTGTGTCTGCCGTTGTCGCGTTTAACGTTAACGGAGGAGGCGCATCCCTTACTGGTCGCCTGGATAAGCGAAACGGCTACGCCAATCGACTGGAAAAAGCGGTTACTGGCGTCTGCGGCGGTTAGCTGCGGCGATAGCCCCGCGCCGTTAATTCTGTGCGGCGATCGCCTCTACCTGAATCGCATGTGGTGCAACGAGCGTACGGTTGCGCGCTTTTTTAACGAGGTTAACCAGGCCATCGCCGTAGATGAAGATCAGTTATCCCGTATTCTGGACGCGCTATTCCCTCCGACAGACGAGGTGAACTGGCAAAAGGTGGCCGCCGCCGTAGCGCTAACTCGCCGTATCTCCGTGATTTCAGGCGGTCCCGGCACCGGTAAAACCACCACCGTCGCGAAGCTGCTGGCGGCATTAATTCAAATGGCGGATGGCGAACGTTGCCGTATCCGGCTGGCGGCGCCGACCGGGAAAGCGGCCGCACGCCTGACGGAGTCGCTTGGCGCGGCGTTGCGTCAGCTTCCTCTTACCGATGCGCAGAAAAAGCGTATACCGGAGGACGCCAGTACGCTGCACCGACTGCTGGGCGCACAGCCCGGCAGCCAGCGATTACGCCATCATGCGGGCAACCCGCTACATCTGGACGTGCTGGTGGTCGATGAGGCATCAATGATTGATTTGCCGATGATGTCACGTTTGATTGACGCTCTGCCGCCGCACGGGCGGGTCATTTTTCTTGGCGATCGCGATCAGTTGGCATCCGTGGAGGCGGGCGCTGTGTTGGGCGATATTTGCGCCTATGTCAACGCAGGGTTTACGGCGGAACGCGCCCGACAGCTAAGTCGACTAACAGGGAGCGCCATTCCGGCGGGGGCCGGAACGCAAGCCGCGTCTTTACGCGATAGCCTCTGTTTGTTGCAAAAGAGCTACCGTTTCGGCAGCGATTCTGGCATCGGCAAGCTGGCGGCGGCGATTAACTGCGGCGACAGGTCGGCAATCCAGGCTGTTTTTCAGCAGGGGTTTAGCGATATAGAGAAGCGTACATTGCAAAGCAGCGACGATTATGCCGGGATGCTGGATGAAGCGCTGGCGGGCTATGGTCGCTACCTGCGGTTGCTGCATGAGAAAGCGACGCCGGAGGCAATCCTTCAGGCTTTCAATGAGTATCAACTGCTTTGCGCGCTGCGCGAAGGCCCATTTGGCGTGAGGGGATTGAATGACCGCATTGAGCAGGCGATGGTGCAGCAACGAAAAATTCAGCGGCACCCGCATTCTCGCTGGTATGAAGGGCGTCCGGTAATGATTGCGCGCAACGATAGCGCGTTGGGGCTATTTAACGGCGATATTGGTATTGCGCTCGATCGCGGGCAGGGGTTACGCGTCTGGTTTGTGATGCCGGACGGCACGATCAAGTCCGTTCAGCCCAGCCGTCTGCCGGAACATGATACAACCTGGGCGATGACGGTACATAAATCACAGGGGTCTGAATTTGATCACGCCGCGCTGATTTTACCCAGCCAACGTTCGCCGGTCGTGACGCGGGAGCTGGTGTATACCGCGGTTACGCGGGCGCGGCGGCGGTTATCGCTGTATGCCGATGAACGGATCCTGGCAGGCGCGATTGTGACGCGTACGGAACGGCGCAGCGGGTTAGCCACCTTATTTGATGAAGTCAGTCGTACCGGATAAGACGAGTTCTCGCCGGATGGCGACGCGTAGCGTCTTATCCGGCCTCCAAATGATGCTTTCGAGCGTAGGCCTGATAAGCGCAGCGCCATCAGGCCCACCTTGTTATCCTAAATCCGCCATCAGCACCTTTGAACGTCGCTGATAGTTATACATTTTTTTCTTGCTCTCAGGCAGTAACTCAATATCGACAGGCGTAAAACCGCGCTCCTGGAACCAGTGAATACTGCGCGTCGTCAGCACAAACAATTTACGCAGCCCCATTTGCCGCGCCTGGGCGGCAACCCGCTCCAGAAGCACTTCTCCACGCGATGAGCTGCGGTAATCCGGATGTACCGCTACGCAGGCCATTTCGCCTATTTTCTCTTCCACAAAAGGATACAGCGCCGCGCAGGCGATAGTCATATTATCGCGCTGAATAATGGTAAATTTATCGATCTCCATCTCCAGTTGTTCACGGGAACGGCGTACCAGAATGCCCTGCTGTTCCAGTGGGCGGATAAGCTCCAGAATACCGCCAATATCGTTGATAGTGGCGCGGCGGATCTGCTCGGCGCTCTCCATGACGATCTGCGTACCGATACCATCACGCGAGAACAGTTCCTGTAATAGCGAGCCATCTTCCTGATAGCTGATCAGATGGCAACGACGAACGCCGCTACGACAGGCTTTTACCGCGCCGCGCAAAAAACGTACGGTTCCGGAGTTGTAATCGCCCTGCGCTTCCAACTCTTCCACCCGTGCCTGCGCTTCATTCGGGAAGAGTTCAGAAATGATGCCGCCCTCGCTATTGGTAACGCCCTGAGAAGAACAGAAACCGATCATTTTTTCCGCTTTCAGTTTAACGGCGAGTTGAGTGGCAATCTCTTCTGAGGTCAGATTAAAACTTTCGCCGGTCACTGAGACGGCGACCGGCCCCATCAGAACGATCGCGCCGTTATCCAACTGGCGGTTGATCGCATCTTCATCAATGCGCCGGATACGGCCGCTATGACAGTAATCCACGCCATCATCAACGCCCAGCGGCTGCGCAATGGTGAAATTGCCGCTGACGACATTAATGTGCGCGCCCTGCAACGGCGTATTGTTCAGACTCATCGACAGACGGGCGGTAATATCAAGCTGGAGTAAACCGGCGGCCTGTTTCACCAGCTCCAGTGCTTTGGCGTCCGTCACCCGCGTGTTTTTGTGGTAAATCGGTTCATGATGATGCGCGGCCAGATTGGCGTCGATTTGCGGTCGCGCGCCATACACCACGACAAGGCGAATACCGAGGCTATGCAGTAGCCCGATATCGCTAACGATGCTGGAAAAATTGTCATGCTCAATGGCTTCGCCGCCGAGCATAATGACAAAGGTTTTTCCGCGATGGGTGTTGATATAGGGAACTGAATGGCGAAACCCTTCTACCAGTTCGGTTTTACGTTCCTTTATCATTGCGCGCCCCACTAGTGAATTATTATTCGAAATTAGTGTATTTTTATTCTGTTTTTGCCCTCTGTGCAAGCGTAAATTTTATGCGGTCCGATCGTTTTTCTTAGTAATGCCGTGAATATAAAAAGAATGTTTACCCTTTTATAGATGACAGATTATGCGTCATTCGCTAAAGTTTCCGGTCAATTTGGATGAACTTTGTATGATCTCTATTTAGTTTTTGCTCGGGAGAAGCATGTCGGGAGCCAATTCAGCAATCAGCCGTCGCCGTTTACTACAAGGCGCGGGCGCCATGTGGCTATTAAGCGTGAGCCAGGTCGGGCTGGCTGCCGTAAGCCAGGTCGTTGCGGTGCGTATCTGGCCTGCGTCCAGCTATACCCGCGTCACGGTAGAGTCGAATCGTCTGCTGAAATATAAACAATTTGCCTTAAGTAACCCGGACCGCGTGGTGGTAGATATTGAGGATGTGAATCTGAACTCGGTGCTTAAAGGCATTGGCGCGCAGATTCGCAGCGACGATCCGTATATCAAATCCGCAAGGGTAGGGCAGTTTGATCCTAAGACTGTGCGTATGGTCTTTGAGCTAAAACAAAACGTGAAGCCGCAGCTATTTGCGCTGGCGCCTGTGGCAGGCTTTAAAGAACGTCTGGTGATGGATCTTTATCCTGCCAATGCGCAGGATATGCAGGATCCGCTGCTGGCGCTGCTGGAAGACTACAATAAAGGCGATCTGGATAAACAGGTGCCGCCTTCGCAAAGCGGGCCGCAGCCCGGTAAAGCGGGGCGCGACCGTCCCATTGTCATTATGCTTGATCCGGGACACGGCGGCGAAGACCCCGGCGCGATAGGCAAATACAAAACGCGTGAAAAAGACGTGGTGCTCCAGATAGCCCGCCGCCTGCGCGCGTTGATCGAAAAAGAAGGCAACATGAAGGTCTATATGACGCGCAATGAAGACATCTTCATTCCGTTAAAAGTCCGGGTGGCGAAAGCGCAGAAACAGCGCGCCGACCTGTTTGTCTCTATTCATGCGGATGCCTTCACCAGCCGGCAGCCTAGCGGTTCATCCGTATTCGCGCTATCGACCAAAGGCGCCACCAGTACCGCGGCGAAATATCTGGCGCAAACGCAGAACGCCTCGGACTTAATTGGCGGCGTGAGCAAAAGCGGTGACCGTTATGTCGACCATACGATGTTCGATATGGTGCAATCGCTGACCATTGCCGATAGTTTGAAATTCGGTAAAGCGGTGTTGAAGCAGCTTGGTAAAATTAATGACCTGCATAAAAACAAGGTCGAGCAGGCGGGGTTTGCGGTGTTAAAGGCGCCCGATATTCCGTCTATTCTGGTCGAGACGGCGTTTATCAGTAACATTGAAGAAGAACGCAAGCTCAAGACCGCGACGTTCCAGCAACAGGTCGCAGAGTCGATTCTGGCGGGCATTAAAGCGTATTTTGCCGATGGGGCGACGCTGGCGAGAAGAAGTTAACCTGAGATGACGGCGAGTTTATTGCGCGGGTAAGTAGGATGCTGCCCGCACTGTCGTTGCGGACCAGACGACAGATACAAAAAAACACCCGTAAGGGTGTTCATTAAGTTGGTTGCGGGGGCCGGATTTGAACCGACGACCTTCGGGTTATGAGCCCGACGAGCTACCAGGCTGCTCCACCCCGCGTCCGTCTAAACTTGCATTCTCATTGTAATTGGTTGCGGGGGCCGGATTTGAACCGACGACCTTCGGGTTATGAGCCCGACGAGCTACCAGGCTGCTCCACCCCGCGTCCGTGGATGCGCACTATACTCCGCTGAGCTTTTGTTGCAACCCTTTTTTCATATAAATCGCTAATTTCTCATGAATTGCGCAAATACACCGCAGATAGCGCGATTTTTAAACGAATTTACATAATGAGATCGCGATCGCATTTCATTACTTCGGACGGTTTGTTATCTTCACCGGGCACTTTCGATTACGCAGAAGACGAGACACCATGAAAGGACGTTGGGCAAAATATGTGGCGACAGGCGTAATGCTGGCAATGCTGGCTGCCTGTTCATCAAAACCGACCGATCGCGGTCAGCAATATAAGGACGGGAAATTTACCCAGCCCTTCTCCCTGGTAAACCAGCCGGACGCGGTGGGCGCGCCGATTAATGCTGGTGACTTTGCCGAGCAGGTCAACCAGATCCGTTCCGCGTCGCCGCGTTTATACACCAATCAAAGCAACGTCTATAACGCTGTCCAGAACTGGTTACGTTCCGGAGGCGATACGCGCACTATGCGCCAGTTTGGTATTGATGCCTGGCAGATGGAAGGCACCGACAACTACGGTAACGTCCAGTTCACGGGCTACTATACGCCCGTCGTTCAGGCTCGCCATACGCGCCAGGGCGCGTTCCAGTATCCTATCTATAGTATGCCGCCAAAACGCGGACGCTTACCGTCCCGCGCTCAGATCTACGCAGGCGCGCTGAGCGATAAGTACATCCTGGCCTGGAGTAATTCGCTGATGGATAACTTTATTATGGATGTCCAGGGCAGCGGTTATATTGATTTCGGTGATGGTAGTCCGCTGAACTTCTTTAGTTATGCCGGTAAAAACGGCTGGCCTTATCGCAGTATTGGTAAAGTGCTTATCGATCGCGGTGAAGTGAAAAAAGAAGATATGTCGATGCAGGCTATACGCGAATGGGGAGAGAAGCACAGCGAAGCGGAAGTGCGTGAATTACTGGAGCAGAACCCGTCGTTCGTCTTCTTTAAGCCGCAATCTTTTGCGCCGGTCAAAGGCGCCAGCGCTGTACCGCTGATTGGGCGAGCATCCGTCGCCTCCGACCGCAGCATCATTCCGCCTGGCACGACCTTGTTGGCGGAAGTACCGTTGCTGGATAACAACGGTAAATTTAGCGGTCAGTATGAGCTACGTTTGATGGTCGCGCTGGATGTCGGCGGAGCGATTAAAGGCCAGCACTTTGATATTTACCAGGGGATCGGCCCGGATGCCGGGCATCGTGCCGGATGGTATAATCACTATGGTCGCGTCTGGGTGTTAAAAAGCGCGCCGGGCGCCGGTAACGTGTTTAGCGGCTGATTGTGGTATTCTGCGACAACCGGATTGCCCGATAACGCGATCGCTATCGGGCCTGAAAATAGTGAGCAGGGGTGAGGAATAACCTCGCCTTTTTTTATTCTGAGGTCATATGTCAGTGGTGATAAGTGATGCCTGGCGCCAACGCTTTGGCGGCACCGCGCGTCTGTACGGTGAAAAAGCGCTGCAGCGGTTTGCTGAGGCGCATATCTGCGTCGTGGGAATCGGCGGGGTGGGATCATGGGCGGCAGAGGCGCTGGCGCGTACGGGCATCGGTGCGATTACGCTGATTGATATGGACGATGTCTGCGTGACCAATACGAACCGTCAGATCCATGCGTTGCGTGATAACGTCGGGTTGGCGAAAGCGGAAGTGATGGCCGAACGGATTCGGCAAATTAACCCGGAGTGCCGGGTAACGGTTATCGATGATTTCATCACGCCGGATAATGTGGCGGGTTATATGGACGCGGGTTTTACCTATGTCATTGACGCCATTGACAGCGTTCGTCCAAAAGCCGCTCTGATTGCGTACTGTCGCCGATATAAGGTTCCTTTAGTGACCACTGGCGGCGCGGGCGGGCAGATCGATCCGACGCAAATCCAGGTCGCTGATTTGGCGAAAACCATACAGGATCCGCTGGCGGCAAAACTGCGCGAGAGATTGAAACATAATTTTGGCGTAGTGAAGAACAGTAAAGGTAAGCTGGGCGTGGACTGTGTTTTTTCCACTGAAGCGCTGGTTTACCCACAGGCGGACGGTTCCGTATGCGCGATGAAAGCTACCGCAGAAGGGCCAAAACGGATGGATTGCGCCTCTGGCTTCGGCGCGGCGACGATGGTGACGGCAACGTTCGGTTTTGTCGCCGTTTCCCATGCGCTGAAGAAGATCATGGCTAAAGCGGCGCGACAAGAATAAAAGGACGGGGCGGAGTGTCACGCAGACGCGTATCCGGCCCTGCGCCCTTTGTTAGCGAAAGAAGCGCTGTACCCTGCCGAACACCGGTTTCAGACGGGCGCGGAGATAATGGGAATATAAATTTTCAGATATGCATAGAAACAACCCGAACCATACTGCACAAAAGCAGAGCAGTTCCGCGTAATTAATGTGCTCGCCAAATATCATAATGGCAAGTAAGAACTGTAACGACGGCTCTATATATTGCGCCAGTCCGGTGACAATCAACGAGGTGTGATTTAACGCGATGGCAAATAATACCAGTGGAATGATCGTCACTGGCGCCGTCATGACATACAAAAAGAAAGGAGTATTAGCGGATATAATTGGTCCGCTATCGCTAAAGAGAAAAATTAATAGTGAGACAGGCAATGCCCATAATGTTTCAATCGTTATCGATGTCATCACATCATAATGTATAAACTTTCGCGCCAGGCCATATAGCGCAAATGATAATCCCATGGTTAGCGCCAGCGCCGGGAAATGCCGTAACATGATAATTTGAAAAGTCAGGCCACAGACACCAGAAAAAACGGCGATGGCCTGAAACAACGACAGTTTTTCTTTAAGAAAAATGCATCCCAGCGCAATAACAAATAGCGGGTTGATAAAATAGCCGAGGCTGGCATCAAGCACCAGATGATGGGTTAGCGCATAAATAAAAGATGACCATGAGACAATCATCAAAAGTCCGGCAATCATGCAGAAGAAAAAAGATTTTTTATCTTTCCAGGCATCATGAAATCGCGTTCGCTGCCGAAATAACAATCTTACTGCCAGTAATAATGGAATTGACCAGAACACCCGGTATATCAATATTTGTGCGAGGTTCCCCCCTGATAAATATTGATAATATAAAGGTGTTAACCCCCATAATATAAATGCCAGTACCACAAACATGGTACCGCTACGCAGATATTTTTCCACTTATCCATATCCTGTTATAACTTCACCCGATACGTATGAATTTTCCAGTTCTCCTGCTACGCTACATCGAGTGGCTTTATTTACTCTAAAATCTTCACGCCGTTTTAACATGGATTCTAACATTGTAATTTCATTGTGATAGCTGATAAAAATCAAAAGAATGTTTATCAGGGAAATCTGACGCCGAAACTAATAAAGTGACTGGATTATTTTATCTGCATCGCCTGACCGCTGCGGGCGGCGCTGTCAGGCGACAGAATATTTACGCTATTTCAACCCTTATGCGTTGCGGCAACAATCGCTTCGCTCAGCGCGTTCAGCCCCTGACTGCGTGAGGCGCTAAGCTGGGCGCGTAAACCCAGCTCATCAAATAGCGCCAGCGGTGAACGAGCCTGCAACTCGGCGGCGTTTTTTCCTTCCACCGCGGTGAGCAATACCGCCAGCAGGCCGCGGACAATCCGCCCCTCACTGTCGCCGAAAAAGTGCATCGTTCCGTTATCTGATCGGGTAAAGCCCAGCCAGACGCGGTTCTCGCAGCCGGCTATCTCCTTCGCCTGCGCTTTGCATTCATCCGGCAGCGCGGGGAGCTGTTTTCCTAACAGAATCAACTGACGATATTTATCCTCCCACTGGGTCAGCGGGAGAAAGATAGCGCGTAACGTCTCTTCCGTTACCGTTGTGCCGAACGGGTGTCCGGTATAAAGAGGGTTTGTCATTAATCCACCAGCAGTTCCAGCGCGCGGTCAACGGCGTTAACCAACGCATCCACATCATGTTGGGTATTATACGGCGCAAAAGAGGCGCGCAGAGTCCCTGTGACGCCAAGTTCCGCCAGCAATGGCTGGGCGCAATGTTGCCCGGCCCGGAGCGCAATACCGTATTCCGCCAGCAGCGTCACCATATCGCCGTGGTGCACGCCGACAAAATCAAAGGCCAGCAGGCTGGAGTCCTGGCAGCGGAACGAACGAAAGCCCGGACGTTTCGCCAGTGCGTCTTCCGCCAGCGTCGCCAGCCCCCGGCTCCAGTTTTCGGCCTGTTCAATATCGATATCGGACAGCCATTCCAGCGCAGCGCTCAGGCCGATGACCCCGGCGACGTTCGGCGTCCCCGCTTCCAGCTTCCAGGGAGCGCTTTGAGTGGTGAAGCCTTCAAAGCTAACGTCACGGATCATCTTGCCGCCGCCGAGCCAGGGCGACATCGCCTCAAGAAGCTCCGGCTTACCGTACAGCACGCCGATACCGGTCGGGCCATACAGTTTGTGAGCGGAAAAAGCATAAAAATCGATATCAAGTTGCTGGAGATCCGCCGGGAAGTGTACCGCGCCTTGCGCGCCATCCACCATCACTACCATTCCCGCCGCGTGAGCGGCGCTGATAGCGCTTGCGAGATCCGGACAGCCGCCCGTTACGTTCGACATTTGCCCCAGCGCCAGAATTCGGCTGCGCGACGTGATCAGTTCCGGCAGACGCTCAACATCAGGAAGACGCCGGTCATTAAGCGGCAGTTTTATGACCTGCGCGCCGGTTTGTTGCGCCACCATCAGCCAGGGCACAAGGTTGGCGTGATGCTCGGCGACGCTAACGATAATTTCATCGCCGGGGCGCAGACGAGGACGGGCGTAACACTGCGCCACCATGTTGATCGCTTCGGTGGTGCCGCGTGTCCAGACGATACTTTTTTCATCGGGCGCGTTTAACAGCCGCGCTGCTTTTGCTCTGGCCGCTTCATATTGCGCCGTCAGGCGCTGCGCCTGCGCAAACTGGCTACGATGAACGTTACCGGCGCTCAAACAATAAAACTGGTGCGTGGCGTCAATGACTGCCTGTGGCTTTAATGCCGTGGCGGCGCTATCGAGATAAACACCCGCATCGGCTAGCGCGGGAAACTGCGCGCGAAACTGCGTGGGATTAAAAGCGTTCATGATATTCCTCGGTTCAGTTTACCGATCGTGGCGTAAAAGCGCGGCTGATACAAGGTTTGTCCTAACCATCGGAATCGTCTGTATATCCTGGCGAATTATGTAAAGGAGGTTATGCTGAATAATGTTAGGCGAATGTTTAAGCCTGTTACGGAGTCCGCTTTAAATAGCACAAACAGCTTTAAGGAGAAGAAGATGAAAAAGACTGCCGCAATTATCTCTGCATGTATGCTGACTTTTGCCCTGAGCGCCTGTTCCGGTCCTAATTACGTTATGCACACCAATGATGGACGCAGCATTGTGACCGACGGTAAACCCCAGACCGATAACGATACCGGTATGATTTCGTATAAAGACGCTAATGGCAACAAACAGCAGATCAATCGTACTGACGTGAAAGAGATGGTGGCTCTGGAAAACTAACCGTTTGTTATACAAAAAAAAGCACCGCAATATGGCGGTGCTACATTAATCACTATGGACAGACAGGGTAAATGTACAGGAAGTGAAAAAGGGTAGTCTCGCTACCGTGGTCTGAATCGCAGACCAATTGCAAACACAACAACACAACATCACAACCGTAAGCCAAAAGCCCATCAGAACACGCATTCCGATAAAACTTTTCGTTCCGGCTCAGGAAGTGCCGCCACTATAGGTATTTGCTGGTAGAACCTCAACGGACAATTTATAATGTCTCAGATTAAAAAAACTAATAGGTTACATATTGTTACCTATTTGTTAAATTCATTCGACATTAAGTCCAGAGGCCATGTCAAAACGATTACCTCCTTTAAATGCGTTACGCGTTTTTGATGCTGCCGCGCGCCATTTGAGCTTTACGCGAGCAGCGGAAGAACTTTTTGTGACGCAGGCCGCAGTAAGCCACCAAATTAAGTCACTTGAGGATTTTTTGGGGCTAAAACTGTTCCGCCGCCGCAATCGTTCGCTGTTGCTGACGGAAGAAGGCCAAAGCTATTTTCTCGACATTAAAGAGATATTTTCCCAGCTCACGGAAGCAACGCGTAAGCTCCAGGCACGCAGTGCCAAAGGGGCGCTGACGGTGAGTTTACCGCCCAGTTTTGCCATCCAGTGGCTGGTGCCCAGACTCTCCAGCTTTAACTCAGCTTATCCGGGAATTGACGTTCGGATACAAGCCGTTGACCGTCAGGAAGATAAACTGGCAGACGATGTCGATGTCGCGATTTTTTATGGCCGGGGAAACTGGCCGGGCTTGCGCGTCGAAAAATTATACGCAGAATATTTACTGCCCGTCTGTTCTCCTTTATTGCTCACAGGCGAAAAACCGTTAAAAACGCCGGAAGATCTGGCGAAACACACGCTATTGCACGACGCCTCCCGGCGTGACTGGCAGGCCTATACTCGTCAGTTAGGGCTCAACCATATTAACGTTCAGCAAGGGCCGATATTTAGCCACAGCGCGATGGTGCTACAGGCCGCTATTCACGGACAGGGGATCGCGCTGGCGAATAATGTTATGGCGCAGTCGGAAATTGAAGCCGGGCGACTGGTGTGTCCATTTAACGATGTTCTGGTGAGTAAGAATGCTTTTTATCTGGTTTGTCATGACAGCCAGGCAGAACTGGGTAAAATAGCCGCCTTCCGTCAGTGGATTTTGGCGAAGGCGGCGACGGAGCAAGAAAAATTCCGTTTTCGTTACGAACAATAATTAACTTAGGGTATGACCATGACCAGCCGTTTTATGCTGATTGTCGCCGCTATCAGCGGTTTTATTTACGTTGCTCTGGGCGCGTTCGGGGCGCATGTTTTGAGTAAAACCCTGGGCGTGGTTGAAATGGGCTGGATTCAGACCGGCCTGCAATATCAGGCGTTCCATACGCTGGCGATCTTTGGCCTGGCGGTGGCGATGCAGCGCCGTATCAGCATCTGGTTTTACTGGAGCAGCGTTTTTCTGGCGCTGGGCACGGTGCTGTTTAGCGGCAGTCTGTACTGCCTTGCGCTTTCGCATCTGCGCCTGTGGGCGTATATCACGCCTGTCGGCGGCGTCAGTTTCCTGGTGGGCTGGGCGCTATTGCTGATTGGCGCCATTCGTATGAAACGTAAGGGCGCGAGCCATGAATAAAGTTGTATTGCTCTGCCGTCCGGGGTTTGAAAAAGAGTGCGCTGCAGAAATTACCGATAAAGCGGGAAAACGGGAACTATTTGGTTTTGCACGCGTAAAAGAGAACGCAGGCTATGTCATTTATGAATGCTACCAGCCAGAAGATGGCGAAAAGCTGATTTCAGAACTGCCGTTCAGTTCGCTGATTTTCGCCCGCCAGTGGTTTGTGGTGGGTGAACTGCTGCAACATTTACCGCCGGAAGACAGAATTACGCCGATTGTCGGCATGTTGCAGGGCGTAGTGGAAAAGGGCGGCGAGCTGCGGGTTGAAGTCGCCGACACCAATGAAAGTAAAGAACTGATGAAGTTCTGCCGCAAATTTACGGTGCCGCTGCGCGCGGCTTTGCGTGATGCGGGCGTATTGGCGAATTATGAAACGCCGAAGCGTCCGGTCGTTCATGTCTTTTTTATCGCGCCAGGATGTTGCTATACCGGTTATTCGTTCGCGCATAACAATTCACCGTTTTATATGGGCATCCCGCGTTTGAAGTTTCCGTCTGATGCGCCGAGCCGCTCAACGCTGAAACTGGAAGAGGCGCTCCACGTTTTCATCCCGGAAGATGAGTGGGATGAACGTCTGGCGAACGGCATGTATGCGGTGGATTTGGGCGCCTGTCCCGGCGGATGGACGTACCAGTTAGTGAAGCGCAATATGTGGGTCTACTCCGTAGATAACGGCCCGATGGCGCAAAGCCTGATGGACACCGGACAGGTGACCTGGTTGCGTGAGGATGGCTTCAGGTACCGTCCGAACCGGAATAATATTTCATGGATGGTCTGCGATATGGTGGAGAAGCCGGCCAAAGTCACCGCATTAATGGCGCAGTGGCTGGTGAACGGCTGGTGCCGGGAGACGATTTTTAACCTTAAACTGCCGATGAAAAAACGCTATGAAGAGGTGTCGCATAACCTGGCGTATCTTCAGGCGCAGTTGGATGAGCATGGCGTTAATGCGCAGATCCAGGCGCGTCAGCTTTATCACGATCGCGAAGAAGTGACGGTACACGTGCGTCGGTTGTGGGCGGCTGTTGGCGGACGTCGCGACGAGCGATAAAAACGCGCTGCCGTCATCCGGCGCGTCATCAGCGCCGGATGACGCACGCTTATCTGGCCTATGACTGCGGCGCATCTGAAACAATATGCGTCACATCATCCAGATGGCCGATGCGCGCCTCTCCTGAACGATTAAATTTACTTTTATCAATCAATAATAAAGACTGCGAGGCGCGCCTGAGCAGGATAGATTTAAAATCGGCGTTGATCGCATTGGAGTCCCACAGATCGCCGCCGCCGTCGATTCCCTCGCAGGAAAAGATGAACAGATCGATATCAAGCGATTTTAGCTGTGAGATAAGCGACGGGTTAACGTAACAGCCATATTTACGTTCAAGCTGGCCGCCGGAACTTATCAGCGCAATGCGTTCGCGTTTTCCCAGCTCCTGACAGATAGGATGGCTATTGGTAAAAACCTGAATGGGAATATCCGGCAACTGGCGGGCCAGATACCAGCAGGTTGAACTGGCATCCAGCGCAATCGTCATTCCTTCTTCTATCCACGCTAACGCTTCACGGGCAATATCGGCTTTGTGCGCATAATGGCTTTTCAGGCGGATATGGAATGGATCGCCGCTGTCCTGATTTTCACGATGAATATATTTAGCTCGTCCGTGATTACGCAGCACTTTTCCCTGCGTCTGTAGTTCACTGAGATCGCGGCGGATGGTCTCTTTACTGACGTTAAGCCGGGTGGCCAGCGCTTCGGTGGTCAGACTTTTATGATTGATCAGCAGATCGACTATCGCTTGTTGGCGTGCCGCTTTCATTTTTCTCACCCCATCATTCGATGAACGCCCGCGTCATGCGGGCGCACCGGCAAGAGATTACGGCGTTACCCCTTTTTTTAAAAGAATATTTCCGTACTTCGCGCACTCACCTGTGATAACGATCGCAAACGCTTTTTGCGCCCGCTCATAAAACGCATAGCGGTCGATACGAACGATATCCGGGCACGGCGCTTCTAATGACAAGGCATCGCGATAGCGCGCTTCAACGCTGGGATCGAGCGTGTCGCCTTCCACGGCGGCCATCATCACCAGCGGCGGGGCGTAGCTATCCAGCTCAAAGAGCGGAATGATTGCCCGCAGTAGATCGCTGACGCTAAGACCATCGGCGCGAATCACCTGCGGGCCCAGGCTATGCGCGGGAAAGTGAGCGTCAGAAAAAATGATTTCGTCCCCGTGGCCCATCTCGGCCAGCACTTTGAGCAGTGTCGGGGAAATTAACGGTGAAATGGTTTTTAGCATTTCATACTCCCTCAATAATTTCAGGTTCGGTTTGCGGCCAGAAATAGCGATACTGATAATTGACCTGCGCGCGCGCCTGTTCCGGGCTACTAAATTCGCCTACGCCGTACCAGCCAAACATGGCAGCGCCGGCCACGGTGGTTTCCGCGTCGTCCAGCACTTTGATAGGGATATCAAGCTGATTCGCTTTAATTTGATTCCACAAAGCGTTGCGACTGCCGCCGCCAACCAGTAACAGTTCTGTGGCGTTAAAATGGCCGATTTTCTCCAGCGTGCGCAGATTACGCTGAAGTTGCGCCGTCAGGCCTTCCAGCGCGGCGCGATAGAAATGGCCGCGGGTGGTATTGAGCGTCACGCCCTGCCAGCCTGCATTTTGGCAGGCGAGCAGATCGCACTGCATCCGCACGCCTTCCGCGCCGGCGGGAATAGCGCGCGCTTCGTCGATCAGCGTTTGCCATGGCGTTTCCGGCGTCCACAGCAGTTTTCGTACCCATTCGAGTACGCCGGAGGCCAGCCACTGCATTCCGGGGTTATAAAGCCCCGACTGACTGTCCAGTTCACAGGTCGAGCCCGGATACTGACTGAGCAGCGAGGTATCCACCTGACCGCTGCGCACCATCAGAATCTCCCAGGTTCCGGAGGAGAGCACCGGTTCACCTTGCTGCGCGCCAGCGCCGAATAACGCGAACTGAGTATCATGTCCGGCAGAGATCACCGGCACACCCGCCGGGAGTCCGAGTAGCCTGGCCGCGTCTGTCTGTAGCGTGCCTATCGGGGCGCCCGCTTCCACGATACGCGGGAACAGGCGGCGCGCCAGGCCCGTCGCCTGCAGGATTTCCGGACTAAAGTCGCGCTGATGGATATCCAGTAGCTGGCTGGTGCCTGCCATAGTGATATCGGTCGTAAACTCGCCGGTCAGACGGTGGTTAATCAGCGACGAGATAAACAGCCAGCAGTGAGCTTGTTCCAGCAGGCGCGGATGATTCTCTTTAAGCCAGACCAGTTTATACAGCGTGTTAAAGCTGAACGCGCCGACGCCGGAGAGCGTCTGCAATTGCCGGGGCGAGATAAAGCGCTCAATCGTTTCCATCACGGCAGCGGTTCGCGGGCATTTCCAACTGATGACCGGGTAGAGCAGCTTGCCCTGCGCATCGACCAGCGCGCCATCGACGCCGAACGTAGTCACCGTAATACCGCGAACAACACACTCCGACAGGGCGCTGGAGAGTGACCTGCAGCAGTCGGCGAAACGTTGCAGGATGGCGTCCAGCGACCACTGATGCCAGGCGCTATTTTCTGCGGCAATGTCGCTGGCGTTAGCGGTTGAGGCGCGGGCGACAATTTTCCCCTGGCGATCAACGGCGATCGCCCGAACGTTTGTCGCACCGCAGTCGAGAACCAGGATAACGTCTTGTTTCATAGATAACTCCATAAACGCCGCCCGATGGCGCTACGCTTATCCGGCCTACGGTTCACGCGCCCGTAGGCCCGGTAAGCCTGCGCCACCGGGCTAAGCCGCATTAACGTTTATACAGCGGGCCATAATTCTGGCAGGCGCGATAATCCTGGCCTTCGATATCCATACCGTGAGCCGCCCAGGCGGAAGGACGGTAGATCTTCGCCTCCTCCACGTTGTGCATACATACCGGGATACGCAGCATCGCGGCGAGAGTAATAAAGTCCGCCCCTACATGGCCGATGGTGAGTACGCCGTGGTTAGCGCCCCAGTTCGCCATCACCGAATAGACATCGGTAAACGGACCTTTGCCGGTAAGACGCGGCGCAAACCAGGTGGTAGGCCAGGTAGAGTTGGTGCGGGCATCAAGCTGATCGTGCATCGCTTTCGGCAGTTCGACGCTCCAGCCCTCGGCGATTTGCAGCACTGGTCCCAGGCCTTTGATGATATTCACGCGGGTCATGGTGAATGGCACGCCGCCTTCGGTCAGGAAACGGGATGAGTAGCCGCCGCCGCGGAAGTATTCGTGAATCGCCGGGCACCATTCGGTGGCCGCCAGACACGCATCCGCCTCTTGTTGGCTGATTTCCCAGTGCGGTTTCATAGTCGGCTTGCCTTCGCTGTCGCGCTGTTTACAGGCACCGTCCAGAGCGGCAGAACCGGAATTAATCAGGTGAATAATGCCGTGTTCCGCCAGGCCGCTGAGCGCCTGGCCGGTGACGCGTTCTACGGCTTCCGGCGACCAGTAGGTTCGTACGTCGGCGAATATCTGCGCGGTACCGGTGAGTTGATGGCCGAACAGCATCGCTACGCCGTTCAGACTGTCATTTTCGGTGGCGACGACAAAAGGTTCGCGTACGCCGTTCCAGTCAAAAGAGCTATTGAGCAGCGCTTCGGCGGTATCGCCGTTCGGGTATTGATCGGTCCAGTGGCGCTGGCCCTGGAAGCCGGCGGCAATGGCGTTGTAGCCCAGCGATTCTTCAACTAACCCTTTGTCTGCCAGCGTCTTGTTGCCCTGCATCATGTCGCGAATACACATCGCCATCAGCAGGCTCTCTTTTAGCACCGCGCGGTTCTGGGCTTCATTGCGCTTATACTGCGAGGCGTTTTGATCTTCGCCGTAGCGGAAGTTTTTATCCGCCCACGCCAGCGCCATCTCCAGTTCGGCCTCATCATAAATTTTTTGATCGATACGGCGGCGCAGTTCGGTCATATCTACCGCTTGCACCTTCATGCCCAGCCAGGATTCAAAGAAGTTATGATCGACAATGGAACCCGCGATCCCCATCGACACGCTGCCGACGGAGAGGTAGCTTTTGCCTTTCATGCTGGCTACCGCTAACCCTGCCCGCGCAAAACGCAGCAGTTTTTCTTCGACGTCGGCGGGAATGGAGGTATCGTCGGCATCCTGCACATCATGGCCATAAATGGAGAACGCCGGAATGCCTTTCTGGCTGTGCGCCGCCAGCGCTGCGGCAAGGTAAACCGCCCCGGGACGCTCTGTGCCGTTAAAGCCCCAGATGGCTTTCGGACGCATCGGGTCCATATCAATGGTTTCGCTGCCATAGCACCAGCACGGCGTAACGGTAATGGTCACGCCCACGTTCTGGCTACTGAATTTTTCTTCACAGGCGGCGGATTCCGCCATTCCGGCAATACAGGTATCCGCAATGACGCACTCCACCTGTGTCCCACAGGCGTGGCGGATTTTCTCGGTGATGAGCGCCGCCGTCGCTTTCGCCATGTTCATGGTTTGCTCTTCGAGCGACTCGCGTACGCCCATACGACGTCCATCAATCACCGGGCGGATACCGATTTTCGGTAAGCTGATTTTTTTCATGACAGATTCCTCACGTTATTCGGATAAATGTTCAGTTTGTCGCCGCTTGTGAACGGAAACGGGCAAAAATGAAGATGACGGCAAAGCACAATGCCGGAACCAGTTCGGCGGTCGGGATTTTGCCTGCGGCGTCGCTAACGAAGCCCATTACTGGCGTGACAATACCGCCGCCAATAATGGTCATGACGATAAAAGACGAGCCGTACTTAGTGTCCTGTCCCAGATTTTTGATACCCAGCGAGAAGATGGTTGGGTACTGGATTGACATAAATGCGCTACACAACGTCAGCGCCAGCAGGCCGATATGTCCGCCGCTAAAGGCGGAAATCAGACACAGGAGCATGGCAAACAGGGCGTAGGCGGCCAGCACTTTATGCGGCGCGAAGCGGCTGATAAGCCAGGTCCCGGTGAAACGGCCGATAAAGAAGCACACCATCGTGCCGGTCAGGTAATTGGCGGCGAAACCGGGCGTCATTCCAGGGATCTCCTCAATGGCGTAGCGGATCAGATAGCTCCAGCAGGCGGTTTGCGCCCCCACGTAGCAGAACTGCGCCAGCACCGCCCAGCGCCAGTGGCGAATACGGATGAGTCGGGAGAGAGAAGATAAGAAAGAGCTTTGTTTAGCATCGCTATGATCGTCACTTTGCAGGGCCGGAAATTTGGTCAGCATAATCAGCAGCGCAACTACTAATACGATGGCGACGATAATCATGTATGGCGTTTGTACCGATAACACCAGGCTGTGTTTATAGGCGCTAAGCTGATCCGGCGTCATTTTATCAAGCGCTTCTTGCGATTGATGCGGCACGTTAGACAAAATAAGGCTTTGCCCAAACACAACGGCGATAATAGCGCCAAAGGAGTTAAAAGTTTGCGCCAGATTAAGCCGGAAATGTCCGCCGCTTTCTGGACCTAATACCGTAACAAAAGGGTTGGCTGCAGTTTCAAGGCAGCCTAAACCGGCGGCGATGATAAACAGGCCAATTAAAAATAATGTGTAATTCATTATCTCGGCGGCAGGCCAGAATAATGCGGCGCCAACAGCATACAAAAAAAGCCCGGTGATAATCCCTGCTTTATAACTGAGTTTTTTCATCAAAATCCCAGCGGGGATTGGAATGACGAAATAACCGAAATAAAAGGCTGACTGAATAAGCCCAGCCTGAAAGTTAGTTAGCGTAAAAGCTTGTTGAAACTGCGGTAATAAAATGTCATTCAGATTATTGGCGACGGCCCACAGAAAAAATAGCGAGCAAAGTAAGGCGAATGGAATAATGTAGCGCTTGCTCTTGCTTTGCTCTGCATCCACAGCACGAAAACTCTGCGTTTGTATTGTTGTGTTTCCCATAGCATCCTCATCGGTTCAGAAGCTTTTGCGTGCGGTCGGTTCTGGTCACCAGACCGTAAAATTAGGTGAGTTCGCTTTTCTTTCCGGTAATAAATTGGCGTCCGGAATGAACTCATGGATTCATTTTCAAATAAAAAAGGCCTTTTAATATGATGGCGGTCACATTTATACCTGAGAGCAGAGCGTTCTGTGATTATCATCACTTTAATTTCCATAAAAAAATGACCGTTTGAGATGTTTAATTTAAAAAACCACAGACTGAATGCCCGAATTAAATTATTGCCACGAAAACGGGCAGTAGTAACTTATTCTTCATTTTTGCCCGTTTTAAAAAATATTATTAAGAGCGGGCATTTATCGGCGAGAGAAACGGTAGTCGTCTGGTTTATCGTGGCGAATTAATTGATGTGAATCACAAAATATCGTTATTTAAATTCCCTTCTCTTTATTCAGTATGATGATAGTTGCTAACTATTTGATTATTTCAACAGGACAGCAGCGCGATGCGAAAGGCGGTTTTGTTGTCTCATTTTGAATCACAGAGAGAGGTAAATAATGGAACGAAATAGACTGGCGCGTCAGATTATTGATACCTGTCTGGAAATGACGCGGTTAGGGTTAAATCAGGGGACGGCAGGTAACGTGAGCGTACGTTATCAGGGCGGATTGCTGATTACGCCGACGGGGATCCCCTACGAGAAGCTGACAGAGTCGCACATTGTCTTTATTGATGCAGACGGTCAGCATGAGCAGGGCAAGCTGCCTTCCAGCGAGTGGCGTTTTCATATGGCGGCATACCAGACGCGCCCTGACGCCAATGCCGTGGTACATAACCACGCTGTCCATTGTACGGCAGTCTCGATCCTGAATCGCCCGATTCCGGCGATTCACTACATGATTGCCGCCGCAGGAGGAAACTCTATTCCCTGCGCGCCCTACGCCACTTTTGGCACCCGCGAACTTTCTGGCCATGTTGCCGTGGCGCTTAAAAATCGTAAAGCGACGCTGTTACAGCATCACGGGCTTATCGCTTGTGAAGAAAATTTAGACAAAGCGTTGTGGCTGGCGCATGAAGTGGAAGTGCTGGCGCAGCTCTATTTAAGTACGCTGGCCATTGTCGATCCGGTACCGGTACTGGATGACGAGGCGATCGCTATCGTACTGGAGAAATTTAAAACTTACGGGTTACGTATTGAAGAGTGATGTCAGGAGACAGGCGATGGCGAACAGAATGATTCTGAATGAAACGGCATGGTTTGGCCGGGGAGCGGTGGACGCATTAACCGATGAGGTGACGCGCCGCGGTTATCATAAAGCGCTGATTGTTACCGATAAAACGCTGGTGCAATGCGGTGTGGTCGATAAAGTGACAAGCAGAATGGATGCCGCAGGGCTGGCGTGGGAGATCTATGCGGGCGTGATCCCTAATCCTACGATTTCCGTTGTCCAGGAAGGGCTTAAGGTCTTTACCCAAAGTGGCGCGGACTATCTCATCGCCATTGGCGGCGGTTCTCCGCAGGATACCTGCAAAGCGATCGGTATTATCAGTAACAATCCGGAATTTGCCGATGTGCGCAGTCTGGAAGGGCTATCGCCGACCCGTAAACCCAGCGTGCCGATTATGGCGATCCCGACAACGGCGGGAACCGCGGCGGAAGTCACTATCAATTATGTGATTACCGATGAAGAGAAACGGCGCAAATTCGTTTGTGTCGATCCGCATGATATTCCGCAGGCGGCATTTATCGATGCCGATATGATGGACGGTATGCCGCCCGCGCTGAAAGCGGCAACGGGCGTGGATGCGCTAACCCATGCTATTGAAGGCTATATTACCCGGGCCGCATGGGCGCTGACGGATGCATTACATATCAAAGCCATTGAGATTATTGCTGGCGCGCTGCGCGGCGCCGTAGCCGGAGAAAAAGAGGCCGGTGAGGCGATGGCGCTGGGGCAATACGTTGCCGGGATGGGGTTTTCCAATGTGGGGCTGGGGCTGGTGCATGGGATGGCGCATCCGTTGGGCGCGTTTTACAACACGCCACACGGCGTCGCGAATGCTATTTTGCTTCCGCATGTGATGCGTTTCAATGCCGGGTCTACCAACGAGAAATTCCGTGATATCGCCCGGGCGATGGGGGTGAAGGTAGAAGGATTGAGTCTTGAAGAGGCGCGTAATGCCGCAGTGGAAGCCGTATTTACGCTAAATCGCGATGTGGGAATTCCGCTGCATTTGCGTGATGTCGGCGTTCGAAAAGAGGATATCCCGGCGCTGGCGCAGGCGGCGTTCGATGATGTCTGTACGGGCGGCAATCCGCGTGAAGCGAGTCTGGCGGACATTGTCGAACTGTATCATACCGCCTGGTAATTTTGCCGGATGGCGCTGCGCTTATCCGCTCTACATTTCGTGCAGTTCTGTAGGCCGGATAAGGCGTTCACGCCGCCATCCGGCAACAAAACTACCGCGCCAGCCGTAGCTGCTGTAAGTTTCCGTCGATATGTAAATCGGTTTGCAGACGTGCAATATCGCGGCAGAGAAATGCCATTTCTCTATGCGTCTCAAGCTTTTTGCGCCACTTTTCCGGCACCTCGTCCAGATGGGCGTAAATTCCCTCCAGATTTTGAAACTGAACCAACAGCTGGGTCGCGCTTTTAGGGCCGATACCGGCAACGCCGGGGACTTTCGAACTACTGATTCCTGCCAGACCCCAGTAATCCGGCAACTGCCGGGGGAGTACGCCAAACTCTTTTTCAATAAACGGCGCGTCCAGCCAGCGTTTCTGGAAGTAGTCGCGAATGCGCAATCCCGGAGAGAGCAACTGGCAATAGCCTTTATCGGTTGACACAATGGTTGCCTGGTGTCCGGCTTCGGTAACTTTTAGCGCCAGCGTCGCCGCCAGATCGTCCGCTTCGTTACCGTCTGATGCCCAACAGCGTACGCCGCGCTGTTCAAACGCGGCGCGTAGGGCGGGCATTTCATTATGTAAATCGTCAGGCATCGGCGGACGTCCTGCTTTGTAGTCCGGCAAACGCTGGTGACGCCAGCCGCTGCTGCGCGCGTCGTCATCAAATACCGCTACGGCATGGGTTGGCTGGCTGTGGATAATCAATTGATCGAGCGCGTGTTGGCAGGTTTCCACACAGGGCGATCCCTGAACGGCGTGAATACGGCGAATCAAATTGAGCGCGTCGACGATAAGCAGATGAGCAGCCACGGTGTTCTCCCTTACAAACCTGCGCGTAGGGTAACATTCACGGCGGGGGGAGGCGAGCATTGCGAAATAGCGCTATCCGTAGGCCTGATAAGCGAGGCGCCATCAGGCAACAAAAGCCGGATGGCGGCGAGCGCCTTATCCGGCCTACAGATCCTAAAATGTGCTGAGAATTAATCGCAGGTAACGATCTTCATCGCCAGGCCGCCGCGCGAAGTTTCGCGGTACTTAGCGTTCATGTCTTTACCGGTTTCGTACATGGTCTCAATCACTTTATCGAGGCATACACGCGGTTCGCTGGTACGGCGCAGCGCCATACGCGCGGCGTTGACTGCTTTGACTGAAGCAATCGCGTTACGCTCAATGCAGGGAACCTGTACCTGACCGGCAACCGGATCGCAAGTTAACCCCAGATTATGCTCCATGGCGATTTCTGCGGCGATACACACCTGCGCCGGACTACCGCCCAGCAGCTCGGCCAGACCCGCTGCCGCCATGGAACAGGCCACGCCGACCTCTCCCTGACAACCCACTTCGGCGCCGGAAATAGAGGCGTTCATCTTATACAGCGAGCCAATCGCGCTGGCGACCAGCATATAGCGAGCAAGTGAGTTAGCATTTACTTCGCGGATAAACTTGTCATAGTACGCCAGCACCGCCGGAACAATACCACATGCGCCGTTAGTCGGCGCAGTGACTACTCGTCCGCCTGCGGCATTCTCTTCGTTCACCGCCAGCGCGAACATATTGATCCAGTCGACGACCGCCATCGGATCGGTGGTGGTCTTATCCTGACTGACCAGCACCCGACGCAGCGCCGCCGCGCGACGCGGAACGCGCAGTTTGCCCGGCAATACGCCCTCGGTGGTGATACCGCGCTCAATACCGCTGCGCATCACCTCCCAGACCCTGGCGAAGTGCTGCTCCAGCGCTTCTTTACTGTGCAGAGCCAGTTCGTTTTGCATCATCAGACCGGAGAGCGACAGACCCGTCTCCTGGCAGTGGCGCTGTAAATCCGCGGCGGTTTTGTAAGGGTACGGTACGTTAACGGGTTCGCTATTCGTCAAACCAAAGTGCTCTTCATCGACGATAAAGCCGCCGCCAATGGAGTAGTAGGTTTGGCTGTAGAGCACCTTATCGCCCGCCAGCGCGGTAATACGCATCCCGTTTTCATGCAGAGACAGGTTGTCGGCGTGGAAATTCATGCACTTATCGACCGGAAATTCGACTTCATGCTGCCCATTGGCCAGTAGTAAACGCCCATGGGTGTTCACATCCTGGATAAAGGACGGAATGGCGTCGATATCGACGGTGTCCGGCAGATTCCCCGCCAGGCCCATAATAATGGCGATATCAGTGTGGTGGCCTTTGCCCGTCAATGACAGAGAGCCGTAGACATCCACCACGACGCGGGTGACATCTGTAAGGATATGGCGGGCAATCAGATCGTCCGTGAACTGCTTGCCTGCTTTCATTGGTCCGACGGTGTGAGAACTGGAAGGGCCAATGCCGATTTTAAAAATATCGAATACGCTAATCATAGGGCATCCATTGCGGTTGTATCATAGAGAAGCGCCGCGGTAAGCGGCGCTAAAGGACTTAGCTGAACAGTGAGTAGAAAATAGCGGAGATGGCAATCAGGCCCATAATCACAACGAATACGTTGCTGATATGACCGCTGTACTTACGCATTGCCGGTACTTTCTGGATGGCATACATCGGCATCAGGAACAGAATCATCGCGATGATCGGGCCGCCCAGGGTTTCAATCATGCCCAGGATGCTGGGGTTCAGCGTCGCCACAATCCAGGTGGTGACCAGCATGAACAGCGCGGTAATTTTATTCAGTTTGTTGATTTCGATGGATTTACCTTTACCACGCAGCGATTTAATCACCATCCCGTTAAAGCCTTCACGCGCGCCCAGGTAGTGGCCGAGGAAGGATTTGGTGATAGCAATCATCGCAATGATCGGCGCCATCCAGGCGATGATCGGCGCGTTAAAGTGGTTCGCCAGGTAAGACAGGATAGAGATGTTCTGCTCTTTTGCCGCTGCCAGATCTGCCGGCGTCAGGCTCAGCACGCAGCTGAAGACGAAGAACATTACGGTCAGCACCATCATGATGTGGGCGAAGGCCAGAATTTTAGAACATTTCTTCTCAGCGCCTTCACCGTACTCTTCACGCTTCGCAACCGCGAAGGAGGAGATGATCGGGGAGTGGTTGAAAGAGAAAACCATCACCGGAATCGCCAGCCACAGCGTCATCCACAGACCGTTACCGGTAGACGCGGCGGAATCAAAGGACAGCGTTTCCAGCGCCGCGCCGTTCCACTGCGGGATCAGGTACAAGGCCAGCAGCATCAGCGCAGCGACGAACGGGAATACCAGGATACTCATCGCCTTAACGATCATTTGCTCGCCGAAGCGCACGATGGTCATCATGCCAACAATCAGGATCAGGGAAAGAATCGCCCGCGGCGGCGGATTAATCGCTAACTGGTGGGTCAGGAAGCTTTCCACGGTATTAGTAATCGCCACGCTGTAAACCAGCAGGATGGGGTAAATCGCGAAGAAGTAGAGCAGGGTAATCAGTTTACCTGCGCCGATACCGAAGTGTTCCTCAACGACTTCAGTGATGTCTTCACCCGGGTTTTTACCGGACAGCACGAAGCGGGTTAAACCACGGTGTGCGAAAAAGGTCATCGGGAAAGCGAGAATCGCCATGATGATGAGCGGAATCATGCCGCCGACGCCTGCGTTGATCGGCAGGAACAGAACGCCCGCGCCGATAGCCGTGCCGTAAAGGCCCAGCATCCACATGGTATCCGTTTTGCGCCATGCGCTTCGAGAGTCAATCGAAGCAATAGTGCTGGTCTGAGTGGTTTCCATCTATTTCTCCTGGAGGATGCTAAAAATCAGGTTGCTGGTCTAATCCAATGAAAAAAGACCTGATCGTAAAATGAAATCTGCTTAGGGACGCTTTTTATATAATTTTTCGCCGTAATAATTTTCGGGCGGAAAGATACATTTAAGTGATGAATCTATCAGTGATCCCGATCTCAAATGCAATAATCCGCTTCTTACATGGATAAATTTGGACCATTAATCTATTAAAAAAACGTCATAACGAATTTCCGGGCGCGAAGGCTACCATTAACGATATAAGGCCGGAAAGATTGGGGCGCAAGATACGGAGGTTTGACTATAAAAATCAAGGTTTTTAGTGGATTCTGGCGAAGAATGAGAGTTTGAACCGATAAATCACGGTAAGAGGAGTCAGGTAAACGTTTGCCTGGCAATCTATTTATGATGAATTATAAATGGTGTTTATAAAACAATGCGGGCTATGCCTCTGATGATTATCATAAAAAATGAAGGCATACGTTAATCGCCATACCGCAATGAAAGGAATGGGAGAAGCGCCCGGCTGCTGGCGGCAACCGGGCATAAGCGCTAAGCGCAGATCTCGTAACAGGGGATGTAGGCGGAACCTGGCAATTTCATACGATGCTGCGCGACGAATCCCTGCAGCAGATCGTCCATGCGACGCATCATCTCTCGATCGCCGTGGATTTTATACGGACCATTAGCTTCAATGGCGCGTATCCCGACCTCCTTCACGTTCCCCGCGACAATACCGGAGAAGGCGCGTCGCAGATCTGCCGCCAGAATCTCAACCGGCTGATCCGGGTACAGTTTCAGGTTGGCCATATTCTCATGCGACGGCTCAAACGGTACCTGCAGATCCGGTGCAATACGCATCGACCAGTTAAAACTATAGGCGTCGCCGGTATCGCGGCGATTCTCTTTCACTTGCGGCATCGCTTTCTTCATCAGCCGCGCTACCTCCGCCGCATCGTCAATGATGATGCGGTAATGACGGCGGGCCGCTTCGCCCAGCGTATGGGTAATAAACTCATCCAGCACGCGGAAGTAATCGGCGCTTTCTTTGGGTCCGGTCAGGATCAGCGGCAGCACCTGATTTTTATTGGCTGGATTCATCAGAATCCCCAGCAAATAAAGCAGCTCTTCCGCCGTACCCACGCCGCCCGGGAAGATGATGATACCGTGTGCGATACGGACGAACGCTTCCAGGCGTTTTTCAATATCCGGCATGATGATCAGTTCGTTCACCAGCGGATTAGGCGGTTCAGCCGCAATAATGGAAGGTTCAGTCATGCCGATAAAGCGGCTGTCTTTATAGCGCTGCTGCGCGTGACCGACCGCCGCGCCCTTCATGGGAGCTTCCATCGCCCCAGGGCCGCAGCCGGTGCAGATGTTCAGCTCGCGTAATCCCAACTGCGTGCCGACGCGACGGGCATACAGGTACTCGTTTTCGTTAATTGAGTGGCCGCCCCAGCATACCACCATGTTTGGCGCTTCGCCGACGTGCAGCGCCCGGGCGTTGCGCAAAATGGAGAACACCAGATTGGTGATATGTGTTGAGCTTTCAAGATCCAGATGCTGGAAACGACCGGCATTATGGATCTGCCCATTCACAAAGAGAATGTCGCGCAGCACCGCGAACAGGTTAGCCTGTAGCGCACGAATAATCCGCCCGTCAACAAAGGCGTCTTCAGGCGGATTAATCAATTCCAGCTTCACGCCGCGCTCGCGGCGCAGTACGTTAATATCGAAATTTTCAAAGCGGGACAGCAGCTCTTTGCTGTTGTCGGTCAGGCTGCCGGAGTTAAGAACGGCAAGTGAACAGTTACGAAACAGTTGATACAGGTCGCTACTGGCCGTGCGTTTCAGCATGTCCACTTCCAGTTGCGACAACATATCCATTGAGCCAAGCGGGCTAATATGTGTAATCAAGTAAACTCCTTATGGGACGCAACACGCCATTCCCTGTTGATTACAATAGCCTTGGCTGATGACCTTTCACAACCTTACATGCGCAATCCGGCACGCAAAATTGACAAAAAAATTACTGTCGCGCCAGCCTGCCCGTGGCGGGCACGAAATCGGTATTGCTGCGCCAGGGATTAATGTCCAGCCCGCCGCGGCGAGTATAGCGCGCATAAACGCTTAACGTTTCCGGCTGGCAGAAGCGCAGAATGTCATTAAAAATACGCTCTACGCACTGCTCGTGAAATTCATTATGGTGACGGAAGGAGACCAGATAACGCAGCAGTTTTTCCCTGTCGATTTTGCGCCCGCGATACTGAATTTGTATCGAGCCCCAGTCCGGTTGGTGGGTGATCAGGCAGTTGGATTTCAACAGATGACTGACCAGCGTCTCTTCTACTTGCTTCTCGCCGCTGACCGCATGTTGCAGATAGTCGGTAGTAAACTGGTAGTTGTCGATACTGATATCCTGATCGTCAATACAGGCGCCGTGGAAATGGGCGACAGGCTGTCCTTCCAGCTCATCAAGACGATGAAGCTTCACGCTAACGTTGCCCTGCGCGCAGGCGCGCAGATCGCGCTCCAGCGTCTGGCGCACCGTCTCCCAGGTGTCAAAGCGCGTCTGGTTAAAGCTGTTCAGATACAGTTTAAAGCTTTTGGATTCGATTAAATTAACGCTGGTGTAATCCAGTTCGACATGCCCGACGGCGACCTGCGGAAGACCCTGGCTGTTAAGCCAGGAAAGTTCATACAACGTCCAGATATCCGCGCCGTGGAACGGCAAATTATCGGCTGTTAATCCGAGCGGGTCGCGATTCAAACTGCGCGGTACGCCCTGCAGCAGGCTGGCGTCATAATTGTCCCGGTAATCCGTTGATTTTCCGAGAGTCAGGCCATCAAGAGCCTGATGGTTTTCATAAGAAGACATGTTTCACCGTCATAAACCAGATACACTATGCGCCAAGTGTATCCTGGCTTTTATGAAGAGAGAAACTGGTGGACGAACTGACAGCGCAGGCATTGAAAGCCTTTACGACGCGTTACTGCGACGCGTGGCAAGAAAAACACGGTAGCTGGCCGTTGAGCGAAGAACTGTATGGCGTACCTTCTCCGTGCATTATTTCTTCAACCCGCGATGCCGTTTACTGGCAGCCGCAACCTTTTGAAGGCGAAGAAAATGTAAACGCGGTTGAACGCGCCTTTGATATTATGGTACAACCTGCGCTCCACGCGTTTTACACCACGCAGTTTGCTGGCGACATGCCCGCGCAGTTTGCGGATGAAAAGCTTACGCTACTGCAAACCTGGAGTCAGGATGACTTTCGGCGCGTGCAGGAAAATCTGATAGGCCACCTGGTCACGCAAAAGCGGCTCAAGCTTCCTCCCACGCTTTTTATTGCGACGCAGGAAAATGAGCTTGAGGTCATTTCGGTCTGTAATCTGTCCGGCGAGGTGATTAAAGAAACGCTGGGCACCCGCAATCGTACCGTTCTTGCCGCAACGCTTGCGGAATTCCTTACGCAACTTAATCCTCTTCTGTAATCGTTTGCCCTAACGGGTGTGAGAGATCTCTTACAAAGTCTGTAGGAGATCGCCAGGATATCAGCGGATACTGAGCCCCGTTTTCTTATGTAAGTCTATATAAAACAACTAATTAAAATGTTTTTGCGCACTTTCATATGAAAATTTACTTAAGGTATTGTCTGTAAGCGTCTTGTAAGACAAGGTGAAACAGGCGATTCTATCTTCGTCGACAGGGAGTCGTACAACGAAGCGAACGTCAGGATGATGACGCTTCAGCAGGACACGCCAGGATGGTGTTACAAGGAAAGGCTTCAGGATGAAGCAAAGTGGAAAGCGCAGGATGCGTTAAAGGACACCTCCAGGACGGAGAACGAGAGCCGATCAGGATGTTCGGCGGGTCTGGATGACCAGGGACGCTTCAGGAAGAAGTTATCACATCGGGCGATGTGCGCAGGATGCAAACGTTCAGGATGAACAGGCCGTAAGGTCACAGGAAAAGTTGTCACGGATGAGCAGGGAGCACGAAAAGTAGCTGGAATGCTGCGAAACGAACCGGGAGCACTGTTTATACAGTGCTCCCTTTTTTTTGTTATTCTTCGCGCCAGATTTTCATCATTGAGGTTTTTAATATGACGACTCATGACCGTGTGCGTCAGCAGTTACATGCGCTTGAAACGCTGCTGCGCGAGCATCGCCACTGGCGGCTGGATGCGCCGCAGGCGCACCTGTTTACCAGCACTCAACCATTTTATATGGATACCATGGAACCGCTGGAATGGCTGCAATGGGTACTGATCCCACGTATGCATACCCTACTTGATAATGCGCAGCCGCTGCCCGAGGCGTTTGCCGTCGCCCCTTATTATGAAATGGCGCTGGCGGCGGATCATCCGCAGCGGGAGGCGATCCTGGCGGTTTTGCAGGATCTGGATGCGCTATTCGTCCGCGATAAATCCTGATGCTGGAGATCCTCTATCAAGATCCGTGGCTGGTTGCCGTGAATAAACCCGCAGGCTGGCTTGTTCACCGGAGCTGGCTGGATCGCGACGAAAAAGTCGTGGTCATGCAAACGGTGCGCGACCAAATCGGCCAGTATGTTTTTACCGCCCACCGTCTCGACAGACCCACGTCGGGCGTACTGTTAATGGGGCTGTCCAGCGAAGCGGGACGCCGTCTGGCGCAGCAGTTCGAGCAGCACCACATCCGTAAACGCTACCATGCCATTGTGCGCGGCTGGCTGATGGATGACGCGGTACTGGATTATCCGCTGGTGGAAGAGCGCGATAAAATTGCCGATAAATTCGCCCGCGAAGATAAAGCGCCCCAGCCGGCTGTAACGCAGTATCGCGGGCTGGCGACGGTCGAAATGGCGGTGCCGACCGGGCGTTATCCCACCACGCGTTATGGTCTGGTTGAGCTGGAACCAAAAACGGGACGCAAGCACCAGCTTCGTCGTCATCTGGCGCATCTGCGTCATCCTATCATCGGCGACAGCAAGCATGGCGATTTGCGACAAAACCGCAGCGCCGCAGAGCATTTTGCCTGTCGTCGCTTGATGCTTCATGCCAGTCGGCTTGAGCTGACGCACCCCTTCACCGGACAGCCGTTGATAATTCAGGCCGGGTTGGATGAAACCTGGATGCAGGCGCTGACACAGTTTGGCTGGCGGGGACTTCTCCCTGACAATGAAAGGGTTGAGTTTACGGCGGCGTCCCGGCAGGATGAGACTCATCAGGCATAATTCAGGGAGATACGCATAATGGCAGAAATTGGTATTTTTGTCGGGACCATGTATGGCAACTCACTGCTGGTGGCGGAAGAAGCGGAAGCGATCCTCGCCAGACAGGGCCACAGCGCGACCGTGTTTGAAGATCCTGAACTGTCCGACTGGCAGCAATATCAGGATAAGGTTGCGCTGGTCGTTACCTCGACGACCGGGCAGGGCGATCTACCGGATAGCATTGCGCCGCTCTTTCACGGCATTAAAGATACAGTCGGTTTTCAACCAAACCTGCGTTACGGGGTGATTGCGCTAGGTGATAGCAGCTACCCCAATTTCTGTAATGGCGGCAAACAGTTTGATGCCCTGTTGCAAGAGCAAAGCGCGCAGCGGGTGGGGGAGATATTATTCATTGACGCCAGCGAACATCCGGAGCCGGAGAGCCAGTCCAATCCCTGGGTTGAAAACTGGGGAACTTTACTTTCCTGAGGTAAATCCCTCCCCCCTACGGGAGGGTACCTTTTCGTTTGCTTGCGTTGCCAGTAAGCAAAATCACGACCTGTATACAGTGTAAAGTAACTGAATCGTGTTAGCTTTGGGCATATGCCCGCAAAAGCGGCAGTTTTTTACGGGCGTTTTCATGTAATCAAGCGACCTGTTTCACATTCTTCTCTTTTTATTCCTCCTGCGTCGACGCCTGGCGCCTTCTGATTTCATTTCCGTGAAGTGGCTTCCACTGTCCTGGGCTTTTGCCATAAACAGGCGTAATTCATCGCCAAAATACTGTGTTGTTGCACGGTGAGTGTGTGTGGCGCGCTTTTTATACTTCTCCTGCCAGTGAATAAAAGCATGCAGCGTGCAAAGCAAACGACCTAATAAAAGCTGCAACAAGGAAACGTTATCTCTGATTCCCTACCGGTTGTGCAGTTCAGAGTGAGCGTAGCTAACGCGAAATTTCAGGAGTGCAACAATGAGTTCATTAAGTCACGCGGCGAGCAGTGCGGAGAAACGCACGAACGCCCGCTACTGGATAGTGGTGATGCTGTTTATCGTCACATCCTTCAACTACGGCGACCGCGCCACATTGTCCATTGCCGGCTCAGAAATGGCCAAAGATATCGGCCTTGATCCGGTAGGTATGGGCTATGTTTTTTCTGCTTTTTCATGGGCCTATGTTATCGGGCAGATCCCGGGCGGCTGGCTGCTGGACCGCTTTGGTTCCAAACGCGTCTATTTCTGGTCTATTTTCATTTGGTCAGTCTTCACCCTGTTGCAGGGTTTTGTCGATATCTTTAGTGGTTTCGGCATTATTGTCGCCCTCTTTACGCTTCGTTTCCTGGTTGGTCTGGCGGAATCGCCTTCTTTCCCGGGCAACAGTCGCATTGTTGCAGCCTGGTTCCCGGCGCAGGAGAGGGGAACGGCGGTGGCCATCTTTAACTCCGCGCAATACTTTGCCACGGTTATTTTCGCGCCAATTATGGGCTGGCTGACGCACGAAGTGGGCTGGTCGCATGTCTTCTTCTTTATGGGCGGGTTAGGGATCATCATCAGCTTTATCTGGTTAAAAGTTATCCATGAACCAAATAACCATCCGGGCGTAAATAAGAAAGAGTTGGAGTACATCGCAGAAGGCGGCGCGCTGATCAATATGGATCAGAAAGACACCAAAGCGAAAGTACCGTTTAGCGTCAAATGGGGCCAGATCAAACAGCTGCTGGGCTCTCGTATGATGATTGGCGTTTACATCGGTCAGTACTGTATTAACGCATTGACCTATTTCTTTATTACCTGGTTCCCGGTCTATTTGGTCCAGGCGCGCGGCATGTCGATTCTCAAAGCGGGCTTTGTCGCCTCGGTTCCTGCGGTCTGCGGCTTTATCGGCGGCGTGTTGGGCGGCATCATTTCCGACTGGCTGATGCGTCGTACTGGCTCCCTGAATATCGCGCGCAAGACGCCGATTGTGCTGGGGATGTTGCTGTCAATGGTTATGGTGTTCTGTAACTATGTGAACGTGGAATGGATGATCATCGGCTTTATGGCGTTGGCTTTCTTCGGTAAAGGTATCGGCGCGTTGGGCTGGGCAGTAATGGCGGATACCGCGCCGAAAGAGATCAGCGGTCTTTCCGGCGGCTTGTTTAATATGTTCGGCAATATCTCCGGTATTGTGACGCCAATCGCGATTGGTTACATCGTTGGCACCACCGGTTCCTTCAACGGCGCGTTGATCTATGTCGGCGTACATGCCCTGGTGGCCATCATCAGCTATCTGGTGCTGGTAGGCGATATTAAGCGTATTGAACTGAAACCTGTCGCAGGACAATTATCATGACAACGCAATCCAGTCCCGTTATTACGGACATGAAGGTCATTCCGGTTGCCGGACATGACAGTATGCTACTCAACATCGGCGGCGCGCATAACGCGTACTTCACCCGTAACATCGTCGTCCTCACCGATAACGCCGGGCATACTGGCGTCGGTGAGGCGCCGGGCGGAGAAGTGATTTATCAGACGCTGGTCGATGCTATTCCGATGGTATTAGGCCAGGAAGTCGCCCGCCTGAACAAAGTGGTGCAGCAGGTGCATAAAGGCAACCAGGCCGCTGATTTTGACACCTTTGGTAAAGGCGCATGGACGTTTGAACTGCGGGTTAACGCGGTGGCGGCTTTGGAAGCGGCGCTGCTTGATCTACTGGGACAGGCGCTTAATGTGCCGGTCTGTGAACTGTTAGGACCCGGTAAACAGCGCGATGCCGTCACCGTGTTAGGCTATCTCTTCTATATTGGCGATCGTACTAAAACCGATCTGCCGTATCTGGAAAGCACGCCGGGCAGTCATGAATGGTACCGTCTGCGCCATCAGGAAGCGCTGAACAGCGACGCGGTCGTGCGGCTGGCGGAAGCGTCTCAGGATCGCTACGGTTTTAAAGATTTTAAACTCAAGGGCGGCGTGCTGCCGGGCGAACAAGAGATTGATACCGTTCGCGCGCTAAAAAAACGCTTCCCGGACGCGCGTATTACCGTGGATCCGAACGGCGCCTGGCTACTGGATGAAGCCATTGCGTTGTGCAAAGGGCTGAATGATGTACTGACCTACGCGGAAGATCCGTGCGGCGCGGAGCAAGGATTCTCTGGTCGTGAAGTCATGGCGGAGTTCCGCCGTGCTACAGGACTGCCGGTAGCGACCAATATGATTGCCACCAACTGGCGTGAAATGGGACACGCGGCGATGCTCAATGCGGTAGACATTCCTCTTGCCGACCCGCATTTCTGGACTCTCACCGGCGCCGTTCGCGTGGCGCAACTGTGCGATGACTGGGGGCTAACCTGGGGCTGCCATTCGAATAACCATTTTGATATTTCACTGGCGATGTTTACCCATGTCGGCGCGGCGGCGCCAGGCAAACCCACCGCTATTGATACGCACTGGATCTGGCAGGAGGGCGATTGCCGCCTGACTAAAAATCCGCTGGAAATTAAAAACGGCAAAATTGCCGTTCCGGATGCGCCAGGACTGGGCGTGGAGCTTGACTGGGAACAGGTGCGAAAAGCGCATGACGCGTATAAAACACTGCCAGGCGGCGCGCGTAATGATGCAGGCCCGATGCAATACCTGCTCCCCGGCTGGACTTTTGACCGCAAACGCCCTGTTTTTGGTCGTCACTAATTCTGAATAAGGACACAGTTATGAGTACTCAATTTACGACGCCTGTAGTCACTGAAATGCAGGTTATCCCGGTTGCGGGTCATGACAGTATGCTGATGAACCTGAGCGGCGCGCACGCCCCGTTCTTCACGCGCAACATCGTCATTATTAAAGATAACTCCGGCCATACCGGGGTCGGCGAGATTCCGGGCGGCGAAAAAATTCGCAAAACGCTGGAAGATGCGATCCCACTGGTGGTGGGAAAAACGCTGGGTGAATATAAAAATGTCCTGACCGCCGTTCGCAACCAGTTTGCCGATCGCGATGCGGGCGGACGCGGTTTACAAACGTTCGATCTCCGTACCACTATCCATGTGGTGACTGGCATTGAAGCGGCAATGCTTGACCTTTTGGGCCAACACCTGGGCGTCAACGTCGCTTCGCTGTTAGGCGACGGTCAGCAGCGCAGCGAAGTCGAAATGCTGGGTTATCTGTTCTTTGTCGGCAATCGCAAGGCTACGCCGCTGCCGTATCAGAGCCAGCCGGATGAGCAATGCGACTGGTATCGTTTGCGCCATGAAGAGGCGATGACGCCGGAAACGGTAGTGCGTCTGGCGGAAGCCGCCTATGAAAAATACGGCTTCAACGACTTCAAACTGAAAGGCGGCGTGCTGGCGGGCGAAGAAGAGGCCGAGTCAATCGTGGCGCTGGCGAAACGTTTCCCACAAGCGCGCGTCACGCTCGATCCAAACGGTGCCTGGTCGCTGAACGAAGCGATCAGCATTGGTAAATACCTGAAAGGTTCTCTGGCCTATGCAGAAGATCCGTGCGGCGCGGAGCAGGGTTTTTCTGGTCGTGAAGTGATGGCGGAATTCCGTCGCGCGACCGGATTACCGACGGCCACCAATATGATAGCGACCGACTGGCGTCAAATGGGGCATACGCTGTCGCTGCAATCTGTAGATATCCCACTGGCGGACCCGCACTTCTGGACTATGCAAGGCTCTGTACGCGTGGCGCAAATGTGTCATGAGTTCGGTCTGACCTGGGGATCGCACTCTAACAACCACTTTGATATTTCGTTGGCGATGTTTACCCATGTTGCCGCGGCGGCGCCGGGCAAGATCACCGCGATCGACACCCACTGGATCTGGCAGGAAGGCAACCAACGTCTGACTAAAGAACCGTTTGAAATTAAAGGCGGCATGGTGCAAGTACCGACCAAACCGGGTCTGGGCGTTGAGCTCGATATGGATCAGGTGATGAAAGCGCATGAGCTCTATCAAAAACATGGCTTAGGCGCGCGTGACGACGCGATGGGAATGCAGTACTTAATTCCTGGCTGGACGTTTGATAATAAGCGTCCTTGCATGGTGCGTTAAGTCAGAGCCGGTTCCGTAAGGAACCGGTTCTTCTCTGGGTGTATGCTTAACAGGATCAACATGCGTAAGGACGACTTATGAAAATAGTGATCGCACCAGACTCGTATAAGGAAAGTTTGAGTGCTCTTGAGGTAGCGACCGCCATTGAACAAGGATTTCGCGAGATCTGGCCTGACGCCGATTACCTGAAATTGCCGCTGGCTGATGGCGGAGAAGGTACTGTCGAAGCGATGGTTGAAGCGACGGCGGGTCGAATCGTGCATGTTGAGGTCACCGGGCCGTTGGGGCATCGCGTCAATGCGTTTTATGGGCTTTCCGGCGATGCGCGTTCCGCGTTCATTGAAATGGCGGCCGCCAGCGGGCTGGAGCAGGTGCCGCCCGCGCAACGCGATCCGCTGAAGACCACGTCATGGGGAACCGGCGAGCTGATCCGTCATGCGCTGGATGCGGGCGTTGAGCATATCATTATTGGTATCGGCGGTAGCGCCACCAACGATGGCGGCGCGGGGATGGTGCAGGCGCTGGGGGCCAGGCTACGGGATGCGCAGGGCAATGATATTGCGCAAGGCGGCATTGGGCTGGAAACACTCGCCAGCATTGATATCAGCGGCCTGGATAAGCGTTTGTCGGCGTGCCATATAGAGGTCGCCTGCGATGTCACGAATCCCCTTACCGGCAAAGAGGGCGCGTCTGCGGTTTTTGGTCCGCAAAAAGGGGCGACGCCGGAAATGATTGAACGCCTGGATACGGCATTGACTCGCTATGCGCATTTGATTGCCCGCGATCTGCATGTTGATGTGTTGGATCTGGCAGGCGGCGGTGCGGCAGGCGGCATGGGGGCGGCGTTATACGCGTTTTGCGGCGCGCAGCTACGGCGTGGTATTGAGATTGTCACCGATGCGCTTCATCTGGAAGCGTGTCTTGCGGATGCTGATTTAGTCATCACCGGCGAGGGACGCATCGACAGCCAGACCATTCACGGTAAAGTCCCTATTGGCGTGGCAAACATCGCCAAACGGTATAACAAGCCGGTAATTGGTATTGCGGGTAGCCTGACGGCGGACGTTGGCGTGGTTCATGAACATGGGCTTGATGCCGTTTTCAGCGTGATTTATACCATCTGCACGTTGGAGGACGCGCTGAAGAATGCGAGTGAAAACGTACGAATGACCGCGCGCAACGTGGCTGCAACGCTGAAAGCGGGGCAACAGTTACGCTGAGTTGTAGGCCGGATAAGGCGGTCACGCCGCCATCCGGCGAATATCAGCCTAATATCTTCTTCGCTTCACGCGCGACATTATCCATCTCATCCAGCAGCTCCAGAAACTCAGGCTCCAGCTCCTCTTCGTGGACGCCGCTGCGAAGCTGTTGCTCAATAAGCTGGCAAAGGTTCTTCATCCGCGGTACGCCGCTATAGCCGCAGCTCCCGTGTAGCTTATGGACCAGATCGACCAGACCGTTGGGATTTTCTCCCACCAGTTGTTCTTCAATTTTGTTGCGCACTTCCGGCAGAAAATCAATCAGCATTTGCAGCATATCCCGCGCCAGATCGGGCTTACCGGCAGCCTGGCGGAGCGCAAGCTGCCAGTCGAGCGTCGCATTCGGATTGAAGATAAACTCAGCCGGTTCCGGCGCCATCAGGCGCGCTGCTACGTTGGCGCCAGGTTTATAGCGCAGCAACAGATTATGCAACTTCTCTTCTTCTATCGGTTTAGCCAGATAGTCGTTCATGCCCGCGCTGAGCAACTTCTCTTTTTGCCCGGCCATCGCATGTGCCGTAACGGCAATAACCGGTGTTTGCTGCTGATGAGGAAGCTGGTGAATCAATTCGCAGGCGCGTATGCCGTCCATATCCGGCATCTGAATATCCATCAAAATCAGATCAAACTGCATTTGTTTCGCCCGATCCACCGCCTGATGTCCGCTATCACAAAGTTCTACGTGCTGGACTTTATCTTCCAGTAACGCGCCGATAAGCTTCAGATTAGCGGGATTATCATCAACCGCCATAACCGTCATGGTGATTTTACTGGTATCCATTAGCAGCGGTTCAGGATGGTGATTCAACTGGCAATATTCCGTCAGCGCTGGCAACAGGCGCGTTGACGTCAATGGTTTTAACAGACAGGCCGCCGCGCCTCCTTGTTTCAGCTTTTCGGCGTTAATTTGCGCATGGCAAGGTAGCGCCAGCAGTAGAAAGTCCGTCATTGACGCCGCTTTCGCCAGACGTTCATGCTGCATGGTGAGCGGCTCGCGGAAGGTCACCGGAACGCTCAAAATCATAATATCGTAGTGCGCTAACGGCAGCGCGGAGAAGGTCGGGCTGTAAACCACTTCCACCGGCGTGTCGCTCAGTAGATCCAGGGTACATTGCGCGGCAGTAGCATTCGGTTCGACATAAGCCAGCCGTTTTCCGGCCAGACATGCGGTCGACGGCCCGTCAATAATAACATTTGGGTTAAGATCAAGATTAATATGAAACCAGAAGGTCGAGCCGCGATTAGGCTGGCTGTGGAAAGAGATATCCCCGCCCATTTCGTTGACCAGCTTTTGCGTAATCACCAGCCCAAGGCCGGTGCCGCCGTGACGGCGAGAAATACTGGCATCGGCCTGGCGAAACGCCTGAAACAGTCGCGACTGGTCGCGTTCCGGAATGCCGATCCCCGTATCGCGGATCTGCACTTCAATCTGTACTTTGGTGTTACTGAGCGCCCGCTTTTCTACCAGAATATCGATATTGCCACTCTCGGTGAACTTAATGGCATTACCCACCAGATTAGTAATGACCTGTTGCAGGCGCAGCGGGTCGCCAATCACATTATCCGGGACGTCGTTTTTAATATTTAACGTCAACTCCAGCCCTTTATCATGCGACGAGTGGGCCAGCAGCGTAACCACTTCATCCAGCGTATTACGCAGTGGAAAAGGGATACTTTCCAGAATGAGCTTACCGGCTTCCAGCTTGGAGAAGTCGAGCACGTCATTAATGATCGCCAGCAGATTATTCGCAGAACGCTCAATGGTGTTCAGATGGTCGCGCTGGGTGGGATTCAGCTCCGTTTTTAATGTCAGGCGGGTAAAGCCAATGACGCCGTTCAGCGGCGTTCGCAGTTCGTGAGACATGTTCGCCAGGAACTCCGACTTAATACGCGCCGCTTCCTGGGCACGCTTTTTCGCCAGATCCAGCTCAACGTTTTGGATTTCCATCTGCTCAAGGGTTTCACGCAGGTCCGAGGTGGCCTGATCGATATTATGCTGCATCTCTTCGTGATAGGCGGCAAGCGACATCGCCATAGAATTAATGCCGTTTTTCAGCATATCCAGTTCGCCCAGCATAAATCCTTCCACACGGCTATCCAGTTGTCCGCGGCGAATGCGGTCAACGGTATTCACCATATTACGGATAGGCCCGGTGACATCGCGCATAAGCCGCCAGCCAAAGATCAGCGCAATGCCAATACAAAAAAGCATCATTACGCTGGAGATAAAAATCTCTTTGTATTGCTGTAGCCTGACCGACTTGAGATCCAGTTCAAGCGCCACATACCCCAGCATATTTTTGGTATTTTTTGCGTCGGCAATCGCTGACTCGTCCGGCGAATAGCTCTCCGAGATAATCGGGGTGCGCAGAATCATAATATCGCCGTGGCGATCGACGCTCAGACGACGTGGAAACGGCGCTCCGGCGGGAAGCTGCATCTGTGAGGGGTCCAGATGGAAATTAGACGTTACAAACAGGCGGTTATGATCGTCATAAACGGAAATCGCCCGCACAATATCAGAGTGTCTGCGGTGCAGGACGCTGATAAGTTGGCCGATAGACTCCCGGTTTTGTAAGTTCATACCATATTCGCTGGAGACGGCGAGCGGTTCAATAATACTGGCGCCGGCATCTTCCAGTTGACGCTGCAGGTCGTTATAGCGGTGCACTACAAAAAAGATACTGAGCAGCAAACCTATCAGGACGGTCGGGGCCAGGATCAGAATCATCATGCGTGCGCGCAGGCTGTAGTTGGTCATGGAGTTCCGTTATGGGACAATTAGGGTCACACTGTTAAATTGAGAAAAACCTGGTCGATGGCGCAATTCTACTCTGCAAAACGGCGCGTGACGACGCGTCAGATCATAACCGTTAAAGTCAATGACCTCGATTCATTTGGTCAGGGCGTAGCCCGTCATAACGGAAAGGCGCTGTTTATCCCCGGTTTATTGCCTGAGGAAAGCGCAGAAGTCATTCTTACAGAAGATAAAAAGCAATTTGCCCGCGCACGCGTTTCGCGCCGTTTGAATGATAGCCCGGAACGAGAAACGCCGCGCTGCCCGCATTTTGGCGTCTGCGGCGGTTGTCAGCAACAGCATGTCAGCATCACCCTGCAACAACGCAGCAAAAGCGCGGCGCTGGCGCGTTTGATGAAACACGAGGTGAATGACATCATCGCCGGCGAGCCCTGGGGTTATCGGCGTCGTGCGCGGTTAAGTCTGAATTGCCTGCCGGATAAACCGCTGCAAATGGGATTTCGCAAAGCGGGTTCCAGCGATATCGTCAATGTCGAACAGTGCCCTGTTTTGGTGCCCCAGCTTGCAGCATTGCTGCCCCGAATCAGGGCGTGTCTGGCGAGTTTACACGGCACCCGACATCTTGGGCATGTTGAGCTGGTACAGGCGGGAAGCGGTACGCTGATGATTCTGCGCCATACCGCGCCATTAAGTGCGGCGGATAAAGAAAAACTGGAACGCTTTTCGCATTCTGAGGGATTGTCTCTGTTTCTGGCGCCGTTTAGCGAGATACTGGAAACGGTATCTGGCGAAGCGCCCTGGTATGATTCGCACGGCTTACGTTTAGCCTTCAGTCCGCGAGACTTTATTCAGGTTAATGAGGCGGTAAACCAGCAAATGGTCGCCCGCGCGCTGGAGTGGCTTGATGTGCGCGCCGAGGATCGTGTCCTGGATCTGTTCTGCGGAATGGGGAATTTTACGCTGCCGCTGGCAACGCGCGCGGCAAGCGTGATTGGGGTTGAGGGCGTTCCGGCGCTGGTAGAAAAAGGCCGTGAAAACGCCATCCGCAATGGTTTACATAATGTGACATTCTTCCATGAGAACCTGGAGGAAGATGTCACGAAGCAGCCGTGGGCGAAAAACGGCTTTGACAAAGTCTTACTCGATCCTGCGCGTGCGGGGGCTACAGGAGTGATGCGACATATTATAAAATTAAAACCTATTCGCATTGTTTATGTATCCTGTAACCCGGCGACGCTGGCGCGCGATAGTGAAGCGCTGGTCAATGCGGGATATGAGGTTACGCGTTTAGCGATGCTCGACATGTTCCCGCACACAGGACATCTGGAATCAATGGTTCTGTTCGAGCGCATGTAATGATTACCGGCTTACCGACTTCGGTAGGCCTGGTCCCTTAAGGAGAGGACGATGGTCGCGGTAAGAAGTGCACATATTAATAAAGCTGGTGAATTTGATCCGAAGAAGTGGATCGCAAGCCTGGGAATTTCCAGCCAGCAGTCGTGTGAGCGCTTAGCCGAAACCTGGGCGTATTGCCTGCAACAGACACAAGGACATCCGGATGCGGATCTGTTGCTGTGGCGTGGCGTGGAGATGGTAGAAATTCTTTCCACGCTGAGTATGGATATCGACACGCTGCGGGCGGCGCTACTGTTCCCTCTGGCCGACGCCAACGTAGTCAGCGAAGATGTACTGCGCGAAAGCGTTGGCAAATCTATCGTTACCCTGATTCATGGCGTGCGCGATATGGCGGCGATCCGTCAGCTAAACGCCACTCATAACGACTCTGTTTCTTCGGAGCAGGTTGATAACGTCCGTCGAATGTTATTGGCGATGGTGGATGATTTCCGCTGCGTGGTGATCAAACTGGCCGAGCGAATCGCTCATTTGCGCGAAGTGAAAGAGGCACCGGAAGATGAGCGCGTGCTGGCGGCGAAAGAATGTACCAACATCTATGCGCCGCTCGCTAATCGTCTGGGCATCGGGCAACTGAAGTGGGAACTGGAAGACTACTGTTTCCGCTACCTGCATCCGGCGGAATACAAACGCATCGCCAAACTGCTGCATGAGCGCCGTCTCGATCGCGAACATTACATCGAAGAGTTTGTTGGACATCTGCGCGCCGAAATGAAAAACGAAGGCGTGCAGGCGGAAGTCTACGGACGACCAAAACATATTTATAGCATCTGGCGCAAAATGCAGAAAAAGCATCTGGCGTTTGATGAACTCTTTGACGTGCGCGCCGTGCGTATTGTCGCTGAACGTCTGCAGGACTGCTACGCCGCGTTGGGGATAGTGCATACGCACTATCGCCACCTGCCGGATGAATTTGATGATTATGTCGCTAACCCGAAACCGAACGGTTACCAGTCTATCCACACCGTGGTCCTGGGGCCGGGCGGTAAAACCGTTGAGATCCAGATTCGTACCAAACAGATGCATGAAGACGCCGAACTGGGCGTGGCGGCGCACTGGAAGTATAAAGAAGGCGCCGCGTCCGGCGGCGTGCGTTCCGGCCATGAAGACAGAATTGCGTGGCTGCGTAAGCTGATCGCCTGGCAGGAAGAGATGGCCGATTCCGGCGAAATGCTGGATGAAGTGCGCAGTCAGGTGTTTGACGATCGGGTCTACGTTTTTACGCCAAAAGGCGACGTGGTTGACTTGCCTGCCGGATCTACGCCGCTCGATTTTGCTTACCACATCCACAGCGATGTCGGGCATCGCTGCATTGGCGCGAAAATCGGCGGGCGTATTGTGCCATTCACCTATCAGTTGCAGATGGGCGATCAGGTTGAAATTATCACTCAGAAGCAGCCGAATCCCAGCCGTGACTGGCTGAATCCAAACCTGGGCTATGTGACGACCAGCCGCGGACGCTCGAAAATTCACGCCTGGTTCCGTAAACAGGACCGTGACAAAAATATCCTGGCTGGACGGCAGATCCTTGACGATGAGCTGGCGCATTTGGGGATTAGCCTGAAAGAGGCCGAGAAACATCTGCTGCCGCGCTACAACTTTAATGAGCTGGAAGAGTTGCTGGCGGCGATAGGCGGCGGTGATATCCGTCTTAATCAGATGGTGAATTTCCTGCAATCGCAGTTCAATAAGCCGAGTGCAGAGGAGCAGGATGCAGCGGCGCTGAAACAGCTTCAGCAAAAAACATACGCGCCGCAAAATCGTCGTAAAGACGACGGGCGCGTGGTGGTAGAAGGCGTGGGTAATTTGATGCACCACATTGCCCGCTGCTGCCAGCCGATTCCGGGGGATGAAATTGTCGGCTTCATTACTCAGGGGCGGGGGATTTCCGTGCACCGGGCCGACTGCGAACAGCTGGCGGAGCTGCGCTCACATGCGCCGGAGCGGATCGTAGAGGCGGTATGGGGCGAAAGCTACTCGGCGGGATATTCGCTGGTGGTGCGCGTCCAGGCCAACGATCGCAGCGGCTTGCTGCGCGATATCACCACCATTCTGGCTAACGAAAAAGTCAACGTGCTGGGCGTCGCCAGCCGCAGCGACATTAAACAGCAGATCGCCACCATTGATATGACCATCGAGATCTACAACCTGCAGGTGCTGGGCCGCGTGCTCGGTAAGCTGAACCAGGTGCCGGATGTGATTGATGCACGGCGACTGCACGGGGGGTAAACCCCAGACAGTAATAATGTAGCGGCTTTGCTACTCGTTCAGCAAAGCCGCATTAGCCAACCCCATAAGCATGAGATATGGGGTATGTTTTCGACGTACATTTCATTTCCGGTGTACTCTTATGTAAGATTTATACTTACAGTGGAGGCTGTTATGGTCAGAACAATGACCGTTGATCCTGGCGATGAACTGCGCGAGTTTATTGAATCGCTCATAGAATCAGGTGATTACAGAACACAAAGTGAAGTGATCAGAGAGTCTCTTCGTCTGCTGAGGGAAAAACAGGCCGAGTCACTACTTCAGGCGTTACGTGAACTTCTGGCTGAAGGTCTGAACAGCGGAGAGCCGCAGGCCTGGGAAAAGGATGCCTTTTTACGGAAGGTCAAAACAGGGATGATCAAACCCGATGAGAACGGTAAAATTAACGCTAAAGGCCAGTGAAGATCTGGAAAATATCTGGCATTACTGCTGGCAGCATTTTGGCGAAATACAGGCCGATCGATATATTAATCATCTATCAGATATTATTCGGGATGTAGGGAGATACTCGAGGGCTACGGCTTGATGTTTTATAAAGATATCTGGTAGCTATCTGCTTACCAGATATCTGGTATGGTTCCATGAAAATCGGTTTTGTTCAAATTTCTATTCGTATGGCAGTAATACGGTTACCGCACAATCGGTGTCAATGTTGACTCGTCCCCAGGTACCACGAAGTTCTACCATCTGTGAACGGGCACATTCAGTATTGTTTTGATCACAGGGAATAGCCTCAATCTGCATGTTTTTATCATCACATGCTATTGATACTGTTGCATTATCTATTATTTGTGCACAAATTGAATCTGATTCATAGACATCACAGGGCATATTTCCATGTCTTAAAAAAATATTTGCAATGAGCTCATTGGTTTTTGGTCCACTAAATTCTTTATTTATTGAGGTTACTTCTGAGTATTTATCAAAAGAAGCAGCTAAATTTTCAGGATCGATTGACGCGATAATTTGTACGCTGTCACTATCAAATGACATTTTATCATTAATGGTGGTAATGCTGGTCCCAAAATTGGCGTCAATAATCGAAATTTCCGTTTTTATATTATGGTCTGTAAAGCCGTAAGTAGTTATACTATAAGCGTCATAGGATACTTGATGTTTTTTGGTGTTGTAAGTTATTTCCCCATCAATATATTGCGATTGTGCGTAATCATATGAAGATGGTTCGATATGTAATTTTAAATCTTGTTTGATTATTTGTGCATCGTATAGTGGTGATATATTTAATTGTGCATCGATATTGCTGGTCCAGACACAATCAAGTGTGGAGTTATCATGTGATGTACAGCGGGCCCGGCGGGTTTCAGTCATATTGGGAAGTGTGAAAAAAGTGCTGCCAATGATCATTCTTATACTGGAATCCATTGTTATCGTTGATTCAATATCGACCCATAGTCCAGGACCGCACGTTACCTGACTTCCACGTAGCTTTCCACCGGTACATAACATCTCAATATTCTCTGGTAATAATGATGTTCTAACCCGTAGGTCACTATTTAAATTAGTTGTACCTGCCCCAGTGCCTGTCATATCATTCAATTCGGCCTTGATCTTAACGTATCCAGATCCAAATGTATTGTTGGCGAAGAACATAAATAGAATGAATGAAATTATGATTTTTTTGCTTATGGTCATCATTTTTCCTGTGTTTATTCGTAGGGTATCAAAACGGTAATTGCACAAGTTGTATCAATGCTGACTTTCCCCCAGGTACCATTTATCGTACCTACTTTGCCGTTCAGGCAATGTGTTGTGTCTGAAGCATTAAAAGGCAAGCTGCGCATTCAGATCGTGACATACAAGAGCAACTGACGTCTTATTAAGACTGTAGTTACACAAGGATGTATCGTCGCATGGCGTATTGCCATGGTAGAGATATACAGAGGCTAGCTCGACATTATTTTTTGCGCCAGTCATGGCGACTTCTGTACTGTGCACTATCGTATTTTCAGAAAATGAAGCATCTACTATTTCTGGAGGAAAATAACGATGTAGGGTGGACGCTGGAGAGCCATTAAGTACAAGTGAACCGTTCCATATACCGAAATCACCCTCGGTATCTTCTGTCACTGTTACAGTCCATTTGAATTTCAGATTCTCAATGCCCGATGTTTCCGGTTCATAACTAGCGTAACTGCTTACCGATTCATCAATAATAATATGGCCGGAAAGGGATGAATATTGATTAGTGTCATTATTTCCTCCTCCGGGTATTACCGAAACTGTAAGATTTTGCTGGTTAATTGTTATTCCATTCTGTTTGGTAAGTAAGGTGAGGGGAAGTGAAAATGATTTATCCCATACACAAATTGCGCTGTTAGTTGCCTGATTACCCGTACAGTCGGCATGTGCCGTCGCTTTTACCGCTTCACCAGTAAAACTATAAGTGATACCGTTATCGACAGCGGTTGTATTGATGAAAGAAGTTGATGGATCAAACTCAAGGGTGGATTCAAGTCCATAGGGAATTGTACCTTGAGGAATACAACCACCCCCATCGCCTCCACCTGACTTAGTGCACGATGAAAGGATATGAATGTTTGTTGGTAATGGGGTATGGATGGTATCGAGTGTAGGATCGCCAGTCAGTGCACCAAGGCTATCAAACTGTGAAATAATTTGAGAATTATATTCTATATCCGTTCTTACTTCAGCGCATTGTAGCGCAATACACCAAAAACCAGATATTATTACCAGTATTAGCTGTAATAAAATTCGCTGCATTTCATATCCTTATAATTTTACCTATAGCTTACTGATATTCAAAACTCACTGTTGCGCTACCCTTAAATTCCCCCGGCATAACATCTTCACCAGCGTATTTTTGCAGCCTGGCCTGCAAGTTGATGGTGGTAATCCCTTCTTTCAGCACAAAAGCTGCACCCACTGTTGCATTGATACTCACTGGTTGCTGTGCAGCCGTTTCCACGCCAATCGCAAAACCACTGGCTTCCGACGAGGGCTCCAGCGCCAGCAGTCCGGGCAGGGTACTGTCTTCAACGCCCTGAAAGGTCACCAGCACGCCGTTGGCTAGCGCTGTTTTGCAATCCTGGAGGCTAAGTGTGAATGGAACAGGAGTCGTTTGCCCGCTGGCGTCGAAATTGTCACTGCCAATAGTATGAAAATCCACCGTTGCCATCGTGTCATTATCCACTACCAGGTTACAGGCGCCGGCAACCAGCTTACCGCTGTAGTGCACATTAGGCGTGGCGGCAGGTAGCGTATTGAAAACCGCCCATAACATTACGCCTCCGATCAAATGCCCGGCAGTTTGAAAAATACGGTTCATTGGTAATCCACCTGTAACGTGGCAAAAGCCTCAAAATCGCCTTCGGCAGGCTCTTTACCTGGCTGTTTTACCGGCACGGCTTTTAGTGTGGGAAGCGAAGACTCATCGATGGTTAGCGACGTGCCGGGAGGAAACACCGTGCCGTTCTGCTGAAGTTCAATGCCCAGCTCAGGGACATTGGTGGTTAAGGCATTTGCGGAGTAAGGCGTCGCCGTGCCCAGATAGCTCAACGTAAAAGTTAATGCGTCATCGCGAAAGCTGCTGTCGCAGGTAAGGGTCCACGGGATCTCGGTCAGGTAATTGACGCCGTCAATATTATCAATAATCACGCTACCAAAACTGACCTCCAGCGTTTCACCATTATTGATAGTACAGGCGGGCGGGTTTATCAGTTTGCCGTGAAAGGTCAAATTGTCGGCGCAGGCAAACTGGGTGATTAAAAGCGTCAGGATAAGCACCCTTTTCACTATGAATCTCTCCATCACTGGTAATCCACGACTAACGTCGCACTGGCGTTAAAATCGCCACCCGCTAACTGCGTGGTGGGCTCTTTAACCGGTACGGCTTCCAGCTCTGGCCCATTGCTGCCGCTCAGGGTGAAGTTCAGCCAATCCGTTATGCCAACCGGAACCAGTTGCTTATTGCCCGCCTGCTGAATACGGATGCCTAACCCCTGCACCGAAGTTTGCAGAACCTGCTCCCCGCTGATGGTGGTAGTGGTCCCCTGAATTTGTAGCTTCAGATAGTCGCTCGCTCTGCCATCGCAGTTCAGGCTGTAGCCCACAGGTTTCGTTTGAGAAGCATCGCCAACTTTGGTGGTCAGGACATCGCCAAACTCTACGGAAGCGCCGCCTACCGTACAGGGCGGTGGTTGAGTGACGACCAGATGCAGCTCCAGTTGCACGGTTTTTGTGCCGGCAGCCTCGGTGCCGGCAACGAATCCACCGCACAGCAGCACCAGCATTTTCCAGCGAGTCAACATCGTCATGGATCTCTTTCGCACAGGATTACTTATTCGCTTTCTTCTCAGCGTCACGGGTTTTTTCCTCATTGACCTTGCAGGTATTCCCTGAGCAGGTAAAAACCAGCAGGCGATGGCCGCCGTAATCATCGACGTAGCCCACCACCGGTGAGCTGCCGAGCGAGGCACCTTTGATGGGAGAGGTCACTTTTTCACGCGGGGCAATCAGCAGGTTTTTAAAGCCGGAGGCGGTCTCGTTCTCTTTGCTACCGGCATTGCTGATGACGAGGTAAAACGGTGTGGGGTTGTCGAAGATCACACCATCGCCCTGGTAGGTCAGCGTGAGCTTCGTTTGCCACGGGTGCGTCTTATCCACCTGCCGGGCTACGGCTACCGGGCGGTAGAAAAACTTAATACGCGTTTGCAGCGCCAGCTGGAGCGTATTAGGCTTATCGCTTTTCGGCGGAATTTCCCGCACGTTGAAATAAAACAGACTTTCCCGGTCCTGCGGTAGGCTAGCCGCGGCCGGTAACGGCTGGACTTTAACCTGCCCGTCGGATTTTGGCTCAATACGCTGCAGCGGCGGCAGGGCGGTAAAATAGCGGGTATCTTTGGCGAACTTATCGTCTTCCAGCCACGCCTGTGCGAGATAGGGCAGAGTGGCGTTGCCGTTTTTCAGCGTGACGGTGATTGAATTTTCATTGCCGTTAAAAATAACGCGGGTACGATCCGGCACAATCGCGCTGTGCGATACCAGCGGCGCAGCCAGTAATACCGAAGCGATAAGCGCCTGGCGCTTAAAATGGTTGGTCTTGTTCATTACGGGTTCCCTTTATTCCATATCCTTGCGATTCACCGCATGGTTGTCAGCCAGCGGTATGGGCGGGGTTTGAGTTGTTGTCGCCACCGGCGCGGCTGGTTGGCCATCGGTTTGCGTATGTTCCTGGATTAGCGGTTGCGCAGGCAGCGGAGAACTTTTCTGCGGTGCGGTGGTGGGCTGACCTTCCAGCATTTTGCACGGCAGCAATAGCGCGTTGGCCAATAGCTCTGGTGTAAACGTGGGCGGGAGTGATGCTTCACACTGCGCCGCGCCATCCCAGAAGACTTTCAATGTTTCCCCGGCTTTTACGCCCGCCAGCCAGGCGTTGCCGTCATCGGCCACCAGGCCCAACTGCTGCTGGCGCTCGTTTTTCACTTCGGCGCCGAAAGGTGGGAAGTCGCCGTCTGCCAGCCGGAAAACCGCCATCATTTTCTCGCCGCTGACCACGTCAAAGTGACGGTAGCCGATGGCGCCTTCGGTGAGCGTGATCTGCACAACCGACTTAGTAGCTTCCGCCTTCTCCGGCAATTTGTTCAGATCGATACGCGCCAGGCTGCGCGAATAGCTTCCGACATCCGCAATCACGGCCTTGCCGAAAATGTTGGTTGAGGTTGGCGAGCCGTTACCGCTAACGGGGACGTCCGCAATGCCGTCGGTATCAACCAGCAAACGTGTGCTGCCCGCTAAACTTCCCCGGTGTAGCGCGCCGCCCTGGGGGGTTAGCGTCATGCCGCCGCGCAGCGACATGCCCAGTGAACGGTACGATCCTTCTTCATAATCCGCGCTCAGATCGATGTCCGTCAGCGCGCCCTGATGGCTGTAATAACCGTCTGCCTGCGCGCCTTGTTCATCCTGCCCGACGTGAAGCTGCCAGTTATCGCCGTTCTGGCTGTGGCCGGAATAGCCGAGCTGATTACGGTGTTGACTACCGTTAAACGTACCGTTGTAGCTGATGGAATCATTGCCCCAGGGAACAGACAGCGAGATATAGACGCCATCATCTTTATCACCGTTATATTCGCTGCGATAGCCGTTCAGCGACGCACTGAGATTTTTTATCGACCCTAAGTCGAAGTACCAGGAAAGAGACAGGTTATAGTTACTCTGATCCGGGCTGTCCCAGAAGGTACTGCGTGAGTAGCTGAAATAGGCGCTCATGCCCTGTTCACGGAAGTTCTGGTTATAGGTGACCGTATAGCGTTCTTTTTCGTGACCAGCATTGAGATGATGATAGGTTTTCGCATCCAGGTAGTCGCTCATGCTCATGAAGTTCTTTTCTGAGAAGCGGTATCCGGCAAAGGTTAGTCGGCTGTCGATTTCATCAAAGTCACGGGAGTAGCTGATGCGATATGAGTTACCCTGCAGCGTTTCGCCGTCAAACCCGTCGTCTTGCGGCATGTGGGCGATGGAGTGCGTAATGTCCACCGCCACCGCGCCCACCACGCCAAGATCCTTACCGCTTCCCAGCGCCACGGCCTGATAGTTGCTTTCTCCAATTGCGCCGCCATATAGCGACCAGCCGTTGGTGACCCCCCACGAAGCTTCCGCCGAGGCGAATGTGCCGGTAATGGGGTGATGATCCCAGTCCTGCGGGCGGCCCAGCGCCATCTTGTAGCGCACCATGCCGGGGCGCGTCAGGAAGGGAACCGATGCGGTGTTAACGTCAAACTCCTGGGTCTGACCGTTCTGCTCTTCCACGGTGACGTGCAACGTACCGGAAACGGACTGGTTGAGATCCTGAATACGGAACGGTCCTGCGGGCACCTGCGTTTCATACAGTACGCGCCCCTGCCAGGAGACTTTGACTTTTGCATTAGAGCGCGCAATGCCCACGATCTCCGGCGCATAGCCGCGCAGTTTCGGCGGCAGCATCTGATCGTCAGAAATGACGCTGGCACCGATATAGTTAAAGCTGTCGAAAACATCGGACTGGAGATAGCTTTCGCCCAGCGTAAGTTTGGCCCCGAGCGTCGGTAGTGCGCGATAGGCGTAGTAGCGGCTCCAGCTCTGATCGTGGAGGGTGGAAGTGTTCTCGTCATCGTCACGATGGTCGTAGCTGGCCTGCCAGTCGGCCCGTAGTCGCCATGCACCCAGGTTCGCGCCTAATGTCCCGTTGCCGCTGATGCTTTGCTCTTCGCTGCCGCTTTCTTGATCGTGGCGGAGCTGATTATTAATGTTGTAATCCAGAATGATGCCGGGAATACCATTATCCCAGCGGGCGGGCGGGTCCCAGTCGACATCGCTGTATTCCATATACGCCTGGGGTAAATTCACCAGCAGCGTGGAGTGTCCCAGGTCAGCCTGAAAATCCATGCCTTTCAGTGAATCTGGTGCCAGACATTGTCGTTCACCGTGCGTTATCCAGACGAGTTTTTCCGCGAGTTCCGGCTTTATACCCAATTGCGTAACTAATTCTGGTTCTGCGCAAACCTCACTTCCTTGTGGATCATGTTCTGGAATAATCCAGTTAACAGGAAATTCCTGCGGCAGAGTCTGTCCGTTAATTTTAATTTGTAGGAGGTAGACGCCTGGCAGAATAAAACCCTTACGAGAAAACTGTGCAATGTTAACGTTATCGCGATTTTTTACATCGAGGAAATCGGTATTAAATTCGATGTCTTTGCCTGACGCGCTATAAGGGGAGACGCTTAGAAGCATTCCCACTCCGCACGCTATTGGGCAAAGAACACTTTTCCATGTGTTATTCATCAAATATATTCCGCAATAAAACTCAACAGGAATACCCTACCTAAAGCGGCAGGGTATTATCGTCGTGACTCTGTTAACTGAATTACAGGTAAGAGATAGTGACGTTGGCGGCGCTGCTGAATTCACCTGTGCCTACGGTGCCGGTTGCTGCGCCAACCAGCCAGGCGGTGAAATTCAGGCTTTGCTTCTCATCAAGGATGCTGTCTCCGTCCAGGTCCGCAATGGCCTGTGTATAGGTATCGCCCAGTTTGATATTGTTTTTGCCAGCATCGCCGATTGCCAGGCTTACGTTGCTAATAGCGCCAGTGCCGTCAGTCTTCATCAGCGCGAGATTATCCGTGGCGCCTGTAGCCGCTGTGGTTCCACTACCTGTAGTGAATACTACATTCATATTTTTCTCGGTAGCCCAGGTACAACCCTCAAGATCGATATGAAAGGTACGGGCATTGTTGATGGTCGTTTTACCATTACTCAGCGTGCCATTACCGATACTTGAACCCATATTGACTGTTTGATCTTCCGTATCCAATGTGACAGAGCAGGGGGAATCAACAATATTACCAAGGAAAGTGACCTTCGCTGTGTTGCTACCCGCGGCTTGAGCGCCGGAGACAATTCCCATAACTAAAGATGCAGTTACTGCCAGTTTACAAAAATGAGATGACTTCATCGTGTTATCCTTAATTAACGTGTTTTATGGCAACATTTTGTACGCGTATACCAAGGGATATGCGGCATAGAGCCATGCTGCGGGCTTTGGGTAAAAAATAGGTCATAATAAAAATATTATATTTCTACATTTTTATGAGTATATTCTTATGAGCTGAATGATCGCACCTGCTCATAGAATATTATATGTAATACTTTCAATATATTTATTTCATGTATGTTCCAGAAAAAAACAAAAAAAGCGGTCTTTTTTGAATATTAAACTGGCGTGCATGCTACTCGTTTTTCCGTAAAAGTGAAATAATTTATTTTTTTGAAAGGGAAGGCTCTTTGGGTGGGGTGCTTATAGTGTTTGCATAATTTTTTTTACTTAATTGATGTTATTTATAATGCCTGGTGCAAATATCTGTTTTTTTAATAAATTAGTTATATGATTATTATATTGTTGTGTATCGATTAATAATTTTAAAGTTATACGGGGAAGGTGGCATTCAACACCTGTTAACAATATATTTTATTATATAGGCGTTACCGTAGTGTCTCTGTGCGTGAATGGTTAAGAATAATACGTTACAATTGTCGCTGGTATTTACAACCGATTAAAAACCATGACAACTAACCATCAAATTGACCGTCTTCTCACCCTCATGCAGCGCCTGCGTGACCCGGAAAACGGCTGCCCGTGGGATAAAGAGCAGACCTTCGCCAGCATCGCGCCTTATACGCTGGAAGAAACCTATGAAGTACTGGATGCGATTGCGCGTGAGGATTTTGACGATTTGCGCGGCGAACTGGGCGACCTGTTGTTCCAGGTGGTGTTTTACGCGCAGATGGCGCAGGAAGAAGGCCGCTTCGATTTTAATGATATCTGCGCTGCCATCAGCGACAAGCTGGAGCGCCGCCATCCGCATGTTTTTGGCGAGCTTTCCGCTGATAATAGCGAAGAAGTCTTAGCTCGCTGGGAGCAAATCAAAACGGAAGAGCGCGCGCAAAAAGCGCAGCATTCCGCGCTGGACGATATTCCGCGCAGTTTACCGGCCTTAATGCGCGCGCAAAAAATCCAGAAACGGTGTTCAAACGTGGGCTTTGACTGGACGACGCTGGGACCGGTCGTCGATAAGGTCTATGAAGAGATCGATGAGGTGATGTTCGAGGCGCGGCAGGCGGTTGTTGATCAGGCTAAACTGGAAGAGGAAATGGGCGATTTGCTCTTTGCCACGGTCAACATGGCGCGTCATTTAGGTACGAAAGCGGAGCTCGCTTTGCAAAAAGCGAACGATAAATTTGAACGTCGTTTTCGCGAAGTTGAACGTATTGTCGCAGCCAGAGGCCTGGAAATGACCGGGGTGGACCTGGAAACAATGGAAGAAGTTTGGCAGGAAGTAAAACGCCAGGAAATTGATCTCTAAAGGTTTTAGGCGGTCAAGAGCGATTTGTGTGATTTTTTAAATAACAAGCGCTTGATTTACGTCAAAAACATTTACCTCAAAGGGGCTATTTTCTCCCTCCCTGTGTGAATGTCAGCCTGACGAAGAGGAGGAATAATGAAAGTTTGTGGCGTAGGTCATGTTCGGGTATACTGCTTTCCCGTCCTGGTTATTCCATCGTCTTTTAAACCTAACTTCTCAGGTTCCGCATGACAACGAACTATATTTTTGTGACCGGCGGGGTCGTATCCTCTCTGGGTAAAGGCATTGCCGCAGCCTCCCTCGCAGCCATTCTGGAAGCCCGTGGTCTCAACGTGACCATCATGAAACTGGATCCGTACATCAACGTCGATCCGGGTACTATGAGCCCAATCCAACACGGGGAAGTGTTCGTTACTGAAGACGGCGCTGAAACCGACCTGGACCTGGGGCACTACGAGCGTTTCATCCGCACCAAGATGTCTCGCCGCAACAACTTCACGACTGGCCGTATCTACTCCGACGTTCTGCGTAAAGAACGCCGTGGCGACTATCTGGGCGCAACCGTACAGGTAATCCCTCACATCACTAACGCGATTAAAGAGCGCGTGCTGGAAGGTGGCGAAGGCCACGATGTGGTACTGGTGGAAATCGGCGGTACCGTCGGTGATATCGAATCGCTGCCGTTTCTTGAGGCGATTCGTCAATTGGCGGTAGATATCGGTCGTGAACACGCGCTGTTTATGCACCTGACGCTGGTACCTTACCTGGCGGCTGCGGGCGAAGTGAAAACTAAACCGACTCAGCACTCCGTGAAAGAGCTGCTGTCTATCGGTATTCAGCCCGATATTCTGATTTGTCGTTCCGATCGCGCGGTTCCTGCCAACGAGCGTGCAAAAATTGCATTGTTCTGTAATGTGCCGGAAAAAGCCGTTATTTCAATGAAAGATGTCGATTCCATTTATAAAATTCCGGGCCTGTTGAAATCTCAGGGGCTTGATGATTATATTTGTAAACGATTCAGCTTGAACTGTCCGGAAGCTAACCTGTCTGAATGGGAACAGGTCATTTACGAAGAAGCGAACCCGGCAGGCGAAGTGACTATCGGCATGGTCGGCAAATATATTGAACTGCCGGATGCCTATAAGTCGGTGATCGAAGCGCTGAAACACGGTGGTCTGAAAAACCGCGTTACCGTCAACATCAAATTGATCGATTCGCAAGATGTTGAAACGCGCGGCGTCGAAATTCTGAAAGATTTGGACGCTATCCTGATCCCCGGCGGCTTCGGCTATCGTGGCGTTGAAGGTAAAATCGCCACTGCGCGTTATGCGCGTGAAAACAATATTCCTTATCTGGGCATTTGCCTGGGGATGCAGGTTGCGTTGATTGAGTTCGCTCGTAACGTGGCCGGCATGGACAACGCCAACTCAACGGAATTTGTGCCAGACTGTAAGTACCCGGTTGTGGCGTTAATTACCGAGTGGCGCGATGAAGACGGTAACGTTGAGGTCCGTAGCGAGAAAAGCGATCTGGGCGGCACCATGCGCCTGGGCGCGCAACAGTGCCAGCTTAGCGATGACAGTCTGGTACGTCAGTTGTACGGCGCGCCGACGATTGTTGAACGTCATCGCCATCGTTACGAAGTCAACAATATGTTGTTGAAACAAATTGAAGCAGCGGGTCTGCGTGTCGCAGGCCGTTCCGGTGATGATCAGTTAGTCGAGATCATTGAGGTACCGAATCATCCGTGGTTCGTGGCCTGTCAGTTCCATCCGGAATTTACTTCCACGCCGCGTGATGGACATCCGTTGTTCGCCGGCTTTGTTAAAGCCGCCAACGAGCATCAGAAACGTCAGGCGAAGTAAAAAAGTTAGAACGGCGGTGCACCCTCAGCGGTGCACCGTTTGTCTGAAGTTTTAGTTTAACTAGTGACTTGAGGAAAACCTAATGTCCAAAATCGTTAAAGTCATCGGTCGTGAAATCATCGACTCCCGTGGTAACCCGACTGTTGAAGCTGAAGTACACCTGGAAGGTGGTTTCGTAGGTATGGCGGCGGCTCCGTCAGGTGCTTCTACTGGTTCCCGCGAAGCGCTGGAACTGCGCGATGGCGACAAATCCCGTTTCCTGGGTAAAGGCGTAACCAAAGCTGTTGGCGCGGTTAACGGCCCGATCGCTCAGGCTATTCTTGGCAAAGACGCTAAAGACCAGGCTGGTATCGACAAAATCATGATCGACCTGGACGGTACTGAAAACAAATCTAACTTCGGTGCAAACGCCATTCTGGCTGTCTCTCTGGCTAACGCCAAAGCTGCTGCTGCCGCTAAAGGTATGCCGCTGTACGAGCACATTGCTGAACTGAACGGCACTCCGGGCAAATACTCCATGCCGGTTCCGATGATGAACATCATCAACGGTGGCGAGCACGCTGACAACAACGTCGACATCCAGGAATTCATGATCCAGCCGGTTGGCGCGAAAACGGTTAAAGAAGCCATCCGTATGGGTTCTGAAGTTTTCCATCACCTGGCAAAAGTGCTGAAAGGCAAAGGCATGAACACCGCTGTGGGTGACGAAGGCGGCTATGCGCCGAACCTGGGCTCCAACGCGGAAGCACTGGCTGTTATCGCTGAAGCGGTTAAAGCGGCTGGTTACGAGCTGGGTAAAGACATCACCCTGGCGATGGACTGCGCAGCATCTGAATTCTACAAAGATGGTAAATACGTTCTGGCTGGCGAAGGCAACAAAGCGTTCACCTCCGAAGAATTCACCCACTTCCTGGAAGAACTGACCAAACAGTACCCGATCGTTTCCATCGAAGATGGTCTGGACGAGTCTGACTGGGACGGTTTTGCATACCAGACCAAAGTACTGGGCGACAAAATCCAGCTGGTTGGTGACGACCTGTTCGTAACCAACACCAAAATCCTGAAAGAAGGCATCGAGAAAGGCATCGCTAACTCCATCCTGATCAAATTCAACCAGATCGGTTCTCTGACCGAAACTCTGGCTGCAATCAAGATGGCGAAAGACGCTGGCTACACTGCTGTCATCTCTCACCGTTCTGGCGAAACTGAAGACGCTACCATCGCTGACCTGGCTGTTGGTACCGCTGCAGGCCAGATCAAAACCGGTTCTATGAGCCGTTCTGACCGTGTTGCTAAATACAACCAGCTGATTCGTATCGAAGAAGCTCTGGGCGAAAAAGCACCGTACAACGGTCGTAAAGAGATCAAAGGCCAGGCGTAATCCTGCTTTTACCTCTTAACGTATAAACCCGCTTCGGCGGGTTTTTTTGTATCGGTTCAATAGCGCAGCCGCTGTGCATGACCGGGCAGACGAAATCTGCAATAATTAACGATTATCCCCTTAACAGAGAACGCTATGCAGTACCCGATTAACGAGATGTTCCAGACCCTACAAGGCGAGGGTTATTTTACCGGCGTCCCCGCTATTTTTATTCGTTTACAGGGATGTCCGGTCGGCTGTGCCTGGTGTGATACTAAGCATACCTGGGATAAACTGAGCGATCGGGAAGTGTCTCTGTTCAGCATTCTGGCAAAAACCAAAGAGAGCGACAAATGGGGTGCTGCGAGCAGTGAAGACTTGCTGGCGGTGATTAATCGTCAGGGCTATACCGCGCGTCACGTTGTCATCACCGGTGGCGAACCCTGTATTCACGACCTCATGCCGCTCACCGATCTGCTTGAAAAGAGTGGTTTTAGTTGTCAGATTGAAACCAGCGGGACGCACGAAGTGCGCTGTACGCCTAACACCTGGGTCACGGTTTCACCAAAAGTGAATATGCGCGGAGGATATGACGTGCTTTCCCAGGCGCTGGAGCGCGCCAATGAAATCAAGCATCCCGTTGGGCGAGTTCGTGATATTGAGGCGCTGGATGAACTGTTAGCCACGTTGAGCGATGATAAACCGCGCGTGATTGCTTTGCAGCCCATTAGCCAGAAAGAAGACGCGACGCGTCTGTGTATTGAAACGTGTATTGCACGTAACTGGCGGCTGTCTATGCAAACGCATAAATATTTAAATATCGCCTGATGCATTACTAATCTTACAGACGGCCTGCCGATGCCGTCTGTGACTCATCCATTACCTTGCATTGTTTATTTTCTCTATGTGAATTTCGATGAGTGTATAAAAGCGCTGATAAATTTTTCCATAGCGATGCACGGATCACGCTATTTTGGTAAATTTAAAGAAAAAATCATTCTATGAACTTTTTTGCATCAAAATCAGCAAATTAGCTGTTCTTTAATAATTTAAATTGTTGCGATTATGTTGGTAGAATGTGGTGCTGATAAAAAGTAGTTTATAAACAATGACATACGTTTAGTGTGTTCCCCGCGCCAGCGGGGATAAACCAATGCCGCCACTTCCATTTCGTTCAAATGCCGCGTGTTCCCCGCGCCAGCGGGGATAAACCGAGAGCAGCTTGCTCACTACCGGGGCAGAAGGGGTGTTCCCCGCGCCAGCGGGGATAAACCGTATTTGGACAATCAGGTCGAGGTTCAGTATGAGTGTTCCCCGCGCCAGCGGGGATAAACCGTCACAAATGCGAGGAGTCAGCCCAATGAGCAACGTGTTCCCCGCGCCAGCGGGGATAAACCGACGGGACCGATATTCTGCTGCCCGGGGGCACGCGTGTTCCCCGCGCCAGCGGGGATAAACCGGAGTTCAGTCACTTGAATGATGCGCGGGAATAGTGTTCCCCGCGCCAGCGGGGATAAACCGGTCGTCTGGCATATGTGCGTAGCCACCTCGCAGTGTTCCCCGCGCCAGCGGGGATAAACCGCGGATGATTCGCGCATGACTTGGGCTACTGCGGTGTTCCCCGCGCCAGCGGGGATAAACCGGGATATCGAACTCTTACCGCCGACGATATTGCGTGTTCCCCGCGCCAGCGGGGATAAACCGAGAGATTGATTAAATGAACAGTAACAAACTAAGTGTTCCCCGCGCCAGCGGGGATAAACCGGCGCGTCAGCGTGGATTAACTCAACAGCGCTCGTGTTCCCCGAGCCAGCGGGGATAAACCGTCTGGTGCTGGCGGTTTACTGGGGAGTATTGGCGTGTTCCCCGCGCCAGCGGGGATAAACCGGAGTTTGGGGGCACTATGAAGGGATCGATGCTGTGTTCCCCCCGTCAGCGGGGATAAACCGACGTTTTGCGAGCCATCAGAAACCTTAAATGCGTGTTCCCCGCGCCAGCGGGGATAAACCGAAGGTTAGCGTTGTCATTGATCTGGTCGGCAAGTGTTCCCCGCGTCAGCGGGGATAAACCGAGCGGCTAAACCTGCCGGTTATCGCTGAGCAGGTGTTCCCCGCGCCAACAAGGATAGCCGTTGCATAATCATAATCTGTGTACCAGTAATGGCTGCTACAAACCTGTAAAGTAAAAAGGCCGCGTTTTCCCGGGGAGGCTTTTATACAGGAGAAGGCCATGGCGTTAAGGATCAGGGTATTGCTCGAAAATCATAAGGGAGCTGGAGCGGATAAATCGTTGAAGGCCCGGCCAGGGTTAAGCCTGTTGGTCGAGGATGAGTCTACGTCTATCTTGTTCGATACCGGCCCTGATGGCAGTTTTATGCAAAACGCGTTGGCGATGGGGATCGACCTGTCCGATGTGTCTGCTGTGGTGCTTTCGCATGGTCATTACGATCATTGCGGCGGCGTGCCGTGGCTTCCTGATAACAGTCGAATCATCTGCCATCCCGATATTGCGCGCGAACGTTATGCGGCAATGACTTTTCTCGGTATTACCCGAAAAATAAAAAAATTGTCGTGTGAGGTGGACTATTCACGCTACCGAATGATGTACACGCGTGACCCCCTGCCGATTGGCGAAAACTTTATCTGGTCAGGGGAAATACCGGTGGTCGCGCCTGAAGCCTACGGTATTTTTGGCGGCCACGATGCGGAGCCGGACTCTATTTTGGATGAGGGCGTACTGATTTACCAATCGACAAAAGGATTAGTCATCATTACGGGATGCGGGCATCGGGGAATCGCAAATATTGTCCGGCACTGTCAGAACATTACCGGTATAAAGCAGATTTACGCGCTTGTCGGCGGATTTCATCTCCGCTGCGCATCACCGTTCACGCTGTGGCGAGTCAGGCGCTTTCTGCAAGAACACAAACCTGAAAAACTATGCGGTTGTCACTGTACAGGGGCCTGGGGGCGGTTGTGGCTACCGGAAATAACCGCACCTGCAACCGGTGATGTGCTGCGCTTTTAACACCGCGCTGGACAATGTTTTCACTGATAAAACGTCGTGTGGATAGGCTGGAATCAATCTGCCATCCAGCCCACGCGTTAATAAACCTTATTCGCCGCGATAGACGCAGCCGGCTGTACAGGTTTCTTTCACCATCACGGCGCTCAGTAGCGGCACGACGGGCTTAACCTGATCCCAAATCCATTTTGCCAGCACTTCGCTGGTGGGATTGGACAGTCCTGGAATATCATTCAGATAGTAGTGATCAAGACGATCGTAAGTAGGTTTAAACGCCGCTTTGAGATCCGCGAAATCCATAATCCAACCGGTATGCGGATCGACTTCACCGGTAATTTCGAGACGCACCATAAACGAGTGTCCGTGCAGGCGGCCGCACTTATGCCCTTCAGGCACGTGTGGCAGGCGGTGAGCGGCTTCAAAGGTGAAATCTTTATACAACGTGGTGGACATGATGAACTCTCAGGCAATAAAAAACCGCCGTAGGGTACCGGAAAGCGCATTTTTTATCATTAACTAAAACCATTCTCCGCCTTGTGACGGGCAATTAATTTAAGAATTTCCAGAAAATTTAATAATTATCAATCAATTATAAAATCGATTTTGGCGTTAATCACGATAACTAAAACAGGTTAGTTCATTTGGTTATTTGTTATTTCCAACCCTTCTTTAATTGTTATTCCTCTCACCGTTACCCTTATCCTTAGTTTGGGATTTATCGCTTATACACTTCATCCTTCAAGCCGCATCTGTGTTGACTGCGTTTACTCGCCTCAGTCACGTATTTATTACGCTCCTGGGACGCGATCAGCTTACAGTCTGGGCTACAGCGAACTTGAATGATTTTGTGTATAGATCCGCTTTGCTTACTGGAACATAACGACGCATGACGACACCGGCTCCACTGACTGGGTTGCTTCCGCTTAATCCGGAGCAACTGGCGCGCCTTCAGGCCGCGACAACCGACCTTACTCCCGAACAGCTTGCCTGGGTCTCCGGCTATTTTTGGGGCGTACTGAACCCGCGCTCAGGTGCTGTTGCCGTCACGCCTGCTCCTGAGGGGAAGATGCCGGGGGTTACGCTTATCTCCGCTTCGCAAACCGGCAATGCGCGTCGTGTGGCGGAAGCGCTGCGTGATGATCTGCTGGCGGCCAACCTTAATGTGACACTGGTGAACGCCGGCGACTACAAATTCAAACAGATTGCCAGTGAAAAACTACTGGTGATAGTGACGTCCACCCAGGGAGAAGGCGAGCCGCCGGAAGAGGCCGTCGCGCTGCATAAATTCCTGTTCTCGAAAAAAGCGCCGAAACTGGAAAACACCGCTTTTGCCGTGTTTAGCCTCGGCGACACCTCTTATGAATTTTTCTGCCAGTCCGGAAAAGATTTCGACAGCAAACTGGCGGAACTGGGCGGTGAACGTCTGCTCGACCGTGTCGATGCTGACGTTGAATATCAGGCAGCTGCCAGCGAATGGCGCGCCCGCGTGGTTGATGTTCTGAAGTCTCGCGCACCTGTCGCGGCACCTTCGCAATCCGTCGCTACTGGCGCGGTAAACGACATCCACACCAGCCCCTATACTAAAGACGCGCCGCTGATCGCGACCCTCTCCGTGAATCAGAAAATCACCGGTCGCAACTCGGAAAAAGATGTGCGTCATATTGAGATTGATTTAGGCGACTCCGGCCTGCGCTATCAGCCGGGCGATGCGCTGGGCGTCTGGTATCAGAACGATCCGGCTCTGGTGAAGGAGCTGGTTGAGTTGCTGTGGCTGAAAGGCGATGAGCCGGTGACGGTTGACGGTAAAACCCTGCCGCTCGCCGAAGCGCTGGAGTGGCACTTCGAGCTGACGGTGAATACCGCCAACATTGTTGAGAACTACGCGACCCTGACGCGCAGTGAGTCGCTGTTGCCATTAGTGGGTGATAAAGCGCAGCTCCAGCACTACGCCGCGACCACGCCCATTGTTGATATGGTGCGTTTCTCTCCGGCGCAACTGGATGCTCAGGCGCTAATCGACCTGCTGCGCCCGCTGACGCCGCGCCTCTACTCTATCGCCTCTTCGCAGGCGGAAACTGAAAACGAAGTCCACGTCACCGTTGGCGTGGTTCGTTATGACATTGAAGGCCGCGCCCGAGCCGGTGGCGCCTCCAGCTTCCTTGCCGACCGCGTGGAAGAAGAGGGCGAAGTTCGCGTGTTTATTGAACACAACGATAATTTCCGCCTGCCAGCGAATCCGCAGACTCCGGTGATTATGATTGGCCCAGGTACGGGTATCGCGCCGTTCCGCGCCTTTATGCAGCAACGCGCCGCCGACGGTGCGGAAGGCAAGAACTGGCTGTTCTTCGGCAACCCGCACTTTACCGAAGATTTCCTCTATCAGGTGGAGTGGCAGCGCTACGTGAAAGAGGGGTTGTTAAGCCGTATCGATCTCGCCTGGTCCCGCGATCAAAAAGAAAAAATTTACGTACAAGACAAGCTGCGTGAACAGGGCGCCGAACTGTGGCGCTGGATCAATGACGGTGCCCACATTTATGTCTGTGGCGACGCCAGGCGTATGGCCGCAGATGTCGAAAAAGCATTGCTGGAAGTGATTGCTGAATTCGGTGCAATGGACATCGAAGCGGCGGATGAATTTTTAAGTGAGCTGCGCGTCGAGCGCCGTTATCAGCGAGATGTCTACTAATGAGCGAAAAACATCCAGGCCCACTGGTGGTCGAAGGTAAACTGTCCGATGCCGAGCGCATGAAGCTGGAAAGCAACTACCTGCGCGGTACCATTGCGGAAGATCTGAACGACGGTCTCACCGGCGGTTTTAAAGGCGACAACTTCCTGCTAATACGCTTTCACGGCATGTATCAGCAGGATGACCGCGATATTCGCGCCGAGCGCGCCGAGCAGAAGCTGGAGCCGCGTCATGCGATGCTGCTGCGCTGCCGCCTGCCGGGCGGGGTGATTACTACGACGCAATGGCAGGCGATCGATAAATTCGCGGCGGATAACACGATTTATGGCAGTATCCGTCTGACCAACCGTCAGACCTTCCAGTTCCACGGCATTCTGAAGAAGAACGTCAAGCCGGTGCACCAGATGCTGCACTCGGTGGGGCTGGATGCGCTGGCAACCGCTAACGACATGAACCGTAACGTGCTGTGCACCTCCAACCCGTACGAATCGCAGTTGCACGCGGAAGCCTACGAGTGGGCGAAGAAGATCTCCGAACATCTGCTGCCGCGCACCCGTGCCTATGCGGAGATCTGGCTCGATCAGGAGAAGGTGGCGACCACCGATGAAGAGCCGATCCTCGGTCAGACCTATCTGCCGCGTAAATTTAAAACCACGGTGGTGATCCCGCCGCAAAACGATATCGATCTGCACGCCAACGACATGAACTTTGTGGCGATTGCCGAGAACGGCAAGCTGGTCGGCTTTAACCTGCTGGTGGGCGGCGGTCTGTCTATTGAGCATGGTAATAAGAAAACCTACGCTCGTACGGCCAGCGAGTTTGGCTTCCTGCCGCTGGAGCACACCCTGGCGGTGGCCGAAGCGGTAGTGACGACGCAGCGCGACTGGGGTAACCGTACCGACAGGAAAAATGCCAAAACCAAATACACCCTTGAGCGCGTGGGACTGGAGACGTTTAAAGCGGAAGTCGAGCGTCGCGCGGGGATCAAATTTGAGCCGATCCGCCCGTATGAGTTTACCGGTCGCGGCGATCGTATCGGTTGGGTGAAAGGGATCGACAACAACTGGCACCTGACGCTGTTTATCGAAAACGGTCGTATCCTGGATTATCCGGGGCGCCCGCTGAAAACCGGCCTGCTGGAGATCGCGAAGATTCATCAGGGCGAGTTCCGTATTACCGCTAACCAGAACCTGATTATTGCCAGCGTGCCGGAAAGCCAGAAAGTGAAAATCGAGACGCTGGCGCGCGATCATGGGCTGATGAATGCGGTGAGCGCGCAGCGTGAAAACTCAATGGCCTGCGTGTCGTTCCCGACCTGCCCGCTGGCAATGGCGGAAGCCGAGCGTTTCCTGCCGTCGTTCACGGACAAAGTGGAAGCGATTCTGGAAAAACACGGCATTCCTGATGAGCATATCGTGATGCGCGTGACCGGCTGCCCGAACGGCTGTGGCCGCGCGATGCTGGCGGAAATTGGCTTAGTAGGGAAAGCGCCTGGTCGTTATAACCTGCATCTTGGCGGCAACCGCATCGGGAGTCGTATCCCACGGATGTATAAAGAAAATATCGCCGAGCCGGATATTCTGGCCTCGCTGGATGAACTGATTGGGCGCTGGGCGAAAGAGCGTGAAGCGGGTGAAGGCTTCGGCGACTTTACGGTGCGTGCGGGCATCATTCGCCCGGTGCTCGATCCCGCGCGTGATTTCTGGGAATAACCTGAATTGCCGGATGGCGTCTGTGTAGGCCTGATAAGCACAGCGCCATCAGGCAAGGCAAACAGTGAGGAACTCATGTCCCAACTCGATCTCAACGCATTGAATGAACTGCCAAAAGTCGATCGCGTAATGGCTCTGGCGGAAACCAACGCCCAACTGGAAAAACTGAGCGCCGAAGAACGCGTGGCCTGGGCGCTGGAAAATCTGCCCGGCGAATACGTGCTCTCCTCAAGCTTTGGCATCCAGGCGGCGGTGAGCCTGCACCTGGTGAACCAGATTCGCCCGGATATCCCGGTGATCCTCACCGATACCGGCTATTTGTTCCCGGAAACCTACCAGTTTATTGATGAGCTAACGGACAAACTCAAACTCAACCTGAAAGTTTACCGCGCGGGCGAAAGTCCGGCCTGGCAGGAAGCGCGCTACGGCAAACTGTGGGAGCAGGGCGTTGAGGGCATTGAGAAATACAATGACATCAACAAAGTCGAGCCGATGAACCGGGCGCTAAAAGAGCTGAAAGCGCAGACGTGGTTTGCGGGTCTGCGTCGCGAGCAGTCCGGCAGCCGCGCGCATTTACCCGTTCTCGCTATCCAGCGCGGCGTGTTTAAAGTGCTACCGATTATCGACTGGGATAACCGTACCGTTTACCAGTACCTGCAAAAGCACGGCCTGAAATACCATCCGCTGTGGGATCAGGGCTATCTGTCGGTGGGCGATACGCACACCACCCGCAAATGGGAGCCGGGTATGGCGGAAGAAGAGACACGCTTCTTCGGACTGAAACGTGAGTGCGGGCTGCATGAAGGGTAATTGTCCTTACGCGGTATGATTATACTTGCTGCTATGAAAAATCCGGCAGGCAGCCGGATTTTAAATTGGTTATATACCCAAAATAATTCGAGTTGCTTAAAGGCGGCAAGGGAGTGAGTCCCCAGGAGCATAGATAACTATGTGACTGGGGTGAACGAGCGTAGCCAACACATAAGCAACTTGAAGTATGAAGGGTATATTACTGACTATCTTTATACCAGTAATATATTACGACTGCACCCATCTTTACCAATGTGCAAAGAACGTTCATGGGTTAGATATATTTTTTCAAGAATTACATCAATAAACATTTTTTTTGCATGATAGTCGTTATAATCCTGATTAAGTTTTTTTAAAAAACCGGAATTTGTTGGTTTAAACTCTGCAAACGGTGAATAGCTATGTAGTAAATAGGAGATGCACGGATGCATCATACTAAAAGCGACTTCACCTTGTACCTCCTGATAACCTATTTTGCAAAACTGAGTTGTAGGCTCAAAGTTACCGGCATTAATACAGGCCAGCATCGATTTTTCATCTGCAGTAAGTAAGTCCTGCCATTCGACAAGCGGGTGGTCTGGAGCCTCTGCGGGACGCATCATCTCATAAACCGCCGTTTTGATTTGTGCATTGCCCGTCACTTCTTTTCGTAGAGTTGAAATCGACTCCTGAAGTAATTCCGGGTGCCAGGTCATCTTCGAACCAATCACCTCGCATATTTGTAAAAATAATTGTCTCTCCTCTCTACTCATAGATTCTATCACTGTATCATCTGATATATTAAGGATGTCCTTAATATTGCTTTGGCTGATCACCGTGTCGCCGACCATAAGTAAAAATTGTGTCTGAGAGGCGTCCATCTTGATAGTAAACAGATCCTGATGAGCCGGGCAGGCCAGATGTTGTAGCCGTTTGAAGGCGTAAATTTTATTTATATCCTCTACGTTAACTTCCATCTCTCCAGGTTCACCACGGCCCTGTCCGTGAATGATGGAGTGTAACACTTCCAGCGCATGGTCCTTTTTTTCCGCTCTAAAATGATCCTGGACTTTATCCCAGCCCCCCATATGGATTGCTTTTTCTTTATCTGCGCTTAACAGATGAGCAAGCCGACTTTCATTAAGCGTATAATTTTGATGATTACCGAAGCTTAAAGTGACTGGCATAATATTTTCCTTCAAATTTATATTATTCAATATTCGGAGTAAAATATATCTTTCAATTCTCTCTTTTTTATTAAACAGATAAAGTTTACTCCAGGAGAGAATTTGAACGACATTATTAATACAGCACATTTATGGTTGGTAATCCTTTGTGGTGACGATAATTCAGACAAAAGGTAGATGATTCGCCGCAAATGGTCGTTTTTTTAAATTTTGGTTTATGCAGGGGGGCATTGGAAGAAGCCTCTTTGATCGCTTCTTCCAAAAGAAAAGAGCGGAAAAATTTATAATAATTATTCATGGGGTAAATATTTCTGAAGAATATATAAAGTTGAGTGAGCATATTTAAATATAATCTCAGGAAGTGCAATTTTTGTGAGATATATCAACAAAAAAGACCATTAAAAAGGCGTAGAGTGCTTTTATTATCCACATGCTGGAGTTTACGTGTCGATATATCACTATTGGGGAAAGTCTCGACGAGGAGAAACTGACGGCGGTGATGATTACCATTTGCTTTGCTGGCATTCTTTAGATGTTGCGGCTGTGGGTTACTGGATGGTGATAAATAATATTTATTTTATTGACCACTATCTAAAAAAATTAGGCATCCAGGATAAGGAGCAAGCGGCGCAATTTTTTGCCTGGATTTTATGTTGGCATGATATTGGAAAATTTGCACATTCCTTCCAGCAACTATACCGTCATGAGGCTTTAAATATCTTTAATGAGCCTACACGGCATTATGAAAAAATCGCGCATACCACGCTGGGATACGTGTTGTGGAACTCCTGGCTAAGTGAATGCCCTGAATTGTTTCCTCCTTCTTCGCTTTCAGTTCGTAAAAGTAAGCGCGTTATGGCGCTTTGGATGCCAGTCACTACAGGTCATCATGGACGCCCTCCAGAGGCAATCCAGGAGCTGGACCATTTTCGCCAGCAGGATAAAGATGCGGCAAGAGATTTTCTTCTGAGAATAAAAGCGCTCTTTCCTTTAATTACTTTGCCTGAAGCCTGGGATGAAGATGAGGGTATCGACCAATTTCAGCAACTTTCCTGGTTTATTTCCGCTGCGGTTGTACTGGCTGACTGGACTGGTTCTGCCAGCCGTTATTTTCCGCGTACTGCGGAAAAAATGCCTGTTGATATCTACTGGCAGCAAGCTCTCGCTAAAGCACAAACTGCCATTACGCTATTTCCCTCAGCGGCGAATGTGTCTGCCTTTACGGGCATAGAAACGCTTTTCCCTTTTATTCAGCATCCCACACCGTTACAACAAAAGGCGCTTGAGCTGGATATCAACGTGGATGGCGCCCAACTCTTTATTCTTGAAGATGTCACTGGAGCCGGAAAAACAAAGGCGGCGCTCATATTAGCTCATCGACTGATGGCGGCAGGTAAAGCGCAGGGACTCTATTTTGGACTGCCGACAATGGCGACAGCCAACGCGATGTTTGAACGTATGGCGAACGTGTTCCCCGCGCCAGCGGGGATAAACCGCCCCTCGCCCTCGATCTGGCGTTAGTTACTGGGTGTTCCCCGCGCCAGCGGGGATAAACCGTCACACGTTAGATCAACAGTTGTGTCCGTATTGTGTTCCCCGCGCCAGCGGGGATAAACCGGGCCTGATGAAAATTGCCGATAGCATGGACAAGTGTTCCCCGCGCCAGCGGGGATAAACCGTTTACAGGTCATTTTGCTGTCCTCATTTTTGGGTGTTCCCCGCGCCAGCGGGGATAAACCGTACTGGATATCAACCTGCCTGAGTTAAAGACCGTGTTCCCCGCGCCAGCGGGGATAAACCGCCTTGTGTGCAATGCAACAAAGGCGAACTGGCGTGTTCCCCGCGCCAGCGGGGATAAACCGACACTCAACGCTGTAGATGTAGTCAGTAAACCGTGTTCCCCGCGCCAGCGGGGATAAACCGGCGTGGAGTAATGGGCGGCTAAAACTGCCGGAGTGTTCCCCGCGCCAGCGGGGATAAACCGACCGCAGGTGATATTGACACCGGAGCAGGGGGGTGTTCCCCGCGCCAGCGGGGATAAACCGCCAGTAGTCAAACCCCAGATTGAGCAGTGAGAGTGTTCCCCGCGCCAGCGGGGATAAACCGCAGCAAAAGTAAAAACCGCTTCCGCCCAATTGCGTGTTCCCCGCGCCAGCGGGGATAAACCGGCTACGGTAAACGTGAATGTGCGTATTGACGCGTGTTCCCCGCGCCAGCGGGGATAAACCGGAATATAGGGCTTCATATTTGCCAGTTGTTTTGTGTTCCCCGCGCCAGCGGGGATAAACCGATCGGGCGGGATATGTGCTGGATTCGTATTAGCGTGTTCCCCGCGCCAGCGGGGATAAACCGGTTGAATAATCCCCGCACATCATCCTGTAAAAGTGTTCCCCGCGCCAGCGGGGATAAACCGCAGTCTGCGGGGTTTCCTGCGTGTAATGAAGTGTGTTCCCCGCGCCAGCGGGGATAAACCGGGAAAAAACGCTTGTCGCCAAGTATGTTTTTGGTGTTCCCCGCGCCAGCGGGGATAAACCGCACAGAGTTAAACGCCGCTGCAGCGCTGTTTAGTGTTCCCCGCGCCAGCGGGGATAAACCGTTTTTATCACGCTCAGACCTGAAAACAACCGAGTGTTCCCCGCGCCAGCGGGGATAAACCGTTCCATATTCAGGATCATATCCGCACGATAACGTGTTCCCCGCGCCAGCGGGGATAAACCGCCTGACGCCAACGGAAACGTGAAAGTCTCAACGTGTTCCCCGCGCCAGCGGGGATAAACCGTGTTCCCCCAAGGTTCAAAAATTCAATATGAGGTGTTCCCCGCGCCAGCGGGGATAAACCGGATGACCCGTATACGTTCAAAATCAAAATCTAGTGTTCCCCGCGCCAGCGGGGATAAACCGCAATAGGGAAAATGGCATATGAGGGCGCGCAAGTGTTCCCCGCGCCAGCGGGGATAAACCGTAAAACGATATTCCCGGATAAAAACGGAAAGCGTGTTCCCCGCGCCAGCGGGGATAAACCGCCGACATGGGCAGGATTGCTGACGTTAGTCGAGTGTTCCCCGCGCCAGCGGGGATAAACCGGCCTCAAGGTCATGCAGGTGAATGTCCCCAGACGTGTTCCCCGCGCCAGCGGGGATAAACCGAGGGGCGTTCCGCAGTCGACAAGGGCTGAAAAATGTTCCCCGCGCCAGCGGGGATAAACACGTTTCACCAGCATATCAGGACGTTTTTTCCGCCTTCGCCAGCTCTTTTACCAACGGCAGCATTATCCGCACTACATCGCGGCTACGGCGCTCAATCCGCCCTGGCAGCGCCTTGTCAATATGCTGTTGATTATCAAGCCGTACGTCGTGCCAGCTATTGCCGTTCGGGAAGGAGGCATTTTTCACGCGTTGCTGGTATCCGTCTTTTTTACCCAGATTCCAGTTCGTCGCCTCAACAGAAAGCACCGATATTCCCGCTTTATCGAAAACCTCCGCATCATTACAGCAACCCGTTCCTTTGGGGTAGGATGGATTGCGTCCCGGATTGGTGTTGGCGGCGATACCATAACGGCGCGCAATCGCTAATGCCCGATCGCGGGTCAGTGTACGCACCGCTTCAGGCGTATTTTTCCCGCTATTAAAATAGAGCTTGTCGCCAACAATCAGGTTATCGAGATTAATCACCAGCAGCGTATTTTTCTTCTCAGCGTCACTCATTCGTTTGAGTAAATTTTCCGCGCCTAGCTTTCCCTCTTCTTCCCCGCTGGTGGCGATAAAACGAATCCCGTAATGGGTCGGTATATCTTTCAGACGCGCCGCCAGTTCCAGCATAACGCCTAATCCCGCGGCATTATCATCCATTCCCTGTAACGTTAAACCGCCCAGATTGGCATCGACATCAGCGTCGCTCTGCGGAGCGTACGTATCCAGATGCGCCATAATGATGATCTGTTGCGGCACGCGCCCTTCATGGGCGGCGATGACCGTACTGCCCGTCACGTTATGCCAGTTTTTGCGATTATCCTTCGTGGTATAAATAAATCGGCTATTAAACGTTCTAATATCGCTTTGGTATCCCATCTGGGTAAATTGTTGGCGTAAATAATCGGCAGACAACATCTCGGCGGGGGAGCCCGTCATTCTCCCGGGAAAAAAGGTGGCGATATGTCGTGCCTGAGTATTCGCTATTTCACCAGGCCCTGGTGATGCTGCTTGTGCAGGAAGGATAAAGCCTACGCCGAGCGCCAGAATGACGGCAAAGCGGCGCGTTGCGGAAAACATAATGAGTCCTTAAATACAGAACAAAATTTTACGTGGCTAGTATGAAACCGCGATCGTGTTAATACAATTTCATTTGCTCCTAAATGCTGGCAATCCGGTACGTTAAGCATTTTTTGATATTGGTTTTTGGGCCGCGTTATTCCTTTGAGGAACTACTCATTCCAATTCGTCATTTCATTCACTCTCCTGCGCTCCCTATAGTCGTGTAATCGAAATGTTTAGCAAAAAACGGTATTGCAAAGGAACGGTTATGGATCAAAAACGACTCACCCACCTGCGGCAACTGGAGGCGGAAAGTATCCACATTATCCGTGAAGTGGCAGCGGAATTCGCTAATCCGGTCATGCTGTACTCCATTGGTAAAGATTCCAGCGTCATGCTGCATCTGGCGCGTAAGGCGTTTTATCCGGGTACGTTACCGTTCCCGCTATTGCACGTTGATACCGGTTGGAAATTCCGTGAGATGTACGCCTTTCGCGATCGTACCGCCAACGCATATGGCTGCGAATTGCTGGTACATAAAAATCCGGAAGGCGTGGCGATGGGCATCAATCCGTTCGTTCACGGTAGCGCTAAACACACCGACATTATGAAAACCGAAGGGTTAAAGCAGGCGCTGAATAAGTACGGTTTTGATGCCGCGTTCGGCGGCGCACGGCGCGATGAGGAAAAATCCCGCGCGAAAGAACGTATTTACTCCTTTCGTGACCGTTTCCATCGCTGGGACCCGAAAAATCAGCGGCCAGAGTTGTGGCGTAACTATAACGGTCAGATTAATAAAGGCGAAAGCATACGCGTCTTCCCGCTCTCCAACTGGACAGAGCAGGATATCTGGCAATACATCTGGCTGGAAAACATCGACATCGTGCCGCTGTATTTGGCTGCTGAACGCCCGGTTCTGGAACGTGACGGCATGTTGATGATGGTGGATGACGATCGTATCGATCTCCAGCCTGGCGAAGTCATCAAAAAAAGGATGGTGCGCTTCCGTACACTTGGCTGTTGGCCGCTCACCGGGGCGGTGGAATCCCACGCGCAAACGCTGCCGGAAATTATCGAAGAGATGCTGGTTTCTACCACCAGCGAGCGCCAGGGGAGGGTGATTGACCGCGATCAGGCGGGGTCGATGGAGCTTAAAAAACGTCAGGGGTATTTCTAAGGAGTCGCCATGAACACCATACTTGCACAACAAATCGCCAATGAAGGCGGCGTCGAAGCCTGGATGATTGCCCAACAACACAAAAGCCTGCTGCGTTTTTTAACCTGTGGCAGCGTTGATGACGGTAAAAGTACGCTGATAGGTCGTTTGCTGCACGATACCCTGCAAATTTACGAAGATCAGCTCTCTTCTCTGCATAATGACAGTAAACGTCATGGCACGCAGGGAGAAAAACTCGATCTGGCGCTGCTGGTGGATGGGCTACAGGCCGAGCGTGAGCAGGGCATTACTATTGACGTCGCGTACCGCTATTTCTCCACGGAAAAACGAAAATTTATTATCGCCGACACGCCGGGCCATGAACAATATACCCGTAATATGGCGACCGGGGCGTCCACCTGCGATCTGGCGATCCTACTGATCGACGCGCGTAAAGGCGTGCTGGATCAGACGCGTCGCCATAGCTTTATCTCCACTCTGTTGGGGATCAAACACCTGGTGGTGGCAATCAACAAAATGGATCTCGTTGACTACCGCGAAGAGACCTTCGCCCGTATTCGTGAAGATTACCTGACCTTTGCTGAACAGTTGCCGGGCGATCTGGATATTCGCTTTGTCCCGCTTTCGGCGCTGGAAGGGGATAATGTCGCCGCGCAGAGCGCGAATATGCGCTGGTACAGCGGTCCGACGCTGCTGGAAGTCCTGGAAACGGTAGACATACAGCGTGCGGTAGACCGTCAGCCGATGCGCTTTCCGGTACAATACGTCAATCGCCCGAACCTTGATTTTCGGGGGTATGCCGGCACTCTGGCGTCTGGTAGCGTCAAAGTCGGAGAGCGCATTAAAGTGCTGCCGTCTGGCGTGGAATCCAGCGTGGCGCGTATCGTCACTTTTGATGGCGATAAAGAAGAAGCCTGTGCGGGCGAAGCCATTACCCTGGTACTCAACGACGACATTGATATTAGCCGCGGCGATCTGCTGCTGGCGGCAAACGAGACGCTGGCACCTGCGCGGCACGCCGCGATCGACGTGGTATGGATGGCGGAACAGCCGCTGGCGCCGGGCCAAAGCTACGACGTTAAACTTGCGGGTAAGAAAACCCGCGCGCGTATCGAGGCTATTCGCTATCAGATTGATATCAACAATCTGACCCAACGAGACGTCGAGAGCCTGCCGTTAAACGGTATTGGTCTGGTGGAGATGACATTCGATGAGCCGCTCGCGCTGGATATTTATCAGCAAAATCCGGTGACGGGCGGGCTGATTTTTATCGACCGACTTTCTAACGTTACCGTGGGCGCTGGCATGGTGCGGGAACTGGACGAACGCGGAGCGACGCCGCCCGTGGAATACAGTGCGTTTGAGCTGGAGCTGAATGCGCTGGTACGCCGTCATTTTCCGCACTGGGACGCCCGCGATTTGCTGGGAGATAAACATGGCGCTGCATGATGAGAACGTGGTCTGGCACTCTCATCCCGTTACTGTCGCCGCTCGTGAACAGCTCCACGGCCACCGTGGCGTGGTGCTGTGGTTTACCGGACTCTCCGGTTCGGGAAAATCAACGGTGGCCGGCGCGCTGGAAGAGGCGTTACATCAGCGTGGCGTCAGTACCTACCTGTTGGATGGCGATAATGTGCGCCACGGTTTGTGCCGTGATTTAGGCTTTAGCGATGCCGATCGCCAGGAAAATATTCGGCGGGTAGGCGAAGTGGCCAGTCTGATGGCGGACGCCGGCCTGATTGTTTTGACGGCATTTATTTCTCCGCACCGCGCCGAGCGGCAACTGGTAAAAGAGCGCGTCGGCCACGATCGTTTTATCGAGATTTATGTCAATACGCCGCTGGCTATCTGTGAACAGCGCGATCCTAAGGGGTTGTATAAAAAAGCGCGCGCGGGCGAGTTGCGTAACTTTACCGGTATCGACGCCATTTACGAAGCGCCTGACTCGCCCCAGGTTCATCTTAATGGTGAACAATTAGTAACAAATTTGGTTTCCCAATTATTAGACCTGCTGAGACGGCGCGATATTATCAGATCCTGAGACACCACCGGGCTTGTATGCCCGGTATGGTCAAGGTTACAGGATTTAATATGCGTAATAGCCATAACATTACTTTCACAAGGTCAGACGCCTTCATGGTCGACGATGACGCCACCAGTGCATTTCCGGGGGCGGTGGTCGGCTTTGTGTCATGGCTGCTGGCGTTGGGGATCCCTTTTCTGCTTTATGGCCCTAACACGCTGTTTTTTTTCCTCTATACCTGGCCCTTTTTCCTCGCGTTAATGCCGGTATCGGTGATTATCGGCATTGCGTTGCATCTGCTGGTAAAGGGCAAAATACTTTTTAGCATCATGTTTACTCTACTGGCCGTAGGCGCGCTGTTCGGCGCGTTATTTATATGGCTATTAGGGTAGACGGGTTATCAGTGCGCCTCCGGTCATAATTCAAACCGTAACCAACAATGAGATTATGTTCTCCTTACTCGGGTATACGTAACATCCGGCAAATGTGGTACATTTGCCGGCGTTGTCGCGGCAATCCCGTCCTGAATGTGGAGTCACAGAGGACGTTATGGGATGATGATGCCGTTTTTCAGGGGGCAGGATGGGTAAACTAACGCTGCTGTTGCTGGCTTTACTGGTCTGGCTACAGTACTCGCTGTGGTTCGGTAAGAACGGCATACATGACTATAGCCGCGTCAACGATGATGTGGTCGCGCAGCAGGCGACAAACGCCAAACTTAAAGCGCGTAACGATCAGCTTTTTGCCGAAATTGACGATCTCAATGGCGGCCAGGAAGCGATTGAGGAGCGCGCGCGCAACGAACTTAGCATGACCAAACCGGGCGAAACCTTCTATCGTCTGGTGCCTGACGCCTCAAAACGCGCGGCAACGGCGGGGCAAACTCATCGATAAACCATCCAGGGATTTAACATGGCAGCCACTTTATTGGACGTTTGCGCCGTGGTGCCGGCGGCCGGATTTGGCCGCCGAATGCAAACAGAATGTCCTAAGCAGTATCTCTCAATCGGTAATAAAACCATTCTGGAGCACTCAGTTCATGCGCTGCTGGCGCATCCTCGGGTGACACGCGTTGTTATTGCTATCAGCCCTGGCGATCATCGCTTTGCCCAACTTCCGCTGGCGAATCATCCGCAAATCACCGTTGTGGATGGCGGCAACGAACGCGCTGATTCCGTTTTGGCCGGGTTGCAGGCCGTTGCAAAGGCGCAGTGGGTGCTGGTGCACGACGCGGCAAGACCCTGTTTGCATCAGGATGACCTTGCGCGGTTGCTGGCTATCAGCGAAAACAGCCGGGTCGGCGGTATCCTCGCCAGTCCGGTGCGCGACACCATGAAACGCGGCGAACCGGGGAAAAACGCTATTGCCCATACCGTAGAGCGCGCCGATTTATGGCACGCGCTCACCCCGCAGTTTTTCCCCCGCGAACTCTTGCACGATTGTCTGACGCGTGCGCTGAATGAAGGCGCGACCATCACCGACGAAGCGTCAGCGCTGGAATATTGTGGTTTTCATCCGGCGCTGGTAGAAGGTCGCGCGGATAACATCAAGGTCACCCGTCCGGAAGATCTGGCGCTGGCGGAATTTTATCTGACCCGAACCATCCACCAGGAGAAAGCATAATGCGAATTGGACACGGTTTTGACGTACACGCGTTTGGCGGAGAAGGGCCGATTATTATTGGCGGCGTGCGTATCCCTTATGAAAAAGGGCTATTGGCGCATTCCGATGGCGATGTGGCGTTACATGCGCTGACCGATGCGCTGCTGGGCGCGGCGGCGCTTGGCGATATCGGCAAGCTCTTCCCGGATACCGATCCGGCATTTAAGGGAGCGGATAGCCGCGAACTACTGCGTGAAGCCTGGCGTCGTATTCAGGCGAAGGGGTACACCCTCGGCAACGTGGATGTCACCATTATTGCGCAGGCGCCGAAAATGTTGCCGCATATTCCGCAAATGCGCGTCTTTATCGCCGAAGATCTCGGCTGCCATATGGATGAGGTTAACGTGAAGGCGACGACGACGGAAAAGCTCGGATTTACCGGACGCGGAGAAGGCATTGCCTGCGAAGCGGTCGCGCTGCTGATGAAGGCGGCGAAATGACAGAGTTTGACAATCTCACCTGGCTGCACGGAAAACCACAAGGTAGCGGATTGCTGAAAGCGAATCCGGAAGATTTTGTAGTGGTTGAAGATTTAGGCTTTACGCCGGATGGTGAAGGCGAGCACATTCTGCTGCGTATTTTGAAAAACGGTTGCAATACCCGTTTTGTCGCTGACGCGCTGGCGAAATTCCTGAAAATTCACGCTCGCGAAGTGAGCTTTGCCGGGCAAAAAGATAAACACGCCGTTACCGAGCAGTGGCTGTGCGCGCGCGTGCCGGGGAAAGAGATGCCCGATTTCAGCGCCTTTCAGCTGGAAGGTTGTAAAGTGCTGGAATACGCGCGTCACAAGCGTAAGCTGCGTTTAGGCGCGCTGAAAGGCAATGCCTTTACTCTGGTGTTGCGTGAAATAAGCGATCGCCGCGATGTCGAAACACGATTGCAGGCGATTCGCGATGGCGGCGTGCCGAACTATTTCGGCGCACAGCGATTCGGCATTGGCGGCAGCAACTTGCAGGGCGCGCTGCGCTGGGCGCAAAGTAACGCGCCGGTGCGCGATCGCAATAAACGCAGTTTTTGGTTGTCGGCGGCACGTAGCGCGTTGTTTAATCAAATTGTTCACCAGCGGCTGAAGAAACCAGACTTTAATCAAGTTGTTGACGGCGATGCGCTACAATTAGCGGGGCGTGGAAGCTGGTTCGTCGCGACATCTGAAGAACTGCCTGAATTGCAGCGCCGGGTAGACGAAAAAGAGCTGATGATTACAGCATCGTTGCCGGGCAGCGGAGAGTGGGGAACACAGCGTGCGGCGCTGGCGTTTGAGCAAGATGCCATTGCCCAGGAAACGGTGTTGCAATCGCTGTTGCTGCGCGAAAAAGTAGAAGCGTCGCGCAGAGCGATGCTGCTTTATCCGCAACAATTAAGCTGGAACTGGTGGGATGACGTTACCGTCGAGTTACGTTTCTGGCTGCCCGCAGGCAGTTTTGCCACCAGCGTAGTAAGGGAACTGATCAACACAATGGGTGATTATGCGCATATTGCTGAGTAACGATGACGGGGTTCACGCGCCCGGTATACAAACGCTGGCGAAAGCGCTGCGTGAGTTTGCTGATGTACAGGTCGTAGCCCCGGATCGTAACCGCAGCGGCGCGTCTAATTCCCTCACGCTGGAATCTTCGCTTCGTACTTTTACCTTTGATAATGGCGATATCGCTGTACAGATGGGGACGCCGACCGATTGCGTCTATCTGGGCGTTAATGCCTTAATGCGTCCGCGTCCGGATATTGTCGTTTCCGGTATTAACGCGGGTCCGAATCTGGGCGATGATGTGATCTATTCCGGTACTGTCGCCGCGGCGATGGAAGGTCGTCATCTCGGCTTTCCGGCATTAGCGGTCTCCCTTAACGGCTATCAGCATTATGATACGGCTGCGGCCGTGACTTGCGCGCTTTTGCGAGGGTTAAGCCGGGAGCCGTTGCGTACCGGGCGTATTCTCAACGTGAATGTCCCGGATCTACCGTTAGCGCAGGTTAAAGGCATCCGCGTGACTCGCTGTGGTAGCCGCCATCCAGCGGATAAAGTAATCCCGCAGGAAGATCCGCGTGGTAATACATTGTACTGGATTGGCCCGCCAGGCGATAAATACGATGCCGGGCCGGATACCGATTTCGCGGCGGTGGATGAAGGCTACGTCTCCGTCACGCCGTTGCATGTGGATTTAACCGCGCACAGCGCGCATGATGTGGTTTCAGACTGGTTAGACAGCGTGGGAGTTGGCACGCAATGGTAAGTGGACGTGTACAGGCTCTTCTTGAACAATTGCGCGCGCAGGGCATCAGAGATGAGCAGGTGCTTAATGCGCTTGCTGCAGTGCCGCGCGAGAAATTTATTGATGAAGCGTTTGAACATAAGGCCTGGGAAAATATCGCTTTGCCGATAGGCCAGGGTCAGACGATTTCGCAGCCCTATATGGTGGCGCGAATGACGGAACTGCTCGAACTGACGCCGCAATCCAGGGTGCTGGAAATTGGCACCGGTTCCGGCTATCAGACGGCGATTCTGGCGCATCTGGTGCATCACGTTTGCTCCGTTGAGCGGATTAAGGGGCTGCAATGGCAGGCGCGCCGCCGCCTGAAGCAGCTCGATTTACATAATGTTTCTACCCGTCATGGCGATGGCTGGCAAGGCTGGCAGGCGCGTGCGCCGTTTGACGCTATCATTGTGACGGCTGCGCCGCCGGAAATTCCTACCGCGCTCATGGCACAGTTGGATGAAGGCGGCATTCTTGTTCTGCCCGTGGGCGATGAGCAGCAGTTTTTGAAACGCGTGCGTCGCCGGGGCGGCGAATTTATTATCGATACCGTGGAGGCCGTTCGCTTCGTCCCGTTAGTCAAGGGAGAGCTGGCCTAGTTTGCCCTGCAAACACCCACTCTTACGCCTGATGAAGCCGAAACGAATACCTGGAGTTTTCCTGGTTATTCCCGGTGGGTTAAGCGTATCGTGAACACATTTTCCCGTGTTCACTTAATGCGTTGCACGGTTCTTACGTCACTGGTTGTTAACCAAATTTTTCCTGGGGGATAAATGAGCGCGGGAAGCCCAAAATTCACCGTTAGTCGCATTGCGGCACTATCACTGGTTTCACTATGGCTGGCAGGTTGTACCAGTTCGTCAAACCCTCCGGCGCCGGTCACGTCTGTGGACAGTGGGTCGTCATCAAATACCAATTCCGGGATGTTGATCACACCGCCGCCAAAAATGGGCGCGACGACGCAACAAACGCCGCAACAAGCGCCGCAAATTCAACCCGTTCAGCGTCCTGTAACGCAGCCCATGCAAACTCAACCGGTCACGGAACAACCCGTGCAGATGGAAAATGGGCGAATCGTATACAATCGCCAGTATGGGAATATTCCGAAAGGTAGCTATACGGGTGGCAGTACTTACACCGTGAAAAAGGGTGATACGCTTTTTTACATCGCCTGGATTACCGGGAACGATTTCCGCGATCTGGCCCAGAGAAACAGTATTTCTGCCCCGTATAGCCTGAATGTAGGGCAAACTTTGCAAGTTGGTAACGCATCCGGTACGCCAATTACTGGCGGAAATGCGATCACCCAGGCGGATGCAGCACAGCAAGGAGTTGTGACTAGGTCTGCACAAAATTCCACCGTTGCAGTTGCGTCTCAACCAACAATTACGTATTCTGAGGGCTCAGGTGAACAAAGTGCTAACAAAATGTTGCCAAACAACAAGCCTGCTGGGACGGTTGTCACAGCGCCTGTAACGGCACCAACGGTAAGCACGACCGAACCAAATGCAAGCAGTACGTCAACCAGCGCGCCGATTTCCGCATGGCGCTGGCCGACGGATGGCAAAGTGATCGAAAACTTTGGCGCTTCCGAAGGGGGCAATAAAGGGATCGACATTGCAGGCAGTAAGGGACAGGCTATCGTCGCAACCGCTGATGGGCGCGTCGTATATGCCGGTAACGCACTGCGTGGTTACGGTAATCTTATTATCATCAAACATAACGATGATTACCTGAGTGCCTACGCCCATAATGATACGATGCTGGTCCGGGAACAACAGGAAGTTAAGGCGGGGCAAAAAATCGCTACTATGGGTAGCACCGGCACCAGCTCTACACGCTTGCATTTTGAAATTCGTTACAAGGGGAAATCCGTAAACCCGCTGCGTTATTTACCGCAGCGATAAAGCGGCGGAACCAGGCTTTGACTTGCTAGTTCCGTCAAGGGATCACGGGTAGGAGCCACCTTATGAGTCAGAATACGCTGAAAGTTCATGATTTAAATGAAGACGCGGAATTTGATGAGAACGGAGTAGAGGCTTTTGACGAAAAAGCCTTGAGTGAAGAGGAACCCAGTGATAACGACCTGGCTGAAGAAGAGCTGTTATCGCAAGGGGCCACACAGCGTGTGTTGGACGCGACTCAGCTTTACCTTGGTGAGATTGGGTATTCACCACTGTTAACAGCCGAAGAAGAAGTCTATTTTGCGCGTCGCGCACTGCGTGGAGATGTCGCTTCTCGCCGTCGCATGATTGAGAGTAACCTGCGTCTGGTGGTAAAAATTGCCCGCCGTTATGGCAATCGTGGACTGGCGTTGCTGGACCTGATTGAAGAGGGCAACCTGGGGCTTATCCGTGCAGTCGAGAAGTTTGACCCGGAACGCGGGTTCCGCTTCTCAACATACGCAACCTGGTGGATTCGCCAGACAATCGAACGGGCGATTATGAACCAAACCCGTACGATTCGCTTGCCGATTCACATTGTTAAAGAGCTGAACGTATACCTGCGCACCGCACGTGAGTTGTCGCATAAACTGGACCACGAACCGAGTGCGGAAGAAATTGCAGAGCAACTGGATAAACCGGTTGATGACGTCAGCCGTATGCTTCGTCTCAACGAGCGCATTACCTCGGTAGACACCCCGCTGGGCGGTGATTCCGAAAAAGCGTTGCTGGACATCCTGGCCGATGAAAAAGAGAACGGTCCGGAAGACACCACGCAAGATGACGATATGAAACAGAGCATCGTCAAATGGTTGTTCGAACTGAACGCCAAACAGCGTGAAGTGCTGGCGCGCCGTTTCGGTCTGCTGGGATATGAAGCTGCGACACTGGAAGATGTAGGCCGTGAAATCGGTCTTACGCGTGAACGTGTTCGTCAGATTCAGGTTGAAGGCCTGCGCCGTCTGCGCGAAATTCTGCAGACGCAGGGGCTGAATATCGAAGCGCTGTTCCGCGAGTAAGTACCCTTGTCAAAAAAAGGCCAGTCGACAGACTGGCCTTTTTTTTACCGTTTGTCTTCTGCCAGCAGCGGCGGGATACTCGGCACCATTGGCGCGTCATCAATATCTTTTTGCGTCATGCGAAACGCTTGTGGATAGTGTTCGCGGCTGGTACGGCGTAACGGTTCGGTATCGCGCCAGGTATACAGACAATGCTGACACTGATATACCGTCCAGACTCCTTTTACCGGCGAAGTCGCCATGAGTTCAATATGTGCATCGGCACAGCGTGGACAAATCATCGGTTACTCCTTATTTACGGTTGGCCAGCATGGCGGTCAGCTTTTCAGCCCAGGCTTTAGTTTCCGGTAAATCAACAACCGGCTGGCTATAGTGACCACGGTTATCTGGCGCAACCGGCGTGGTGGCGTCAATGATCAGCTTGTCGGTAATCCCCGCCGGGCTTGAGCCCGGATCCAGTTCCAGGACGGACATATTCGGTAGCTGTACCAGATCGCCTGCCGGATTCACTTTCGACGACAACGCCCACATCACCTGTGGCAGATTGAATGGATCGACATCTTCATCGACCATGATCACCATCTTCACATATCCCAGACCGTGCGGCGTCGTCATCGCTCGCAGGCCCACCGCGCGGGCAAAGCCGCCGTAGCGTTTTTTGGTCGAGATGATGGCCAGCAGGCCGTGGGTGTACATGGCGTTTACCGCCTGCACTTCCGGAAATTCGGCTTTCAGCTGTTGATACAGTGGCACGCAGGTCGCCGGCCCCATCAGGTAGTCGATTTCTGTCCACGGCATACCTAAATAGAGCGATTCAAAAATGGGTTTGCTGCGGTAAGAGACCTTATCGATACGCACCACGGTCATGTTGCGACCGCCGGAATAGTGGCCGGTAAATTCGCCGAACGGTCCTTCAATTTCACGTTTACGGCTTTCGATGACCCCTTCAAGAATGACTTCAGATCCCCACGGCACATCAAAACCGGTCAACGGCGCGGTGGCGATAGGATAGGGACTTTCACGCAGCGCGCCTGCCATTTCATACTCTGACTGATCGTATTTCAGCGGCGTTGCGCCCATCAGGGTAATGATCGGATCGTTACCCAGCGTGATCGCAATCGGCAGATCTTCTCCGCGCTCTTCGGCTTTGTGCAGGTGCAATGCGATATCATGCATCGGCACTGGTTGCAGACCCAGCTTACGCTTGCCTTTAACTTCCATGCGGTAGATGCCGACATTCTGTTTGCCGAAGTTATCGGGATCGAGCGGATCGCGTGATACCACACAGGCTTTATCCAGATAGAATCCGCCGTCGCCGTCGTTCAGACGAAACAGCGGCAGGATATCAAACAGGTTGATTGCGTCGCCGTCGACGGTATTTTCCGCCCAGCCCGGATTCGCCCGTCGTTCCGGCGCTACCGGAAAATTGTCCCAGCGGCGAATAAATTCATCGATCTGTTTTTTAACCGGCGTGTTAGGCGGCAAATCCAGTGAGATGGCATGGTTCTGCCAGGAACCGATGGTATTCATCGCCACGCGGGCGTCGGTAAAACCACGAATATTGTCAAACCACAGCGCGGGCGCGCCATCGCCGATGCGTCCCGTTGCGTTGGCAGCGGCGGCGAGATCCGGCTCCGCATTCACTTCCTCGCTGATTTTCAGCAGTTGTCCCTGCTGATCCAGCGCATGTAAAAAACTGCGCAAATCATCAAATGCCATTATCCATTCTCCTGTGAAAAATTTGCTGCCTGTCGCAGTCCTTGCCAGCGACGCGCGCGCGTATGCTCCAGACCAAACTGGTCGAGAACGCGCGCTACGATGTGCTGGATAATATCGTCAACGGTTTGCGGCAGGTTGTAGAACGCGGGCATGGGCGGCACTATCGCCACCCCCATACGAGAAAGCGCAAGCATGTTTTCCAGATGAATCGTGCTGAGCGGCATTTCCCGCGGCACAAGCACCAGCTTGCGACCCTCTTTCAACACGACATCGGCAGCGCGTCCCACCAGCCCCTCGGCATAGCCGGCGCGAACCCCCGCCAGTGTTTTCATACTGCAGGGGATAATAATCATGCCGTCGGTACGAAATGAGCCGGAGGAAATGGTCGCCGCCTGATCGGCCGGGCTATGACAATAATCTGCCAGGGCGGCTACCTCAGCGGGCGTGTAGGGCGTCTCCAGTTCAATAGTGGTTTTGGCCCACTTTGACATTACCAGATGCGTTTCAACATCAGGTATCGCCCGCAATGCCTGGAGTAGCTCGACGCAAAGCGGCGCGCCGGTCGCACCGGTCATCCCCACAATCAATCTCATTTCTTACCTCAAATATCGTTCGTATACGAACATTTTGATCAAAATACGCCCACACGGCCTTTGCGACAAGATCGCTCCCGACGCCTGCGCACGTTTAGCTAAAGCATTCGTCATTAAAAAACCGTGCATAAGTCGTTATGATAGAAAAAGTTAATTTATCCGGAGCGCTCATGGAGTTACGAAACACCGCGTTTCATCTGTTACGCCAACTTTTTCAGCAACATACCGCACGCTGGCAGCATGAACTACCGGAACTCACCAAACCTCAATATGCGGTGATGCGCGTTATTGCTGAACATCCGGGTATTGAACAGGTCGATCTGACCGAAGCGGCGGTCAGCACTAAAGCGACGCTGGCGGAGATGTTAAGCCGGATGGAAAATCGTGGGCTGGTAAAGCGAGAAAACGATCCGCTGGATAAACGTCGGCGTTTTGTCTATCTCACCGTTCAGGGCCAAACGTTGCTCGCCGCCGCGATACCACTGGGGGATCGCGTTGACGATGAGTTTTTGGGGCGACTGAGCGCTGAAGAACGCGAACAGTTTACGCAACTGGTACGCAAGATGATGACGTAAGCGGCTTGCGCCGCCTCGCTATTGTTTGGCCATCAGCAGTGAGATATCCACTTTGGCCAGCGCCCGAATTGCGCTTTCCGGCAGGCCGTCATCGGTGACGATTTGGTTGAATTCCGCCAGCGGTAACGCCAGCCATGTAGCGACCTGGCCGTATTTGGTCGCGTCGCACACCAGAATTTTTTGGCGGCTGGCGCTGGCGACGGCCCGTTTCACCGTGACTTTATCTTCTGCCGGCGTTGAAATACCGCGCACGCTCCAGGAAGAGGCGGAAATAAAGGCCTGGTCAATCATCAACCCGCGCAAAAGCGTCGCCGCGGCTTCACCGACGCACGACCGGTTTTCCCGGCATACCGCCCCGCCAGTGTGAATAATTGTGCAATCGCTATTGTCCATCAGGTAATCGGCGATAACGAAATCATTCGTCACCACCGTAAGTTTATTCATCGTAACCAGCTGCCTGGCGATCGCCAGCGTGGTCGTACCTGCATCAAGGTAGATACAGCTTTCTGGCTGTACCAGGCTGGCGGCCAGTTTGCCAATCGCCGCTTTCTGCGGCGTCGCCAGTTCGGTTTTGATCTGATGCGAGGGTTCGTGCGCCACGCGAGTCGATGATTGCACGCCGCCAGAGACCTGGATTACCGCGCCTTGCTGCTCCAGTTTTTGTAAATCACGGCGGATAGTCATGTGGGATACATGCATGCGCTCGGTCAGTTCAGCGATACTGACGATGCCTTTCTCCGCCACCATATCAAGAATGATTTGTCGACGCTCAGTAGGTATCAACGTCTGCTCCTTTCTTTAGTCCTGTCGCGATTTTACGCGATTTCTCGTCACAGCGTGTGAAGTTCTATGAGGATTGCCTTCACAAAAAATAACATATTTTGTTATTTTTTGTGAAACAACTCACCGCAATTGTTTACAAAAACGCCTATATTCACATAACAAAACATAATATCACGTAAATTAACATGGAGTGATAATGACAACAGGAACTGATTTTCATGTCGGCATTGTGGGGCTTGGCTCAATGGGAATGGGCGCTGCGCGTTCATGCCTGCGCGCCGGGCTTTCCACATGGGGGGCCGATCTTAACCCGCAAGCGTGCGCGAATCTTCTTGCTGAAGGGGCTTGTGGGGCTGCCGCCAGCGCCAGGGAGTTCGCCGGCGTCGTGGATGCGTTAGTCATTCTGGTCGTCAATGCCGCCCAGGTCAGACAGGTGTTATTCGGTGAGGATGGCGTCGCCCATCTGATGAAACCCGGAGGCGCGGTGATGGTTTCGTCCACGATCTCAAGCGCCGACGCGCAAGAGATCGCCGCGGCGTTGACGGCATTGAATCTTAACATGCTGGATGCGCCGGTTTCCGGCGGCGCGGTAAAAGCGGCGCAGGGCGAAATGACGGTGATGGCCTCCGGGAGCGAGGCGGCGTTTACCCGCCTGAAGCCTGTGCTGGACGCCGTTGCCAGCAACGTTTATCGCATCAGCGATACGCCGGGCGCAGGCTCAACCGTCAAAATCATTCATCAGCTGCTGGCTGGCGTGCATATTGCGGCGGCGGCCGAAGCGATGGCGCTGGCCGCGCGGGCCGGTATTCCTCTGGACGTGATGTATGACGTCGTGACCCATGCCGCCGGCAACTCCTGGATGTTCGAAAACCGTATGCAGCATGTCGTTGACGGCGACTATACCCCGCGTTCGGCCGTCGACATTTTTGTCAAAGATTTGGGGCTGGTTGCCGACACGGCGAAAGCGCTGCGCTTCCCCTTACCGCTGGCCTCTACGGCGTTAAATATGTTCATCAGCGCCAGTAACGCCGGTTATGGCAAAGAGGATGACAGCGCTGTGATCAAAATTTTCTCAGGGATTACTCTGCCTGGCGTCACGCCTGAGGAGCCGTCATGTTAAAAATTGGCGTCATTGCCGACGATTTTACCGGCGCGACCGACATCGCCAGTTTTCTGGTCGAAAACGGGATGCCGACAGTGCAGATCAATGATGTCCCAACCGGGACGCAACCGGAAGGGTGCGACGCGGTGGTTATCAGCCTGAAAACCCGCTCATGCCCGGCGCAAGAGGCGATAAAACAATCGCTGGCGGCGCTGGTATGGCTAAAAAAACAGGGCTGCCAGCAAGTCTATTTCAAATATTGCTCGACTTTCGATAGTACCGCCGAAGGCAATATCGGCCCGGTCACCGACGCGCTGATGGTGGCGCTGGATACCTCATTTACCGTGATTTCTCCCGCGCTGCCGGTTAACGGACGCACGGTTTATCAGGGCTATCTGTTTGTCATGAACCACTTGCTGGCGGAGTCCGGTATGCGCCACCACCCTATCAATCCGATGACCGACAGCTACCTGCCGCGTCTGATGGAAGCGCAGGCGCAAGGGCGCTGCGGCGTTATTCCGGCTCAGACGCTTGATGAAGGCGTTGCCGCGACCCGTGCGGCGCTGTCGCGTTTACAGCAGGAAGGATATCGCTACGCGGTACTTGACGCGCTCAATGAGCGACACCTGGAAATCCAGGGCGAGGTTTTGCGTGATGCCCCGCTGGTGACCGGCGGTTCCGGGCTGGCAATGGGGCTGGCGCGTCAGTGGGCGAAGCACGGCGTTTCTCAGGCCCGTTCCGCAGGCTATCCGCTGAGCGGTCGCGCGGTGGTGCTTTCCGGTTCCTGTTCGCAAATGACGAATCAGCAGGTGGCCTTCTATCGACAACATGCTCCCACACGCGACGTTGACGTGGCGCGCTGCCTGTCATCCGAGACGCGCGAGGCCTACGCTGAAGCGCTGGCGCAGTGGGTGCTCAGTCAGGACAGCGAACTGGCGCCAATGATTAGCGCCACCGCCTCCACGCAGGCGCTGGCCGCCATCCAGCAGCAATATGGCGCTACCGAAGCCAGCCATGCGGTAGAGGCACTCTTTTCCCTGCTGGCTGCTCGCTTAGCGGAAGGCGGTATCACCCGGTTTATTGTGGCGGGCGGCGAAACCTCGGGCGTGGTGACGCAAAGCCTCGGTATTACCGGTTTTCACATCGGACCGTGCATTTCACCCGGCGTGCCGTGGGTCAACGCGCTCCATGCGCCAGTCTCGCTGGCGCTAAAGTCAGGTAATTTTGGCGATGAATCCTTTTTCATCCGCGCTCAAAGGGAGTTTCAGGTATGACGATACTGGCAAAAGAAGAGCACGCTTTGCGAGAAGAGATGGTCAGGATAGCCGCCTCGTTTTTCCAGCGCGGCTATGCCACCGGCTCGGCAGGCAACCTCTCGCTGTTACTGCCGGACGGCAATATTCTGGCGACGCCCACCGGTTCGTGTCTGGGTAATCTCGACCCGCAGCGGCTATCCAAAGTGGACCCGCAAGGCGAATGGCTCAGCGGCGATAAACCGTCTAAAGAGGTGCGTTTTCATCTGGCGTTGTATCGCAATAACCCTTGCTGCAAGGCCGTGGTACATCTGCACAGCACCTGGTCAACGGCGCTTTCCTGTCTCGAAGGACTGGACCCGCAAAATGTGATTCGCCCGTTTACCCCCTATGTGGTGATGCGGATGGGGGACATTCCGCTGGTTCCCTACTATCGCCCGGGGGATGACCGAATTGCCCGCGATTTGGCAGCGCTGGCGGCCCGGCATCAGGCCTTTTTACTGGCTAATCATGGGCCGGTCGTGTGCGGGGAGAATTTGCAGGAAGCCGCTAATAATACCGAGGAGCTGGAAGAGACGGCAAAGCTGATTTTTATCCTTGGCGAACGCCCGATTCGTTATTTAACCACCGAAGAAATTGCGCAGTTAAGGAGATAACCCGATGCCGCGTTTTGCCGCCAATTTGTCGATGATGTTTACCGAAGTGCCGTTTATCGAGCGTTTTGCCGCCGCTGCCGAAGCCGGTTTTCAGGCCGTTGAGTTTCTGTTCCCCTACGGCTTTGCCGCGAGCGAGATTAAAGCCCAGCTATCGCGTCATGATCTGACGCTGGCGCTGTTTAATACTTCGGCGGGCGATACCGCGGCGGGCGAGTGGGGACGTGCCGCGCTACCGGGGCGCGAACACGACGCGCGCGCCGATATTGATCTGGCTCTGGAATACGCTATGGCGCTGGAATGTGAGCAGGTTCACATCATGGCGGGCGTAGTGCCGGATGGCGCTGATGGCGCACGTTATCGCGCCACGTTTATCGATAATTTGCGTTATGCCGCCGACCGGTTTGCCGCCCACGATAAACGTATTTTGATCGAAGCGCTGAGTCCTGGCGTTAAACCCGGCTACCTCTTTTCCAGCCAATATCAGGCGCTGGGCATCGCAGAAGAGGTTGACCGCCCGAATGTGTTCATCCAGCTCGACACTTTCCATGCGCAAAAAGTGGATGGCAATTTGAGTCACCTGATTCGCGAGTGCGCGGGCCGCTATGCCCATGTACAAATCGCCTCGCTACCGGACAGACATGAACCGGATGATGGCGAGATCAACTACCCGTGGCTGTTCCGGCTGTTCGATGACGTAGGTTATCGCGGCTGGATAGGCTGCGAATACCAACCACGGAATACCACTCAGGACGGGCTTGGCTGGTTTAACGCCTGGCGCTAACCCTGAACTACCCTACACAACAATAAAGAGGACATCCGGATGCAGATTATCATTACCGGCGGGGGCGGCTTTTTAGGCCAGAAACTCGCAAGCGCCTTATTAAACTCATCGCTGGCGTTTAACGAACTGCTTCTTGTTGATTTAAAAATGCCTGCACGGTTATCAGATTCCCCTCGTTTACGCTGCCTGGAAGCTGACTTAACCCAGCCGGGCGTGCTGGAGAGTGTGATTACCGCTAATACCTCTGTTGTTTATCATCTCGCTGCGATTGTCAGCAGTCATGCGGAAGACGATTTCGATCTGGGATGGAAAGTTAACCTGGATCTTACCCGCCAGTTACTTGAGGCGTGTCGTCGACAATCGCAGAAAATTCGTTTTGTCTTCTCCAGCTCGCTTGCCGTTTATGGCGGTACGCTGCCGGAATGCGTCACCGATACCACCGCGCTCACGCCGCACTCGTCTTATGGCGCGCAGAAGGCCGCCTGTGAACTGTTGGTCAACGACTATACCCGCAAAGGCTATGTGGATGGGCTGGCGCTGCGTTTGCCGACGATCTGTGTTCGCCCGGGTAGGCCAAACCGCGCCGCCTCTTCTTTTGTCAGCGCGATTATTCGTGAACCGTTGCAGGGCGAGACGACCGTCTGCCCGGTGTCGGAAAGTTTGCGGCTGTGGATTTCCAGCCCGGCGACGGTGATCCATAACCTGTCGCTGGCCGCAACGTTACCCGCGCCTGGCGAGGCGAGCAGCATCAACTTACCGGGGATCAGCGTAACCGTGGGCGAGATGCTGGAAACGTTGCGTCAGGCGGGCGGTCAGGCGGCGCGCGATCGGGTTACGCATCAGCGCGACGAAGGCGTCGAGAAAATTGTCGCCTCCTGGCCGGGACGTATCGATAACCAGCGTGCGCTGGCGTTAGGTTTTGTCGCCGATAAACGCTTCGATGACATTATTGAACGCTTTCGACAAGATGATATGGAGGGGCGGTCATGACAAGTTTACCGACCCCAATTATCGGCCTGATCGTTGCCGTTTTCGTGCTGGTATGGCTGGTGTTACGCACCCGTGTTCATGCGCTGATCGCGATGCTGGCGGCGGCCTGTATTGCCGGTCTGTTGGGGGGAATGGGCATTGATAAAACGCTCTCTGTCATCACCAGCGGATTCGGTACGACGCTGGGCAGCATTGGCCTGGTGATTGGTCTCGGCGTAATGATGGGGCGCTTGCTGGAGGTTTCCGGCGCGGCGGAGCGTATCGCCTGGAGCTTTATCAAATGGCTGGGGAAACGCCGTGAAGAGTGGGCGCTGGCGATCACGGGTTATATTGTCAGCATCCCCATTTTCGTCGATTCCGCTTTTGTCATTCTTTATCCGGTGGCGAAAGCGCTGGCGAAAAGCGGTAAACGTTCGCTACTGACGCTGGGCGTCGCGCTGGCGGGCGGGCTGGTGGTCACTCACCATACGGTACCTCCCACGCCAGGCCCGCTGGGGGTAGCCGGGATTTTTAACGTCGACATCGGCGCAATGTTATTGACCGGGATGGCGCTGGCGGTGCCCTGTGTGATCGGCATTGTGTTCTATGCGCAGTGGCTGGATAAACGCTACCCTGATTTCGTGCCGCGCACGCTGAACGCCGATGAAGTCAATGCCGTGCTGGAGCAGTACAATAAAGAGAAAGAGCAAAAGGATCTGCCGAGCCTGACGCTCTCTCTGCTGCCTATTGTGGTGCCGATCGTGCTGATCTTCCTGAAGGCTATCTGTTCCACCCTCGCCACTGTAGAAGGATGGTCCGGCCTGGCGACGCATCCGGTGGTACAGGCAATCAACTTTGTGGGAAGCCCAGTGATCGCGTTGGCCATCAGCGTTCTGCTGGCGGTGTATACGCTGGTGCCGCGCATGGATAAACATACCACCGCAGAGCGTCTGGAAGAGGGCTTGCAAAGCGCCGGGATTATCTTACTGGTCACGGGCGCTGGCGGCGCGTTGGGCGCAATCCTGCGCGACAGCGGCGCGGGGCAACAGCTGGCGGAGCAGGTTGCCAACCTGCCGATCTCGCCGATCCTGATCCCGTTTATCGTGGCGACGCTGGTACGTCTGATTCAGGGATCGGGGACGGTGGCGATGATCACTGCCGCCTCGATTTCCGCGCCGATCCTGGCGCAGATCCCCGGCATCAATATGTTGCTTGCCGCTCAGGCCGCAACGATGGGGTCGCTGTTTTTCGGCTACTTCAACGATAGCCTGTTCTGGGTGGTTAACCGCATGATGGGCGTCTCTGATGTCAAACAGCAGATGGTGGTTTGGTCTGTACCGACGACCATTGCCTGGGCGATTGGTGGCACCGGCGTGGCGCTGATTAACCTGCTGTTCGGTTCCGGCGGCAGTTGGCTCGATCCGTTACTGCCGATTGTCGTTCTGGCGGCAATTATGCTGTGGGTGCGTTGGCAGGCGCAGGGGATCAAAGACAAGCTGGTAGTTAAGGATTAAGACGGTATTATCCGTCCGGGAGCGCAATGCTCCCGGACTGGCTACAATGATGGGGCGTGCTCCCCGCAATCCCATTGCGAACGTAAAAAATCAATAAATGCGCGTACTTTTGTCGATACATGACGGGCGTCCGGATAAACGGCATAAATGCCCTGACGGGGAAAATGATAGTCGGGTAACACGTGTATTAACGTTCCATCCTCCAGTGCGGTGTTGACTAACCATTGCGGCAGTAATGCGACGCCGCTTCCCGCGAGAGCGAAGGCCATCAGCGAGCGCGCGCTGTCGACAGAAATTTTGCCGGCTTTGCTTATCTCCAGGCGTGAGTGTTGGCCATGATTATTCGTTACTGTCCACCGTAGCGGCGTAGGTAATCGCTCATGAATAATCCATTCCGCCTGGGCCAACGACTCCAGCGACGACACGGGGTGGCGGGCGAGCCACTGCGGCGCGGCGACCGGCAGAATGGTAAAGCGGGATATCAGCGCGGCGCGATAGCGGGAGTCCGCCAGCGAGCCAAGCCGAATCGCCACATCAAAGCGCTCGGCAATTAAATCGGCATGATGTGATGAGGACATATGCCGAATACGGAGATCGGGATGGCGCTGACTAAACTGCGCCAGTACCGGAATGACCACCTGTTCGCCAAACTCGGGCGTAGTGGTAATACGTAACTCGCCGCCCAGCCCACTATGGCTGGCACGCACTTCATCCTGCAAATTTTTCGCGGCGTTGAGTAAATTCACGCCTTTTTGGTAAAAGAGGACGCCGGCGTCTGTGAGCGTCAATCGTCGGGTGGAACGTAGCAGTAACGTTACGCCAAGCTCTTTTTCAAGCTGCCGAATATTAAAACTCACTACCGCTTTTGTTTGGCCCAATGCGGCCGCCGCCGCCGTGAAGCTGCCGCTATCTACCACGGCGATAAACAGCGACATACGCTGCAAATTGAGCATGGCGAGCTCCTTTACTGTCAAAATTATTTTGACAGTATATCGTTGAAGCGCGGACTTATCTGGCTTTCTCCGGACGGCTACATTAGCGCCTCTGACGGAGGATGCATAATGACGTATCGCAGTAAAGTGGCAGTGGTTTACCTGCTCGGCTTCTTTCTTGATCTGATTAATCTGTTTATTGCCAGCGTGGCTTTTCCTGCGATGTCCGTGGATCTGCATACGTCCATATCGGCGCTGGCATGGGTGAGTAATGGTTATATCGCAGGATTAACGCTGATCGTTCCGTTTAGCGCGTTTCTTTCACGTTATCTCGGCGCACGACGGCTGATCATATTTTCGCTCATTCTGTTTAGCGTTGCCGCCGCTGCCGCAGGTTTTGCCGATTCATTACACAGCCTTGTTTTCTGGCGTATTGTGCAGGGGGCGGGCGGTGGCTTATTGATCCCGGTTGGTCAGGCGTTAACATGGCAACAGTTTAAACCGCATGAACGCGCTGGCGTGTCATCGGTTGTCATGATGGTGGCGCTACTGGCGCCGGCATGTTCGCCTGCGATTGGCGGGCTGCTGGTGGAAACGTGCGGCTGGCGCTGGATATTCTTTGCCACGCTGCCGGTGGCCGTTCTCACTTTATTGCTCGCTTATCGTTGGCTGAACGCCGCGTCGACGACAATGGCGTCAGCAAGATTGCTCCATCTGCCGTTGTTGACGGACAAGCTGCTGCGTTTTGCCATGATCGTCTATCTGTGTGTGCCGGGTATGTTCATTGGTATCAGCGTGGTCGGGATGTTTTATCTACAGAACGTCGCGCAGCTATCGCCTGCGGCGGCGGGGTCGCTGATGCTCCCCTGGTCGATCGCTTCATTTGTCGCCATTATGCTTACCGCACGTTACTTCAATCGGCTTGGGCCGCGTCCGCTGATTATCGTCGGCTGTCTTCTTCAGGCCGCAGGGATACTGCTTTTAACTAACGTTACGCCTGCGACATCGCACCGTGTACTGATGATGATATTCGCCTTAATGGGCGCTGGCGGCAGTTTGTGCAGCAGTACCGCGCAGAGTGGCGCTTTCCTGACTATTGCTCGCCGGGACATGCCTGACGCCAGCGCGCTATGGAATCTTAATCGTCAGCTCAGTTTTTTCCTTGGCGCGGCGCTGTTGACGCTGCTGTTAAACGCGCTCCAGCGCGTTATGTCGCTTGAGGTTGCTTATCGCTGGACCTTTATTGCCGCCGCCGGTATCACCCTGCTGCCCCTTATTTACGCTGTCTGTCTAAACAATAGACAGGCGCTTCTGTGCCTGAAAAAGGAAAGACCATGAATCCATATAAAGATGAAATTATTCACGCCCATGCGGCGATTGAGAACTGGCTTAGCAAGGGGATGGGGAGCCTGGAGGCGTTGATAGCGCGTTTCGCTGCTGATCTTACGATGATAACGCCAGGCGGTGTTTGTCTGGATTATCCGGCGCTCGGCGCTTTTTTCCAGGCGCAGCGCGGGTGTCGCCCGGGGCTGGTTATCGTGGTTGAGCATATTGACCTTATGGCGGAGTGGCCGGAAGGCGCCGCGCTGCGTTATCGTGAGCGTCAGCAACTGCCGGGTCAGGCTGAGACGGTACGCTGGTCGACGGTCATTTTAAAAAGGGAAAGAGGACGGATAGTCTGGCGTCATTTACATGAAACGACAGTCACAGCCTGAAAAGCCTGTTCCGGGACGTGGACCCGATAGCGTGGTGCTATCGGGTCTGACACGTTTACACCAGACTTTTCAGCCGATAGATCCACTCCAGCGCCTGGCGTGGCGTCAGGGAGTCCGGATCGAGATTCTCCAGCGCTTCAACGGCAGGCGATGTCTCTTCCGGGGCCGCAAGCAACGACATTTGTGTGCCGTCCACCTGCGTTGCCGCCGCATTGGGCGAGATGCTTTCCAGCTCGCGGAGTTTCTGGCGCGCGCGTTTGATGACTTCTTTAGGGACGCCCGCAAGCGCCGCGACCGCCAGGCCATAGCTCTTACTTGCCGCGCCGTCCTGCACGCTGTGCATAAACGCGATAGTATCGCCGTGTTCCAGCGCATCCAGGTGGACGTTTGCCACGCCTTCCATTTTCTCCGGTAATTGGGTCAGCTCGAAGTAGTGGGTAGCGAACAGCGTTAACGCTTTAATCTTATTCGCGAGATTCTCCGCGCAGGCCCAGGCCAATGACAGCCCGTCATACGTGGAGGTACCGCGCCCGATTTCATCCATCAATACCAGACTGTTTTCCGTGGCATTATGCAGAATGTTCGCGGTTTCGGTCATCTCCACCATAAAGGTCGAACGCCCGGAAGCCAGGTCGTCCGCTGCGCCGACGCGGGTAAAAATACGGTCGATGGGGCCGATTTCCACGTTTTGCGCCGGAACGTAACTGCCGATATAGGCCAGCAGGGCGATCAATGCCGTTTGTCGCATATAGGTACTTTTACCGCCCATATTGGGGCCGGTAATGATCAACATCCGGCGCTGCGGCGACAGATTGAGCGGGTTAGCGATAAACGGCTCATTCAGTACCTGTTCAACCACCGGGTGGCGACCTTCGGTAATACGGATACCGGGTTTATCGGTAAATGTCGGGCAGGTGTAATTCAGCGTCCAGGCGCGTTCGGCCAGGTTAATCAGCACATCCAGCTCCGCCAGCGCGTTGGCGCTCTGCTGTAAATCGGCCAGATGCGGCAACAGCAGATCAAACAATTCGTCATATAGCTGTTTTTCCAGCGCCAGCGCTTTGCCTTTCGAGGTCAGAACTTTATCTTCGTACTCTTTTAGCTCAGGAATAATGTAGCGTTCGGCATTTTTCAGCGTCTGGCGACGCACATAATTGATGGGCGCCAGATGGCTTTGACCACGGCTAATCTGAATGTAATAACCATGTACCGCGTTATAGCCGACTTTCAGCGTATCCAGCCCGGTACGCTCACGTTCGCGAATTTCCAGACGATCGAGATAATCGGTGGCGCCATCCGCCAGCGCGCGCCATTCGTCCAGCTCTTCATGGTAGCCGGGCGCAATAACGCCGCCGTCGCGGACCAGTACCGGCGGCGCGTCAATAATGGCGCGTTCCAGGAGGTCGCGCAGCTCGGCGAAATCGCCCATTTTTTTACGCAACGCCTGTACCGGCGCGCTGTCAACGGTTTCAAGCTGAGCGTGCAATTCCGGCAGTTGCTGGAAGGCGTGACGCATTCGGGCGAGATCGCGCGGACGCGCGGTGCGCAGCGCCAGACGCGCAAGGATACGCTCCAAATCGCCGACCTGACGCAGCACCGGTTGCAGTTCGCTGACGGTGTCCTGCAAGGCGCCGATGGTCTGCTGGCGTTCACGTAATATGTCGGTATTTCGTACCGGCATATGCAGCCAGCGTTTAAGCATTCGGCTACCCATTGGCGTCACGGTACAGTCAAGCACCGCGGCGAGGGTATTTTCGACACCGCCGGCCAGGTTCTGGGTAATTTCCAGATTGCGGCGGGTCGCGGCATCCATAATGATGCTGTCCTGCTGGCGTTCCATCGTAATGGAACGAATATGCGGCAGGGAGGTGCGCTGGGTATCTTTTACGTACTGTAACAGGCAGCCTGCCGCACATAATCCACGCGAGGCATTTTCGACGCCGAAACCGACCAGATCCCGCGTACCGAATTGCAGATTTAACTGCTGGCGGGCGGTATCAATCTCAAACTCCCACAACGGGCGACGGCGCAGACCCCGGCGTCCCTCTATTAACGCCATTTCAGCAAAATCTTCGGCATACAACAGTTCGGCGGGATTGGTGCGCTGCAGCTCTGCGGCCATCGTTTCACGGTCGGCGGGTTCGCTCAGACGAAAGCGCCCGGAGCTGATATCCAGCGTGGCGTAACCGTAGCCTTTACCATCCTGCCAGATAGCCGCCAGCAGGTTATCCTGACGCTCCTGTAACAGGGCTTCATCGCTGATGGTGCCAGGCGTAACGATACGCACGACCTTACGTTCAACGGGACCTTTGCTGGTGGCCGGATCGCCAATCTGTTCGCAAATAGCGACGGATTCGCCCTGATTGACCAGTTTCGCGAGGTAGTTTTCTACGGCGTGGTGCGGGATACCCGCCATAGGGATAGGTTCGCCAGCCGATGCGCCGCGTTTGGTCAGCGAAATATCGAGCAACTGCGACGCACGCTTTGCGTCGTCATAAAACAGCTCGTAAAAGTCTCCCATACGATAAAAGAGCAGGATCTCCGGATGCTGGGCTTTCAGCTTGAGATACTGCTGCATCATGGGTGTGTGGTTGGAGAAGTCCTTATCAAATGACTCATTCATATTGATTTTACTCGTTTTTTTATTCTTTCAAGTGCTCATGTGGCCCCGGGTAAAACCCTTATAAACTCACATAAACCCATAAATTTGTAGCTCACCTGTAGCCTAAAATGTGACAGGTTACATTCTCATCATTCCTGGACTACAACAGGGGTGATGCTTTGAAAACAACTCTCAGCCAGCCTTTCATTATCAACAAGTTAAGTATCAATGTTAAGCCTGCACTCAGTCGCTCTGGAAAAATCGTTTTCGAAGCTAACCCAGCTCAAAAACTCTACATTGTTTTCGATGACCACAGACAAGCTCCTGCTGGTTTCGGGGTAAAAGCCAGTTTGACGAAAAAAACCTACGTAATCCAGCGAAGAGTAGCCTCGTCAGATCGTAATGTCAGTGAGGGTAGGAAGCCAAGTTCTGTCTTGAAAGTAAAAGTTGGAAATGTGTTCGATTTTCCAAATATTGACGAAACAAGGCAAGCTGCCAGGCAATTAGTTCAGACCATGCTCGCAACAAAGAGAAATCCCAACAAAATTAAGAGGGGAGCGGATGCTTCCAAACTCAAAATGAGACTGTAATTAAAATTGTGTAATTGCCTGATTTTGATATGTTCGATTCAACATCAAAAGCTGGTTGCTTTATGGACGAAAAACAGTTGCAGGCTCTGGCTAATGAAGTGGCCAAAATCTCAAAATACCTGAAGATCTCAGCCCGTTCGATCGTCTGCTGAAGAAAAACCAGACCCGCATTTCCGGTATAGATAACCAACATGCTATCAAAAGCGTACGGTGTTTCCGACGGACGAGTCAGTGAAAAAGGTCGTGTGACTGGCAATTCAGGCCGACATCCGAAAATGGACAATGTCGCTAAGGGACTGGCTCATGACAACGAGTCGCTTTATTATCACGCTCGGGTTCGGTAGCCGCCTGGACGTTCACTTCCGAGAAAGGCATTTACACCGAATGGTGTATAGGCTCGTGGTTGGTCTTCGGTGAGAGGCAGGATGTCTCTCATTAATCTCCGGGAGCGTACAATAGTTGCTCCGGCAGCCTGAAGGATGAAGTGTATATAACCTAAAACATAACGGATATAGCTTCCTTACTCAACCTGACGTAATACGCCGACAGTAAAATCAGGGATACCATACCATCATGGAAAGTCGTCAATACACCCGGCATCTTTCGCTTTCGGAGCTGAAATGGTTTGCTATCGGGATCGGTTTTTTTATTCTCAGCATAGCAACAGCCACCGTGAATTATCGGCTTTCCGGTATATCGCTACTGGTGGGCCTGTTGTTTATCATCTGGAAATTCAGCGTCACAGTTCTGTTTCTGTTTACGCCACGCAGGATGACGTTAACCGAAACCGCGTTGCAGGCCGGGCATCGTGTTATCCATTACGATGCGCTTGAATCAATGCGTCTGCTCCACCAATCCGACAAACTCATCTTGCGCCACAGTGGCGGCAAGAAGTACGTCATCTACCTTGATTTCTGGAACGATGGCAACGGAATTTACGACCGACTGGCTGCTGAACTTGTCCGGCGACACGGTTCTGCGCTGGGGGCGCGCCTCGCCGCCGATGGACGTCTTAAATTCGGCAAAGTGACCGCGCTGGCGGATCGGCTTGAACACAAAAACCGGGCGGTGCCGTATGCGCTGATCGCCAGTATTCGCACCCAGCGCGAGGAGGGTGCTGGCAGTTCAATGAGCTATCTGATGATTAGCACCGCTACGGGCCGGATCTGCAAAATCGACCGCTCCACTATCGTCAATGAGCCGCTGCTGCTCAACTTTCTTTCCCAGCGTTTACCCGCCTGACGACATTTTTATACAAGGATGAATCAATGGAACTGTACGTATCAAAAACCAGCCAGCAAAACATGCCTGTGGAGTTCAATATCTATTATTCCAGATCTAAAACGTTGGTTGGTATTGTGTTCTGGATTTGTATGATGGGAGTTTTTATTGCACTGGCGGTGAATATGGCCACCGATCCCGAGGAGCCCAAAACTGGCGGTGCCGTCTTTATGGGACTTATTTGTTGCGGCAGTCTGTTATTTATTGTGCGCCTGGCTCGCACATTTTTAAGCGCGGCAAAGCCGGCAGTCACCATCAGTCGTGAAGGTATTCGCTTCTGTAATGGCAAATTCGCGGCCTGGACAAATATCGCCGAAAACACCTGGCATTCACAGAGCATTAACTTCATCCCGGCCGCCGCCGGTATTAAGATTGTGTTGCATGAAGGCAAGCCGATCCATTTCGCCACCACGGTTATTGCGCTTTCTTCCGATAGGTATCTTGAGATGTGCGATCTTTACTCGTCTCAGGCGCTCGAGTAACTACCTGCGTCGGATTACGGCTTCGTTTTTTTGGCCTGCGATCTTAATGCTGAAATGGGCAGAAAAACGCGAAATTTAGACGCTATTACGAATGGGCAATGGTACTTATTGAAGGCTATATCATTGCCCATAATGCAGGGAGGGTTGATATTATATAATTCTATTCCAGATTACTTTATTTTAAAAAAAGACAGATTGCCTGAACAGAAAGAACCGGTGTCAATGTAGATTTGATTGGCGAATGTTGTTGTGTAGTCAACAATCATATGGCCGAAGATGAAAGTATCCGCACCGCGTATTGGATGGATATTCCCCTGTAACGAACCAAGCAGACGATCGCGTGACCATAGAACGCTATCAATATCAACTTGCTTCCCATAATCGTAGCTGTCATCTGGATAATCGGCATGGGCAATCACGTACCTCTTTGAGGACGTTTCAACCTCTATGATGTGAGGACGCTGCTTAAAAGTTAGTAATAGCTCAGTGGCTTCTTGCCTGTCTTTTTCGGTGACCGAGTCGTACCAGTAACCACCGTTTACATACCAGAAATTGCCATCCTGTGTTTCAAAAGCGTCAAGCGCCATAGCTTCATGATTACCCACTACAGAAATAAACCATGAGGTATTTAACAGTCTCAGTGTTTCAAGGTTTTCTTTTCCTCGATCAATGTTATCTCCAGTGGAGATCAAGAGATCGGTATCAGGAGAGAAATGTAATTGAGCCAGTCTGGTTAACAATAAGGAGTAACATCCATGAATATCACCAACGACCCAAATGTGGCGATAGAGATCGCTGTTGATGTCAGCATAACGAATTAATTCCATGATGTTCCTATAGCACAATTTTGGAGGCTGGTATTATAACAAAGAAGTAGGGTGATATTAATTTTTATTCTTTAAAATACACAGTTATTAAAATAACCTACAAGCTAGAAATCAACAGATAATATATATTTTATGAATCGGTTAATTAAAGTAGACGATGTGCTTGAAAGATGCACTATTTCTCGCGCAACACTTTCCTGATTAATTGCAAAGGCATACTTTCCCGCTCAGCGGAAGCTCTATCCCGAAGGGCTTTGTTGAATAAAGAGATTGGCGGATCTGATCGTTACTGTCGTTTCAGCATCGGGTTCCCATGGCAAAGCAAAAGTTTAAAATCAACATCGGAGCGGCAGCAATGAGGTCTGGAAAAGAAAGTGGGCTATCACCGTCGTTCAGTAGCGGAAACGGTCATGTTCCGTATCAAAACCTTGCTGGGCGGCCATCTGAGCCTGCGGAACTATGACGCGCAGGTGGGTGAAGCGATGGCGATGGTCAAAGCGCTGAACCGGATGACGTTGTTGGCAATGTCGACCAGCGTCAGGCTCGTATAACGAGTGCTCCGGTGGGAGTCCTGTATCCTTATCGTTGGCCGATTCTGAATTATTCAACAAAGCCTCATGTTGTCATAACCTACCAGATGCAGATAAAGCAGCATAAAGCGTTTTAAACGACAGCAATAAGGAAAGGGGTTGATCGTTTAATGGTACTGCGCCAAATCCTTTGTACCAGTCGCAAACCTGTTTATTTTTGGCATCAATAAGCAGGGCTACGCCACCGACCTGCAAAGCCGCCTGTATGCAACGCTTTCCGGCAGATAACAAAAGTTGTGCTCCCAGCCCTTGCCCCTGCATAGATTTGTCTACGGCTAAACGACCCAGACGAAACACTGGCACATCGTATCTCCCTAATCCTTTGCTGATTGCGCCGGGAACCTGTGCATATATCAGTGATGCAGGACTGACTGAGTAAAAGCCGTGGATACGTGTAACATCCGAATTATCAAGCGCAACATAGGTTTTCGTTGTCCCTTTCTCATGATTTTGTCGTGCATGGCGTTGCAGGAATTGGTTCAGATCGGCATCCCCACAATCAAAATTCATTCGATTGTGGATTTTCCCTATCGCGGCCTCATGCCAGTCTGTAAACATCATTTCTTCATGTCCGGCAGGGCGAAAGCAGCAGCAAGAAGCTTTTCATTCGGCGCTGGCGGGTTATCTAAAATTTCCATGATCATTTGAGTATCACGCTCCGTCAGATATACCCGTTCGGCGGCATCAACAATCTTCTGTGCGACAGGTAGTACGTTACTGACCACAAAATCCGTCAGGTTGGTTTGCTGGATTGCCGCAGCGCGGACTATCAACTTTTTGGCATCCGTCGATACACGTAACGACAGCCTTTCGTTAGATTCTATAGCTATCTGAGGCATGGTTTTCATCCTCCTGTTTATGAACAATATGTACAATTATAATACATATCTGTACGCTTTCAAGGCGTACAGATGAGGTTGGTATAATCCAGACATGGCAAGAAGGTCGTTCACTGTCTTTAAACAGGGGATTAACTTCGGTTTATCGCGATTGCATTATTTTAATCTCACTGATTACGTATCATCAGGGAGTTTGCTAAATATATTCATGATTCTCTTTTTTACCGTAACTGGTTGATTGATCCTACCCGCGTAGTATGGACACAACCCTAAGCGGCGGACATCTCCTGCTCACGTTCAGAAGAAGAGAGCTGAGTTTGCTGTTTGCTTCGCCAGCTGTAGAGCTGTGATTTATACAGGTTAAGCTCACGGGCGGCAGCGGGCACCCCAATGCGTTCCGCCAGTTTCAGGGCTTCCTGACGAAATTCAGGCGTGTGCTACTTGCGTAGCTTTTTGGTGGTTGATGCTGGTTTTGTTATGTGAGTCACCTCTTGCTTGAGCGTTTACTCACTTAGTTGCGTGTCCACTATTGCTGGGTAAGATCAGATGGTTAAAAATCAACAAAGGCTCAACGGCGTGCATTAGGCCCTGGTGATGAAGGTGGCATACGGGAGGATGTATATCCTACATTTTCATCCGGATGATGTAACAAAAATACAGGTATCGGTAATGAAAGAATCATCACCGTTTAATAGAGGCCCATATATTGAGGTTCCATAATGGAAGAAGTTAACTCTGAATTCACAATCGTTGTTGAGTCTGATCTGGATAAATATGAGTTAATTGATTTTTTATCCCAAGGGATTCCAGACATAATAAAAGTGAATTTATTATATTTAAGATACGAAAACACAATGATTACAATAGAAAGAAATTATGACTGGAATCCTAAGTTGATAAATGTGAATGATGGGTGGCTGTATTATAAATATGAATTAACGGTATTTTCCATGGAGAATACCTCGTATGAATATCAGTATGAATTAGCGAATAAAATTATGAATGCTCTACGTGAGGCGGGATATCTGGCAGAATCAATTTGGTAATATACCGGTACCTATGTAACAGCATTGTCGCCGCCATACACGCAGGCTAAAAAAGAGTGGATAGTCAAACACACTCAGAAATGTCTACTCGCGATATACGCCAGAACAAAATGGTCAATTTGAAACGGATGGCGTCAAAGTTACTGGTGGTCGAAAGGTAGATACAACAAACTATTTTAATTTGAAAAGCATATGAAATTTACTACTTTTAATTTTAACCGATTAACAAAATTCATAGTAATTAACTCCTGATTAATTCGACATATTTTTCACTAATCATAAAGCCATTTCCCAGCTTTCGCTGACTCAGAAAACATTCTGATTGTTAAAGGTGTACGAGTTCGTTCTACATCTTCCCGTTTTAATTTAAACCATCGTGTAAGCAGTGGAGTATTCTCCCAGGGAAAATAACACGACCATTTAACTTGTGATAAATCTACATTAAATTTTTTTTCAAATTTATCCAAAGCTTCATGCAGGTCATCGCCTGGAGCTTCAAATAAATCAGAATCAAGTTCTAAAGGGATTTCTTTCCAATTGCTGTCTAAATATCCGGGAATCTCTTCACGGAAGAGTGCTAACACCTCTTGCTGAATTGTGTCCATCAAAAGGATGTCCATTGTATACGATCTTTAGGGCGTGCTATTAGGTTGTATTTTGCCTGAGTTCTCCTTGATACCTGGTAAATTGAATTCACAAGACCAACCCAACCTAACCATGGAACATATCGTGCTATGACTGCGGCAAGATTATTTGTTTTTCGCATTCTTATAGCAACGGGTGTAGGAACTCTAATACCAAAAGGAGTTCGTGCATTTCGTAAAAGCATTCTCCCATACCTGGAGATAACACTTGTCCCTTTGATTGCCTCTCCCGGTTTCGTTCTGGTTTTTAACCACGGTTGCCCGGCGAGGATAGCAGCACCTGACTCAATGCCAATCCCTGGTTCATCACAAAATTGCTCAAGGAAAATTACATCAAATAGTTCACCTGCTGGCAGGTTCGATTGTCCGTGGTAGAAGTAGGTTCCGTTTAGTTCTTCTGTCGTATCCATTCAATCACCTTATAGACTGTTTGCCATTCATTCCAGACATCGGGACGTTTCTGCCGCTATACTAGCCTGGTCGTCAATACGCTGTCACAGGTAAAAAGAACGTTATTCGCGAAAAGTGGATGGGGTATCGTAAGAATGCCAACATGTGGGGCAAGAGGGGGATGTCAGTTTATCGCGATATACGAGACGATAGTTTGTCAGTATAAGTTTCGGCTATTTTCCCGAGTCTGGGAGGCCGTTCTTTATCGCCAATAAAAAAAGCAGCAGCGAGGTGCTGCTGTATCAAAAAGCAGATTGATAAATGCAACGTAAGAGACAAATGGCCAACCGTAAAAGTGACCATAGCTATAATAATTATATTGATATTAAGTGGCAATGCAAAATATGGTCTTAATTATATCATGATGAGTTCAGCCAGCGGTGATATGGCCTTATAAGGCTTGCAGTCTTTCATGGGCAGCAAGTAACGTCTGATATATGCTTAAATTCTTACTTCCGGGTTCAAGCAAAACTTTTTTAAATTCGGTCATGAGTTGCTCTTCATCTTCTTTCGAACGCATGTATTGTGGATGTTCCTGGAAGAAGGTGAGCGCCTGCTCTTTGGTTTGTTTATATTTTTCGCAAAAAATGCTTGAGCTGATTGCGCTATTTTTTGATGCGGAATTATCAGCGTTCTGGTTTGATAATGATTTATTCTTCGCAAGGTCTGACGGCACATACGGAAGAGACTGACACTCATCAATATTATTTGCGTTGGCCAGTTGCTCTTTCTGAGCGCCAGGTTGCTGTACCGGTTTGCTCACGGAGGAAGGGAGGGGCACCTGAGCACAGCCGATCAGTAAAAAGACAGGAAGACAGCTATAAAATTTTTTCATATTAACTCCAACTACAGAAGAATGAGGCGCAATGTTTTTACACAACCGTCAGAACGTTATCTGACAATAGTTATAAGGGGGCGGATGCGTTTCAGGAATGCTAGCAAAAAAAACTCCTGATATAAATAATTAATTCATCCATCCCGATGACAATATCTGAATTTTTGCTGCTGTAGAATAATAATCCAGAATTTATACACTATGAGCTGATTTTCTATTTTAAATTATCAAGCGCTGTGCAAGTGGGCCAATTTAATTGGCGGGTGGCATCAGTTTCATAATGATTGCATCAGGATTTTGCCACCCGCTCCCGGTATTGTTTACATATTAAAATGATTTTTAACTGGTGCTGACAACTATGCTAAATACGCAGGAAGTACTTAAAGAAGGAGAGAAGCGGAAAATCCGCAGCCCGGAAGCATGGTTTATACAGACGTGTTCCGCGCAAAAGCTGCATATGTCATTTTCTGAAGGCCGACACAATGAAAATTGCCTGATTCAGGAAGGCGCGCTGCTTTTTTGCGAGCAGGCCGTTGTCGCACCAGTATCAGGAGACCTGGTTTTTCGACCGTTAAAAATTGAAGTACTCAGCAAATTACTGGCATTTATCGATGGTGCAGGATTAGTGGACACGACATATGCTGAATCCGATAAATGGGTTTTGCTGAGCCCTGAGTTTCGCGCTATTTGGCAAGATCGTAAACGCTGCGAGTACTGGTTTTTGCAGCAAATTATTACGCCTTCTCCGGCCTTCAATAAGGTACTGGCGCTGTTACGAAAAAGCGAGAGTTACTGGTTGGTTGGCTATTTACTCGCTCAGTCAACCAGCGGCAACACGATGAGAATGCTGGGAGAAGACTATGGCGTTTCTTATACCCATTTTCGTCGTTTGTGCAGCAGAGCGTTGGGCGGAAAAGCGAAGAGTGAATTACGAAACTGGCGTATGGCGCAATCGCTGCTGAATAGTGTAGAAGGCCACGAGAACATCACCCAATTAGCCGTTAATCATGGTTACTCATCGCCTTCACATTTTTCTAGTGAGATCAAAGAGCTGATCGGCGTTTCGCCGCGGAAATTATCAAATATTATTCAATTGGCAGACAAATGAAGACACATATTCTTTTGGCCAGAGTGCTGGCATGTGCCGCGCTTGTTCTGGTTGCACCTGGTTATTCTAGTGAAAAAATACCTGTAACGGGAAGTGGGTTTGTTGCGAAAGACGATAGCCTGCGGACATTTTTCGATGCCATGGCGCTACAGCTAAAGGAGCCTGTCATTGTTAGCAAAATGGCGGCACGAAAAAAAATTACGGGCAACTTTGAGTTTCACGATCCTAACGCATTACTGGAGAAGCTTTCCCTACAACTGGGGCTGATTTGGTATTTCGATGGGCAGGCTATCTATATTTATGACGCCAGTGAAATGCGCAATGCCGTGGTTTCTTTACGCAACGTCTCACTCAATGAGTTCAACAATTTTCTAAAACGCTCAGGTTTATATAACAAAAATTACCCGCTACGTGGCGATAACCGTAAAGGAACATTCTATGTTTCAGGGCCACCCGTCTATGTTGATATGGTGGTCAACGCCGCCACCATGATGGACAAGCAAAACGATGGTATTGAGCTGGGACGCCAGAAAATAGGGGTGATGCGTCTGAACAATACCTTCGTGGGCGATCGTACCTACAATCTGCGCGATCAGAAAATGGTTATCCCCGGTATTGCCACGGCCATTGAAAGGTTGTTGCAGGGAGAAGAGCAACCTTTAGGTAATATTGTCAGTAGCGAACCCCCGGCGATGCCAGCGTTTTCAGCGAATGGAGAAAAAGGTAAAGCAGCAAATTATGCCGGTGGCATGAGTCTGCAGGAAGCTTTAAAGCAAAATGCCGCGGCGGGCAATATTAAAATCGTGGCCTATCCGGATACCAACAGTTTGTTAGTAAAGGGAACGGCTGAGCAGGTGCATTTTATCGAAATGCTGGTTAAAGCGCTGGATGTCGCCAAACGTCACGTAGAATTATCCCTGTGGATTGTCGATCTTAATAAAAGCGATCTGGAGCGTTTGGGCACTTCATGGAGCGGCAGCATTACTATTGGGGACAAACTTGGCGTGTCATTAAACCAGTCTTCAATAAGTACCCTCGATGGCAGTCGATTCATCGCCGCGGTCAATGCGTTAGAAGAGAAGAAACAGGCGACGGTGGTTTCACGCCCGGTATTACTGACTCAGGAAAATGTTCCCGCTATTTTTGATAACAACAGAACGTTTTACACCAAGCTGATTGGGGAACGTAATGTGGCGCTTGAGCATGTAACATACGGAACAATGATCCGAGTGCTGCCCCGTTTTTCCGCAGATGGTCAGATAGAAATGTCGCTGGACATTGAAGATGGCAACGATAAGACGCCGCAATCCGATACTACCACCTCCGTAGATGCGTTACCCGAAGTCGGGCGAACGTTAATTAGCACTATTGCGAGAGTTCCGCACGGAAAAAGTTTGCTGGTCGGTGGTTATACACGGGATGCAAATACCGATACTGTCCAAAGTATTCCGTTTTTAGGCAAATTACCGCTTATTGGTAGCCTGTTCCGTTATTCCAGTAAGAATAAAAGTAATGTTGTTCGTGTATTCATGATTGAACCAAAAGAAATTGTCGACCCGTTAACGCCGGATGCCAGCGAATCGGTAAACAATATTCTGAAGCAAAGCGGTGCCTGGAGTGGGGACGATAAGTTACAGAAATGGGTTCGTGTTTATCTGGATAGAGGTCAGGAGGCAATTAAATGATTCCTGGCTCAACCTCCGGTATTTCATTTTCCAGAATATTGTCCCGGCAGACATCTCATCAGGATGCAACCCAGCATACTGATGCGCAACAGGCGGAAATACAACAGGCCGCAGAGGATTCGTCTCCAGGAGCGGAAGTACAAAAATTTGTCCAGTCGACGGACGAAATGTCAGCGGCGCTGGCGCAATTTCGTAACCGTCGCGATTATGAAAAAAAATCCAGTAATTTATCTAACAGTTTTGAACGCGTGCTGGAGGATGAGGCTTTACCGAAGGCGAAGCAAATATTAAAGCTAATTAGCGTACATGGCGGCGCGTTAGAAGATTTTTTACGTCAGGCGCGTAGCTTATTTCCTGACCCCAGTGATTTAGTCCTTGTGTTACGCGAATTGCTTCGTCGTAAAGACCTGGAAGAGATCGTGCGGAAAAAGCTGGAGTCGTTACTTAAGCACGTTGAAGAGCAAACCGATCCGAAGACCCTCAAGGCAGGGATTAATTGTGCGTTGAAGGCCCGGCTTTTTGGGAAAACATTATCGTTAAAACCAGGCTTATTGCGCGCCAGCTATCGGCAATTTATCCAGAGTGAATCACATGAAGTGGAGATTTACTCTGACTGGATAGCCAGTTATGGCTATCAACGTCGACTGGTGGTACTGGATTTTATCGAGGGTTCGCTATTAACCGATATTGACGCGAATGACGCCAGCTGTTCGCGTCTGGAGTTTGGCCAGCTTTTACGACGCCTGACGCAACTCAAAATGTTGCGCTCCGCTGACCTACTGTTTGTGAGTACATTGTTGTCGTATTCGTTTACCAAAGCGTTTAATGCGGAGGAGTCGTCGTGGCTACTACTGATGCTTTCGCTATTGCAACAGCCACATGAAGTGGATTCGCTGTTAGCCGATATTATAGGTTTGAATGCGTTATTGCTTAGTCATAAAGAACATGCATCCTTTTTGCAGATATTTTATCAAGTATGTAAAGCCATACCCTCTTCACTCTTTTATGAAGAATATTGGCAGGAAGAATTGTTAATGGCGTTACGTAGTATGACCGATATTGCCTACAAGCATGAAATGGCAGAACAGCGTCGTACTATTGAAAAGCTGTCTTAATTTAATATTAACAGGATACCTATAGTGCTGCTTTCTCTACTTAACAGTGCTCGTTTACGACCTGAATTACTGATTCTGGTACTAATGGTGATGATCATTTCTATGTTCGTCATTCCATTACCTACCTATCTGGTTGATTTCCTGATCGCACTGAATATCGTACTGGCGATATTGGTGTTTATGGGGTCGTTCTACATTGACAGAATCCTCAGTTTTTCAACGTTTCCTGCGGTACTGTTAATTACCACGCTCTTTCGTCTGGCATTATCGATCAGTACCAGCCGTCTTATCTTGATTGAAGCCGATGCCGGTGAAATTATCGCCACGTTCGGGCAATTCGTTATTGGCGATAGCCTGGCGGTGGGTTTTGTTGTCTTCTCTATTGTCACCGTGGTCCAGTTTATCGTTATTACCAAAGGTTCAGAACGCGTCGCGGAAGTCGCGGCCCGATTTTCTCTGGATGGTATGCCCGGTAAACAGATGAGTATTGATGCCGATTTGAAGGCCGGTATTATTGATGCGGATGCCGCGCGCGAACGGCGAAGCGTACTGGAAAGGGAAAGCCAGCTTTACGGTTCCTTTGACGGTGCGATGAAGTTTATCAAAGGTGACGCTATTGCCGGCATCATTATTATCTTTGTGAACTTTATTGGCGGTATTTCGGTGGGGATGACCCGCCATGGTATGGATTTGTCCTCCGCTCTGTCTACTTATACCATGCTGACCATTGGTGATGGTCTTGTCGCCCAGATCCCCGCATTGTTGATTGCGATTAGTGCCGGTTTTATCGTGACTCGCGTAAATGGCGATAGCGATAATATGGGGCGGAATATCATGACGCAGCTGTTGAACAACCCATTTGTATTGGTTGTTACGGCTATTTTGACCATTTCAATGGGAACTCTGCCGGGATTCCCGCTGCCGGTATTTGTTATTTTATCGGTGGTTTTAAGCGTACTCTTCTATTTTAAATTCCGTGAAGCAAAACGTAGCGCCGCCAAACCTAAAACCAGTAAAGGCGAGCAGCCGCTCAGTATTGAGGAAAAAGAAGGGTCGTCGTTGGGACTGATTGGCGATCTCGATAAAGTCTCTACAGAGACCGTACCGTTGATATTACTTGTGCCGAAGAGCCGGCGTGAAGATCTGGAAAAAGCTCAACTTGCGGAGCGTCTACGTAGTCAGTTCTTTATTGATTATGGCGTGCGCCTGCCGGAAGTATTGTTACGCGATGGCGAGGGCCTGGACGATAACAGCATCGTATTGTTGATTAATGAGATCCGTGTTGAACAATTTACGGTCTATTTTGATTTGATGCGAGTGGTAAATTATTCCGATGAAGTCGTGTCCTTTGGTATTAATCCAACAATCCATCAGCAAGGTAGCAGTCAGTATTTCTGGGTAACGCATGAAGAGGGGGAGAAACTCCGGGAGCTTGGCTATGTGTTGCGGAACGCGCTTGATGAGCTTTACCACTGTCTGGCGGTGACGCTGGCACGCAACGTCAATGAATATTTCGGTATTCAGGAAACAAAACATATGCTGGACCAACTGGAAGCGAAATTTCCTGATTTACTTAAAGAAGTGCTCAGACATGCCACGGTACAACGTATATCTGAAGTTTTGCAGCGTTTGTTAAGCGAACGTGTTTCCGTGCGTAATATGAAATTAATTATGGAAGCGCTCGCATTGTGGGCGCCAAGAGAAAAAGATGTCATTAACCTTGTGGAGCATATTCGTGGAGCAATGGCGCGTTATATTTGTCATAAATTCGCCAATGGCGGCGAATTACGAGCAGTAATGGTATCTGCTGAAGTTGAGGATGTTATTCGCAAAGGGATCCGTCAGACCTCTGGCAGTACCTTCCTCAGCCTTGATCCGGAAGCCTCCGCTAATTTGATGGATCTCATTACACTTAAGTTGGATGATTTATTGATTGCACATAAAGATCTTGTCCTCCTTACGTCTGTCGATGTCCGTCGATTTATTAAGAAAATGATTGAAGGTCGTTTTCCGGATCTGGAGGTTTTATCTTTCGGTGAGATAGCAGATAGCAAGTCAGTGAATGTTATAAAAACAATATAAGGGCTTAATTAAGGAAAAGATCTATGCAACATTTGGATATCGCTGAATTAGTTCGTTCCGCACTGGAAGTAAGTGGTTGCGATCCTTCACTCATCGGAGGAATAGATAGCCATTCAACAATTGTTCTGGATTTATTTGCATTGCCAAGTATCTGTATCAGCGTCAAGGACGATGATGTATGGATCTGGGCGCAATTGGGTGCTGACAGCATGGTGGTATTACAACAGCGGGCTTATGAAATCTTAATGACCATAATGGAAGGATGCCATTTTGCCCGCGGCGGGCAATTACTACTGGGGGAACAGAATGGGGAACTAACGCTTAAAGCCTTAGTGCATCCGGATTTTTTATCTGACGGTGAAAAGTTCTCTACTGCCTTGAATGGGTTTTACAACTATCTGGAAGTTTTTAGTCGGTCGCTAATGAGATGAAAACACCTCGTTTACTGCAATATCTGGCCTACCCACAAAAAATAACCGGCCCAATTATTGAGGCGGAATTGCGCGATGTGGCCATTGGCGAACTGTGTGAAATACGCCGTGGCTGGCACCAAAAACAGGTTGTTGCACGTGCGCAGGTGGTTGGCTTACAGCGGGAACGCACCGTGCTGAGCCTTATCGGCAATGCCCAGGGGCTGAGCCGCGATGTCGTGCTTTATCCCACTGGACGTGCGTTATCGGCGTGGGTGGGATACTCAGTATTAGGCGCGGTGTTGGATCCGACAGGGAAAATCGTTGAGCGTTTTACCCCTGAAGTGGCGCCGATTAGCGAAGAACGCGTTATTGATGTCGCACCGCCTTCTTACGCTTCGCGCGTTGGCGTCCGTGAACCGCTGATTACCGGTGTGCGCGCGATTGACGGGTTATTGACCTGTGGCGTAGGCCAGCGAATGGGCATTTTTGCCTCCGCAGGATGCGGTAAGACCATGCTGATGCATATGCTGATCGAGCAAACGGAGGCGGATGTCTTTGTTATTGGTCTTATCGGTGAACGAGGCCGTGAGGTCACTGAATTCGTGGATATGTTGCGCGCTTCGCATAAGAAAGAAAAATGCGTGCTGGTTTTTGCCACTTCCGATTTCCCCTCGGTCGATCGCTGCAATGCGGCGCAACTGGCGACAACCGTAGCGGAATATTTTCGCGACCAGGGAAAACGGGTCGTGCTTTTTATCGATTCCATGACCCGTTATGCGCGTGCTTTGCGAGACGTGGCACTGGCGTCGGGAGAGCGTCCGGCCCGTCGAGGTTATCCCGCCTCCGTATTCGATAATTTGCCCCGCTTGCTGGAACGCCCCGGGGCGACCAGCGAGGGAAGCATTACTGCCTTTTATACGGTACTGCTGGAAAGCGAGGAAGAGGCGGACCCGATGGCGGATGAAATTCGCTCTATCCTTGACGGTCACCTGTATCTGAGCAGAAAGCTGGCCGGGCAGGGACATTACCCGGCAATCGATGTACTGAAAAGTGTAAGCCGCGTTTTTGGACAAGTCACGACGCCGACACATGCTGAACAGGCATCTGCCGTGCGTAAATTAATGACGCGTCTGGAAGAGCTCCAGCTTTTCATTGATTTGGGAGAATATCGTCCTGGCGAAAATATCGATAACGATCGGGCGATGCAGATGCGGGATAGCCTGAAAGCGTGGTTATGCCAGCCGGTAGCGCAATATTCATCCTTTGATGACACGTTGAGCGGTATGAATGCATTCGCTGACCAGAATTAAAGTATTGCAGCGGCGCTGTACGGTATTTCATTCACAGTGTGAGTCGATATTACTTCGCTATCAGGATGAGGACCGCGGGCTGCAGGCCGAGGAGGAGGCGATCCTTGAACAAATAGCGGGTCTGAAATTGTTATTAGATACGCTGCGTGCAGAAAACAGACAGCTCAGTCGTGAGGAAATTTATACGTTATTACGTAAGCAGTCTATTGTTCGCCGGCAGATAAAAGATTTAGAACTCCAGATTATACAAATTCAGGAAAAACGGAGCGAGCTGGAAAAGAAAAGGGAAGAGTTTCAGAAAAAAAGTAAATATTGGTTGCGCAAAGAAGGGAACTATCAACGCTGGATAATCCGTCAGAAAAGACACTATATCCAGCGAGAGATACAGCAGGAAGAGGCCGAGTCAGAGGAGATAATTTAATGGGCGATGTGTCAGCTGTCAGTTCATCCGGGAACATTTTACTGCCGCAGCAGGATGAGGTTGGCGGTTTATCAGAAGCATTAAAAAAAGCGGTGGAAAAACATAAGACAGAATATTCCGGTGATAAAAAAGATCGCGACTATGGCGATGCTTTCGTAATGCATAAAGAAACGGCTTTACCGGTATTACTGGCGGCATGGCGACATGGCGCGCCAGCGAAATCAGAACATCACAATGGCAACGTTTCTGGTCTGCATCATAACGGAAAAGGCGAACTCAGGATTGCTGAAAAACTGTTGAAAGTCACTGCTGAAAAATCTGTCGGTTTGATTTCTGCGGAGGCCAAAGTAGATAAATCCGCAGCGTTGCTATCGCCTAAAAATAGGCCGTTAGAAAGCGTAAGCGGTAAAAAATTATCTGCTGATTTAAAAGCTGTGGAATCCGTTAGTGAAGTAACCGATAACGCCACGGGAATCTCTGACGATAATATCAAGGCATTGCCTGGGGATAATAAAGCCATCGCGGGCGAAGGCGTTCGTAAAGAGGGCGCGCCGCTGGCGCGGGATGTCGCACCTGCCCGAATGGCCGCAGCCAATACCGGTAAGCCTGACGATAAAGATCATAAAAAGGTTAAAGATATTTCTCAGCTTCCGCTGCAACCAACCACTATCGCCGATCTTAGCCAATTAACCGGCGGCGATGAAAAAATGCCTTTAGCGGCGCAATCAAAGCCGATGATGACTATTTTTCCCACTGCCGATGGCGTGAAAGGAGAGGATAGCTCGCTGACTTACCGTTTTCAGCGCTGGGGAAATGACTATTCCGTCAATATTCAGGCGCGGCAAGCAGGGGAGTTTTCGTTAATACCGTCAAATACGCAGGTTGAACATCGTTTGCATGATCAATGGCAAAACGGTAATCCCCAGCGCTGGCACCTGACGCGAGACGATCAACAAAATCCGCAGCAGCAACAGCACAGACAGCAATCTGGCGAGGAGGATGACGCCTGATGTCATTGCGTGTGAGACAGATTGATCGTCGCGAATGGCTATTGGCGCAAACCGCGACAGAATGCCAGCGCCATGGCCAGGAAGCTACGCTGGAATATCCGACGCGACAGGGAATGTGGGTTCGGTTGAGCGATGCAGAAAAACGGTGGTCGGCGTGGATTAAACCTGGGGACTGGCTTGAGCATGTCTCTCCCGCTCTGGCGGGGGCGGCGGTTTCTGCTGGCGCTGAGCATCTGGTCGTTCCCTGGCTTGCTGCAACAGAGCGACCGTTTGAGTTGCCCGTGCCGCATTTGTCCTGTCGGCGTTTATGCGTAGAGAACCCCGTGCCGGGAAGCGCGCTGCCGGAAGGGAAATTGTTGCACATTATGAGCGATCGGGGCGGCCTGTGGTTTGAGCATCTTCCTGAACTGCCTGCAGTCGGGGGCGGCAGGCCGAAAATGCTGCGTTGGCCGTTGCGCTTTGTAATCGGTAGCAGTGATACGCAGCGTTCGTTGCTGGGCCGAATCGGGATCGGAGATGTACTCCTGATTCGTACTTCCCGTGCGGAAGTTTATTGCTACGCGAAAAAGTTAGGTCATTTCAACCGTGTTGAAGGGGGAATTATTGTGGAAACGTTAGATATTCAACATATCGAAGAAGAAAATAATACAACTGAAACTGCAGAAACTCTGCCAGGCTTGAACCAATTGCCCGTCAAACTGGAATTTGTTTTGTATCGTAAGAACGTTACCCTCGCCGAACTCGAAGCCATGGGGCAGCAACAGCTATTATCACTGCCGACCAATGCTGAACTTAACGTTGAAATTATGGCGAATGGTGTTTTGCTGGGTAATGGCGAACTGGTACAGATGAATGACACCTTAGGCGTTGAGATCCATGAATGGCTGAGCGAGTCTGGTAATGGGGAATGATATCTCATTAATTGCCTTACTGGCATTTTCCACCCTGTTGCCATTTATTATTGCGTCAGGAACCTGTTTCGTTAAATTTTCTATTGTATTTGTCATGGTGCGTAACGCCCTGGGATTGCAGCAGATACCTTCAAATATGACGCTTAACGGCGTCGCATTGCTGCTTTCTATGTTTGTTATGTGGCCCATAATGCATGATGCCTACGTCTATTTTGAGGACGAAGATGTCACCTTTAATGATATTTCGTCATTAAGTAAACACGTTGATGAAGGTCTGGATGGTTATCGCGATTATCTGATCAAATATTCAGATCGCGAGTTAGTTCAGTTTTTTGAAAACGCGCAACTGAAGCGTCAGTATGGAGAAGAGACCGAGACGGTAAAGCGTGACAAAGATGAAATTGAAAAACCTTCAATATTTGCGTTGTTACCTGCTTATGCGCTGAGCGAAATAAAAAGCGCGTTTAAAATTGGTTTTTATCTTTATTTACCTTTTGTCGTCGTCGACCTGGTGGTATCCAGCGTGCTACTGGCGCTGGGGATGATGATGATGAGTCCGGTGACGATATCTACACCTATTAAGCTGGTGCTTTTTGTCGCGCTTGATGGCTGGACCTTACTGTCTAAGGGATTGATATTACAGTATATGGACATTGCAACATGACATCATTACGAGACGGGATAGTTAAATGGATGATTTAGTGTTTGCAGGTAATAAGGCGCTCTATCTTGTTTTGATCCTGTCAGGGTGGCCGACGATTGTCGCAACGATTATCGGCCTCCTGGTAGGGTTATTCCAGACGGTAACGCAATTACAGGAACAGACGCTGCCTTTTGGCATTAAATTACTTGGCGTGTGTTTGTGCTTGTTTTTACTGTCTGGCTGGTATGGCGAAGTTTTACTCTCTTACGGGCGTCAGGTGATATTCCTGGCGTTGGCTAAGGGGTAAAAAATGTTTTACGCGTTGTACTTTGAAATTCATCACCTGGTTGCGTCTGCGGCGCTAGGGTTTGCTCGCGTGGCGCCGATTTTTTTCTTCCTGCCGTTTTTGAATAGCGGGGTATTAAGCGGCGCGCCGAGAAACGCCATTATCATCCTGGTGGCATTGGGAGTATGGCCGCATGCATTGAACGAGGCGCCGCCGTTTTTATCGGTGGCGATGATCCCGTTAGTTCTGCAAGAAGCGGCGGTAGGCGTCATGCTGGGCTGTCTGCTGTCATGGCCTTTTTGGGTTATGCATGCGCTGGGTTGTATTATCGATAACCAGCGAGGGGCAACGCTAAGTAGCAGTATCGATCCGGCAAACGGTATTGATACCTCGGAAATGGCTAATTTCCTGAATATGTTTGCCGCTGTCGTTTATTTACAAAACGGCGGTCTGGTCACGATGGTTGACGTGTTAAATAAAAGCTATCAGCTATGCGATCCGATGAACGAGTGCACGCCTTCATTACCGCCGCTATTAACGTTTATTAATCAGGTGGCTCAAAACGCCTTGGTTCTGGCCAGTCCGGTGGTATTAGTGCTGTTGCTGTCAGAAGTATTCCTGGGTTTATTGTCGCGCTTTGCTCCGCAAATGAACGCTTTTGCGATTTCACTGACGGTAAAAAGCGGTATTGCCGTTTTAATTATGCTGCTTTATTTCTCTCCGGTACTACCGGACAATGTACTGCGACTCTCTTTCCAGGCCACAGGATTAAGCAGTTGGTTTTACGAGCGAGGGGCGACGCATGTCCTCGAATAAAACAGAAAAACCGACTAAAAAACGGCTGGAAGACTCCGCTAAAAAAGGCCAGTCATTTAAAAGTAAAGATCTCATTATCGCCTGCCTGACGCTGGGAGGAATTGCCTATCTGGTGTCGTATGGCTCATTTAATGAGTTTATGGGGATAATTAAGATCATTATTGCGGATAATTTTGATCAGAGCATGGCTGACTACAGTTTGGCCGTTTTTGGGATAGGGTTAAAATATCTGATTCCATTTATGCTGCTCTGCTTAGTGTGTTCCGCATTACCGGCGTTATTACAGGCCGGTTTTGTGCTGGCGACAGAAGCATTAAAGCCTAATTTATCGGCGTTAAACCCGGTAGAAGGGGCAAAAAAACTTTTTAGTATGCGCACGGTTAAAGATACGGTCAAAACCCTACTGTATCTCTCATCCTTTGTGGTGGCCGCCATCATTTGCTGGAAGAAATATAAGGTTGAAATCTTTTCTCAGCTAAATGGCAATATTGTAGGTATTGCCGTCATTTGGCGTGAACTTCTCCTCGCATTGGTATTAACTTGCCTTGCTTGCGCATTGATTGTCTTATTATTGGATGCTATTGCGGAATATTTCCTGACCATGAAAGATATGAAAATGGATAAGGAAGAAGTGAAGCGTGAAATGAAGGAGCAGGAAGGGAACCCAGAGGTTAAATCTAAAAGACGTGAAGTTCATATGGAAATTCTGTCTGAACAGGTGAAATCTGATATTGAAAACTCACGCCTGATTGTTGCCAACCCCACGCATATTACGATCGGGATTTATTTTAAACCCGAACTGATGCCGATTCCGATGATCTCGGTGTATGAAACGAATCAGCGCGCACTGGCCGTCCGCGCCTATGCGGAGAAGGTTGGCGTACCTGTGATCGTCGATATCAAACTGGCGCGCAGTCTTTTCAAAACCCATCGCCGTTATGATCTGGTGAGTCTGGAAGAAATTGATGAAGTTTTACGTCTTCTGGTTTGGCTGGAAGAGGTAGAAAACGCGGGCAAAGACGTTATTCAGCCACAAGAAAACGAGGTACGGCATTGAGCCGCGTAAAGCAGTAGCGATGTATTCATTGGGCGTTTTTTGAATGTTCACTAACCACCGTCGGGGTTTAATAACTGCATCAGATAAACGCAGTCGTTAAGTTCTACAAAGTCGGTGACAGATAACAGGAGTAAGTAATGGATTATCAAAATAATGTCAGCGAAGAACGTGTTGCGGAAATGATTTGGGATGCCGTTAGTGAAGGCGCCACGCTAAAAGACGTTCATGGGATCCCTCAAGATATGATGGACGGTTTATATGCTCATGCTTATGAGTTTTATAACCAGGGACGACTGGATGAAGCTGAGACATTCTTTCGTTTCTTATGCATTTATGATTTTTACAATCCCGATTACACCATGGGACTGGCGGCGGTATGCCAACTGAAAAAACAATTTCAGAAAGCATGTGACCTTTATGCAGTAGCGTTTACGTTACTTAAAAATGATTATCGCCCCGTTTTTTTTACCGGGCAGTGTCAATTATTAATGCGTAAGGCGGCAAAAGCCAGACAGTGTTTTGAACTTGTCAATGAACGTACTGAAGATGAGTCTCTGCGGGCAAAAGCGTTGGTCTATCTGGAGGCGCTAAAAACGGCGGAGACAGAGCAGCACAGTGAACAAGAAAAGGAATAATTATGGTAAATGACGCAAGTAGCATTAGCCGTAGCGGATATACCCAAAATCCGCGCCTCGCTGAGGCGGCTTTTGAAGGCGTTCGTAAGAACACGGACTTTTTAAAAGCGGCGGATAAAGCTTTTAAAGATGTGGTGGCAACGAAAGCGGGCGACCTTAAAGCCGGAACAAAGTCCGGCGAGAGCGCTATTAATACGGTGGGTCTGAAGCCGCCTACGGACGCCGCCCGGGAAAAACTCTCCAGCGAAGGGCAATTGACGTTACTGCTTGGCAAGTTAATGACCCTACTGGGTGATGTTTCGCTGTCTCAACTGGAGTCTCGTCTGGCGGTATGGCAGGCGATGATTGAGTCACAAAAAGAGATGGGGATTCAGGTATCGAAAGAATTCCAGACGGCTCTGGGAGAGGCTCAGGAGGCGACGGATCTCTATGAAGCCAGTATCAAAAAGACGGATACCGCCAAGAGTGTTTATGACGCTGCGGCCAAAAAACTGACGCAGGCGCAAAATAAATTGCAATCGCTGGACCCGGCTGACCCCGGCTATGCACAAGCTGAAGCCGCGGTAGAACAGGCAGGAAAAGAAGCGACAGAGGCGAAAGAGGCATTAGATAAGGCCACGGATGCGGCGGTTAAAGCAGGCACAGACGCCAAAGCGAAAGCCGAGAAAGCGGATAACATTCTGACTAAATTCCAGGGAACGGCTAATGCCGCCTCTCAGAATCAGGTTTCCCAGGGTGAGCAGGATAATCTGTCAAATGTCGCCCGCCTCACTATGCTCATGGCCATGTTTATTGAGATTGTGGGCAAAAATACGGAAGAAAGCCTGCAAAACGATCTTGCGCTTTTCAACGCCTTGCAGGAAGGGCGTCAGGCGGAGATGGAAAAGAAATCGGCTGAATTTCAGGAAGAGACGCGCAAAGCCGAGGAAACGAACCGCATTATGGGATGTATCGGGAAAGTCCTCGGCGCGCTGCTAACCATTGTCAGCGTTGTGGCCGCTGTTTTTACCGGTGGGGCGAGTCTGGCGCTGGCTGCGGTGGGACTTGCGGTAATGGTTGCCGATGAAATTGTGAAGGCGGCGACGGGGGTGTCGTTTATTCAGCAGGCGCTAAACCCGATTATGGAGCATGTGCTGAAGCCGTTAATGGAGCTGATTGGCAAGGCGATTACCAAAGCGCTGGAAGGATTAGGCGTCGATAAGAAAACGGCAGAGATGGCCGGCAGCATTGTTGGTGCGATTGTTGCCGCTATTGCGATGGTGGCGGTCATTGTGGTGGTCGCAGTTGTCGGGAAAGGCGCGGCGGCGAAACTGGGTAACGCGCTGAGCAAAATGATGGGCGAAACGATTAAGAAGTTGGTGCCTAACGTGCTGAAACAGTTGGCACAAAACGGCAGCAAACTCTTTACCCAGGGGATGCAACGTATTACTAGCGGCCTGGGTAATGTGGGTAGCAAGATGGGCCTGCAAACGAATGCCTTAAGTAAAGAGCTGGTAGGTAATACCCTAAATAAAGTGGCGTTGGGCATGGAAGTCACGAATACCGCAGCCCAGTCAGCCGGTGGGGTTGCCGAGGGGGTATTTATTAAAAATGCCAGCGAGGCGCTTGCTGATTTTATGCTCGCCCGTTTTGCCATGGATCAGATTCAGCAGTGGCTTAAACAATCCGTAGAAATATTTGGTGAAAACCAGAAGGTAACGGCGGAACTGCAAAAAGCCATGTCTTCTGCGGTACAGCAAAATGCGGATGCTTCGCGTTTTATTCTGCGCCAGAGTCGCGCATAAAAACTGCCAAAATAAAGGGAGAAAAATATGTTAATTAGTAATGTGGGAGTAAATTCCGCCGCTTATTTAAATAATCATTCTGTTGAGAATAGTTCACAGACAGCTTCGCAATCCGTTAGCGCTAAAGATATTCTGAATAGTATTGGTATTAGCAGCAGTAAAGTCAGTGACCTGGGGTTGAGTCCTACACTGAGCGCGCCTGCGCCAGGGGTATTAACGCAAACCCCCGGAACGATCACGTCCTTTTTAAAAGCCAGTATTCAAAATACCGACATGAATCAGGATTTGAATGCCCTGGCAAATAATGTCACGACTAAAGCGAATGAGGTTGTGCAAACCCAGTTACGCGAGCAGCAGGCAGAAGTCGGAAAGTTTTTTGATATTAGCGGAATGTCTTCCAGTGCCGTTGCGCTGTTGGCTGCCGCGAATACGTTAATGCTGACGTTGAACCAGGCTGATAGCAAACTGTCTGGTAAGTTGTCATTAGTCAGTTTTGATGCAGCTAAAACGACGGCAAGCTCCATGATGCGCGAAGGGATGAATGCGTTGTCCGGTAGTATTTCCCAGAGCGCGCTTCAGTTGGGGATCACTGGCGTGGGCGCCAAACTGGAATATAAGGGGCTGCAGAATGAAAGAGGCGCGCTTAAACATAATGCCGCGAAGATCGATAAACTGACCACTGAAAGCCACAGTATTAAAAACGTGCTGAACGGGCAGAATAGCGTCAAACTCGGTGCTGAAGGCGTCGATTCTCTGAAATCGTTAAATATGAAGAAAACCGGTACCGATGCGACGAAAAATCTTAATGATGCGACGCTTAAATCTAATGCCGGAACCAGCGCCACGGAAAGTCTGGGTATTAAAGACAGTAATAAACAAATCTCCCCTGAACATCAGGCTATTCTGTCGAAACGTCTTGAGTCTGTCGAATCCGATATTCGTCTTGAGCAGAATACCATGGATATGACCCGAATTGATGCGCGCAAGATGCAGATGACGGGCGATCTGATTATGAAGAACTCGGTCACGGTCGGTGGTATTGCAGGGGCGTCCGGGCAGTACGCCGCTACTCAGGAACGTTCCGAGCAGCAAATTAGCCAGGTGAATAACCGTGTTGCCAGCACCGCATCGGACGAAGCCCGTGAAAGTTCACGTAAATCGACCAGCCTGATTCAGGAAATGCTGAAAACAATGGAGAGCATTAACCAGTCGAAAGCATCCGCACTTGCTGCTATCGCAGGCAATATTCGCGCTTAATTTGAAAGGTCATCTATACGCCATCATGGGTGTGATTTAATCGCGCTCCTGATGGCGAACTGGGGATATTATGCTTAATATTCAAAATTATTCCGCTTCTCCTCATCCGGGGATCGTTGCCGAACGGCCGCAGACGCCCTCGGCGAGCGAGCACGTCGAGACTGCCGTGGTACCGTCTACCACAGAACATCGCGGTACAGATATCATTTCATTATCGCAGGCGGCTACTAAAATCCAGCAGGCACAGCAGACGCTGCAGTCAACGCCACCGATCTCTGAAGAGAATAATGACGAGCGCACGCTGGCGCGCCAGCAGTTGACCAGCAGCCTGAATGCGCTGGCGAAGTCTGGCGTGTCATTATCCGCAGAACAAAATGAGAACCTGCGGAGCGCGTTTTCTGCGCCGACGTCGGCCTTATTTAGCGCTTCGCCTATGGCGCAGCCGAGAACAACCATTTCTGATGCTGAGATTTGGGATATGGTTTCCCAAAATATATCGGCGATAGGTGACAGCTATCTGGGCGTTTATGAAAACGTTGTCGCAGTCTATACCGATTTTTATCAGGCCTTCAGTGATATTCTTTCCAAAATGGGAGGCTGGTTATTACCAGGTAAGGACGGTAATACCGTTAAGCTAGATGTTACCTCACTCAAAAATGATTTAAACAGTTTAGTCAGTAAATATAATCAAATAAACAGTAATACCGTTTTATTTCCAGCGCAGTCAGGCAGCGGCGTTAAAGTAGCCACTGAAGCGGAAGCGAGACAGTGGCTCAGTGAATTGAATTTACCGAATAGCTGCCTGAAATCTTATGGCTCCGGTTATGTCGTCACCGTTGATCTGACGCCATTACAAAAAATGGTTCAGGATATTGATGGTTTAGGCGCGCCGGGAAAAGATTCAAAACTCGAAATGGATAACGCCAAATATCAAGCCTGGCAGTCGGGTTTTAAAGCGCAGGAAGAAAATCTGAAAACCACATTACAGACGCTGACGCAAAAATATAGCAATGCCAATTCATTATACGACAACCTGGTAAAAGTGCTGAGCAGTACGATAAGTAGCAGCCTGGAAACCGCCAAAAGCTTCCTGCAAGGATAACAGAAGAGGATATTAATAATGGTTACAAGTGTAAGGACTCAGCCCCCCGTCATAATGCCAGGTATGCAGGCCGAGATCAAAACGCAGGCCACGAATCTTGCGGCGAATCTTTCCGCAGTCAGAGAAAGTGCCACAACGACGCTGTCAGGGGAAATTAGAGGCCCGCAACTGGAAGATTTTCCCGCGCTGATCAAACAGGCGAGTCTGGATGCGTTGTTTAAATGCGGGAAAGACGCTGAGGCGTTAAAAGAAGTTTTTACCAATTCAAATAATGTCGCCGGTAAGAAAGCGATAATGGAGTTTGCCGGGCTCTTTCGTTCAGCGCTCAACGCCACCAGTGATTCTCCTGCGGCGAAGACGCTACTGATGAAGGTGGGGGCAGAGTATACCGCGCAAATCATAAAAGATGGCCTGAAAGAAAAGTCAGCTTTTGGGCCATGGCTGCCAGAAACAAAGAAAGCGGAAGCGAAGCTGGAAAACCTGGAAAAGCAGCTGTTAGATATCATCAAAAATAACACTGGCGGTGAATTAAGTAAATTATCGACGAATCTTGTTATGCAGGAGGTGATGCCCTATATTGCCAGCTGCATTGAACATAACTTTGGCTGTACGTTGGATCCGTTAACCCGCAGCAGTCTTACGCAGCTTGTTGACAAAGCGGCGGCGAAGGCGGTTGAGGCGCTTGATATGTGCCACCAAAAATTAACGCAAGAGCAGGGTACCAGCGTAGGACGGGAAGCCCGGCACCTTGAAACGCAAACGTTGATACCCCTGCTGCTACGTAATGTTTTTGCACAAATTCCTGCAGATAAACTGCCTGACCCTAAAATTCCGGAACCTGCGGCTGGACCAGTACCTGATGGTGGGAAAAAAGCAGAACCTACGGGTATTAATATCAATATTAATATTGATAGCAGTAGCCATAGCGTGGATAACAGTAAGCATATTAACAATAGCCGAAGCCATGTCGATAATAGCCAGCGCCATATCGATAATAGCAACCATGATAATAGCCGGAAGACGATTGATAATAGCCGAACATTTATTGATAACAGCCAACGCCATGGCGAGTCACACCATTCGACTAACAGCAGTAACGTAAGTCATAGTCATTCGCGTGTGGATTCGACTACGCATCAAACGGAGACGGCACACAGCGCCAGCACAGGGGCAATTGACCATGGCATCGCGGGTAAAATTGACGTCACGGCTCATGCGACGGCAGAGGCTGTGACCAATTCTTCATCCGAAAGTAAAGATGGAAAGGTGGTCACGTCAGAAAAGGGCACTACGGGTGAAACACCCTCTTTTGATGAAGTTGATGGCGTAACCAGCAAGAACATTATCGGCAAGCCTGTACAGGCCACGGTGCACGGCGTTGATGATAATAAACAGCAAAGCCAGACGGCAGAGATTGTGAATGTGAAGCCGCTTGCCAGTCAACTGGCTGGCGTCGAGAATGTTAAAATCGATACCTTACAATCAGACTCGACGGTAATTACAGGTAATAAAGCCGGTACGACCGATAATGATAATAGCCAGACAGATAAGACTGGCCCATTTTCTGGTTTGAAGTTTAAGCAAAATAGTTTCCTCTCAACAGTACCGAGCGTTACGAATATGCATTCAATGCATTTCGACGCCCGTGAGACGTTTTTGGGGGTGATACGTAAAGCCCTGGAGCCGGATGCCTCTACACCGTTTCCTGTACGCAGAGCGTTTGACGGCTTGCGTGCGGAAATATTACCCAATGACACGATAAAGAGTGCAGCGTTGAAAGCGCAATGTAGCGATATTGACAAGCACCCAGAATTGAAAGCGAAAATGGAGACGCTTAAAGAGGTCATTACTCATCATCCACAAAAAGAAAAACTGGCTGAGATTGCACAGCAGTTTGCCAGAGAGGCGGGGCTGACCAGGCTAAAAGGGGAAACTGACTATGTGTTAAGTAATGTGCTGGACGGCCTTATCGGAGACGGCAGCTGGCGAGCTGGCCCGGCTTACGAGTCATACCTGAATAAACCTGGCGTGGATCGGGTTATTACTACCGTTGATGGCTTGCACATGCAGCGTTAATTAACCGGGAAAGATGCGATGAATATGGATATTGAAGCAAGAGTCAAAAAAGTGATCACCTCCTGTATTGCCGTTGATGTTGATAGTATCAATGGTCAGACCCATCTGGTTGAGGATCTTTACGCTGACTCATTGGATTTAATTGATATTGTATTTGGTCTTAGTGAGGAGTTTGACATTAGTTGTAATGAAAACGATCTTCCTGATATGACGACCTTTGCGGATATATGTCGTGTTGTTAAAAAAAGTCTTGAGTCCAGGGTGTAGTATTTTTCTCTCGCTCGACAACAATTGAACAAGATTAATTGTTATGAAAATCATCACACATGTAGTACCCGGTTCAGGTATGGCTGCAATATATGATGATATTGCTGACAGTTCGCGTTTTGTTATTAAAGGCAAGTTACGTCATGTTGAAAATGATCCGAAGGAGCTGCTGATATGTGTTCCGATGCGTAGTGAATGGCTATTCTACTGGATTAAAGGAGAGAAATATTGCGCCCGGCGATGGGCGCGAAAATGCATCAAAACATCATGTAACCAGATTAAATTTGAAGAAGCAATCTTATAAAAGATATAATTCAAGAGGAAAGTAAATTGCAAGCACACCAGGATATTATCGCTAATATTGGTGAGAAATTGGGTTTACCGCTCACTTTTGACGACAACAATCAGTGCTTATTACTACTCGATAGCGATATTTTTACGTCTATTGAAGCTAAAGATGATATCTGGTTATTGAACGGTATGATTATACCGTTATCGCCTGTTTGTGGCGATTCTATCTGGCGGCAGATTATGGTGATTAATGGTGAACTGGCTGCGAATAATGAAGGTACGTTAGCGTATATTGATGCTGCAGAGACGTTGTTGTTTATACATGCAATTACCGATCTGACAAATACTTACCATATTATATCGCAGCTTGAGTCATTTGTGAATCAGCAGGAAGCGCTCAAAAACATACTGCAGGAATATGCTAAAGTATGAGGAGAGAAAATTGAATAATTTAACGTTGTCTTCGTTTTCAAAAGTTGGTGTGTCGAATGATGCCCGACTTTATATTGCTAAGGAAAATACTGATAAGGCATATGTTGCGCCTGAAAAATTTTCGTCAAAAGTATTAACCTGGCTTGGAAAAATTCCGTTATTTAAAAACACTGAAGTGGTGCAAAAACATACGGAAAATATCAGAGTACAGGACCAAAAGATTTTACAGACATTTCTCCATGCACTAACGGAAAAATATGGGGAAACAGCGGTTAATGACGCACTGTTAATGTCCCGTATAAATATGAACAAACCCCTTACCCAACGTTTAGCAGTGCAGATCACGGAGTGTGTAAAAGCTGCTGACGAAGGGTTTACAAACCTTATTAATAGCAAGGATAATGTTGGTGTCAGGAATGCCGCTTTAGTCATAAAAGGCGGCGATACAAAAGTGGCAGAAAAAAATAACGATGTTGGAGCAGAAAGTAAGCAACCTTTACTCGATATCGCGCTAAAGGGACTTAAAAGAACATTACCGCAACTGGAACAAATGGATGGAAATAGCCTGCGAGAAAACTTCCAGGAGATGGCTTCAGGTAACGGCCCGCTGCGTTCATTAATGACGAATTTACAGAATTTAAATAAAATTCCAGAGGCTAAACAACTTAATGATTATGTTACAACGTTAACAAATATTCAGATAGGAGCAGACAGGTTCTCACAATGGGGAACCTGTGGGGGAGTGGTTGAGAGGTGGATTGATAAAGCCTCTACCCATGAATTAACCCAGGCTGTAAAAAAAATTCACGTTATTGCTAAAGAACTGAAAAACGTTACAGCTGAACTTGAGAAAATAAAAGCCGGCGCGCCAATGCCACAGACGATGAGCGGACCGACACTGGGCCTGGCACGGTTTGCGGTCAGCAGCATTCCAATTAATCAGCAAACCCAGGTGAAACTGAGCGATGGAATGCCTGTGCCAGTGAATACGTTAACTTTTGACGGTAAGCCTGTGGCATTAGCCGGTTCGTACCCAAAAAATACGCCGGATGCGCTGGAAGCGCATATGAAAATGCTTCTTGAAAAAGAATGTTCGTGCCTGGTGGTGTTAACGTCGGAAGATCAGATGCAGGCAAAACAATTACCACCCTATTTCAGAGGGAGCTACACCTTTGGCGAGGTGCATACCAACAGCCAAAAAGTGAGCTCAGCCAGTCAGGGAGGTGCGGTAGACCAATACAATATGCAACTGTCCTGCGGAGAAAAGCAGTATACAATCCCGGTATTACATGTCAAAAATTGGCCAGATCACCAGCCGTTACCGTCTACTAATCAGTTAGAATACCTGGCGGATATTGTGAAAAATAGTAACCAAAATGGCGCGCCGGGGCGTAGTTCATCAGATAAGCATTTACCGATGATTCATTGTCTGGGCGGAGTGGGGAGAACCGGAACGATGGCGGCGGCTCTTGTACTTAAGGATAATCCTCATAGTAATCTGGAGCAGGTACGTGCAGATTTCCGGGATTCACGGAACAATAGAATGCTGGAAGACGCCTCACAGTTTGTACAACTAAAAGCAATGCAAGCCCAGTTGCTTATGACGACGGCAAGCTGATAAAAAAATAGCTTACTTTTAGAACTATCTGAAAGTAAGCTATTCCTGTCTCATTATTTGTTTACCGCGATAGAAAGTCTTTTGTTTTTCTCTTCTGCTGACATCCCTTTTAATTTTCTGTAATTCTCCCAAATTTTTTTAGCATAACGTTTCCTTATATCCGATCGTTTCGGTGACGTCCCGGCATTATAAGCGCCAACGGCCTCCCAGCTATAACCGTAGATTTTCATCATATCTGATAAAATGGATGCGCCCACAATGACAGAAATGCAGGGATCCTGTAACAACTGTTTTTCACTAATCCCCATTTTTTTCAGCCTTTTCATATGGAAGCTGTTAATTTGCATCAGGCCAAGATCGGTTGAACCATCTCGGTTATGACCAATGGCGCCAGGTTTCATCGCCGATTCCTGCTGGGCGATAGCGTAAAGTAGTTCGGATTCAATATTGAACATTTTTTCAGCCTGAAGCCAGCAATCAGCCCATGCTGTATTTATGCTAAGCAACCAGATTACGATGATAAAAAAATAATGCATATCTCCTCTCTCAGATTTTACCGTAATTTAATCAAGCGGGGATCCTGTTTCCATCTTTTGAACCAAATATTGTCTTCGTTTTTAAATTTATTCCACATTTTCTCGGCAATAGCTTCGCCGTGGGCAACCAGCACTAACGGTAATAATCCCGGATTATTATCAATACGCTGTTCGCTTTCCAGAAACTCTCTTATCGTTGGTAAGGCACGCTCGCTATTCTGACAGTATTCAGCATAAAGAAGATTAACAGCAATAAGTCCTGTTATTTCCTGCGTGGATATTTCTTTAGTTAATTTTCGTGCCAGTTCATGTTTACCTTTAAGCGAAAGAAACATAACCTGCATACTTAATAATATTGGATTATCCTGCAGGTGTTGTGAGCGTAATTCATCGCCTAAACGTATAGCATCATCAATACCGGTATGATAATAGGTAATCCACAGCTTAGTGATCCCTGCGGCTGCGCGCGTTGGATCCAATTTTAAACACTCGTTAATCGTTTGTAAGGCCTCCTCCAACTGACCAGCCATGAAAAGATTCCAGCCATAATAATATTTAATATCTGCAGAGATGGGCGAAAGTAAGTTAGCTTGTTTGAATAGCAAACTCCCGACGATGTATTCTGAATGAATCGTATTAATTAGCCCCAGTAATCCTAAAGCTTGTGGATTATTGTGGTCCAGCTCTGTCGCCTTAATCGCATGTTCTTTAGCTTTGATCATGGCATTTTGTTTATCAAAAATCCCCATTTGCGCCATGCTGAGGTAGCATTCAGCCAGCGCACAGTAAGGCGCAATGCTGTTTGGCGACATGTTGACGCATTGAGTCAGCAATTTAAGCGCTTGCTGTAAGCTATAGGGGGTGTATTGATTTAACTCATGCTTACCGCGTAAGTAAACCATAGTGCTGTCAATCGAATTTAGCTCGCTAATCTGCTTTGTGTCCCAGCGAAGCCCGGGAATACATCTGAGCAAAAGATTCGCAATTTTGTTTTGCAAGAGAGAAGCGGGTTGGTGTTCTATCAACTTAATGCTTTCCTGGTGCAGCAGGTGATAACCTTTAACCCGAACTATCTCGATCTGTACAATATTATCATTGCCATCGGGTATCATCTGCCCGGAGATATAATAATCGGGGCGTAATTGATCCATGAGCTCAAGTATATCCTTAACACTGCGGCAGTTCTTCGTAATGGTCACCGGCAGCACGCTCAGGCCAAAGGGCGCATACTGCGATAATCCCTTCACGATAGAGTAATGCAGACTCTCGGATTGAACCTGATCCTGCATCTGAAAAGGAAGTATCGCCAATGTATGAGTTGTAGGTTGCGGCGCTGGCGGAGACACCACTACGACCGGACGATTAAACCGATAGCCCTGTCCGTACAGTGTTTCAATGTAACGATGCTCTTTATCTTCCGACAGAATACGTCGTAAGGCATAAATACAGCGGGTAAGAGATTCTTCGTTAACTTCCGCGTCGCCCCATACCTGGTCCAGTAAGGTGTTTTTACTGACAATCTCGCCGGCGGCTTCGAGCAGGATGACCAGAACGGCATATTCTTTTGGCGGAATATTGACTTTCTTTTCTGAGCGTAGCAGGGAGCCGTCCATGTTGAGTATGAAATCATCAAAGACGAATTTTTTATTCGATACAGGAACAGGATTAAAATGTGGCATGATAATAGTGTATTCTCTTACAGGGTGAAAAGTTATAATAACTAATACAAGTCGTTAGGATAGAATCTACTGTTTCAGTAATTCTGCTGTTAGTACTAACGGTCAGGTTGAGCTTTTATTATGAGCTTAATGTCATATTGTACGGGCTCGGGTTTATATGTTTTTAACATTTGATTATTTAGCTTATGCCTGTGCTTTAAATAACTGACATGTTGGTAATAATATTGTTATAACTAACCGTGATTATTGAATGGACGCTGTCGTATATCCTGGAGCAGAGAGTCAGCGCCGGGCATCTAAATATTTACATATTTAACTTGGCCTCATTGCAATAGAGATTAGTTTTGTAGCTATCTTACTGCATTTTTTGGGGGTGTAAATGCTGCTTATTATATCTTCATGGTTAATGGTCTGATAATTACACCATCAGAACCATTTTTCTCGAAGATTTCCACTAAATGACCATTCGTTGAAAGTTTAAGAGTGTAATTTGTCTTAGGTTCCAAAATATAAATGAAAAACTGTTTTTAATGGTGCGCTTATTTTTATATTTTTTTGCAAAATAATGATATCGTCTTTTCTTTACTCCCTTCAGCTATCGCGTCAAAAAGGCAGGGGGTTTATGAGCAGTATCATCCTCAGGCTGGCCCCCTGGCATTATATCGATATCAGGAGGAAGAGAAGAGGTATGCCAGGCAGAAGCTAACAAGTGTGACTGTTTCGGTGTAGACCGTTCAGGCAAATAGTTCTCAGAGGGAACGGATGATGTATAAATATGAATGAAATGCCGGCCTTAATCCACAGGGTTAAAGCCGGAAGGAGATAGTGTCATCTGGACGAATTCTTACGCTGTGAATAAGGCAATATCGGTTTACCAGTCATCATAGCGATGACAAGTTCACAAAAATCGTGTTATATAATCAGCCTTACTTTAAATTACCAGAGATATCAGTATAAGCTGTCTTCCGGACAGAACAATGATATTAAATAGCCTCCCATCCTGATATAGCGTGTTAATGCGCAGTCTGAATTTTAAATTATTACAATTTTAATAAAAATCTTTACTTGAGTGACAGATACAAAAAATGTTAATGGTTCGCCATTTTTATGAATGTCGATGGCGTAGTTTTAAAATATTTTTTGAAACATTGAATGAAGTAGGACGTGCTGTCATAACCACATTTTAATGCTACAGCATTAACATTATGGTTGCCTATGCGTAAAAGTTTTGCTGCCTGATTCATTCTTGCCGATAAGTAGATGTCGCTAAAGCTGGTACCTTCTTCTGCAAGTTTCCGTTTGAGCGTTGACGTACTCATAAATATATGATCGGCAACATCCGTAAGCTTCCACTGTCTACTGGGTGACGAAGATATAATGTTGTAAACGCGCTCCTTTAACGTTATCTGAGCCGAGCTAAGGATGATCTCACAACTCTCCGGGAGTCGGAGAAAAGCAGTAAGCAGGAACAGCAGAAAATAAGGAATTAACTCTTCATTTTCAATACAACTCTTGTTGTTACAGTTACTGCAACCTTTGCTTGTATCCTTCGTACAGGAGAACGCCGTTTTCAGATGTTCAAATACCTCTCTTCTGGCAGGAAAGTCAGGCGTATAGAAGATTTTCTGCGCTTTCTCTGTGGGTACCGCCATTTTGGTTTGCTGCTCGTTTGGGATAAGTGCATAGAGAGCGCCAAGTCGTTGCGTCGGTATCTCGAGTATATCGAAATCCATGTGGTCATTGACCTCTTCAAGCGTCACGTTAACTACCTGCTCTTTTTTGAGCACCAACATCCCAGGTTCGTCACAGTAAATCGTATCGTGATTATTGCTAATCGTCAGTTTACCGCTCCGAAAGCAAACTAAAGTGAAACTGCTTACATAAAGATTTTTGATGGTAACCTGCTGAGTCTGACTTTTAATTTGCTGCCGGGTATTTGTCAAAAGTGATTTTAATTTCTGTAAGTTATCTGCGGCAGGACGCTGATGACTATTACTTACAAAGGTTACATTTTCCATATTATCCCTTTGTTGATGTTATTTTAATGTTCCTTACTGGTATCCTACTGAAAAAATCTGAGTTGTAAATGCTCTTTATTAGCGTGTGTTGGCAATGGTCTGATTGTTACACCAAAAGAACCCAAATTTGGGTAATTTATCTACAGTAGTTTAAGCCCCAATGGGGATGATGGTTCTTTTAATATGTGTTGAGACGCATTATACAGAATAAATTGATTTTATTTCTCACTTTTCATTCTATTTTCATCAGGAATCCCTGTGTCCTGTGCGGTAATCTGCTGCTATCGAGAACGACAGACATCGCTAACAGTATATATGGAAACATCAAAAGAGAAGACGATAACAAGCCCTGGGCCATACATAGTTCGATTACTTAACAGCTCACTGAACGGCTGTGAGTTTCCATTGCTGACAGGCCGAACACTCTTTGTGGTAGGTCAGAGTGATGCGCTCACTGCTTCAGGCCAACTCCCTGATATACCTGCCGATAGCTTTTTTATCCCGCTGGACCATGGCGGAGTAAATTTTGAAATCCAGGTGGATACGGATGCGACCGAAATTATACTCCATGAGCTGAAAGAAGGAAATTCTGAATCTCGTTCGGTGCAATTAAATACGCCAATACAGGTCGGTGAATTGCTTATCCTGATTCGCCCGGAAAGCGAGCCGTGGGTGCCCGAGCAGCCTGAGAAGTTAGAAACGTCTGCAAAAAAGAACGAGCCGCGTTTTAAAAACGGAATTGTAGCCGCACTGGCCGGGTTTTTTATATTGGGAATTGGGACGGTGGGGACGTTATGGATACTTAACTCGCCGCAGCGGCAGGCCGCAGAGCTCGATTCGTTATTGGGGCAGGAGAAGGAGCGCTTTCAGGTGTTGCCAGGACGGGACAAAATGCTCTATGTCGCTGCGCAAAATGAAAGAGATACGCTGTGGGCTCGTCAGGTTTTAGCGAGGGGCGATTATGATAAAAATGCGCGAGTGATTAACGAAAACGAAGAAAATAAGCGTATCTCTACCTGGCTGGATACCTATTATCCTCAGCTGGCTTATTATCGGCTTCATTTCGATGAGCCGCGTAAACCCGTTTTCTGGCTAAGCCGCCAGCGAAACACGATGAGCAAGAAAGAGCTCGAGGTGTTAAGTCAAAAGCTGAGAGCGCTAATGCCTTACGCGGATTCGGTTAACATCACGTTGATGGACGATGTTACCGCCGCAGGCCAGGCGGAAGCGGGGCTAAAACAGCAGGCGTTACCTTATTCCCGCAGGAATCATAAGGGGGGCGTAACGTTTGTTATTCAGGGGGCGCTCGATGATGTAGAAATACTCAGAGCCCGTCAATTTGTCGATAGCTATTACCGCACATGGGGAGGACGCTATGTGCAGTTTGCGATCGAATTAAAAGATGACTGGCTCAAGGGGCGCTCATTTCAGTACGGGGCGGAAGGTTATATCAAAATGAGCCCAGGCCATTGGTATTTCCCAAGCCCACTTTAATTTAACGCAAATAAGGAAGTCATTATGGCAACACCTTGGTCAGGCTATCTGGATGACGTCTCAGCAAAATTTGATACGGGCGTTCAGGATCTACAAACGCAGGTAACAGATGCGCTGGATAAATTAGCTGCAAAACCCTCCGATCCGGCGCTACTGGCGGCGTATCAGAGTAAGCTCTCGGAATATAACTTGTACCGTAACGCGCAATCGAACACGGTAAAAGTCTTTAAGGATATTGATGCTGCCATTATTCAGAACTTCCGTTAATCAGTTATAAGGTGGATTATGTCGATTGCAACTATTGTCCCTGAGAATGCCGTTATAGGGCAGGCGGTCAATATCAGGTCTATGGAAACGGACATTGTCTCGCTGGATGACCGGCTACTCCAGGCTTTTTCTGGTTCGGCGATTGCCACGGCTGTGGATAAACAGACGATTACCAACAGGATTGAGGACCCTAATCTGGTGACGGATCCTAAAGAGCTGGCTATTTCGCAAGAGATGATTTCAGATTATAACCTGTATGTTTCTATGGTAAGTACCCTTACTCGTAAAGGAGTCGGGGCTGTTGAAACGCTATTACGCTCATGATTCGTCGATATCTATATACCTTTCTGCTGGTAATGACCCTTGCCGGCTGTAAGGATAAGGATCTTTTAAAAGGACTGGACCAGGAACAGGCTAATGAGGTCATTGCCGTTCTGCAAATGCACAATATAGAGGCGAATAAAATTGATAGCGGAAAATTGGGCTATAGCATTACCGTTGCTGAGCCTGATTTTACCGCTGCGGTGTACTGGATTAAAACTTATCAGCTTCCTCCCCGGCCACGGGTGGAAATAGCGCAGATGTTCCCGGCGGATTCGCTGGTATCTTCTCCGCGAGCTGAAAAGGCCAGGTTATATTCGGCTATTGAACAGCGACTGGAACAGTCATTACAGACGATGGAGGGCGTGCTCTCCGCCAGGGTCCATATTAGTTATGATATTGATGCTGGTGAAAATGGCCGTCCGCCAAAACCTGTTCATCTGTCGGCATTAGCCGTATATGAACGAGGTTCGCCGCTTGCGCATCAGATCAGCGATATCAAGCGTTTCTTAAAGAATAGTTTTGCCGATGTGGATTATGACAACATTTCTGTTGTGTTGTCAGAACGTTCTGATGCCCAATTACAGGCTCCCGGCACACCAGTAAAACGTAATTCTTTTGCAACCAGTTGGATTGTGTTGATTATTTTGTTATCCGTGATGTCAGCAGGCTTTGGCGTCTGGTATTACAAAAACCATTATGCCCGCAATAAGAAAGGCATAACGGCTGATGATAAGGCGAAATCGTCAAATGAATAGGCAGCCATTACCCATTATCTGGCAAAGAATCATTTTTGATCCGTTATCGTATATCCATCCTCAGCGGTTGCAGATAGCACCGGAAATGATTGTCAGACCCGCCGCCAGGGCGGCGGCAAATGAGTTAATACTGGCGGCATGGCGGCTTAAGAACGGAGAAAAGGAGTGTATTCAAAACTCACTGACGCAGCTGTGGCTGCGTCAGTGGCGCCGACTGCCGCAAGTAGCGTATTTACTCGGTTGCCATAAACTGAGAGCCGATCTGGCAAGGCAGGGAGCCTTGCTTGGCCTGCCGGATTGGGCGCAAGCATTTTTGGCAATGCATCAGGGAACAAGTTTATCTGTCTGCAATAAGGCGCCGAATCACCGGTTTTTACTTAGCGTCGGGTATGCACAGTTAAATGCCCTGAATGAATTTTTACCTGAATCTTTAGCACAGCGTTTTCCTTTGCTTTTTCCTCCATTTATTGAGGAGGCATCGAAGCAGGATGCTGTAGAAATGTCAATTTTGCTACTGGCCTTACAATATGCTCAAAAATATCCCAATTCCGTCCCCGCTTTCGCCTGTTGAGGGGATACTGATAAAGCGTAAAACGCTGGAACGTTATTTCTCTATTGAAAGATTAGAACAGCAGGCGCATCAACGGGCTAAGCGTATTTTGCGAGAGGCGGAAGAAGAGGCAAAGACCTTGCGGATGTACGCCTATCAGGAAGGTTACGAGCAGGGAATGATAGACGCGTTACAGCAGGTCGCCGCTTATCTTACTGATAATCAGACAATGGCCTGGAAGTGGATGGAAAAAATACAGATTTATGCCCGCGAGTTATTTTCAGCTGCGGTCGACCATCCCGAAACGCTTTTAACCGTCCTGGATGAGTGGCTAAGGGATTTCGATAAGCCTGAGGGGCAACTTTTTTTAACACTACCAGTTAACGCGAAAAAAGATCACCAAAAACTGATGGTGTTGCTTATGGAGAACTGGCCAGGCACTTTTAATCTTAAATATCATCAGGAACAGCGCTTTATCATGAGTTGCGGCGATCAGATCGCAGAATTTTCACCTGAACAATTTGTTGAAACGGCAGTAGGCGTCATTAAGCATCATCTTGATGAACTTCCACAAGACTGCCGGACGATTTCTGATAACGCTATTAACGCACTTATTGATGAATGGAAGACAAAAACGCAAGCATTGTAAAATGGAGGTTATAAGGTGATACCGGGTACGATTCCGACTTCTTATTTGGTCCCGACAGCGGATACTGAAGCGACGGGTGTGGTTTCGTTGAGTGCCAGGGCCGCTATGCTGAATAATGTGGATAGCGCGCCTTTAAGCAATGGCGGCGACGTTGATCTTTATGATGCATTCTACCAACGACTTTTAGCGCTTCCTGAGTCAGCCTCTTCTGAAACGCTTAAAGATAGCATTTATCAAGAGATGAATGCCTTCAAAGATCCGAAAAGTGGTGATTCGGCTTTTGTTTCTTTTGAGCAGCAAACGGCTATGCTACAAAACATGTTAGCAAAAGTTGAACCGGGCACTCATTTATATGAGGCTTTAAACGGGGTATTAGTTGGTACAATGAATGCGCAGTCACAAATGACCTCCTGGATGCAGGAGATTATTTTATCGGGCGGGGAAAACAAAGAGACAATTGACTGGTGAACCCCCCCCATTGCTGGCGATTTGTGATAAGGTATGGTGTATATATTAGCAAATAATGCAGAAAATGCACCATGCCAGTGTATCTATCTTATTGATGTATATGGATTATTAAGGTATCTACCAGGCGTTGTATTCTGAAATGATTATATTAATATTGTAAGCTTCCATTACAAAATTGTGCATAAAGTTTGTAAGAGTATCTTTTTGTGACGAAATGAACGCGCGTTGGAATGTAATTATTGGCTATAATAATAAAAAAATCGGATTTAAATCATCTCTGTGAGTTTTAATTATTTGTTTATAAGAATATAACGATTTTGAGTTCCTTATAGCACACAGGATAAAATATGGTATTGCCTTCAATGAATAAATCAGTTGAGGCCATTAGCAATAATCACCTTCAACAGCCGAACAAATTTCCATTAATAAATGGATTAGCTGACGTAAGAGACTATTATGTCGCAAACTGCTTATTATTTAAACTTAATAAAGGCAGTTTGCGAATTGAAAACGAATTTGGGGAGTTCATCGAACAATCTGCGCCGTGTTTATTTTTATTGGAAAAAGATCAAACAATCACGCTTAGTATGAGCGAAATAGAAGGGCATATTGATTTTTCTTCACTGGAAGTTTCCTATGACTTAATGCAAAAATTCTACAAAGTTTTTTACAGTACAAGAAACTATAATGATCGAGAGCTATCATTAAAAACGAAACCAAAGTATTTTTTTCATGCGGACTTGTTGCCAGGGATGAGTGATACTTTTGACTCTATTTTGCATGGTGTGGCATGTCCACGGGTTTGTAGTAACGTTAGTATTGATGATCATGATTATTCATATTTCTCATTGATGTATCTTATATCGGCATTTGTACGTAAGCCCGGTGGGTTTGACTTCCTTGAGCGAGCAATAAAAATTACGACAAAAGAGAAAGTTTATAACATTATTATCAGCGATCTCACCCGCAAATGGTCACAGGCTGAGGTGGCAGGAAAGCTGTTTATGAGCGTATCAAGTCTGAAGCGAAAACTGGCCGCTGAAGAGGTGAGTTTTAGCAAAATATACCTGGATGCTCGTATGAATCAGGCTATAAAATTATTACGTATGGGGGCTGGAAATATTTCACAAGTCGCGACGATGTGTGGCTATGATACGCCTTCTTATTTTATCGCTATTTTTAAACGGCATTTTAAGATTACACCGCTTAGCTTTATGCGTACAATGAACCATTGATTTGTGAAATTATTTTAAACGTTACTATCTGTTTGCGTTACAGATACCAAATATTTTTTTAATCGTAGTGTATATTTCAGTATCGCTACACCAGTGATATATAGTTAATGAAAGGGAATCGAAAGCGTTCATTGTCAGACATACATGGCCACCAGGCGTCGGGCAATGGTTGTACTCTAAGAGATTACAGTAAAGTAAAACAGCAAATTTAATCATTATCAGATTTGTAAAAGGAATTCATTTCGGTAACGACATTGCGCATGTAATAACGTATCTGGTCTTATTACCTTTGTAGTAAGAAGGCGTTATCTACTTGCGCAGTAGTCGCCCAGGAAGAAAAATCATTACCGAAGCTGTGGTCAGTTTTCAAAAAAGGATAAATAAATGAGAAATGTAATTATATATGGTATTAACTGGACTAATTGTTATGCCCTTCAGTCTATTTTTAAGCAAAAATATCCGGAAAAGTGCGTTAAAACGTGTAACTCATTAACTGCACTTTTGCATTCTCTATCCGATATGCCGGACGCCGGGCTGATTTTAGCTTTGAACCCGCATGAGCATGTTTATCTTTTTCATGCGTTGCAGACGCGGTTGCAGAACCGTAAAGTTTTGGTAGTGGCAGATCGCTTGTATTATATCGATCGCTGTGTGCTGCAATATTTTGGCGTTATGGATTATGTTTTAAAAGACGAACTATCCTGCGCTATCCGCTCGGATCGAGAGAAGCTACGTCTTCCGGAAGCCTGGCTGCGTTTCTGCCACAGGCCACAAAAGAAAACCGTGGCTGCTACGTATGCTTTTAATGCCGGCGAGACGCCGGAAGAGGTATTGTTTAATATCAATCAATACGCCTGGTGGAATCTACCTCCCGGCGTCACTCAGGCGAAATATGCGCTGCTGATATTATTATCCTCCGGACATCCGGCAATTGAACTGGCGAAAAAATTTGGTCTGGGAACAAAAACCGTTAGTATTTATCGTAAGAAGGTTATGTATCGTTTGGGGATGGACTCTTCACCGCTATCGCTGTTCCGGGGACTGAAACTAGACGCGCATTTACAGCGCACTGCTTTTGCACATAACCCTGGTGTACCTGACGATAATTGCGCCTTACCGATTGCAGTAGGAATGAATTAAACTATTTTTTATCATTTATGACCATGTGTTGAGCTTTTATTATAAAAAAGATTTTTTGAGTAGTAATTCTTATATATAATCATCCGGAGGTGGTTGGTAGCCTGGCTCAATCATTGAGGCATATTTTTGCAGGCAATATATTGAATCTGAAAAGTTAAAGATGATATTTTCGGTGCAGGAGCTATCATGTGGAGGGAAAAGTATGCTAAGTCCTACGACTCGTAATATGGGGGCGAGTTTATCGCCTCAGCCTGACGTCAGCGGGGAGCTAAACACCGAAGCATTGACCTGTATTGTTGAGCGTCTGGAAAGTGAAATTATAGATGGCAGCTGGATTCATATCAGTTACGAGGAAACCGATCTCGAAATGATGCCTTTTCTTGTTGCACAGGCCAATAAGAAGTATCCAGAGTTAAATCTTAAATTTGTTATGTCAGTCCATGAGCTTGTTTCCTCTATAAAGGAGACCAGAATGGAAGGCGTTGAATCTGCCCGATTTCTCGTAAATATGGGAAGTTCAGGTATCCATATTTCAGTCGTCGATTTTAGAGTTATGGACGGAAAGACATCGGTGATTTTGTTCGAACCAGCAGCGTGTAGCGCTTTTGGACCTGCTTTACTGGCGTTGAGGACCAAAGCAGCTCTTGAACGTGAACAACTGCCTGATTGTTATTTTGCTATGGTCGAGCTGGACATTCAACGAAGCTCTTCTGAATGCGGTATTTTTAGCCTGGCGCTTGCCAAAAAACTTCATCTTGAATTTATGAACTTAGTAAAAATTCATGAAGATAATATTTGTGAACGTCTGTGTGGTGAGGAACCTTTTCTCCCGTCTGATAAAGCAGACCGTTATCTGCCGGTGAGTTTTTACAAACATACTCAAGGCGTACAACGATTAAATGAATATGTGCAGGCCAATCCGGCGGCGGGAAGCAGTATAGTAAACAAAAAGAATGAAACGCTTTATGAGCGATTCGATAACAATGCCGTTATGCTAAACGATAAAAAACTCTCTATATCCGCTCATAAAAAAAGGATAGCTGAATATAAGTCTTTACTTAAACCGTAATGAAATTATAAGGTTGCCTGCCAGAGGAAATCCTTCCAGCGCCATAAGACTACTCTATATTATGACCGTATGTTTCCTGAATAGCAGGCAAAAAAGTGTTAACCTTGCGCCTCTGGTACGATTTCATTACGCCTGTCGCGCCATGTTGCGTAAATAAATGCCGCAATAAACACGATGGCAAATAATACCACGATGGTCGGCGCTGGCGCGCTATCAAGATAAAAAGACAGATAGACGCCCGCAAAAGCGGTAATAACTGACAGACTCACCGCTAATCCCAGCGCGCGCGCAAAGCGTCGCGTCAGCAAAATGGCAATTGCGCCGGGGGCGATAAGTAGTGAGATTGACAGAATAATGCCCACCGATTTCAGCGTGGCGACGATAGTCAGCGCAATCATACATAGCAGGCCATAATGCAGTAGCGTGGTATTCAGCCCGCTGGCTTTCGCCTGGTGCGGGTCAAAAGCGTGTAGCAGGAGATCTTTCCATTTCAGCCCTATGATTAACGCAATACCCAGTGCAATAACCGACGTTTGTACGATATCCCCCAGCGATACGCCCAGCATATCCCCAAACAGGATGTGATCCAGATGCACTTCCGATTGAATAGAAACATAGAGCACCAGACCTGCGCCAAACATCCCGGAAAAGACGATGCCCATCACCGTATCACGTTTGATGCGGCTGTTATCGTCCAGATAGCCGGTCGCGATAGCGCAAAATAATCCGGCAATGAAAGCGCCAATTGCCAGGGGGATCCCCACAATATATGCCAGCACGACCCCGGGGAATACCGCATGACTCATTGCGTCGCCCATTAACGCCCAGCCTTTTAACACTAAAAACACGGACAGTAAGGCGCAGGGAATCGCCACAATGACCGAAACCATAAGGGCGTTCACCATAAAATCAAACTGAAAGGGTTCCAGTAACGTTGTTAAGAACATGTCGGCTCCTTCTGCAGGCGGGCGCGTCGACGGTTGGCTAACAGACCGTGTTTCGGGGCGAAAATAAAGGCTGTGATGAACAGTAAGGTTTGCATGACGACAATAATTCCGCCAGTGGCGCCATCCAGCCAGTAGCTAAGCCATGCGCCCAGAAAACTGGTCAGGCTACCAATCACGACGGCAATCATGAGCAGACGTGGAAAACGGTCGGTGAGTAACCAGGCCGTCGCGCCCGGCGTGACGACGAGACAGATCACCAGGAACGCCCCAACGGTTTGCAGGGCCGCCACGGTGGAGACGGACAATAGAGTGAAAAACAACAGCTTTAGTCGACCCGGATTAAGCCCGATAGAACGCGCATGGGTCTCATCGAAAAAGACGACCATCAGATCTTTCCACTTTAACAGCAGAATCGTCAGCGAGACTGCGCCGATAATCGCCAGTTGCGCAATATCCGCTGGCGCGATCGCCAGCACGTTGCCGAGAATAATCGTCTGGATATTCACCGACATCGGATTGAGCGACACCATAAAAAGGCCGACGCCAAAAAAAGAGGAGAAGATAAGCCCGATAATCGCGTCTTCTTTCAGGCGTGAGCGTTGGTTAAGAAAGAGCATACTGCCTGCCGCCAGTCCGCCGGAAAGAAACGCGCCGAGCGAGAAGGGCAGCCCTAACATCCAGGCGCCAGCGACGCCAGGCACAATAGAGTGAGATAGCGCATCGCCAATGAGCGACCAGCCTTTGAGCATCAAATAGCAGGAGAGAAACGCGCACAGACCGCCCACCATCGCGGAGACCCACATCGCGTTGAGCATATACTGGTAGCCAAACGGCTCAACAAGCCAGTTCATGACGATTTTCCTCCGCTGGCCACGCGCCGGGAAATAAAGGGGCGCTCGTCATCGGTGATGATGTGCTCTTCGCCTCCGCTTAGCGCGATATGACGTAGAACGCCGCTAAACGCCTGTTCCAGATTCGCGGCGGTAAACGTGGTTTCGGTAGGGCCGCTGGCCAGTACGGTTCCTTTAATCATTACCGTATAGTCGCAAAACTCGGTGACGGAGCCGAGATTATGCGTTGAGACCAGCATCGTGCGGCCTTCATCGCGCAGTTCCCGCAGTAGATCGATGATTCGCGCTTCGGTTTTTACATCCACGCCGGTAAAAGGTTCATCCAGCAGGATTACCTGTCCATCCTGAGCGATGGCCCTGGCAAGAAACACACGTTTTTTCTGCCCGCCGGACAGCTCGCCAATCTGCCTGTGACGATATTCCAGCATATCCACCCGCGCCAGCGCGGCGTCAACACAGGCGTGATCATGCGCAGTGGGACGGCGTAGCCAGCCCATATGGCCGTAGCGTCCCATCATCACCACATCTTCTACCAGCACCGGAAATGACCAGTCCACTTCTTCTGATTGCGGAACATAAGCAATGAGGTTTTTTTTCAGCGCCTTGTTGACTGACTGTTGCAGGATAGTGATATCGCCCTGCGCAAGATGCACAAAGCCCATTAACGCTTTAAATAACGTAGACTTACCGGAGCCATTTACGCCTACCAGCGCGGCGATTGAACCGCCTGGCACCTGAAAAGTGGCGTCCCGTAGGGCGGTATGACCGTTGCGATACGTCACCGTGACTTGATCAACGGTAATCGCAGATTGACTCATTGTTGACTCCTCAGTCCGTCGTTAATGCCGTTGACGATGGTTTCGGTCGTGACGCGCAGCAGATCCAGATAGGTTGGCACAGGGCCGTCAGCGGCGCTCAGAGAATCGACATACAGCACGCCGCCATAATGCGCGCCGGATTCACGCGCGACCTGACGGGCCGGTTTATCGGAAACCGTACTCTCGCTAAAGATGGCGGGAATATGGTGCTTTTTAATGGTATCAATCACTTTACGCACCTGTTTTGGCGTCCCCTGTTGATCGGCGTTAATTGGCCAGAGATACAGCTCTTTCATGTCATTATCGCGCGCCAGGTAAGAGAACGCGCCTTCACTGGTGACCAGCCAGCGCTGATCGGCGGGAATTTTTTCCAGTTCGGCACGCAACGGATCGGCCATCTGGCGAATTTTCGCTTTATAGCGTTCGGCGTTTTGCTTATAGATCTGCGCATTATCCGGATCGTACTTCACCAGGGCGTCGCGAATGTTATCGACATAAATCAGCGCGTTTTCTGCCGACATCCAGGCGTGCGGGTTCGGTTTACCGTTATACGGGCCTTCGGTAATGCCCATCGGTTTGACACCGGTGGAGACGATGACTTCCGGTACGCCGGAAAGGTGCTGATAAAAGCGGGCGAACCATCGCTCCAGGTTCAGACCATTCGCGAGGATAAGCTGCGCCCCCTGCGCTCGTTTAATATCGCCGGGCGTTGGCTGATACTCATGGATTTCAGCGCCGGGCTTGGTAATTGAGCTGACTTCCGCTGCGTCGCCCGCCACGTTTTTCGCCATGTCGGCAATAACGGTAAACGTGGTGATGACTTTAAATTTCTCTTTTGCATAGGCTGGCGATAGCGCGAGTATCGCGACAATACCGGCAATCAGGAGTGTTTTCAGACGATGTAGATTCGTCATAGTATCCCTCGCAACAATGTGGTTAATTAATCATCGAATATAGCCTTTGCTATGTTATATAGCACAAGGCATGAATAAATGAAAATAATTCTTATTTGCGAAATGGCGACGATATGCAGTGATAGTGCTAAAGAGGGATAAGGTGTAAAATAAATACACCTTAATGTTCGGAGAGAGCACGATGCCTGGTAAACGTATCGCTCGTGAAAAACTGACGATCAAAAAAATGATCGCGCTGTATGAAAGCCAGTGCCCACAGGCGTCAGCGGTGCAGGGGCATTACGAGGCGCTATTCGCCTACGCGCAAAAACGTCTTGATAAATGCGTATTTGGCGAGGAAAAACCCGCCTGTAAGCAGTGCCCGGTGCACTGCTATCAGCCGGCTAAACGCGAGGAGATGAAGCAGATTATGCGTTGGGCAGGTCCGCGAATGCTTTGGCGACACCCTGTCCTGACCGTGCGGCACCTTATCGACGATAAGCGCCCCGTTCCGGAATTGCCGGAAAAATATCAGCGCAAGAAGTGAAGGGGAAGCGCCAGGCCTACGGCGCGCATCATCTCCTGGCCGGATCAGATCCGGCAACCCGTTACGCTAACGCGTCTTTATCAATACCCAATCGCTTCATACGCGATAGCAGGGTGGTTCGTTTAAGCCCCAGACGCTGCGCCGCGCCTTTTGGTCCAGCCACTACGCCATTGGTCTCTTTCAGCACGCGTATAATAAGCTGATATTCATCTTCGCCTTCTTTGGCGCTTTCAGTCGCAACAGGCGAGGTATCGGGCGTTACGGCGGTAATATCCGGCAGCGACAGTTGTAGCACATTGCCGCGCGTCAGCAGCACGGCGCGCTCGACGACATTCTCCAGCTCGCGAACGTTCCCCGGCCATTCCATGCTGCTGAGCGTGCGCAGCGTTTCGGCGGGAATGCTGTCGATATTACGCCCCATTCGGCGGGCGATTTTGAAAGTGAACGCTTTGACCAGTAGTGGAATATCTTCCGGACGTTCGCGCAACGGAGGAAGCTGGATCGGAAAAACATTCAGCCGATAGTAGAGATCGTTACGGAATTCGCGATCGGCGACCATTTTTTTCAGATCGCGGTTAGTCGCGGCGATCAGCCGCACGTCGGTCTGGATCAGTTTATTGCTGCCGAGACGTTCAAACTCTTGCTCCTGAAGGACGCGCAGCAGCTTAGGCTGTAGCTCCAGCGGCATGTCGCCCACTTCATCCAGAAACAGCGAGCTTTTATCCGCCAGCTCGAAACGGCCAATCCGCTGCGCGCTGGCGCCGGTAAACGCGCCGCGCTCATGACCAAACAAATCGCTTTCCAGCAGCCCCGCCGGCATCGCGGCGCAGTTCATTTTTACCATCCTGCGCCCGCTACGTCCGCTCAGGTTGTGAATGGCGCGGGCAATCAACTCTTTACCGGTTCCCGTTTCGCCCAGAATCAGTACGGTACTGTCGCTCTGCGCCACCATCTCAACCTGCTTTAGCACGTTGTACATCGCTTCGCTGCGCCCGATGATCTCGCCAAACTCGCTGTCGACGTTATTAAGCTGCTCCGTGAGCGCCAGGTTTTCGTCGACCAGGCGTTCCTTCAGTCGGTGGATTTCCTGATAGGCCAGCGCATTATCCACGGCAATGGCTACCCGTTCGGCAATCTGACGCAGCAGCTTGAGGTTGGCGGTGGTAAACACTTTTTCTTCGCACTGCGCCAGTTTGAGCACGCCAAGCATCGTCTTGCCGGACATCAACGGCAGCAGGCAAAGCGTCTGGATCTGATTGCCCCAGGTATCGAACAGCATGCGTTCGTAGGGAGCAAGCGGATCGCGTTCGTTGAGGTTGATAAGCAGCATCTCTTTACTTTTAAAGACGCGCTCCGTGAGCGTGCCGGCTTCGTCGACTTCGCTCTGTTCGTGCGCCGGATGATGCTCATCAAGGTAGTGGGTGGAGTAGATATTCAGCTTATTTTTGCGATGGCTGCGCAACACGATGCTGATCGCGTCGATATTGAAATAGTGGTGGATCTCTTTTGCGACTTCGCTTACCAGCTCATCAATATCCAGACGCGACAGGACGGCGTTGGTGATTGCAACCAGAATACGGAAGTTATCGCGTTCGCGGCACAACAGATCATAATCGACATTATTGTTTACCCGGTTTTGAATTTGCTCGGCGACCACGCCGACAATTTGGGTAAACGTATGCAGACGGTCATATTCCTTTTCACTCCAGGGACGATCTTCCTGACGGATGAATTCGCAGCCGCCGAAAATACGGCCCTCCGCGGCTAAAGGAAGCAGACAGTAATGACCAAATTCAGGGTAGAGGCCGCTCGCGGCAAGCTGCGGCCAGGTTTCGATAAACTCATGGAAATTACAGTGCAATGCATCGGGGCGAGAAAGGATGCGACGTACCGGGCCGTGCGCCAGTACGGTTTCATCTTCATATTCAACAGGACGGCCATTTTCTCGCGTCGCATAATATTGTGCGCGTTGCGACTGCGCCTGCCATAGCACAATGCCGGCGCTGTCGGCGAGCGCTGAACGCTTTACCAGTTGCGAAAGCGCTTCACTGAGCGACGCCAAATCGGGCTGCTGCAATAAGGTACGAGTGATATCGAACAAGCCTTGCTGTCCAAGATCGCTCATGGGTGTATACGACATGTTGCTTTTCCAGGAAAATACCGCAAAACGGTGCGAAAACGGTAAATGAATTATAGGTATAAGTCGTAAGTTATTGCCGGATGGCTGACCGCAAACTCGCTGGTCACACACTCCGTAGGCCTGATAAGCAAAGCGCCATCAGGCGTTAATGCAGCGTTAATGCCGGATGTCGACGCAAATGCGTCTTATCCGGCCTACAGTATGCTGCCAACAGGCTGCTAGCATATACGAGGTAATGGTTCGGCGTGTGGCAAATCAAGGGTTCGCTTCACGCCATAGAGTCCGGCTAAGCGAACGCCTTTGCGTTCCACGACTTCGCCAATCAGCGCCGCATCACGTCCCAGCGGATGCGCGCGTAATGCCGCCAACGCCCGATCTGCGGCCTGCCGTTCAACGGCAATCACCAGTTTTCCTTCGTTGGCAAAGTTCAGGGCATCCAGCCCCAACAGCTCGCAGACGCCGCGCACGGCAGGTTTGAGCGGCAGTGCGGATTCGGACAATTCAATACCGTAACCGCAGGACGCCGCAAACTCATGGGCGACCGCATTCACGCCGCCGCGCGTGGCGTCACGCAATGCCTTAACTCCGTCAATATGACGCAGCGTCTGAATTAGCGGCGTTAATACTGCGCAGTCGCTCGCCAGCTCGCCATCCAGTCCCAGTTGCTCACGCAGGTTGAGGATAGTGGCGCCGTGATCGCCAAGCGTACCGCTGACTAACAGCACATCGCCAACGCTCAGCGTTTGCGCGCCCCAGTGAATATCGGCGGGAATCGCCCCCATGCCGGCAGTGTTGATAAACAATTTATCCGCCGCGCCGCGCTGCACAACTTTGGTGTCGCCGGTTACAATGGCGATACCCGCTTCCCGCGCGGTCGCCGCCATGCTATTGACCACGCTTTTTAACGTCTCCATCGGCAGCCCTTCTTCAAGGATAAAGCCGCAGGAGAGATAGCGGGGGATCGCGCCGCTCACCGCTACGTCGTTCGCCGTACCGCAAATCGCCAGTTTGCCGATATTGCCGCCGGGGAAAAAGAGCGGATCGATCACATAGCTATCGGTAGAAAACGCCAGACGGTCGCCCTCCGCCGTCAGTTGCGCCAGCTCCAGACGCGCCTGATCTTCTTGTTCCGCCAGCCACGGGTTGGCAAAGGCCTCCATAAACAGGCTATTAATCAACTGTTGCATAGCCTGGCCGCCGCTGCCGTGGGCGAGTTGTATATTGTTCAAACTTCACACTCCTGCTGACGATACTGATACCAGGCGGCGCATGCGCCTTCGGAAGAGACCATCAGCGCGCCAAACGCGGTCTCTGGATTACATGTTTTACCAAATAGCGGGCACTGATGCGGCTTGCATCTGCCGGTCAGCACTTCGCCGCAGCGGGCGCGCGGATCGTCATAGACCTGTTGCGGCGCTGGGCGGAAATGCGCTTCGGCGTCAAAGCGCTGATACTCTGGCGTCAGGTGGACGCCGGAGGATTCAATCACGCCCAGACCGCGCCACTCGCTATCGCCATTAACGCAGAACACATCGGCGATGGCCTGCTGCGCCAGCATGTTTCCGGCATCCGGCACCACGCGACGGTATTGGTTTTCAACCTGGCTTAGGGCCGCTATTTTCTGCTCAACCAGCATGACCACGCCTTGCAGTAGATCAAGCGGTTCGAATCCAGCCACCACCAGCGGGCGATTAAAATCGGCGGCGATAAACTGGTACGCCTCGGTGCCGATGACCATGCTGACGTGGCCTGGCGCAAGAAAGGCGTCAATGCCGTTGTCCGGCTGCTCCAGTAGGCTACGCAGCGTCGGGATCAGCGTAATGTGCTGGCAGAAAAAGTAGAAGTTTCGCACGTCACGCTGTTTTGCCTGCTGTAGCGTGATGGCGGTGGTCGGCATGGTGGTTTCAAAGCCCAGCCCGAAAAATACCACTTTGCGGGTCGGGTTATCCTGCGCCAGCTTCAGCGCGTCCATCGGAGAGTAAACAATACGCACATCCGCGCCGCGCGCTTTAGCCTGCAACAGAGAACCCTGTTTCCCCGGCACGCGCATGGCATCGCCAAAGGTGCAGAAAATCACCTCCGGATGGCTGGCGATTTCCACGCAACTGTCGATGCGTCCCATTGGCAGCACGCAGACCGGACAACCGGGGCCGTGAATAAACTCCACGTTTTCGGGCAGTAACTGATCGAGACCAAATTTAAAAATTGCGTGGGTATGACCCCCGCAGACTTCCATAATGCGCAACGGACGTTCGGCAGTGTAAGGAAGAAGGGCGGCGCGTTCACGCAGGTGTTCAATGAGCTGCATCACCTGTTCCGGCGCACGGTACTCGTCAACAAAACGCATTATCTCTCCTCACCATACAGCAGTGCGCCGACGTCCGGCTCAACATCAAACATATTTTGTAGCGCGTCGAGCGTGTCGCGCGCTTCCGCTTCGTTAATGACGCTCATGGCGAATCCGACATGAACCAGCACCCACTGACCCAGACGCGGCTGACCGTTTTCATCACAACTGCCGACTAATGTGAGATCGACGTCGCGCTGAATGCCGCAGACGTCAACTTTTGCCTGATTGCCGTCAATGGCGCGGATTTGACCCGGCACGCCTATGCACATCGCTGCGCCTCCAGCCAGGCCAGCCACTGATCCATGCCTTCGCCGCTGGTGGCGGAAATCAGGATAATTTCAATCTCCGGGTTCACTTCACGCGCGCTGGCGATGCACTTCTCAACGTCAAAATTGAGGTAGGGCAGCAGATCGACTTTATTGAGCAGCATGAGCGACGCAGCGGCAAACATATGGGGATACTTCAGCGGCTTATCTTCACCTTCGGTCACGGAAAGCACTGCGACTTTATGCTTTTCGCCCAGATCGAAGCTGGCCGGGCAGACAAGATTACCGACGTTTTCGATAAACAGAATACCGCGGTCATCCAGCGGCAGGCGCGGCGCGGCGTCGGCGATCATTTGCGCGTCAAGATGGCAGCCTTTACCGGTGTTGACCTGAATGGCGGGCGTGCCGGTAGCACGGATGCGGGCGGCGTCGTTCACTGTCTGCTGGTCGCCTTCAATCACCGCGCACGGTACACGGTCTTTCAATTTCATCAGCGTTTCGGTTAGCAGGGTGGTTTTACCGGACCCGGGGCTGGACACCAGGTTGAGCACCAGTTGCTGGCGGGCGGCGAAACGGGCGCGGTTGCGCTCAGCCAGACGATTATTTTTGTCCAGCACGTCGATTTCAACCTCCAGCATCCGCCGCTGACTCATACCAGGCGCGTGGGTTCCGGCTTCGCCGTGGCCGTAATGCAGATCGCCTTCTGCGGTCTGACTTGGGGCAAAGTCAGGCGTTTTAATGCCGGTAATATTCAGCGCCGGGCGAGCCGCTGGGGCAAAGGGCGCGCTACGAAACGCTGAGTGCGGATTATGTTCATCGCCTTCTATATAAAGGTTGCCTTCAGCGCAACCGCAAGTCGTACACATCGCTTACTCCTGATCTTTTTCTTGTTACAGGCTTTCTGCCGGATGGCGACGCGAGCGTCTATCCGGCATTAATCTTCAGTTTCATCAATCTCTATGCGCCGAATTTGTAAGCCGTCATCGGCCACAATTCGCAGCGTATCGCTATGACATTGCGGACAACGACGTACACGGTGGGTTAACAACGTGACATATTGTTGACAATGCTCACACCAGCATTCGGCTTCCTGTTCTTCGAGGTGCAGTTTACAACCTTCTGCTATCGTGCCGCGGCATACCAGATCAAAACAAAAGGAAAGAGCGCTGGTTTCCACGCAAGAAAATGCGCCAATTTTGATCCAGACGGCTGTCACACGTTTTGCACCGTATGCTGAAGCCTGTTGTTCAATCAATTCCAGTGCCCGTTGGCAGAGGGTGATTTCGTGCATATCGCCTCCCGTAGTGGTTGCCCCTGTAAAGCAATATTTATGCCAATATTTGTATCCCCTGGCAGGTTAATGTCGACGATGACGAAATGACATGTCGTCACCGCGTCGAAACGGCTGTAACTGTGCTCGTCTTCCATTAAAAACAATAAGTTAAAAATTGGCATGGAAAATGCTTAACGCAGGCATCTCTGTTAAACGGGTAACCTGACATGACTATTTGGGAAATAAGCGAAAAGGCCGATTACATCGCGCAACGGCATCGTCGCCTACAGGACCAGTGGCATATTTACTGCAACTCGCTGGTTCAGGGGATCACCCTCTCGAAAGCGCGCCTGCATCACGCAATGAGCTGCGCGCCGGAAAGGGATCTTTGCTTTGTCCTGTTTGAGCACTTTCGTATTTACGTCGCGTTGGCGGATGGTTTTAACAGCCACACCATTGAGTACTACGTTGAAACCAAAGATGGCGAAGATAAACAATTGATTGCACAGGCGCAGCTCGATATCGACGGCAAGGTTGACGAACGGGTTAACAACCGCGATCGCGAGCAGGTGCTGGAGCACTATCTGGAAAAAATCGCCAGCGTTTACGACAGCCTCTATACCGCTGTAGAAACCAACTCGCCGGTTAATTTGCGTCAATTGGTAAAGGGAAACAGCCCGGCGGTATAAGCCTGAGGTGTTGCCCGCTTTGATTCGCGATGTGGCGTTGCGCCATGTCATGAATGTTTTGGGGATGGGCGTGTCGATAAGTGTCGAAAATGACATTTCAACGGCATGTTTTCGTCAAAAATGACAATCACCTGAGGAATGCCTGGTGAATCGTTTTGTAATTGCTGACTCCACTCTCTGTATCGGCTGCCACACCTGTGAGGCCGCCTGTTCAGAGACGCATCGCCAGCATGGCCTGCAGTCAATGCCGCGCCTGAAAGTGATGCTGAATGAAAAAGAATCTGCGCCGCAGCTTTGTCACCACTGTGAAGATGCGCCATGCGCCACGGTATGCCCGGTTAACGCGATTAATCGCGTTGACGGCGCTGTCCAGCTTAATGAAAGCCTGTGCGTGAGCTGCAAACTGTGCGGTATTGCCTGTCCGTTTGGCGCTATTGAGTTTTCCGGCAGCCGTCCGCTGCATATTCCGGCGAACGCCAATACGCCGAAAGCGCCGCCCGCGCCGCCAGCGCCTGCGCGCGTCAGTACGTTGCTCGACTGGGTGCCGGGCGTACGCGCTATCGCGGTGAAATGTGACCTGTGCAGCTTTGACGAGCAAGGCCCGGCCTGTGTGCGGATGTGCCCGACTAAAGCGCTACACCTGGTGGAGAACACGGATATCGCCCGCGCCAGCAAACGTAAACGTGAGCTGACGTTTAATACCGATTTTGGCGATCTCACCTTGTTTCAGCAGGCTCAGAGTGGGGATGCATAATGAGTTCACTTTCACTGATTACTAGCGGCGTCGCGTGGTTTGCCGCCGCCGCCGTTCTGGCGTTTCTGTTTTCGTTTCATAAAGCGCTGAGCGGCTGGATTGCCGGTATCGGCGGCGCGGTCGGCAGCCTGTGTACGGCTGGCGCGGGGGTCACCGCGCTGACCAGCGCCGTTACGGTGAGCGGCGTGATGCCGTTTACCGGTCACATGCTGCAAATTACGCCGCTGAATGCTATCTGGCTGATTACGCTGGGGCTGTGCGGTCTGTTCGTCAGCCTGTTCAATATCGACTGGCATCGCCATCCACAGGTAAAAGCCAACGGACTGTTGATCAACCTGCTGATGGCGGCAGCCGTCTGCGCCGTGGTCGCCAGTAATCTGGGGACGATGGTGGTGATGGCTGAAATCATGGCGCTCTGCGCCGTGTTCCTCACCGGCGGTAGCAAAGAGGGCAAACTGTGGTTTGCGCTGGGCCGTCTCGGTACGCTGCTGCTGGCAATCGCCTGCTGGTTGGTGTGGCAGCGCTACGGCACGCTGGATCTGGGGCTGCTGGATCAACGTGCTCAGCAACTGCCGCTGGGCTCCGATATCTGGCTGCTCGGCGTTATCGGTTTTGGTCTGCTGGCCGGGATTATCCCGCTACACGGTTGGGTGCCGCAGGCGCACGCCAACGCCAGCGCTCCCGCCGCCGCGCTGTTCTCGACCGTGGTGATGAAAATCGGGCTGCTGGGCATTCTCACGCTATCTCTGCTTGGCGGCAATGCGCCGCTGTGGTGGGGCGTGGCGCTGTTGGTGTTTGGGATGATCACCGCCTTTGTCGGTGGTCTGTACGCGCTGATGGAGCATAACATCCAGCGTCTGCTGGCCTATCACACGCTGGAAAATATCGGCATCATTTTGCTCGGTCTGGGCGCAGGCGTTACCGGGATTGCTCTCAATCAGCCGGTACTGATCGCGCTGGGTCTGACCGGCGGGCTCTATCACCTGCTGAACCATAGCCTGTTCAAAAGCGTGCTGTTTCTGGGCGCGGGCAGCATCTGGTTCCGTACCGGTCATCGCGATATCGAAAAACTGGGCGGTATTGGTAAACGGATGCCGGTTATTTCTATCGCCATGCTGGTCGGTCTGATGGCGATGGCGGCGCTGCCGCCGCTGAACGGCTTTGCCGGCGAGTGGGTGATTTACCAGTCCTTCTTCAAACTGGGCAACAGCGGTGCGTTTGTTGGTCGTCTGTTAGGACCGCTGCTGGCGGTTGGCCTGGCGATTACCGGCGCGCTGGCGGTGATGTGTATGGCGAAAGTTTACGGCGTGACGTTCCTTGGCGCGCCGCGCACGAAGGAAGCTGAAAATGCCAGCTGCGCGCCGATCCTGATGGGCGTCAGCGTGGTGGCATTGGCGATTTGCTGCGTACTGGGCGGGGTTGCCGCGCCGTGGCTGCTGCCGATGATTTCCACTGCGGTACCGTTGCCGCTGGAAACCGCGCACACCACCGTATCGCAGCCGATGATCACGCTGCTGTTGGTCGCCTGTCCGCTACTGCCGTTCATCATTATGGCGATGTTCAAAGGCAACCGTCTGCCGTCGCGTTCTCGCGGCGCGGCCTGGGTGTGCGGCTACGACCATGAGCAGTCGATGGTGATTACCGCGCACGGTTTCGCCATGCCGGTGAAAGAGGCCTTTGCCCCGGTACTCAAACTGCGTAAGTGGCTCAACCCGGTATCGTTGATTCCGGGCTGGCAGAACGCGGCGGCCGCGGGGCTGTTCCGTCGTCTGGCGCTGATTGAGCTGGCGGTGCTGGTGGTGATTGTGGTTTCACGAGGAGCCTGAAAATGAGTGTGTTTTATCCGTTAATTCAGGCGCTGGTGCTATTTGCCGTTGCGCCATTGCTGTCCGGTATTACTCGCGTGGCGCGCGCCCGTCTACACAATCGCCGAGGGCCGGGCGTGTTGCAGGAGTACCGCGACATTATCAAACTGCTCGGTCGTCAGAGTATTGCGCCCGCTGATTCCGGCTGGGTTTTTCGCCTGACGCCGTTTGTGATGGTCGGCGTGATGCTGACTATCGCCACCGCGCTGCCGGTTGTCACCGTTGGATCTCCGTTGCCGCAACTGGGTGATTTAATCACTCTGATTTACCTGTTCGCGATTGCGCGCTTCTTCTTCTCTATTGCAGGCCTGGATACCGGCAGTCCGTTCACCGCGATCGGCGCCAGCCGTGAAGCGATGCTCGGCGTGCTGGTGGAGCCGATTCTGCTGCTGGGTCTGTGGGTCGCCGCGCAGGTGGCGGGTTCAACTCATATCAGCAATATCGCCGATACCATTTATCACTGGCCTGTCGCGCGCAGTATTCCGCTGATTCTGGCGCTGTGCGCCTGCGCCTTCGCCACCTTTATCGAAATGGGCAAGCTGCCGTTCGACCTGGCGGAAGCGGAGCAGGAGTTGCAGGAAGGGCCGTTGACCGAATACAGCGGTAGCGGCTTTGCGGTGCTGAAATGGGGCATCAGCCTTAAGCAACTGGTGGTGCTGCAAATGTTCGTCGGCGTGTTTCTGCCGTGGGGACAGATGGAAACCTTCAGCGCAGGCGGACTGTTGCTGGCGCTGGTGATTGCCGTCGTCAAGCTGATTGTCGGCGTACTGGTGATCGCCCTGTTTGAAAACAGCATGGCGCGACTGCGTTTTTGCGCCACTTCACGCGTGACCTGGGCCGGTTTTGGGTTTGCGTTTTTAGCCTTCGTCTCCTTGCTGGCGGCGTGATTTAAGAGAGTTTGAGCATGTCTGAAGAAAAATTAGGTCAACAATACCTTGCGGCGCTGCACCAGGCGTTTCCGGGCGTCGTGCTGGACGAAGCCTGGCAGACCAAAGATCAGCTGACTATTACGGTAAAAGTGAACTATCTGCCGGAAGTGGTGGAGTTTCTTTACTACCAGCAGGGTGGGTGGCTGTCGGTGCTGTTCGGTAATGACGAACGCCAGTTGTGCGGCCACTATGCCGTTTATTACGTGCTGTCGATGGAGCAGGGCACGAAGTGCTGGATTACCGTCCGCGTTGAAGTGGATGCCCATAAGCTGGAATTCCCATCCGTTACGCCGCGCGTGCCGGCTGCCGTGTGGGGTGAGCGCGAAGTACGCGACATGTACGGTTTAATCCCGGTCGGTTTGCCGGATGAACGCCGTCTGGTGCTGCCAGACGACTGGCCGGATGAACTCTATCCGCTGCGTAAAGACAGTATGGATTATCGTCAGCGCCCGGCGCCGACCACCGATGCGGAAACCTACGAGTTCATTAACGAGCTGGGTGACAAGAAAAATAACGTGGTGCCGATTGGCCCGCTGCATGTTACTTCCGATGAGCCGGGACACTTCCGTCTGTTCGTCGATGGCGAAAACATTATCGACGCCGACTACCGCCTGTTCTACGTCCACCGTGGTATGGAAAAACTGGCGGAAACCCGCATGGGTTATAACGAAGTCACCTTCCTGTCGGATCGCGTGTGTGGTATCTGCGGTTTCGCGCACAGCACTGCCTACACCACTTCCGTGGAAAACGCGATGGGCATTCAGGTGCCGGAGCGTGCGCAGATGATCCGCGCCATTCTGCTGGAAGTGGAACGCCTGCACTCGCACCTGCTGAACCTAGGCCTCGCCTGCCACTTTACCGGCTTTGACTCCGGCTTTATGCAGTTCTTCCGCGTGCGTGAAACCTCCATGAAGATGGCGGAGATCCTTACCGGGGCGCGCAAAACTTACGGTCTGAACCTGATCGGCGGGATTCGCCGCGATCTGCTCAAAGAGGACATGATCCAGACCCGTCAACTGGCGCAGCAGATGCGTCGTGACGTGCAGGAGCTGGCGGACATGCTGCTGAGCACGCCGAATATGGAACAGCGTACCGTGGGTATCGGCCGTCTGGACCCGGAAATTGCCCGCGACTTCAGTAATGTCGGCCCGATGGTGCGCGCCAGCGGTCACGCCCGCGACACCCGAGCCGACCACCCGTTTGTGGGCTATGGCCTGCTGCCGATGGAAGTGCACAGCGAGCAGGGCTGCGATGTGATTTCTCGTCTGAAAGTCCGTATCAACGAAGTTTACACCTCGCTGAATATGATCGATTTCGGTCTGGATAATCTGCCGGGCGGCCCGCTGATGGTGGAAGGCTTTACCTATATTCCGCACCGTTTTGCGCTCGGCTTTGCCGAAGCGCCGCGTGGCGATGATATCCACTGGAGCATGACCGGCGACAACCAAAAGCTTTACCGCTGGCGCTGTCGTGCGGCGACCTACGCCAACTGGCCGACGCTGCGCTATATGCTGCGCGGCAACACCGTCTCCGACGCGCCGCTGATTATCGGCAGCCTCGACCCGTGCTACTCCTGTACCGACCGGATGACCGTGGTCGATGTGCGTAAGAAGAAGAGCAAAGTCGTGCCGTACAAAGAACTTGAGCGCTACAGCATTGAGCGTAAAAACTCGCCGCTGAAATAAGGAATCGCCATGTTTACCTTTATCAAAAAAGTTATCAAAACCGGCACGGCGACCTCGTCTTATCCGCTGGAGCCGATTGCGGTTGATAAAAACTTCCGCGGCAAGCCGGAACATAATCCGCAGCAGTGCATCGGCTGCGCCGCCTGCGTTAATGCCTGCCCGTCGAACGCGCTGACGGTGGAAACCTTACTTGCGACCAATGAGCTGGCGTGGCAGTTCAATCTTGGCCGCTGCATCTTCTGCGGTCGCTGCGAAGAAGTTTGCCCGACGGCGGCGATCAAACTGTCGCAAGAGTACGAACTGGCAGTGTGGAAGAAAGAAGACTTCCTGCAACAGTCCCGCTTTGCGCTGTGCAACTGCCGCGTGTGTAATCGTCCTTTCGCCGTACAGAAAGAGATCGACTACGCCATTGCGCTGCTTGCGCACAACGGCGACAGCCGCGCGGAAAACCACCGCGAAAGCTTTGAGACCTGCCCGGACTGTAAGCGTCAGAAATGCCTGGTGCCGTCCGACCGTATTGAACTGACTCGCCATATGAAAGAGGTCAGCTAATGAGCAATTTATTAGGCCCGCGTGACGCCAACGGCATTCCGGTACCGATGACGGTGGATGAATCCATCGCCAGCATGAAGGCGTCTCTACTGAAAAATATTAAGCGTTCGGCATACGTTTACCGCGTGGACTGCGGCGGCTGTAACGGCTGTGAAATCGAAATCTTTGCGACGCTGTCGCCGCTGTTTGATGCCGAGCGTTTCGGCATCAAAGTGGTACCGTCGCCGCGTCATGCCGATATTCTGCTGTTTACCGGCGCGGTGACCCGCGCCATGCGCTCTCCGGCACTGCGCGCCTGGCAGTCGGCGCCGGACCCAAAAATCTGTATCTCTTACGGCGCCTGCGGCAACAGCGGCGGTATTTTCCACGATCTGTACTGCGTGTGGGGCGGTACCGACAAAATCGTCCCGGTGGATGTGTATATTCCAGGCTGCCCGCCAACGCCTGCCGCCACGCTGTATGGCTTTGCGATGGCGCTTGGCCTGCTGGAGCAGAAAATCCACGCCCGCGCGCCGGGTGAGCTGGACGATCAGCCCGCAGAGATCCTGCATCCGGATATGGTGCAGCCGCTGCGCGTGAAGGTGGATCGCGCGGCGCGCCGGCTGGCGGGTTATCGCTATGGTCGTCAGATCGCCGATGATTACCTGACACAGTTGGGGCAGGGCGAGCAGCAAGTGGCGCGTTGGCTGGAAGCGGAAAACGATCCGCGTTTAACCGAAATTGTCACCCATCTCAATCATGTTGTTGAAGAGGCGCGTATCCGATGAGCGAACAGGTGGTGTTCAGTCAACTGAGCCGTAAGTTTATTGATGAGAACGATGCGACGCCTGCCGAGGCGCAGCAGGTTGTCTATTACAGCCTGGCGATTGGTCACCACCTGGGGGTTATCGATTGTCTGGAGGCCGCGCTCACCTGCCCATGGGATGAGTATCTGGCGTGGATCGCCACCCTGGAAGCCGGTAGCGATGCCCGGCGTAAAATGGAAGGCGTGCCGAAGTATGGCGAGATCGTCATCGATTTCAACCATGTGCAAATGCTGGCGCGCGCGTTTGATGAGGCGCGCGCCGCGCAGACCCCGCAGCAGCAAGAATGGAGCAAACTGATGCTCAGTATGCTGCATGACATTCATCAGGAAAGCGCCATCTACCTGATGGTGAGGAGGCTTCGTGACTGACGTTTTACTCTGTGTCGGCAACAGCATGATGGGCGACGACGGCGCAGGCCCGTTACTGGCGGAAATGTGCGCGGCGCAGCCGAAGGGTAATTGGGTGGTGATTGATGGCGGCAGCGCGCCGGAAAACGACATTGTGGCGATTCGCGAACTGCGCCCGCAGCGTCTGTTGATTGTCGACGCCACCGACATGGGGCTTAATCCGGGCGAGATCCGCATTATCGATCCGGATGATATCGCCGAAATGTTTATGATGACCACCCACAATATGCCGCTCAACTACTTGGTCGATCAGCTGAAAGAGGATGTCGGCGAGGTGATTTTTGTTGGTATTCAGCCGGATATCGTCGGGTTTTATTATCCGATGACTCAACCGATTAAGGACGCGGTAAACATCGTCTATCAGCGCCTGGAAGGCTGGCAGGGAAACGGCGGATTTGCCGCGCTGGAAGCGCCGGAGGCGTAAAATGCGCACATATTTAGGGAGAATTTGTGTTACACGGCAAAGGCGGTAAGAAGGACGTGAAGATTATCGTATGGAGCGGACTGCTATTTTTCTGCATCGCCGCGCGCGCACTGGCCACCGGTTTTGTCGGTTACCTGCCGATGAGCGACGGTGAATATGCGCAAAAGCGTGCGCTGAAGCCGCTGTTGACCCTGCCTTATTCTGTATCGCCCGACCAGACCTGGCATTTTCGCCAGGTCGGAGTCAGTGGCGTGACGCTACTGCCGGAGCCGAAAAAAGATAACGAATGGCGGATTAGCGGAAAAGACAGAGCCGGTAATTCGTGGGTTGTCCCGGTGGGAATGCTGATTAATTTGGCGGGTAATGCGCAATTTTATCGCGCTGACCTCGATCGTAACGGCATTCAGGATCTGGTTATCTGGTTGGGCAATCCTGGGTTGGGCCTGGCGCCGAGCGCGCAATACATCATTTTCACCTTTCTCAAGAATGGCCGCCCCTGCGTCTTTGAACCGTGGGGGTTTTATACCGCCAGCGATACTGGCGTCGATGATTTGCTTGATTTACAGGGCAATGGGCGCACGCAACTGTTGGATATGCAGTTTGACTCAGGCTACTGGATAACCAATTTATATCAGGTGAAGGACGCCCGCTGGCAGCGCGTACACGGCTGGTTTGGCCGGTTGAGTTATCCGGCGCTGACCCGTTTTAATCACTATCCTGGCCGTAAATTAATTATCAAACCTATTGCCGGAAGGAATCCGCAAACGGACGATCTTTCCCTTACGCAGCGCTGTTTAATACGCGGTAACGTATTGCCAGGCGTTAATCAGGATTGATGCCAGTTGCGGTGCAGCGTTGGCTGGCTATCACTGCAAATTTTGACCACCACTGGCGACATTACGTGTCATCGACACTTGTGACGATGACACGTAAATGCTCACGAAAATAGAAATAATATTCTTAAATAACAATGAAATAAAAATTGGCACGATTCGTGTATATATCGGCACATCATCTGTTATTGCTGGAGAATTTGATGAACCGTTTCATCATTGCAGACGCGAGTAAGTGCATTGGTTGCCGTACCTGTGAAGTGGCTTGCGTCGTATCCCATCAGGAAAATCAGGATTGCGCATCGCTGACCCCTGAAACCTTTTTACCTCGTATCCATGTCATCAAAGGCGTGAATGTTTCCACGGCAACGCTGTGTCGCCAGTGTGAAGACGCGCCGTGCGCCAACGTTTGCCCGAATGGCGCCATCAGCCGTGACAAAGGTTTTGTTCATGTGATGCAGGAACGCTGCATTGGCTGTAAAACTTGCGTAGTGGCATGTCCTTACGGCGCCATGGAAGTGGTGGTACGTCCGGTGGTTCGCAATAGCGGCGCGGGGCTGAACGTGCGTGCCGAAAAAGCCGAAGCCAACAAGTGCGATCTGTGTCACCACCGTGAAGCCGGTCCGGCCTGTATGGCCGCTTGCCCAACGCACGCCCTCATCTGCGTGGACCGCAATAAGCTCGAACAGCTGAGCGCGGAAAAACGCCGTCGTGCGGCGCTGGATTCAACGGCATCGCTGCTTTTCTGATTTCTGCGATTGCGCGTAGAATACGCCACAAAGCATTGCCGGATGGCGGCATCAATGCCTTATCCGGTCTACGGTCCGTGCGGTTGTAGGCCTGATAAGCGTCGCGCCATCAGGCATCCGGGGTCGATGATGGCGGGAAAATAAGATGGCGATAGACACACCTTCCGGCGTACAGCTACGCATTCGGGGCAAAGTACAGGGCGTCGGTTTTCGTCCTTTTGTCTGGCAGCTGGCGCAGCAGTTGCGATTACACGGCGACGTGTGTAATGACGGCGACGGCGTCGTCGTTCGGCTGCTGGAAGATCCGTCGCAATTTATTGCCGCGCTCTATCAGGATTGCCCGCCGCTGGCGCGCATTGACAGCGTTGAACACGCGTCGTTGGTATGGGAGCGCGCACCGACGGATTTCACCATTCGTCAGAGCGCAGGCGGTTCGATGAACACGCAAATCGTGCCGGATGCGGCGACCTGCCCGGCATGTCTTGCCGAGATGAATACCCCAGGCGAGCGGCGCTACCGTTATCCTTTCATCAATTGCACCCACTGCGGACCACGCTTCACCATTATTCGCGCTATGCCCTATGACCGGCCATTTACGGTGATGGCGGCGTTTCCCTTGTGTCCGGAATGCGACAGCGAATACCGCGATCCGTACGATCGCCGTTTTCATGCCCAGCCCGTTGCCTGTCCGTCATGCGGGCCGCATCTTGAGTGGCGGAGCCAACATGAACGAGCGGAAAAAGAGGCGGCTTTGCAGGCGGCGGTCGCCCAACTGAACGCCGGAGGCATTATTGCCGTTAAAGGGCTGGGTGGTTTTCATCTGGCCTGCGACGCGCGCAACGATAACGCAGTGGCGATGCTGCGGGCGCGTAAACATCGCCCGGCGAAACCATTGGCGGTGATGTTGCCCACGGCGCAAACGCTGCCGAGCGCGGCGCGTTCGCTGCTGACCACGCCAGCGGCCCCGATTGTACTGGTGGATAAGCAGTATGTACCTTCGCTGAGTGAGGGCATCGCGCCAGGACTTACGGAAGTGGGCGTGATGCTGCCAGCCAATCCATTGCAACATCTCTTGTTGCAGGCGCTCAATTACCCGCTGGTGATGACATCCGGCAACCTGAGCGGCAAACCGCCCGCCATCACCAACGAACAGGCGCTGGACGATTTACACGATATTGCCGATGGTTTTCTGTTGCACAATCGCGACATTGTACAGCGCATGGACGACTCTGTCGTGCGCGACAGCGGCGAAATGCTGCGTCGTTCGCGGGGATACGTGCCGGACGCGATTGCGTTGCCGCCCGGATTTCGCGATGTGCCGCCGATACTTTGTCTGGGCGCGGATCTGAAAAACACGTTCTGTCTGGTACGCGGCGAACAGGCGGTTGTCAGCCAACATTTGGGCGATCTCAGCGATGACGGTATCCAGGCGCAGTGGCGCGAGGCATTGCGTCTGATCCAGTCAATCTACGATTTTACGCCAGAGCGTATCGTCTGTGATGCGCATCCGGGCTATGTTTCCAGTCAGTGGGCCAGTGAGATGCGTCTGCCGACAGAGACGGTGTTACACCATCATGCCCATGCGGCGGCTTGCCTGGCCGAGCATGGTTGGCCGCTGGACGGCGGAGAGGTGATTGCCCTGACGGTAGACGGTATCGGCATGGGTGAGAATGGCGCGCTATGGGGCGGAGAATGTTTGCGGGTCAATTATCGCGAGTGCGAACATTTAGGCGGTTTACCCGCCGTGGCGCTGCCGGGAGGCGATCTGGCTGCCAAACAGCCGTGGCGTAATCTGTTGGCGCAGTGCCTGCGCTTTGTGCCGGACTGGCAGGATTACCCGGAGACAGCGGGGCTGCAACAGCAAAACTGGAGTGTCCTGGCGCGCGCCATTGAGCGCGGCGTCAATGCCCCGTTGGCCTCTTCCTGCGGGCGGTTGTTTGACGCGGTGGCCGCCGCGCTTTGCTGCGCGCCAGCATCGCTTAGCTATGAGGGCGAGGCCGCCTGCGCGCTGGAGGCGCTGGCCTCTCAATGCGCTAACGTTGAGCATCCGGTAACGATGCCGCTTAACGGCGCTCAACTGGACGTCGCTGTTTTCTGGCGGCAATGGTTGAACTGGCAGGCCACGCCCGCGCAACGCGCCTGGGCTTTTCATGATGCGCTGGCGTGCGGGTTTGCCACGCTAATGCGCCAGCAGGCTACGGCGCGGGGGATAACCACTCTGGTCTTCAGCGGCGGGGTGATACACAACCGCTTACTGCGCGCGCGTCTTGCCTTTTATCTTTCTGATTTTAAATTGTTATTTCCGCAGCGGTTACCGGCGGGCGACGGCGGGCTGTCGTTTGGACAGGGCGTGATTGCCGCAGCGCGAGCATTAAGGGAAGTGTAGGGCACCGGATGGCGGCTGCGCCTTATTCGGCCTGTAAACAGATGCTCACTCGTAGGCCGGATAAGACGCGAAGCGGCGCCATCCGGCATCACAGGCTTATACGGACAACGTTTTCAGCAGTGCAAAGGCCTCTTTCATGCGGTCTTCACTCACCACAAAGGCGCGTAGCTGGCCTTCTCCACTCATGCCTTTGGCAATCATACCGTCAGATTCTGCGGTAATCTGCCAGCTTAAATCGCGGCGCTGAGTTTCTCCCGCCAGATGCAGCGGCAGTTCCGGCGTTTTGACTTTGACCAGCATCGCCGGTAGCTTCAGCGGCGCGTTGCCGCCGAGCAGATTTTTCGCCAGGTACATCGCGCTTAACTGGATCGGTTGCAGGAAGGGCAGCACCTGACCATTGATTTCCGCGCAATCGCCGATCGCATAAATATCCGGGTGACTGGTCTGTAGATAGCTATCCACGCAGACGCCGCGGTTGACGACTACCCCGGCGCGGCGCGCCAGAGCGGTTTCCGGGCGTAAGCCGCTGGCGGCAATCACCGCATCGACCTCAATACTATGCTGGCTTACCAGCGTAGCGCGGATACCGGCTTCGGTTTTCTCCAGTTTTTGCAACTGCGATTTCAGCAGCAGATGCACCCCCATATCGGTCAGGTGATGCTGTAAGCGACTGCTCACTTCCGGTGGCATCAGTGAGGCGAGAAGGCTGGCGGCGTTATCCATCAGCGTTACCGTTTTCCCGGCGCGGCAGAAATCCATTGCTAATTCACTGCCAATGAGACCGCCGCCGACAATCAGCACTCGCTGCGCGTCGCGCAGTTGTGTCTCACAGGCTCGGTACTCCTGCTGGCTATTCAAAGTAAGCATTAACTCACGTCCTGCAATCGGCGGCACAAAGGCTGTCGCCCCGGTCGCCAGTACCAGCTTGTCGTACTGCCACTGCTTATCCTGACTTTTCACCACATGGGCATCGGCATCAATGTCAGCAACCCTGGTATGCGGGAACAGTCGCAGATTAAACTGTTCAGCAAATTCCCCCGCTAACTGGCGGGTGAGATCATCGGCGCGCTGCGACTGGCTGATAACGTGGCTGAGATCGGGCTTGTTGTACTCATCCATGCTGTCCGCCGCAATCAGAGTTAACGGCACATGCGCATCTTGTTTACGGATATTTTTGACGAGCTGGCGGGCGGCGAAGCCCGACCCAATAATGATGATCCCCCGACTCATTTTGCCTCCGTCGCCAGTACGTCGAACACGTCTTTACCTAATGAACATTCCGGGCACAGGAAGTTATCCGGCACGTCGCTCCACGGCGTACCCGGCGCGACATCCTGCAACGGCTCGCCCTGCGCAGGGTCGTAAATCCACTGGCATACGCTGCATTGCATTTTAGGGCCGAGGTCTGCGGCGGCGCAGGTTGTGGTTTCTTCGACTGGCGCGGTTTTCTGTGTGGTTTCCGGCAGCGGAGCAAGCGCCCACTGACGCGCGATGTCGCGACCGTGCTGACGGCACAACTCCAGCGCATCCAGATCCGGACGCCATTTCGCTTTCAGACTCAGGGACATTTCAAAACCGGCATCCTGTAAGCGCGTGGACAGTCGATCCACCGCGCCGCCGCTCCAGCCATGAGAACCGAAGGCGCTGGCGCGTTTGTTGCGAAAGCGCAGGCCGGTCATCTCTTCCACCAGACCAGCGATTTTCGGCATCATCACGTTGTTCATGGTAGAAGTGCCGACCAGAACGCCTTTCGAACGGAAGACGTTGGTCAATATTTCATTTTTATCGCTGCGGGCGACGTTAAAGATTTTGACCGCCACGTTCGGGTCCACTTCATTGATACCCTGCGCGATGGCATCCGCCATCATGCGAGTATTGTTCGACATGGTATCGTAGAAAATAGTGATACGATCTTCCTGATAATCTGCCGCCCATTTCAGATACAGTTCCACGATTTGCGTTGGGTTGTCGCGCCATACCACGCCGTGTGAGGTGGCAATCATATCCACCGGCAGGTTGAAGCCGAGGATTTCGGTAATTTTTGGCGTTACCAGACGGCTGAACGGCGTCAGGATATTGGCGTAGTAGCGCTGGCATTGTTCAAACAGTTCGGTTTGGTCCACTTCATCATTGAACAGGCGCTCGTCGCAATAGTGCTGACCAAAGGCGTCGTTGCTGAATAACACCGCGTCGCCGGTCATATAGGTCATCATGCTGTCCGGCCAGTGCAGCATCGGCGTTTCCACGAAGATCAACTGCTTGCCGTTGCCGATATCCAGCGTATCGCCGGTTTTCACCACCTTAAAATTCCATTCCGGGTGATGGTGATGGCCGTTGATAGAGTCAATGGCGTTGGCGGTACAGTAGATAGGCGTGTCCGGGATCTGCGCCATCAGTTCGGTCAGCGCGCCTGCATGGTCTTCTTCGGCATGGTTAATGATGATGTAGTCGATATCCGCGAGGTCGATTTCACTGCGCAGGTTTTGCACAAACTCACGGCTAAACTTATGATCGACGGTATCGATCAGCACATTCTTTTCTTCACGAATGAGATAGCTGTTATAGCTGCTGCCACGCAGCGTTTTGTATTCAGTGCCGTGAAAATCACGTACTTCCCAGTCGCGTTGGCCAACCCAATGAATATTATTTTTAACCAGAATAGACATAACCACCTCAATTCATTCAACGTTTACAAAAAGTTGTTTTGCTTATTGCAGGTAGTGTGCCAACTTTTTATATTATTGATTTATATATATTTATGATGATTTGCATTTTTGATATAGTCAAAAAGACTATAAATGATGCTGTCAATATGACACTATAGGTTGTCAAAATGACAATGAGGTAACCATGAGTTTTTCCGTGGAGGTATTGGCGGGCATCGCCATTGAGTTACAACGCGGCATTGGGCATCAGGATCGTTTTCAGCGGCTGATTACTACGCTGCGTCAGGTGCTGGCGTGCGACGCCTCGGCGCTGCTGCGCTATGAATCACGACAATTTATTCCACTGGCGATTGATGGCCTGGCGCAGGACGTTCTCGGCAGACGTTTTACCCTGGAAGGGCATCCGCGCCTGGAAGCCATCGCCCGCGCGGGGGACGTGGTGCGTTTTCCGGCTGATAGCGATTTACCCGATCCGTATGACGGGTTAATTCCCGGACAGGAAAGCCTGAAAGTCCACGCCTGTGTTGGTCTGCCGCTGTTTGCCGGACAGAACCTCATCGGTGCGCTGACCCTTGATGCTATGACGCCGGAGCAGTTCGAGGTATTTAGCGATGAAGAGCTACGGCTTGTCGCCGCGCTGGCCGCCGGGGCATTGAGTAATGCGCTGTTAATTGAACAACTGGAAAGCCAGAACATGCTGCCGGGGTCGTCAGGCGTGTTCGAACCGATAAAAGAGCCGCACATGATCGGCCTGTCGCCGGCGATGACGCAGTTGAAAAAAGAGATCGAGATTGTGGCGGGCTCCGATCTTAACGTGCTGATCGGCGGTGAAACGGGGACCGGTAAAGAGCTGGTGGCGAAAGCTATTCACCAGGGCTCCCCCAGAGCGGTCAATCCGCTGGTCTATCTCAACTGCGCCGCGCTGCCGGAAAGCGTGGCGGAGAGCGAGTTGTTTGGTCATGTAAAAGGGGCTTTTACCGGGGCTATCAGTAATCGTAGCGGTAAGTTTGAAATGGCCGACAACGGTACGCTGTTTCTGGATGAGATTGGCGAACTGTCGCTGGCGCTACAGGCCAAGCTACTTCGCGTGTTGCAGTATGGCGATATTCAGCGCGTCGGCGACGATCGTAGCCTGCGCGTGGATGTGCGGGTGTTGGCGGCGACCAACCGTGACCTGCGTGAAGAGGTGCTGGCGGGGCGTTTTCGCGCCGATCTGTTCCATCGCCTGAGCGTTTTCCCGCTCTTTGTGCCGCCGCTGCGCGAGCGCGGCGATGATGTGGTGCTGCTGGCGGGCTATTTTTGCGAGCAGTGCCGGCTGCGGCTGGGGCTGTCCCGCGTGGTGCTGAGTCCCGGCGCGCGCCGCCATTTGCTCAGCTATGGCTGGCCGGGCAACGTCCGGGAGCTGGAACATGCCATTCACCGTGCGGTTGTACTGGCGAGAGCGACCCGGGCAGGGGATGAGGTGATACTGGAGGCGCAGCATTTTGCCTTGTCAGAGGATGTTTTACCCGCGCCGCCTGCGGAAAGCTTTCTGGCGCTGCCGACTTGCCGCAATTTGCGCGAATCGACGGAGAACTTCCAGCGAGAGATGATTCGCCAGGCGCTGGCGCAAAATAATCATAACTGGGCGGCCAGCGCGCGGGCGCTGGAAACCGACGTCGCCAACCTGCACCGGCTGGCGAAGCGTCTGGGACTGAAGGATTAGATAATCCCCGCCTGGTAGAAATCCTGTAGGTTAATGGCGCCGGTGAGTTTGCCGTTTTCATCGACCACTGGCGCGGCGGTAATTTTGCGCTTCATCAGGAGCTCTTTGGCGTCAATGGCGCGGCTTTGCGCCTGGAGCGTAATACCGTTGGGCGTCATGGCTTCGCTTACCGGCGTGGTGAGCGCGCCGCCGCCCACCAGCCAGCGGCGCAGGTCGCCGTCGGTAAAGACGCCTTTCACAACATGTTGCTCATCGCAAACCGCCACCAGCCCCAGCCCGGTACGGCTAAGTTCCAGCATGGCATCCATCACGCTGGTGGCGAGCATCACCTGCGGTATTGCATCGCCCTGGCGCATCAGGTGATGCACATTATTGAGCAAACGCGCGCCCAGTGCGCCAGCCGGATGCGAACGGGCGAAATCTTCTTCGTTAAAACCGCGCGCCTGCATGACCGCCATCGCCAGCGCATCGCCCATCATCAGCGTATTGACGGTACTGGATGTCGGCGCCAGATGCATCGGACAGGCTTCACGCTCGACGGAAATATCCAGAACGGCTTTTGCCGCTCGCCCCAGCGGAGAGTGAGGTTTACCGGTCATCGCCAGCAGCGCGACGGATTTATCTTCCAGACGCGGGATGATGAGGTCGAGTTCTTTTGCGCCGCCGGAATAGGAGATAAATAACATCACATCGCGGCTTTCAATCATCCCCAGATCGCCATGCAGTGCTTCCGCCGGATGAACAAAAAAAGCGGGAGTACCGGTACTGGCAAGCGTCGCGGCGATTTTTTTACCAATATGACCTGATTTACCAATACCGGAAACGATCACTTTGCCTTCACAGTGAATAATGATATTGGCGGCGCGGACAAAATCATCGCCCAGACGCTCCGGCAGACGGCTGGCTTCCTGTAGCTCCAGCATTAAAGTCTGACGGCCCGCGTTTAGTAGTGCATCACTCATTGCTTTCTCCGGTTATGATTACTTCAATCCCTTTTGCTTCCAGCGCCTGACGAAATGCCGGATCGATCCCCGCGTCCGTGATCAGTTTGTCGACGGTTTCCAGACTGCACACCACATTGGGGCTTTTACGACCAAATTTTGAGGAGTCCGCCATCAGAATCACCTCGCGTGCTGCATTGCACATTGCGTTACTGACGGTGTAAACCTCATTGAACGTGGTCACACCGACATTCAGGTCAATACCGTCAGTTCCCATGAAAAGTTTATCAAAGCTGAATTGCTCAAAGGCGTTTTCCGCCAGTTGACCGTGAAACGACGCCGATTTTTTACGGAAGGTGCCGCCGGGCATCAGGATAGTTTGTTCGTTGTCCAGTTCCGATAGCGCGTTAACAATATGGAGGCTGTTGGTCATCACCGTGATGTTGCTAAAACGCGAAAGCAACGGCACCATCTGTAACACGGTACTTCCGGCGTCCAGAATAATGGAATCGCCATCATGGATATATTTCACAGCGGCTGCGGCTATCAGCGCTTTTTTGTGGGTGTTGATAAGCGTTTTGTGATCAATAGGCGGATCGGACTCTTCTTTATTCAACACCACGCCGCCATAGGTGCGGATGACGGTTCCGGCATTTTCCAGAATGACCAGATCTTTACGGATAGTGGTGCCTGTCGTGTCAAAGTACTGGGCCAGTTCTTCAACCGAGCATTTTCCCTGTTTTTGCAGGTGCTCCAGAATCGCGGCCTGACGCTGACGAGGTTTCATAGGCGTGATTACCCTGACTTATGTATTTACCCGTCATACTTCACGCTGCATGTGCGTTGGCTTTCCTCGCTTACCCCGGTCACGTACTGATGTACGCTCCTGGGATTCACTGCGTCGCCGCCTTCCTGCAACTCGAATTATTTAGGGTATTGGTTGCAAAATGATAATTTCGCAAGCTATACGCATTCACAACGAAATTACCCATGTTTCAGTTTAAGCGCCAATGATAGTGCATTCTGCGCGAGCGAATCATGGGGAAAGATCACATCAGGCTGTAATTCATGCAAATGTTTTCCTTGCATTGCGGCAATTTTAACCGGTCTGGCGAATACCGTAAGGCCTTTCATCAATAAAGTGTCCGTCACCCGCTGCTGTTCGTCCAGCGCCACGGCAACCACCACCCGGGGCTTAAAACGCCCGCCGGAGCGCCCGACGCCGACCCGCCCCTGTTGGCTAAGTTTATCGAAAGCCCGATTAAAGCGGGAAATCTGCCAACCGCCCAGCGCCAGCTGCGCACACCAGGCGATAACGGCGACGGTAATCAGAGTGGAAACCATAATGTGCTCCTGTTGGTTTGCCTGATGGCGGCGTAACCGTCTTATCCGGCCTACGGCGCCATCCGGCAATTCACGGTCAGAACATCACTTGACCGCCGGTTACGTTGATCGACTGCCCGGTGCAATAAGACGCTTTCGGGCTGGCATAAAATAGCAGCATGTTCAGCACATCCTGATAATCACACCCGCGTTTGAGCGGTACTTTATCAATGTAATACTGTTCCACCTCGTCGGGCTTAATGCCCAGTTTAGTGGCGTATTGCGGCAGCAGTGACTGGAACATTGGCGATTTCAACAGGTTGCCGAGCATCAACGAGTGTACGGTAATGCCGTATTCCGCCAGATCCAGCGCCAGAGACTGGGTTAACCCCACGCCGCCGAATTTCGCCGCGCTGTAGCCGGAGTTGTGTTTACTGCCCACTTTGCCGGATTTAGAGTTAATCTGAATAATGCGCCCCTGAATGCCGTCGCGGATCATCAGGCGGGAAAACTCACGGGCGCAGAGGAAATAGCCCACCAGATTCACCTGTAGCGAGCGGTCAAAATCGCCCAACTGGAAATCGCTGATAAACGCCGCTTTGGCGATACCCGCGCTGTAAACCAGCAGATCGACGCGCCCGAAAATCTCGTCTACGCCGCGGGACAGCGCCAGCACGCTCTGCTCGCTGGTAGCGTCGGCGCCAAAACCGTACGCCATACCTTCGCCAAAATCGGCGTTAATTTCCTGGGCGACATTCGCGGCTTTATCGCTTTGAATATCAACGACCGCCACGCGGTATCCTTCTTCTGCAAGCCCACGGCAAAGGAATGCCCCCAGGGTCTGGCCTCCGCCAATGACAACGGCAACTTGATTCATGTTTTTTCTCCTTAAGCGACAAACGTCAAAATACAGCCCGGCGCGATATCGTCCGGTACAGGCCCCGCAACGTGTACGGTGCCGGGAAATTCTGCTTCGCGCAGACCATCGAAGCGCAAAGTGATATGCCCCAGTTCACGCAGGTTTTGCTCGGCTACGCTGCCGACCGCCGTGACCGGATAGCAATGTTGGCCCAATTCACACCGCGCGCCAGGCTGCAGCGCGCCGGTCAGTTCGCCATGACAATGGATGAAGCAAAATTCTTCGATATCCGCCGGCGCGCCTTCCCGAAACGTAATCAGCATCTGTTCGCCGAGCGCCTCCATCGCGCTCTGGCCGATACGGGTGATGGTGGTTTGATAAATCACGCTCATGTCTGAACCTCTTATTGATAGATAAAGCCGGAAACAAACCAGGCGATAAGTACCGTGGGCGCGCCAGTCAGGAAGCGTCCGACCAGCACGGAAGGTACGCCGACGCGAACGGTGTCTTGTTTCGCTTCCGCCAGTGACAGGCCGACCGGGATAAAGTCGCAGGCCGCCTGCGCGTTAATCGCGAACAGGGCGGGAAGCGCCAGATGCGGGGGGATATTGCCCAGGCCTATCTGAACGCCGATCAGGACGCCAATGACCTGAGCGATAACCGCGCCAGGGCCGAGAAAGGGCGACAGCAGCGGGAACGAGCAGATCAATGCCAGCGTCACCAGCCCCAGTGGATGGCTGGCTAATGGCGCCAGGCCGTGGGCGATCCAGTCGCCAAGACCTGAGGCCATAATGATGCCGATCAGCGCCGAAACGAACGCCATAAACGGCAGGATTGTTTTCAGGACCGTATCAATGGTGTCGCGACCGGACTGGAACAGTACCGCCACGGCGGAGCCCATTCCCATACCGACTTTTGCCAGCAGCCCGTCGCTCTGCTCGGTGATTTTTTTGCTGGTGTCGTAGTCACGTCCTAATGTCGTTTTGGCAGGCTGGGGACTGGCAGGCGTTTCGCCGACAAGAGTAATGTTTTCTTCTTTTACGCCGGAGACATAAATATCCTCAACAATATACTGCGCCAGTGGGCCGGACTTACCCGTCGAGTGAATATTAATGGTTGGAATCCGGCGTTTCGGATAGATACCGCAGCGCAGCGTACCGCCGCAGTCGATAATGGCCGCGCCGATCTCCGCTTCCGGCGGTTCGCCTTCTTTAAAGCCGTCCACCGCTTGCCAGCCTGTTAGTTGCGCCAGTTTGTCGACGATCGCCGGGCGCGTACCGGCTGTGATATAGACGATCTTTTTGCCTGGCGTAACGTCCAGTTCAAGCGGGCCGCCCCAGCCGCCGGCGCCTTTCTCAATACGAACCCGTGTCATGATACCGCTCCTGTCAGATGAACTTTCTGCTCAAGTTGAATCCCCATTTTTTTCTCAAAAATAGCGGTGGTGAGATCGGTGACCCAACCGCGGAAGAAGTTCGTCACCAGACCTACCAGCAGATAGCTCACCGCGAGCGGGCCGAGAGGAAGCCCTAACGTGGTGAGTCCGCTGGCGATACCCAGATAAACAAACAGTTCGCCGGGATTGATATGCGGAAACAGACCGTTCATGGAGTGACAGCTATAGGAGGCCGCCGCGTAATAGCTCGGCTTGTACTTCTCCGGCATAAAGCGTCCCAGGCTCAGGGTCATCGGATTACAAAAAACAAATGTCCCGATACACGGTAAAAGCAGGTAACGAGATAGCGGATTTCCGGAACAACGTTGGGCAAAACGCTCAATACGCTGCTGGCCGATAAAATTGATGAGCGCATTCATGATAACCAGCAGGCTTATCAGTAGCGGAAGAATACCTGTCACCATACCGGTAAACACCTCTCCGCCTTTCTGGAATAACCCGATGAACCACTCCGCACCATGTGTAATGGTTTCGATCATTGTTCTCTCCTGTAGGGTTTTTAGTTTTCTTGCTAATTTCCTGTTCATTGTAATCATGTTGAAAGATTCAAAAGTGTTATTGTGATCGCAAAATAAAAGAAAAATATTTTAAGTTGAAAGATTGCGGGAGTGGGGGAGCGGATACAAACTGAAAAGAGGAGAAAGGTGATTTATTCTCTTGTGCCGCTTCCTTGTGCGGCGGGGGATGCTTTACCATACTTCTCCCTGGCTGAATTTGTTTAATGGATGTCTCATGTTCAAGCGTCGTTATGTAGCGTTACTTCCACTTTGCGTATTGCTTGCTGCCTGTAGCAGCACGCCAAAATCTTCCGAGACTCAAGCGACGACGGGCACGTCTTCCGGCGGCTTCCTGCTTGAGCCGCAGCATAACGTCATGCAAATGGGCGGCGACTTCGCCAACAACCCTAATGCGCAGCAGTTCATTGATAAAATGGTCAGTAAACACGGTTTCGACCGTCAGCAACTGCAGGAGATCCTCTCGCAGTCTAAAAGACTGGATTACGTCCTGCGTCTGATGGACAGACAAGCGCCGACCACTCAGCCGCCCGCCGGACCAAATGGCGCCTGGTTGCGCTACCGCAAACAATTTATTACGCCGGATAACGTGCAAAACGGCGTCGCGTTCTGGAATCAGTATGAAGACGCGCTGAACCGCGCCTGGCAGGTATACGGCGTACCGCCGGAGATCATCGTGGGCATCATCGGCGTGGAAACCCGCTGGGGACGTATCATGGGGAAAACACGGATTCTGGACGCGCTGGCGACGCTGTCATTTAACTATCCGCGCCGGGCGGAATATTTCTCCGGCGAGCTGGAAACCTTCCTGCTCATGGCGCGCGATGAGCAAGACGATCCGCTCAATCTGAAAGGTTCCTTTGCGGGCGCGATGGGCTACGGCCAGTTTATGCCATCTTCCTATAAAGAATATGCGGTCGATTTCAATGGCGATGGGCACATTAACTTGTGGGATCCGGTAGATGCCATCGGCAGTGTGGCGAACTACTTCAAGGCGCATGGTTGGGTGAAAGGCGATACGGTTGCGGTGCCGGCGAATGGTCAGGCGCCGGGACTGGCGAATGGTTTCAAAACAAAATACAGCCTCTCTCAGCTTGCCGCCGCAGGCTTAACGCCGCAGCAATCGTTGGGCAATCATCAGGAAGCCAGCCTGCTGCGTCTGGATATCGGTACGGGCTACCAGTACTGGTACGGCCTGCCGAACTTCTACACCATTACCCGATATAACCACAGCACGCATTATGCGATGGCGGTTTGGCAACTGGGCCAGGCGGTAGCGCTGGCGCGGGTGCGCTAATTTACGCTTAGGGAGGGGAGCACCCCCTCCGCTATTATTATGGCTTTTTGGGCTGATTCTCTGCCTGCAAGTGGGATATCTTCTTTGATAGTGCCAGACTATATCCCAGACATCCCAGGCCTAAGATAATTTGACCGCCATCATACGGTTCAAAATAGCCTGACGACAATATATTCAGTACTCCCATGACAAGTGAACAGACGCCGCCAATTGTGGCCCACAGCCGTAGTTGGGTGGTTTGTTTTAGTGTTTGCTGTGTGCTTTCCGTTTTTTTGAGTGACATCCTTGCTTTCTCTCCGTGCGTGTAAATTTAGCGACATGGTACTGCTATTTAGTCATGTGCTACCTCATTTCATTCTGCATAAATAACCTGCTGGCATTTTTTCGGAATCCGACTCGTAAAATCGACTGCTCGTCCCCATCTCTGGTGAGAAAGTGCTATCTTGTGCGGCAGGATTTCTAACTGACAGAGGTCATGATGACTGACAGTGAACTGATGCGGCTTAGCGAGCAGGTCGGGCTGGCGTTAAAAGCGCGCGGGGCGACCGTAACTACAGCAGAGTCCTGTACCGGCGGCTGGCTGGCGAAAGCCATTACCGACATCGCCGGAAGCTCCGCCTGGTTTGAACGCGGCTTTGTCACCTATAGTAATGAAGCCAAAGCGCAGATGATTGGCGTGCGTGAAGAGACTCTGGCGCAGCATGGCGCGGTCAGCGAACCCGTAGTGGTCGAAATGGCGATCGGGGCGCTGAAGGCCGCTCGCGCCGATTTTGCTGTCGCTATTAGCGGGATTGCCGGGCCGGATGGCGGCAGTGAAGAAAAGCCTGTTGGTACGGTGTGGTTTGCTTTCGCCAGCGTCAGTGGAGAAGGGATTACGCGTCGGGAATGCTTCAGCGGCGACCGCGAATCGGTGCGTCGACAGGCGACGACGTACGCGCTACAAACCCTGTGGCAACAATTTCTACAAAACACTTGATACTGTATGAGCATACAGTATAATTGCTTCAACAGTACGAATTCACTATCCGGTTCAATACCAAGTTGCATGACAGGAGTAATAATGGCTATCGACGAAAACAAACAGAAAGCGTTGGCGGCAGCACTGGGCCAAATTGAAAAGCAATTTGGTAAAGGCTCCATCATGCGTCTGGGTGAAGACCGTTCTATGGATGTGGAAACTATCTCCACCGGTTCGCTTTCACTGGATATCGCACTCGGTGCGGGCGGTCTGCCGATGGGGCGTATCGTCGAAATTTACGGGCCGGAATCTTCCGGTAAAACGACCCTGACGCTGCAGGTGATTGCCGCTGCGCAGCGTGAAGGTAAAACCTGTGCGTTTATCGATGCGGAACACGCGCTTGACCCTGTTTACGCACGCAAGCTGGGCGTCGATATCGATAACCTGCTCTGCTCTCAGCCGGATACCGGCGAGCAGGCGCTGGAAATCTGTGACGCGCTGGCGCGTTCAGGCGCGGTGGACGTCATTGTGGTCGACTCCGTAGCGGCGCTAACGCCGAAAGCGGAAATCGAAGGCGAAATCGGCGACTCTCACATGGGCCTCGCGGCGCGTATGATGAGCCAGGCGATGCGTAAGCTGGCGGGGAACCTGAAACAGTCCAACACGCTGTTGATTTTCATCAACCAGATCCGTATGAAGATTGGCGTGATGTTCGGTAACCCGGAAACCACCACCGGCGGTAACGCGCTGAAATTCTATGCCTCCGTTCGTCTTGATATCCGTCGTATTGGCGCGGTGAAAGAGGGCGATAATGTCGTGGGTAGCGAAACGCGTGTGAAAGTGGTGAAAAACAAAATCGCCGCGCCGTTTAAGCAGGCCGAGTTCCAGATCCTCTACGGCGAAGGCATCAACTTCTATGGCGAACTGGTTGACCTGGGCGTGAAAGAGAAGCTGATCGAGAAAGCGGGCGCATGGTACAGCTACAACGGCGAGAAGATTGGCCAGGGCAAAGCGAACGCGACTACCTGGCTGAAAGAGAACCCGGCGACAGCGAAAGAGATCGAGAAAAGGGTTCGTGAATTACTGTTGAGTAATCAGAATGCCACGCCCGATTTCGCCGTTGACGATAGCGAAGGCGTTGCAGAAACCAACGAAGATTTTTAATCATCAGGTGATGGTGGGTCGGACAAAACGAAGCCGCCATTCAGCAAAACGTTAAATTACCATCAAGGGCTGCATTTATGCGGCCCTTTTGGCATTTCTCCCTGTTAAGGTTTTTTATGAGTGAACCCACATCGCGCCGTCCCGCTTATGCTCGTCTCCTTGATCGTGCGGTACGTATTCTTGCTGTCCGCGATCACAGCGAGCAGGAATTACGGCGTAAACTCTCCGCGCCGGTGATGGGCAAAAATGGGCCGGAAGAGATTGATGCGACGGCAGACGATTATGAACGCGTGATCGCCTGGTGCCACGAACATCACTATCTTGATGACGAGCGCTTCGTGATGCGCTTTATCGCCAGTCGTAGCCGCAAAGGCTATGGCCCGGCGCGTATTCGCCAGGAGTTGAATCAGAAAGGCATTTCCCGTGAATCGACTGAAAAAGCGATGCGAGAATGTGAAATTGACTGGAGTGAAATGGCACGTGAACAGGCCGTTCGCAAATATGGCGAGCCGCTCCCTTCAAACTTTTCAGAAAAGGTTAAGGTACAGCGCTTTTTGCTCTATCGCGGGTATCTGATGGACGATATCCAGCAAATATGGCGAAATTTTGCAGATTGAGCGCATACGGGATTTTACTTCCCGGTAAAGAAAACTTATCTTATTCCCACTTTTTCCGTCTGGACGCGGGTTGCTTAACGGCGAACAGCGTCTGCGACGAATATTCCTTAAATACACAAAATCATTCAAGCCGCATCAAAGCGGCAAGTGAGCCTCGGGAACGCGTGACCGGGAAACTCGCAGCCAACGCAGAGGCGGCCTGAAGGATGAAGTGTAGCTTGATTTCAGGATAATTATGAGCAAGAGCACCGCTGAGATCCGTCAGGCGTTTCTCGACTTTTTCCATAGTAAAGGGCATCAGGTAGTTGCCAGCAGTTCCCTGGTGCCTAACAATGACCCCACTCTGTTGTTTACCAATGCCGGGATGAACCAGTTCAAGGATGTTTTCCTTGGGCTCGATAAACGTAATTATTCCCGTGCGACCACTTCCCAGCGTTGCGTACGCGCGGGGGGTAAACACAACGATCTGGAAAACGTCGGATACACTGCACGTCACCATACTTTCTTCGAAATGCTGGGCAACTTCAGCTTCGGCGATTACTTCAAACACGACGCCATTCAGTTCGCATGGGAATTACTGACCGGTGAAAACTGGTTTGCTCTGCCAAAAGAGCGTTTATGGGTCACCGTCTATGAAACCGACGACGAAGCCTATGAGATCTGGGAAAAAGAAGTCGGCATCCCGCGCGAGCGTATTATCCGTATCGGCGACAATAAAGGTGCGCCATACGCATCGGATAACTTCTGGCAGATGGGCGACACCGGTCCCTGCGGTCCGTGCACCGAAATCTTCTACGATCATGGCGACCACATCTGGGGCGGCCCTCCGGGAAGCCCGGAAGAAGATGGCGATCGCTACATTGAGATCTGGAACATCGTCTTTATGCAGTTCAACCGTCAGGCTGACGGGACGATGGAACCATTGCCGAAACCGTCTGTAGATACCGGTATGGGGCTGGAGCGTATTGCCGCGGTACTGCAACACGTTAACTCTAACTATGACATCGACCTGTTCCGCACGTTGATTGAAGCGGTAGCGAAAGTCACCGGCGCCACCGATCTGGGTAATAAATCGCTGCGTGTTATCGCCGACCACATCCGTTCCTGCGCATTCCTGGTTGCCGATGGCGTGCTGCCGTCGAATGAAAACCGTGGCTATGTGCTGCGTCGCATTATTCGTCGCGCGGTTCGTCACGGCAACATGCTGGGCGCGAAAGAGACCTTCTTCTACAAGCTGGTTGGGCCGCTGATTGAGGTAATGGGCTCCGCAGGCGAAGAGTTGAAACGTCAGCAGGCGCAGGTCGAGCAGGTTCTGAAAACGGAAGAAGAGCAGTTCGCCCGTACGCTGGAGCGCGGTCTGGCGCTGCTGGATGAAGAACTGGCGAAATTGCAGGGTGATACCCTGGACGGCGAAACCGCTTTCCGTCTGTATGATACTTATGGTTTCCCGGTCGATCTAACGGCGGACGTCTGCCGTGAGCGCAATATCAAAGTCGACGAAGCCGGTTTTGAAGCCGCCATGGAAGAGCAACGCCGTCGCGCGCGCGAAGCTAGCGGTTTTGGCGCGGACTACAACGCGATGATCCGCGTTGATAGCGCTTCTGAATTTAAAGGTTATGACCATCTGGAACTTAACGGCAAAGTGACTGCGCTGTTTGTCGATGGTAAAGCGGTTGAAGCGATTAACGCGGGACAGGAAGCGGTTGTCGTGCTGGATCAGACCCCATTCTATGCGGAATCAGGCGGTCAGGTTGGCGATAAAGGCGAGCTGAAAGGCGCTGGATTTACTTTCGCTGTGGACGACACGCAAAAATATGGTCAGGCGATTGGTCACCTCGGCAAATTGTCTGCGGGCGCTCTGAAAGTGGGCGATGCGGTACAGGCTGACGTAGATGAAGCGCGCCGCGCACGTATCCGTCTGAACCACTCCGCCACGCACCTGATGCACGCGGCGTTGCGCCAGGTGCTTGGGACACACGTTGCGCAGAAAGGTTCGCTGGTTAGCGATAAAGTGCTGCGCTTCGACTTCTCGCACAATGAAGCGATGAAGCCGTCGGAGATTCGTCAGGTTGAAGATTTGGTGAATGCGCAAATTCGCCGCAACCTGCCGATTGAAACGAACATCATGGATCTCGACGCGGCGAAGGCGAAAGGGGCTATGGCGCTGTTTGGCGAGAAATACGACGAACGTGTACGCGTTCTGAGCATGGGCGATTTCTCTACCGAACTGTGCGGCGGTACTCACGCCAGTCGTACCGGTGATATCGGTCTATTCCGTATTATCTCTGAGTCCGGCACTGCAGCGGGCATTCGTCGTATTGAGGCGGTAACCGGTGAAGGCGCTATGGCCACCGTTCATGCGCAAAGCGATCGCTTAAACGATATTGCGCATCTGCTGAAGGGCGACAGCCAGAATCTGGGCGACAAAGTGCGTGCCGTACTGGAACGTACGCGTCAACTCGAAAAAGAGTTGCAGCAGTTGAAGGACCAGGCCGCAGCGCAGGAGAGTGCAAATCTTTCCAGTAAAGCGGTCGATCTCAACGGCGTGAAGCTCCTGGTTAGCGAGCTTGCTGGTATTGAGCCGAAAATGCTGCGAACCATGGTTGATGATCTGAAAAATCAACTGGGGTCTACCGTTATCGTACTGGCAACGGTTGTTGAAGGTAAGGTTTCTCTGATTGCGGGCGTGTCGAAGGATGTGACCGACCGGGTTAAAGCAGGGGAATTGATTGGTATGGTCGCTCAGCAGGTGGGCGGTAAGGGTGGCGGTCGTCCGGACATGGCGCAAGCCGGTGGTACGGATGCGGCAGCTCTGCCTGCAGCGTTAGCCAGTGTACAAGGCTGGGTCAGCGCAAAATTGCAATAATTATAAGCGTTCGTTGGCGCCGCAGCTCGTGCTGCGGCGTTTACGTCAACGCTATCGACAACGATAAAGTCAGGTTGAAGTTTTGTATATCGGCTAAACTTAGGTTTAACAGAATGTAATGCCATGACTGCTTACACCTAAGGTGTTTGTCATCGCTTACTTTTTGGCGTTATATGATGGATAATGCCGGGATACAGAGAGACCCGACTCTTTTAATCTTTCAAGGAGCAAAGAATGCTGATTCTGACTCGTCGAGTTGGTGAGACCCTCATGATTGGCGATGAGGTCACCGTGACAGTTTTAGGGGTGAAGGGCAACCAGGTGCGTATTGGCGTGAACGCCCCGAAAGAAGTTTCTGTCCATCGTGAAGAGATCTACCAGCGTATCCAGGCTGAAAAATCCCAGCAGTCCAGTTACTAAGGTTTTCGCGTCTCACTTTTCGGGTGAGACGCAGCCTCTCTTCTCGCTCGCCCTCGTTGTCCCTTCATGACTTTTTTCAACCTCACTGTTGATATGGTGCGCTTTTGGCGGCCAGCGTGTCATCAAATTATCTGTTGATAAAACACTCTTTTTGGCTTTTTTACAGACTAATTGAGCGTGAAGTGTGCAAACGATAAAAGCTCTGGAAAAATTGTTTGACTTATAAGTCCCAGAAAGTAATATGTGCGCCACGCAGCGACGATGAGCAGAACAAGTTCTTCGAAGCACTCGTAAGAGGCGTGTGGTGAGGTGGCCGAGAGGCTGAAGGCGCTCCCCTGCTAAGGGAGTATGCGGTCAAAAGCTGCATCCGGGGTTCGAATCCCCGCCTCACCGCCATTTGCATCCGTAGCTCAGCTGGATAGAGTACTCGGCTACGAACCGAGCGGTCGGAGGTTCGAATCCTCCCGGATGCACCATCTCTTACCTGATACGGCTTTCACCGCGGTATCAAAATCTGCAGTAAAGTAAGTTTCCCGATGCATCCGTAGCTCAGCTGGATAGAGTACTCGGCTACGAACCGAGCGGTCGGAGGTTCGAATCCTCCCGGATGCACCATCTCTTACTTGATACGGCTTTCACCGCGGTATCAATATCGGCAGTAAAGCAAGTTTTCCGATGCATCCGTAGCTCAGCTGGATAGAGTACTCGGCTACGAACCGAGCGGTCGGAGGTTCGAATCCTCCCGGATGCACCATATTCTCCGTACTTTCAGTGATGAAGATACGGATAAGATAGCGGTAATCACCGCTGGCACCAGGAAGGATAACGTTGCGTCAGCAACGGCCCGAAGGGCGAGTAATCCTCCCGGATGCACCATCTTATTTAGTGTGGCAGTAAATGCGACATCAAATCTTGTAGTAAACATCATTTCCAATGCATCCGTAGCTCAGCTGGATAGAGTACTCGGCTACGAACCGAGCGGTCGGAGGTTCGAATCCTCCCGGATGCACCATATTCTCCGTACTTTCAGCGATGAAGATGCAGATAAGATAGCGGTAATCACCGCTGGCACCAGGAAGGATAACGTTGCGTCAGCAACGGCCCGAAGGGCGAGCCGTAAGGCGAGTAATCCTCCCGGATGCACCATATTCTCCGTACTTTCAGCGATAAAGATGCAGATAAGATAGCTATAATCACCGCTGGCACCAGGAAGGATAACGTTGCGTCAGCAACGGCCCATAAGGCGAATAATCCTCCCGGATACGTCACTGCCCCGCAATCGCTTTTCCCCTTATCCTGAACACACCTCTTCATCTCTATTAGCGACAAAATCAACCAATTGCGATAAAGTACTGTCTGGTTATTCGGTTTGCGAGAACACGATGTACGCACGTTATGCTGGTTTGATTTTTGATATGGACGGTACTCTCCTGGATACCGAACCCACGCATCGCAAAGCGTGGCGTGAGGTTTTGGGGCGCTATGGTCTTCGTTTTGATGAACAGGCAATGGTCGCGCTTAACGGTTCGCCAACCTGGCTTATCGCCCAGTCAATCATTGAGCTTAACCATGCCGATCTTGATCCCCTGTCACTGGCGCGTGAGAAAACCGACGCGGTAAAAAGCATCCTGCTGGACTGCGTAGAACCGCTGCCGCTGGTTGAGGTGGTTAAAGCGTGGCATGGGCGGCGTCCCATGTCGGTCGGTACCGGTAGCGAAAGTGCTATCGCGGAAGCCTTGTTAGCGCATCTGGGGCTGCGTCGTTATTTTGATGCGGTTGTGGCGGCAGATCACGTACAGCATCACAAACCCGCGCCTGACACCTTCCTATTGTGCGCCCAGCGGATGGGCGTCATGCCGACGCAGTGCGTGGTATTTGAAGATGCCGATTTTGGTTTACAGGCGGCGCGGGCGGCGGGAATGGATGCCGTGGATGTCCGACTATTGTGAGTGACGGACTGTCGCTCCTGTCTCTGTTTGCCAGTAGTTTTCTCAGCGCGACGCTGTTACCCGGTAATTCTGAGGTGGTTTTGGTTGCTATGCTGGTCTCCGGCGTCAGTCATCCCTGGGTCTTAGTCTTCACAGCAACAATGGGTAATAGCCTTGGAGGGGTAACTAACGTTATTCTTGGGCGTTTCTTTCCGCTGCGCAAAACGTCGCGCTGGCAGGAAAAAGCGACTGGCTGGCTAAAGCGTTATGGCGCAGCCACACTATTATTAAGCTGGATGCCGGTCATCGGTGATTTGTTGTGCCTGTTAGCGGGATGGATGCGCATCCCGTGGGGGCGGACGATCTTTTTTTTGTGTCTTGGTAAGGCGCTGCGCTATGTTGCGCTCGCAGCGGCGACGGTTCAGGGCATGATGTGGTGGTAATAATTGTAGGTTTGGCATGTATGGCCGCCATTACAGTTATGCTTATTAAAACGATTTGGACAGGCGGGAGGTCAATTTGATCCCGGACGTATCACAGGCTCTGGCCTGGCTGGAAAAACATCCTCAGGCGTTAAAGGGGATACAGCGCGGGTTAGAGCGCGAAACGCTGCGTGTCAATGCTGATGGCACGCTGGCGACAACAGGTCATCCTGAAGCGTTAGGTTCAGCGCTGACCCATAAATGGATTACCACGGATTTTGCGGAAGCCCTACTGGAGTTTATTACGCCAGTCGATGGCGATATCCAGCATATGCTCACTTTTATGCGCGATCTCCATCGGTATACGGCCAGGAAACTGGGCGATGAGCGGATGTGGCCATTAAGTATGCCCTGCTATATTGCGGAAGGGCAGGACATAGAGCTGGCGCAGTACGGCACATCCAATACCGGGCGCTTTAAGACGCTCTATCGCGAAGGGCTGAAAAATCGTTATGGCGCTTTGATGCAAACCATCTCCGGCGTACATTACAATTTTTCATTACCGATGGCGTTCTGGCAGGCGAAATGCGGCGTTACGGAAGGCGAAGCGGCAAAAGAAAAAATTTCTGCCGGCTATTTTCGTCTGATTCGTAACTATTACCGTTTTGGCTGGGTCATCCCCTATCTGTTTGGCGCGTCTCCGGCCATTTGCTCCTCTTTCCTGCAAGGAAAGCCAACCACATTACCGTTTGAAAAAACGGACTGCGGCATGTACTACCTGCCGTATGCGACGTCGCTGCGTTTGAGTGATTTGGGCTATACCAATAAGTCGCAAAGCAATCTCGGAATTACGTTTAACGATCTACATGAATACGTTGCAGGTCTGAAGCGCGCGATTAAAACCCCTTCCGAGGAGTACGCGCGGATTGGTGTGGAAAAAGACGGTAAGCGGCTACAGATTAACAGCAACGTTCTGCAAATTGAAAATGAGCTGTACGCGCCCATTCGTCCCAAGCGCGTGACGCGCAGCGGCGAATCGCCTTCTGACGCGCTTCTGCGTGGTGGTATTGAGTATATTGAAGTTCGTTCTCTCGATATTAATCCGTTCTCACCGATCGGCGTAGACGAGCAACAGGTGCGCTTCCTCGATCTGTTTATGGTCTGGTGCGTATTGGCCGATGCGCCGGAAATGAGTAGCGATGAGCTGTTATGTACGCGTACTAACTGGAATCGCGTTATTCTGGAAGGGCGTAAGCCGGGCCTGACGTTAGGCATTGGCTGTGAAACTGCGCAGTTCCCGCTGCCCAAAGTAGGGAAAGATCTTTTCCGCGATCTGAAACGCGTGGCGCAAACGCTGGACAGTATCCACGGGGGAGAGGAGTATCAAAAGGTGTGTGACGAGTTGGTCGCCTGCTTTGATAATCCTGAACTGACATTCTCCGCCCGGATCCTACGGTCTATGATTGATGAAGGCATTGGCGGCACCGGGAAAGCGTTCGGTGAGGCTTACCGTAATCTGTTACGCGAAGAGCCGCTGGAGATTTTACAGGAAGAAGAGTTTATTGCTGAACGTGACGCTTCAGTACGTCGTCAGCAGGAGATTGAGGCGGCGGATACCGAGCCGTTTGCCGCGTGGCTTGCGAAACACGCCTGACCCAAAAGAAAAAGGCCACTCACTGAGTGGCCAAAATTTCATCGCTGAAAACAGGGATGATGATAACAAATGCGCGTCTTTCATATACTCAGACTCGCCCCGGAACAAAGAGTTCAGTTTATTTTTAAAAAATTATCGGAGGTGACTAAATGCCATTATTAGATAGCTTCGCAGTCGATCATACCCGGATGCAAGCGCCGGCGGTCCGGGTTGCAAAAACGATGAACACCCCGCATGGCGACGCAATCACCGTGTTTGATCTGCGTTTTTGCATTCCGAACAAAGAAGTGATGCCGGAAAAAGGGATTCATACGCTTGAGCATCTGTTTGCTGGCTTTATGCGCGACCACCTCAACGGTAACGGCGTTGAGATTATCGATATCTCGCCGATGGGCTGCCGTACCGGTTTCTACATGAGCCTGATTGGCACGCCGGACGAGCAGCGTGTTGCCGACGCGTGGAAAGCGGCGATGGCGGATGTGCTGAAAGTGCAGGATCAAAACCAGATCCCGGAGCTGAACGTTTACCAGTGCGGTACGTATCAGATGCACTCGCTCAGTGAAGCGCAGGACATTGCCCGTCATATTCTGGAGCGTGATGTGCGCGTGAACAGCAATAAAGAGCTGGCGCTGCCGAAAGAAAAACTGCAGGAACTGCATATTTAGTCTTATTGGTAAGCGTTTCCAGTATTTAAATTAACCCCGGTTTATGGCCGGGGTTTTTTATTGCTTAATATAATTTGCGTTTATTATATTTGCGGCGAGAATACATTTTAAATTAAGTAATGCCTGGCCTGTTAAATAATAAAATGTGATCTGGCAAACAGAAAAGGCGGATAACTCACGATGCCAGAGTGTATTGATCACATAAACTAAAAATCATAAATAATTAATAGAAAAACATAATGGAATGCGCCAGATATCCAGGTAATAACAAGACTCTACTAATAGCCGGTCGATGGGGTTTTTAGCAAATCTTATCTGGTATACATCAAACTTAAGGGATAAAAAATGAAGGCTAAATATTTGGCGCTGATGATCGGTGCTTGCTTTTCTCATAACCTTTGGGCAGCGAATAATATCACTATTGAGCAGCGTCTGGCTGAACTGGAGCAACGTGTTGTTAATGCTGAAAAACGGGCATCCGATGCCGAGGCGCAAATTCGCTCGCTGAAACAGCAGCAGGTCGCCGCTACGCCGACGGTGAATGTCCAGTCCGCCGAGCCCATTGCAGCAGGTAAAACGCCGCCGAAGCTGACCTTATCCGGATTCAGCGATATTAAGTTCTATGGCGATGTCGAATTTAATATGGATGCGGCAAGCCGTTCCGGTAGCCTGACCTCGATGAGAACGTCAGCGAATAAAGATTGGGCATCAGGAACCAATGAACGCTGGGATATTAACGGACGCCTGTTGTTGGGCTTTGATGGCTACCAGCGGCTGGACAACGGTAATTTTGCCGGATTCTCTGTACAGCCTCTGGCGGACCTGACCGGAAAAATGAACCTTGATGATGCCGTTTTCTTCTTTGGTCGTGAGAATGACTGGAAAATTAAGGTTGGTCGTTTTGAAGCCTACGATATGTTCCCGCTGAATCAGGATACGTTTATTGAATATTCGGGGAATACAGCGAACGATCTTTACAGTGACGGTTACGGCTATATCTATATGATGAAAGAAGGACGGGGACGTAGCGACAGCGGGGGTAACTTCCTGCTGAGTAAAACCATCGACAACTGGTATTTCGAAGTTAACACATTGCTGGAAAATGGCAGTACGTTATATACCGAGAAGCAGTACCACGGAATGGATTTAAGCAACGATAAAAACGTGGCTTACGTCCGTCCGGTTATCGCCTGGCAAAACGGGCGTTTTTCAACGGCGATAGCGATGGAAAGTAACGTCGTTAACAACGCCTATGGCTATTATGAGAATGGGAAGTGGATCGATCAGTCAGATCGTACGGGCTATGGTTTTACCATGACCTGGAATGGTCAAAAAACTGACCCGGAAGATGGCGCAGTGATTAACCTGAATACCGCCTATATGGATGCGACCGATGAGACAGATTTTACTGCTGGGGTGAATGCGTTGTGGCATCGATTTGAACTGGGTTATATCTATGCGCATAACAAAATCGAAGCCTTTAATGCTACCAATATCGATGCCGTTTGTGAGGACGATTGCTGGATCACCGATCCCGGCAATTATGACATTCACACTATTCATGCCTCATATTTATTCCCCAACGTGATGGATATGAAAAACTTTAACATCTACCTCGGCGCCTATGCTTCATGGGTAGAGGCCAATCCGAATAATGGCGATAACAGTGAAGATGCGCGTTACGGCGGGCGTCTGAGATTCAAATATTTCTTCTGATTGTTGGTCTACTAAAAAAGGGATCCGTAGATCCCTTTTATCAGATAGTTAGTGCGCGCCGCCACCGCCGCCGCCCGCACCGAAGGGCGGTTTGGCGAACCACACCAGGCCGAGCAGCACCAGGAAGATCCCCGCCGACATCCAGAAGATTTCGTTGGCGGAAATAATCAGCCCCTGATTCGTGATTTGCTGGGCTATCCAGCCTGACGCCTGTTGGTGCGTCATCCCTAAGCCTTCCAGTTTATCGTACATAGCCTGAGCGTTTGGATTATACGCCGTAACCGACTCCGTGAGCTGAGCATGGTGTAGCGACTCACGATCGGTCCACATAGTGGTGGTAATCGAGGTGCCAATGGAGCCCGCCAGCGTTCGCGTGAAGTTCGACAGGCTTGATGCCGCTGCCAGCCGTTCTGGCGGTAACCCGGAGAGCGTAATGGTGGTCAGCGGCATAAAGAAACAGGCGACGGCAAATCCCTGAATAAACTGCGGCCATGCGGAAGCGCCGAAATCCATACCCGGTTCGAACGTCCAGGCGCGCCAGTAAAAACAGACGGCGTACATAATGAAGCTGAATGTGACCAGCCTGCGCATATCCAGTTTATGCGCGAAGCGTCCGATAATCGGCGATAAAATTACCGGAATAATGCCGACTGGCGCCGACGCCAGACCTGCCCACGTTGCGGTATAGCCGTACACCTCTTGCAAAAGCTGCGGCAGTAGAACAATGGCGCCGAAATAGAGCATATAGGCAAGGCTGATGCACAAGCAGCCAATAGTGAAGTTACGCGATTTAAAAAGAGAAAGATCGACGATAGGGTGATCGTCGGTCAGTTCCCAGACGATCAGGAAACTGATGGCGATGACGGCGACCACGGTCAGGATGATAATTTCCTGTGAGGAGAACCAGTCCAGCTCTTTACCGCGATCGAGCATAATTTGCAGGCTGCCGATGCCAATCACCAGTAACGCCAGCCCGACGGCGTCAATACGTCGCCGTTCGGTATGCGTTTCACGTCCGCGCAGCGTGTGTAACGTCATCAGGACGACGGCGATGCCAATCGGCACGTTGATGAAGAAAATCCATCCCCAGTGGTAATTATCACTGATATAGCCCCCCAGAATCGGGCCGCAAATCGGCGCGACAATGACGGTCATTGACCAGAGCGCCAGCGCAATGGAGCGCTTTGCAGGCGGATAGTTATTCAACAACAGGCTTTGCGAGAGCGGAATCAGCGGCCCGGCGACCACGCCCTGCACCACGCGGAAGAAGATCAGCATATTCAGGCTGCTGGATACGCCACAGGCCCAGGAGGCCGCGGCAAAGGCGACCGTCGACCACATGAACAGTTTGACTTCGCCAAAACGTTTCGCCAGCCAGCCGGTTAAGGGAATCGAGATAGCGTTCGCCACCCCGAAAGAGGTGATAACCCATGTCCCCTGGCTTAGGGAAGAACCCAGGTTCCCGGCGATGGTCGGAATCGCCACGTTGGCAATGGTGGAGTCCAGCACCTGCATGAATGTCGCCAGCGACAGCGCGATCGTCATGATGACGAGCTGCGCGCCCTCCAGCGGTTTTTGCTGTTGCATCACACGCACCTCAGGATTAACCCGCGTTAGCCTGTACGATGTCGTCGATCAGTTTATTGACCGGCGCGAGATTAATTTCGCGTGCGTTACTTTCGGCAACCGGCGTCGTTCGTACCTGGCTGGCCAGTACCTGACCGTCGCGATTCGCGGTATCCACGGTGACCAGCGTCGATAAACCAATACGCAGCGGATGTTGTTCTAACTGGCGGGCGTCCAGTTCGACGCGTACCGGCAGACGTTGAACCACTTTAATCCAGTTACCCGTCGCATTTTGCGCGGGCAGCAGGGAGAAGGCGCTGCCTGTTCCCATATCCAGACCGACGACTTTACCGGTGTATTTTACGTCGTCGCCATAAATATCAGTAATCACCGTCACTGGCTGCCCAATGCGCATATTCGCTAATTGGGTTTCTTTAAAGTTAGCGTCCACCCACAGATCGGTTGCAGGCACCACGGCCATCAGCGGCGTGGTGGGGCTGATTTGCGCGCCAGGCTGGACGGCACGGCGGGAGACATAACCAGTCATTGGGCTGACGATGCGAGTACGCTCCAGCGCCAGCCAGGCGTTACGCACTTCGGTCGCCGCTTGTTGAACCGCGGGCTGATCTTCCAGTTTACTGTTGAGTATCATTGCCTGGTTGGCATTGTACTGTTGAATGGCGACATCCAGCTGTGCCTGCGCGCTGGCGACGGCATCGCGGGCGTGTTGCAGCTCTTCACGGCCAATAAGATTGGCATTACCCAGCGGCACACGACGGTTAAGGTCGCTTTGCGCTTGCGCCAGGGCGGTTTTTTGCACGTCGATATTCGCCTGCAACTGCTTGCTGTTAATCATCAACTGGTGCGTCTGGCGCACACTGGAGGCCAGCGCCGTTTTGGCTTTTTCAAACGCTTGTTTGGCGTCAGTCTGATCGAGCGTGACCAGAACATCGCCCTCTTTTACAAAGTCGGTGTTATCAGCCCAGACTTTCGTCACGCTGCCTGACACCTGCGCCATGATTTGAACCTGGTTCCCTGCCACGTAAGCATCATCTGTCTCTTCAATATGACGCAATACTAAAAACCAATAAATTCCATATGCCACGGCAATAATAACAAAGAGCAAGGTAAGAAGTAGCAGCGCTGTTTTGCGTTTGCCTTTCTTCTTAGCCGGTTGCTGCGGGGTTTGGATCTCCGCATTTGCGCTCATGTTGTTCTCCACGATCTTATTATTCACATCGGCTGAGCCGACCTGTTGTCAGAAAGGCCAGCAGTAACGCGTGCCGGCCTGTCCGCTTTCCTGTTATTAATCTGGATTTTTGAGCGGGTCGGCGCTTTAGCGCAGCGCCTCAAGAACAGTGCCTTCCTGCTCCATTTGATCAAGACGCGTCAGGAGTTTACGAGTGATGTGCTCAAGTTGATCTTTTTCGGCAGTGCTAAGTGATGACCAGAGTTGATGCAGACAATGATGCTGAGGTGGAAGCACTTCTTGCAAAAATGCCTGGCCTTTCTCCGTTAATTGCAGATGCAGGCAACGGCGGTCGTTATCGCTCTCACGACGCTCAATCCAGCCGCGTTTTTCCAGCTCATCTGCAATGCGTGTCGCATTGGTGCGAGATGAACCCAGCGCGCAGCTTAATTCAGACGGCTGAATACTGTGGTTTTCCTGAGACTCCAGCGTAATCAACGCCATAAACAACGTCTCGTTAATCCCTTGAGCCTTCAGCATCTTATTGCGGTTTTCCAGGAGCTTGCCTTGCATGTGCATACAAAGACGAGTCAAAAGAATTTCCTGATAAGGAAAGTCTTCGTGACGGCTGGCGCGAAATTTTAGCATTTGTTCAATGGGCGTAAACGAACTATCCATTTGGGCATGACCTCATTAATTTCAGCCGATATAGTAACGACAGTGACAAATAAAGTAAATGTATTATTAATACAAAATCATTCTTTCAGGCTATAAAGCAACCAATGATACGCAGACTGAGACGCCAGCGGGAACATTGGGCCCGGTAAAGCGCCGCCTGCGGCAAATCCAGGAATGACGAGAAAAGCGTGAGTGCCTGCATGAAAAAATCAGGAGAGAACGATAAGCGGGAGGGGCGAAAGCCGGGTAAACGGCCTTACAACCCGATGCAAAAGCCACCGGAATATCACGGATAGCTATCGGTGAACGACCTTCGAATCCTTGAACGGGCGCTATTGGCCTGGGAGCAGATGGGGATGCAGGGCTTTCCATAGAATTATATTATTCTTCACCGGTATAAAAATAACCATGATAAATGAATAGCATAACCTTAACAGACTGGGGAGCTCCTTAACACCCTAAGGAGCTTAAACAAAGGTAAACGCTCACTATCCGCTTAATTTACGGCTTCCTGTCGGTGAAAACCTCGCCACCAGACCAGTAAATTAAGTAAGGCTACCGTGACACCCGCCAGACAAACGCCGGCCCAGCCGGCATGTTGCCAGGCGGAGGCGGAAATCAGCGACCCTGCGGCGCCACCGATAAAGTAGCTGGTCATATAGCCGGCGGTGAGCCGGTTACGCGCATCCGGATGCAAACGATAGATGACCGTCTGATTGGTGATATGTACCCCCTGAACGGTGAGGTCCAGTACCAGAATGCCAATAATCAGCGCCAGTACCGAGGTGTGCCCAAGCCAGATCGCCAGCCAGGAGAGTAACAGCAGCAGTAAGCCGAACGTGGTGGTGAGGTGAGATTTACCTTTATCGGCAAATCCGCCCGCCGGACGCGCGCCTAAAGCGCCGGCGGCCCCCGCCAGGCCAAACAGGCCAATCATCCCCTCGGAATAGCTAAACGGCGGCGCGGCGAGCAAAAAGGCCATTGATGTCCAGAGGATGCTGAAATTAGCAAAGGTCAGACAGCCCAGCAGCGCGCGGGTACGCAGCAGCTTATCGTGAATAAACAGGCTGAATACAGAACCCAACAGTTGCGGGTAGTTAAGATGGGTGTCGGATTTGAGCTTTGGCAGTCCGCGCCATAACGCGACGGCCATCAGCGCCATCAGCGCCGACGCTACCCAAAATACGGTGCGCCAACCGCCGAGGTTTGCCAGCAGTCCGGCGACCGTTCGCGCCAGCAGGATCCCCAGCAACAGGCCGCTCATAATGGTGCCGACCACTTTACCGCGGGTGGCGGGCGTCGCAAGCGTGGCGGCCAGCGGAACCAGAATCTGCGCCACCACGGAGAACAGTCCGGTTAAGGCCGTTCCGAGTATCATCATGCTAAGCGACTGACTGCTGGCGGTGATCAGCATTCCGCCAGCCGCCAGCAACGTCATGGAGACAATCAGCGTTCGGCGTTCAAACATGTCGCCGAGCGGCACCAGAAACAACAGGCCAGCGGCATAGCCCAACTGCGCGGCGGTAACGATAAACCCTGCGGAGCTGGCGGAAAGCGAAAAGTGATGTGCGATGGTATCAAGCAGCGGCTGGGCGTAGTAGTTGCTGGCGACCGCCAGCCCCGTGGCCACAGACATTAAAACGATCAGCGCCGGGCTAAGCTCATGAGTGGGTTTCGTCATTATGGTAATCGTGATTCAGATAATTATTTCCTGGGAAAACAATCATAGCGGATGTTGATGAATAAAGGGGAACGGTGACGTGATGAATCGTGCGCTTTGAGGAGAGATTGCGTTGGCCGGATAGCGGCGCATGAACTGCGCCTTATCCGGCATAAAAAACGATCTTATTTCTGCGCGGCCAGCGCTTCTTTCACCCAGCCGTCAAACTGCTGCTGGTGGGCGTTGATCCAGCCGTCCACGTGGCCCTGAACATCGGCTTCAGACGATTTACCGGCATGCATCATGGCGTTCTGCGCGTTGATATCCGCCAGCGGCAGCTTCATGATGGCGAACAGTTTCGCCGCCGCCGGGTTTTTCTCCGCCCATGCCTTATTGGCGACAATATGCATGGTATTAACCGGGAACCCATAGTTCGCGCCGTTCGGCAGTTTAGTATCAATATTTTTCTGTTCGCCCGGCAGAGAGGAGAACGGCACCTGTAGCCAGACGACATCTTTACCCGGCTTCATTACGTCGCTCACCCAGTACGGGGTCCAGGTGTAATACAGCACCGGCTTGCCTTCTTTAAAACGGGTAATGGTATCAGCCATCATCGCCGCATAGTTACCGTGGCTGACCTCAACGGTTTTTTGCAGATCAAACGCTTTATTCTGGTGATTGATCACGGCTTCGCAGCCCCAGCCCGGCGAGCAGCCCATCATGTCCGCTTTTCCGTCGCCATTGGTATCGAAGATTTTGGCGATTTTCGGATCTTTTAGCTGAGCGATATTGGTGATGTTGTACTGCTCGGCGGTTTTTTTATCGATCAGATAGCCCTGCGCAGCGCCGGAAACAAAGACGCCCTCGCGATAAAACTTGTTGTCTCCGCCTGCTGCGGCATACATATCATCATGCAGCGGCTGCCAGTTCACGGCGGTAAACGTCGCATCGCCAGAGGCGATAGAGGTGTAGCCTACGTTGTAATCGACTTCACTCGGCTTATTTACGGTATAACCCAACTTTTCCAGCGCCCGGCTGACCAGTAACGTCTGGAAGGACTCTTCAGAAATCGTGCTTTGGATTGGTTGGACGGTAATGCCTTTGCCAGGCAGGTCGGCAGCGAAAGCGCTGGCGGTGACAAGGGTGGCAAACGCTGAGGCAAATATCACAGTATGTCGCATCGTTGTTCCTTTAATTATGGTAGGGAGTTGTAAGCCCGGTAAGCGCAATGTCACCGGGCGTCAGGAGAGTTACTTAACGAAAGGGCGGGTGATTAGCCCAACAGGACCGGTGGTATACCAGCGACGGTTACCGCGGCTACGCGAGTCGCGCCCGACGGCCTGCGTCAGACGGTCCAGAATGATGGCGAGAATCACAATGCCGACGCCGCCGACGGTTGCCAGCCCCATATCAAGACGACCAATGCCGCGTAGTACCATCTGGCCAAGTCCGCCGACCGCAATCATCGAGGCGATGACGACCATCGAGAGAGCCAGCATCAGCGTCTGATTAACGCCTGCCATAATGGTGGGCATCGCCAGCGGTAGCTGCACTTTGAACAACATTTGGCGCGGGCTGGCGCCGAACGAGCGCGACGCTTCAATTAAGTCGGCAGGCACCTGGTTAATGCCCAGGATCGTCAGGCGTACAATCGGCGGTAGAGCAAAAATAATCGTCACCACCACGCCCGGCACGTTACCGATGCCGAATAACATGACAATCGGCACCAGATAGACAAACGCGGGCGTGGTCTGCATCGCATCCAGCAGCGGACGAACTATTTTGGCCGCGCGCGGGCTGCGCGCCAGCCAGATTCCCATCGGTAATCCGATCACGACGCAGAACAACAGGGCGGTCAATACCAGCGCCAGGGTAATCATCGCCTGCGACCAGGCGCCGATCGCGCCGATGGCGATCAGCGATATCAGCGTTGCGATCCCCATGCCCACGCCGGAAACCTGCCAGGCAATCAGCGCAAAGAGAATAATCGCCACAGGGGCGGGCATGCCCAGCAGCAGTTGCTGAAAGCCGTTAAGGATGTAATCCACCGGCACACGAATCCCCTGAAAAAGGGGACGGAAATGGGTGACGACCCAGTCGATTCCCTCTGTGACCCAGCTATCCAGCGGGATCAGCGTCTTATGGAACGGGTCCAGAAGAGAAAAGTGTTCAGGGGCTGGCGCGGGCGCGCTGTTCAACCAGTCGGTACTGCCGCCGTCCGTGGCTACGCCTGCCGGTGTTCCCCAGGCATCAGCCGTTTGCGTCGTCGTATCGGCCACCTGTGCGGTATCCCACGGATTCGTTTGATCAGCCATTGTTACCCCCCTCGCGATCTAAAGCCTGTAGCAACATACGTTTTGAAATAATGCCAACATACTGGTGTTCTTCATCGACAACCGGCACCGCGCAGGGCGCCTGGCCGACGTGAGAGAGCAACTCGCTGAGTGGGGTTTGCGCATCAACGACTAAAGGGTCGTCGATAAGCGCCGCTTCAATCCCTTGCGCCTGGCTTAATGCCGCTTTTAATGAGTCGATGGACACGACGCCCACGAATTTATTGCCACGCTCAATGACGTAACCATATTCACGGTCTTCGTCCTGTAATAATTTCAGTGCCGAACGGGGACCAAAACCTGGCGTTTTACGAATTAATCCGACCGGACTGCGACGGGCAATATCTTTGGCGCTAAAGACCTGACTAATATCCACGCCACGGAAGAACGTGCGGACATAATCATTTGCCGGATTATTCAGGATCTCATCCGGCGTACCAACCTGTACAACCTCGCCATTTTGCATAATGGCAATCCTGTCGCCAATACGCATAGCCTCATCAAGATCGTGGGAAATAAAGACAATGGTGCGCTGATGTTTCGCCTGTAATTTCACCAGTTCATCCTGCATCTCGGTACGAATTAATGGATCGAGGGCGGAAAACGCTTCATCCATTAATAAGATATCAGGGTTGATTGCCAGCGCGCGGGCAAGCCCAACACGCTGACGCATCCCACCGGAAAGTTCATCCGGATAGGCGTGAGCGTAATTCTCAAGCCCCACCTGACGCAAGGCGTCCAGCGCTTTTTCGCGACGCTCTTGCGCCGCGATGCCCGCTAATTCCATACCGAATGCCGTATTATCCAGCACGGTCATATGCGGCATGAGCGCAAATGACTGGAAGACCATCGCAATCTTTTTCCTGCGCACCTCGCGAAGCTCAGCGTCTGATATTTTGGCAATATCAACGCCGTCAATCAGTACCTGTCCGCGGGTGGGTTCAATCAGGCGATTGAGAAGGCGTACCATTGTGGATTTACCCGAGCCGGATAATCCCATGATGACAAATATCTCGCCTTCTTCAATGGCCAGACTGGCGTCTTTAACGCCAAGCGATAGCCCCGTTTTTTCCAGTATTTGCTCTTTCGATAGTCCCTTTTCAATATATTTGAAGGCACGCTGCGGATGCTCTCCAAATATTTTATACAGATTCTTCACTTCTAATTTAATTGCCATGCAATAGAATGATTCCTGTTATTTACTTATGTCGATATGTTACCTGATAGAAATAGTTACCTTTTTCTACCCTAACATACTCAGAATCTGAGACAACCCTGAATTTGCTTCTGGCATGAATATTGCGAGGTGCTATCGGCTGTGGTTTCCCATGATATAAGGGCTGAACGCGAATGGGGAGGGAGAGATATTTTTTGAGACAACCAGCAAAAATCCACCTGAATTGGAGGAATCCAGGTGAATAATGTCACTCGTATTGAGTGTAGGACATGTTGTAATATTTGCGCGATTTAACCCGGTATTGCTTGAAATAAAGGCATGGAAAATGTAACGTTATTTCCCATGCCCGCAAGGTTAAAAATTCCAGTCTTCGTCTTCGGTTTCGACTGTTTTCCCCATCACATAAGATGAACCTGATCCGGAAAAGAAATCATGATTTTCGTCGGCATTCGGCGAGAGCGCAGCAAGGATTGCGGGATTCACGTCTGCCATCTCCGGCGGAAATAACGCCTCATAACCCAGGTTCATTAAGGCTTTATTGGCGTTGTAGCACAAGAAGGCTTTGACGTCGTTAACCCAGCCGGTTTCCGCATATAACGCTTCTGTGTAGCAGATTTCGTTGTCGTACAGTTCCATCAACAAATCGAGCGCGAAAAGCTTTAACTCTTCACGCTCGATTGCCGATAGTTTTTGTAGCGCTATCTGATATTTATAGCCAATATAATAACCGTGAACCGCTTCATCGCGAATGATTAAACGAATCAGGTCGGCAGTGTTCGTGAGCTTACCGCGGCTGGAGAAATACATCGGCAGCCAGAAGCCGGAATAGAACAGAAAAGACTCTAAAAAGACGCTGGCAATCTTTTTCTTTAGCGGTTCATCGCTGACGTAATGAGCCAAAATAATCTGCGCCTTACGCTGAAGCGGCGGGTTTTCTTCGCTCCAGGCGTAGGCGGCATCAACCTCTTTCGTCTGGCACAGCGTGGAAAAAATAGAACTGTAAGAGCGGGCGTGTACCGCTTCCATAAAGCTGATGTTCGACAGCACGGCCTCTTCATGCGGCGTGATGGCATCTGCCATTAACGACGGCGCGCCTGCGATGTTCTGGATAGTGTCGAGCAGCGTAAGTCCCGTAAACACGCGAATGGTGAGCTGCTGTTCGGCGGCGCTCAGCGTCTGCCAGGCCGGAATATCATTCGATAACGGCACTTTTTCCGGCAGCCAGAAGTTACTGGTCAGCCGGTTCCACACCTCCAGATCTTTGTCGTCCTGGATCTTGTTCCAGTTGATGGCGCTAATACGAGATAATTTCATATGGCTTTCCTTATAGCGCGCAGGATACGCAGCCTTCAATTTCAGTACCTTCCAGCGCCAACTGGCGAAGCCGGATGTAATACAGTGACTTAATACCTTTTCGCCAGGCATAGATCTGCGCCTTGTTGATATCGCGGGTCGTGGCGGTATCGGGGAAAAACAGGGTGAGCGACAGTCCTTGATCGACGTGGCGCGTGGCCTCGGCATAGGTATCAATAATTTTTTCCGGACCGATATCGTAAGCATCCTGATACATGTCCAGATTTTCATTGGTCATAAACGGCGCGGGGTAATACACACGCCCGGTTTTGCCCTCTTTGCGAATCTCAATTTTGGCTACAATCGGATGAATGCTGGAGGTCGCATGATTAATGTAAGAAATCGAACCGGTCGGCGGCACCGCCTGCAAATTTTGGTTATAGATGCCATAGCGCATCACATCGTCGCGCAGCTTTAGCCACATTTCTCGTGTGGGCAGCGTAATGCCGCTGCGGGCAAATAGCGCCCTGACTTTCGCCGTTTTCGGTTGCCAGTCGTCCTGTAAATACTGCGTAAAATAGTCGCCGCTGGCATAACGCGACTGCGCAAATCCGGCGAAGGTTTTGCCGCGTTCGCGGGCCAGCCGCATTGAAGTATGCACGGCATGCCAGGTAATGGTGTAAAAATAGAAATTGGTGAAATCCAACGCCTCCGGCGAACCGTAGGCAATGCCTTCTCTCGCCAGATAGCCATGCAGATTCATCTGGCCCAAACCAATGGCATGAGAGGCGGCATTACCGGCGGATATTGAGGGTACGCTGCGTATATGGCTCATGTCCGACACCGCCGTCAGGCCGCGAATAGCGGTTTCTACGGTACGGCCAATGTCCGGTGAATCCATGACGTGAGCGATATTCAGCGAGCCGAGATTGCAGGAGATGTCATGCCCGATGTGGGTATAGTCAAGGTTATCGTCGTAACGGGAAGCGCTATTGACCTGTAAAATTTCCGAGCACAGATTACTCATATTAATGCGCCCAGCAATGGGATTCGCGCGGTTTACCGTATCTTCAAACATGATGTAGGGATACCCGGATTCGAACTGAATCTCCGCCAGTGTTTGAAAAAAGTCACGGGCGTTAATATAGGTTTTACGCACGTGTGGATCGGCAATTAATTCATCGTACCGTTCGCTAATGGCGATATCGCCAAACGGTTTGCCGTAGCGTCGTTGTACGTCATAGGGCGAAAAGAGCGCCATTTGCGCGTTTTCTTTCGCCAGCCGGAAGGTAATATCCGGGATCACCACGCCGAGAGAGAGCGTTTTGATCCGGATTTTTTCGTCGGCATTTTCCCGTTTGGTATCCAGAAAACGCAGAATATCCGGGTGGTGCGCATGGAGATAAGCCGCGCCGGCCCCCTGGCGCGCGCCAAGCTGGTTGGCATACGAAAACGCGTCTTCCAGCATTTTCATCACCGGGATCACGCCGGAAGACTGATTCTCAATGCGTTTGATCGGCGCGCCCGCCTCGCGCAGATTGGAGAGTAAAAACGCGACGCCGCCGCCGCGTTTGGAGAGTTGCAGCGCCGAATTCACCGCTCGCCCGATCGACTCCATATTGTCTTCGATACGGAGCAGGAAGCAGGAGACCAGTTCCCCACGCTGCTGTTTACCGCAATTTAAAAAAGTCGGGGTAGCGGGCTGAAAGCGACCAGAAAGCATTTCATCGGTCAGTTGGGTGGCCAGCGTTTCGTCACCCTGCGCCAGCGTCAACGCCACCATTGTCACCCGATCTTCAAAGTGTTCCAGATAACGTTTGCCGTCGAAGGTTTTCAGCGTGTAACTGGTATAGAACTTCCAGGCGCCAAGAAACGTCTGGAAGCGAAAGCCGCTGGCGTGGGCGTGCTCGAACAGGCGGAGGACGAAGGCGCGGTCGTAACGCGCGAGGACAGCGTCATCGTAATACCCTTCCCGAACCAGCGTCTCCAGACGTTCATGCTGGCTGGCAAACGTCACGGAATGCGGGCGGACGTGGGCGGCAAAGAAGGCGTCGATCGCCTGCTGGTCCTTGTCGAACTGAATATGGCCTGCTTTATCATAAAGATTCAGCATCGCGTTCAGGGCGTGGTAATCCATGGTTTCCTGCATTACGCGCTCCGGGATAGTTGTTGCCAAAATTCATTTACTCCTTTTCGGACGTTATCGATGTCGCGTTGTGTGCCCATGAGCTCAAAGCGGTACAGCCAGGGAACGCCGCATTTTTGTGCTATCACATCGCCAGCGCATCCCCAGGCATCGCCGAAATTGCGATTACCGGAGGCGATAACGCCGCGAATGCGCGCCCGGTTGTGTTCATCATTTAAAAAGCGGATCACCTGTCGCGGCACCGCACCGGCCATCCCGCCGCCGCCGTATGACGGCACAACCAGAATGTACGGTTCGTCTACCTGAATTCGCTCCCGTTCATTGAGCGGAATACGCGTGGCAGGCAGCCCCAGACGCTGCATAAAACGGTGCGTATTTTCAGAGCTGCTGGAGAAGTAGACGAGCGCGCTCATGCGTTTGCCGCGTGGGGTGTCGGGTGCAGACGGTTAATCATGTCCGGGCGGAAGCCAGACCAGCTCAAATCGCCCGCCATCACCACCGGTAATTGACGAAATCCTTGCGCCCGGAGCGTATCCGCTGCATCCGGCACCAGATCGACGTTCACCATCTCAAATTCAAATCCACGGCTTTCCATCGCCCGCTTTGTGGCGTGGCACTGAACACAGTTATTGCGAGTGTAAATAGTAATGCTCATGATTCGTATTTCCATTTAAAATGAGAAAACGGCGCGATGAAACGCGTCGGATTGTCGTGTGTTGATACAGGAAATACTAGATGTAGTTGAATTAATATTCAACCATACAAGATATGGGAATTTTCGATTGATTTTAACGTCGCTGATGAACGCAGCGGGGTAGGGGCGGCATGGCTAATTTTTGCCGGATGGCGGCGTGAACGCCCGATCCGGCCTGCAGGTTCACGCATAACAGAGTTGGCTGACATCAGCGCCATCCGGCAACAATGCGTCACATTCGCATACCGATCGCCAGACGGTTAAAGCAGTTCATTAAACCAATAGCGAAGGTCAGATCGCTGATTTCACGCGCGCTGAAATGATCGAGCAGCGGCAGGTAAACATTATCTTCGGCGTGGGTTTCAGCAATATGCGTCACCGATTCCGCCTAGGCTAACGCCGCGCACTCTTGCTCGCTGAAATGGTGACTTACCCGCCATCCTGCCAGCGCATCTAATTTAGCTTGATTCACGCCAGCCTTACGCAGCGCTTTGCTGTGCATCTCCAGGCAAAATGCACAGCCATTTATTTGCGAAACACGCAGGTAAATCAGCTCCATCAGCGTGGGGTCAAGCGTGCTCTTTTCCAGCGCGTTTTTCGCCTGCACCAGAGCGCTATAAACCTCCGGGCTCAGTTCATAATAGGGTTGGCGTAACGTCGTCATCATGTTTCTCCTCGTGTTGATGACGAGCACTGTAGCACTATAATGGTCTGTAAAAGAGAGCCATATTTTTACAGAAAAAGCAGACCATATGCCGCGCTATCAACACATCGCTCGTCAGTTAAAAACGGCCATTGAGCAAGGAGAACTCGCGCCAGGAACGCGTTTGCCTTCCAGCCGAACGTGGGCGCAGGAACTGGGCGTTTCTCGCGCCACGGTGGAAAATGCCTATGGCGAGCTGGTGGCGCAGGGCTGGCTGGAGCGACGTGGCCAGGCAGGCACGTTTGTGAGCAACGCTCTACGGTTTGAGACGGCGCCGCCGATACCCGCTGTTTTTGCCGGAGAAAGTCCGGAACCGAAACCCTTTCAGATGGGGTTACCGGCGCTGGATCTCTTTCCACGCGAGAAGTGGGCGCGAGTGATGGGACGTCGGTTGCGCACGCAGACGCGCTTCGATCTGGCATTAGGCGACGTCTGCGGCGAGGCGATTTTGCGCCAGGCGATAGTCGATTACCTGCGGGTTTCGCGTAGCATTGAATGTCTGCCGGAACAGGTATTTATTACCTCCGGATATGCGGATTCTATGCGGCTAATCCTGCGTACATTGTCTGTGCCGGGAGACAGCATGTGGGTGGAAGATCCCGGCTTTCCGTTAATTCGCCCGGTGATAACGCAGGAGGGGATTACGCTGGCGCCGATTCCGGTCGATGCCGATGGGCTGAATGTCGCGGCGGGGATGCGGGATTGCCCGCAGGGACGCTTTGCATTGGTGACGCCCGCCCACCAAAGTCCGTTGGGGGTGGCGCTGTCGTTAACTCGCCGACGGCAACTTCTGGCATGGGCGGCGAATGTGCAGGCCTGGATTATTGAAGATGACTACGACAGCGAATTTCGTTATCACGGTAAACCGCTTCCGCCGCTCAAGAGTCTGGATGCCCCGCAGCGAGTGATTTACGCCGGAACGTTCAGTAAGTCGCTCTTTCCGGCATTACGAACCGCCTGGCTGGTGGTGCCGATAAAGCAGATTGAGCATTTCCGCCAGCAGGCGTCGCTGATGCCCTGTAGCGTACCGTTGTTATGGCAGCACACGCTGGCTGATTTTATCCGTGATGGCCATTTCTGGCGGCATCTGAAAAAGATGCGTCAACATTATGCTCAGCGACGGTTATGGATTGAAGAGGCGCTGGCAGAACAGGGATTTGTCGTGACATTACAGAAAGGCGGTATTCAATTGGTTATTGAGGTTGAAGACGATGATAAAGCGCAGGTAGCAAAAGCGAATCAGGCCGGACTGGCGGTACAGGCGCTAAGCCGTTGGCGAGTGGTTTCGTCAGGAAAGGGGGGCATTTTACTGTCGTTTACCAATATTACTTCCGCTGGCATGGCGAAACAGGTCGCATGGCAGCTTCGACAGGCGATACAGTAACCGTTTCGCCGAATGGCGCGACCTGGGCCTGCGGCAATGATGCAGGCCCAATAAAGTATGTCGCCATCTGGCTGCGCACGTCGTTAGCGACGCAGGCTAAGCAGCGCCCCGATAAAAATTCCTACCGCTGCGGCGGTTCCTACGCTACACCAGGGTTTTTCACGCACAAACGTATCCGCGCACCCCATCGCATCACAGGCGGCTTGTTTTACGCGAGTACGTCCATGCATCCGCGCCCGGGTCTCTTTCAGCAACGCCTGTGCTTTACGTCGCGCAGCCTCGGCTTCGTCTTTCGCATCGCTTCCCCAGGATTTAAGGACATCTTCCAGACTGTCGGCTAATCGATTGACATCATTCTGAATATCCTGAACACCATCATCGACGTCGTTTCGGTTCGGTTTGTTAAGCATATGATCCTCCATTGATTTCGATGTAGCTTTCAGTGTAGTTCATATTTTTACCTGCTGAGGCTTGTTACGGCGATATCATGCGTTTCTGGACTTTTCTGAAAGCGTTGATAACGCGCTATCGGGTAAGGTAAGCCCGCAGTAAAAGAGAATGAGGATAAAATATGTATTTACGACCTGACGAGGTGGCGCGGGTACTGGAAAAGGCAGGGTTTACCGTCGATGTGGTGACGAATAAGACGTATGGTTATCGACGCGGCGAGAATTATGTTTATGTTAACCGCGAGGCGCGTATGGGGCGTACCGCGCTGATCATTCACCCCAGATTAAAAGACCGTAGCTCATCACTGGCTGACCCGGCTTCGGATATTAAAACCTGCGATCACTACCAAAATTTTCCGCTCTATTTAGGCGGCGAGACCCACGAACATTACGGTATTCCCCATGGTTTTAGCTCCCGAATAGCGTTAGAACGTTATCTGAATGGGCTTTTTGGCGACGAAAAAACCGACTAAAAGCGCGACTGGCAATGCCAGTCGCGACGTTAACTTACGCCTTAGCCTGATGATAGCTGCTCACTTTAAACAGGCGACGACAATAATCCAGAAAATAGCCATAAACCGCGCCCATTAACATTGAAACAACAATGTTTGAACTCACGGCGGCCACTATCTGATGCCAGCCGGCGCCGACGGTCAGCAAGATGATAATATAAACGGGTGACTGAAAGGTGACATAAGCCAATACATCCGCCAGGTTTTTGGCCCATCCCGCCGGGCTTGCCTTACGCGCGACGCGCATAATCAGATCGCGGTAAACGCCGTATGGCCATGCAATCAAAATGTTGACAGGTATCGCCACCAGCCTGGAAGAAAGCGACTGCTCAAAGCTCATTCCGGAGAGGAATATCTCGATCAACATGTTCACAACAGAACAGTAAACAACCATCGCAAACGTGTCTGCTACGGCATGACGCAAGCGTGACTGTGGAGAGAACATGTTAATGCTCCTTGTAGCGTATCAATCAGAATGAGGTGATGGTTGGTAGTGAAATCATAAAGCACTTTTGTCTTTGCATAGAGTATATCCCTATATAATAACTATCAACTAGTGCAATATTTTTATTTATAGACTTTTTGTCGATAAAATACTCTGTGGTTGTGTGTTTTTTGCTCGCGGCGAGATTTTCGTTGTTGTTAGTTATTAATTACTTTTAAATCAATGCATTATAATGCATTGTTTTTCTGGCGATTTTCAGCCACATTCCAAATGTTGTCAGATGCGATGTATTCTCGGCTAACGGCACGCGCTCTACTTTTCTCAGCATAATTATAGCTATTGCAGGCTGATTTTTAGCATAAAGCTCTGATGATGATTTTTGAATTGTTAATCTATTATTGTGCTGAAATATTCACTTCTGTATAAGGTCAGCCACCGTGAGGGTCACCGTGGTTACTGAGATACGCAATACGCTATATACGCTATGGATTTCGAGTTGCTTAAAGGCGGCAAGGGAGTGAGTCCCCAGGAGTATAGATAACGATGTGACTGTGGGGAGCGACAAATCTGCCGGGAGCAGATTTGAACGTCGCGTGCGACGACCCGTCAGGGCGAGGCCCATGGATGAGCCGGGTAATCCGTAGCCAACACATAAGCAACTTGAAGAATGAAGGGTATAAACAGCCGAACGGGAAACCTACAGATATACCGTAGGCAGAATAACCTGAAACACACAGGGGGTAATGAATATAACCTTCTGGTTAACAGATTAATATAATTAATCGAGTTATACTGAGTATATCTGTATGAACTTTAGGATCTGGAAATATAATCAATAATCGCATACAATACCGCCTGTAATAGTTTTTGTTTTCTGCGTTAAAAGGTTTTTATTGATATGAATTTGATGTTACAGAACTTAAATAATATCCGCACGCTGCGCGCTATGGCTCGCGAATTCTCCATTGACGTTCTTGAAGAAATGCTCGAAAAATTCAGGGTTGTCACTAAAGAAAGACGCGAAGAAGAAGAATTGCAGCAACGCCAGCTTGCCGAGAAGCAGGAGAAAATTAATGCCTTTCTGGAGCTGATGAAAGCAGACGGTATTAACCCGGAAGAGTTATTTGCCATGGATTCAGCAATGCCGCGTTCTGCTAAAAAGCGCCAGCCGCGTCCGGCAAAATATCGTTTTACTGATTTCAATGGCGAAGAAAAAACCTGGACCGGACAAGGTCGTACGCCTAAACCGATTGCCCAGGCGCTGGCGGCGGGGAAATCTCTGGATGATTTCTTAATCTAATCACGGATAACCTTTAACAGATGGCGCTTCGTTTCCTGTCTCTATTAACCGGGACTCAGGGAACGTTGCGCCATGCTCATTCTGATAAATCAGCACACGCCAAAATCGCCCTCTTCGCAATAGGGGGTGACATCTGCCGCTTTGAGGATCAATTTTTCGCCCTGCTCATTACCGACCTGTACCGCGACAATATGATCCTCGTTGACTTCAATCACTTTCAGTTTCGGCCCACCCATTCGGGGCTGTACGATATCGCCTGGTGTGAACATCACGCTCTCCTGTTGAACAATGGTATAAACCCGCCTTCAGTCTACTACACACCTACCGACGCGCGGTGAAGGTACCGCTTAATGAGTACGGGTATTCCAGGGCATTTTTTCCAGTAGTCGCGCCATTCCGCAGAAGCCGGTCATGCCTGCCAGCATTAACCCGGCCCCGACAAAACCGCTAATGAGGAAAAAGCCGCCGTGGACCGTATAGCCCAGAATCACCCCAAGCAACGTCAACCCGCCGGCGGCGATTTGCACCTGACGCATCAGCGGCAACGGTTGCGATTTGTCTTCTGTGACGGGCAATCCTGCCGCTTTCCATCCGTCGATACCGCCTTCCAGTAGACTGACCTGAGCTGGGGCGGCAATGGCCTGTAGTTTTGCTGCATTGCTGCTGGTTCGTTTACCTGACTGACAGTGAAAAATAATCTGTTCCGCTCGCAGGTTGGCGGGCAAATCGCCCTGTTCAAGCCGGGAAAGCGGCGCCAGTTGCGCATGTGGAATATGCTCGCGCAGATATTCGTCGGCGTCGCGCACATCAATCAGTTTCGCGCCTTGCGCTATCAGCGCTTGCGCCTCACGGGGGGAAACTATCCCAATGGACATCGTGCCTCCTTATGGACAATAGAGATTCTTTAACGTGGCGATAATCGTATTAACCGCCTCATTTTTAATGAAATAGTGAATGCGCTGGGCATTGCGTTGACTATCAATCAGCCCTTCTTCCCGCATCCGCGCCAGATGCTGCGACGTCGCGGAGGGGCTTAGCCCGGTAATGCGCGCCAGTTCGCCTGCGCTGGTTTTTGGCGAACCGCAAAGCATACATAAAATCAGTAATCTTTTTGGGTGGCTCATCGCTTTGAGCAGGGCCGCCGCCTGTTCTGCGCTGGCCTGAAGTTGTTCAAGCTCTGTCATAGTTATTTAAGCATTTTCTAAATTTAGTTAATTCTAAAATAAACGTCAACCTGATGCCAGCGTAAAAAGCGTAAAGGAGGGTAAAAGCGCGGCGCGCGACTGGCAGGCTCAGGTAAACTGACTATGCTTAGAGATAAAATCTCTTTTTAAACAATGACTAATTTTGCTTGTATGGAGTGTATATGGGTTTCTGGAGAATTGTATTTACGATTATTTTGCCTCCGCTCGGCGTACTTTTAGGAAAAGGGTTCGGTTGGGCATTTATCCTTAATATCCTGCTGACATTACTCGGATATATTCCGGGGCTTATCCACGCATTTTGGGTTCAGATGCGTCATTAATTACCGGCCACCGGCGGCGCATAAGCGCCGCTTATCAGGATAACCTCATTCCCTCTGCTACACTTTTCTTTGTGTGTATTTTTGACAAGCGAGGTGAATATGGGACTTTTCAATTTTGTAAAAGATGCAGGTGAAAAACTCTGGGACGCGGTAACCGCTAATCATGATAAGGACGATCAGGCGAAAAAAGTCCAGGAACATTTAAATAAAACGGGAATACCCGACGCTGACAAAGTGAATGTGCAAATTGCTGATGGAAAAGCGACAGTGACGGGTGATGGGCTGAGTCAGGAGGCAAAAGAAAAAATTCTGGTTGCCGTGGGGAATATCGCCGGGATTAGCAGCGTTGACGATCAGGTTAAAACCACGACGCCGGCGGCTGAAAGTCAGTTTTATACCGTAAAATCAGGCGACACCCTGAGCGCTATTTCAAAGCAAGTGTATGGTAACGCCAATCTGTATAATAAAATCTTCGAGGCAAATAAACCGATGCTGAAAAGCCCGGAAAAAATATATCCGGGACAAGTGTTGCGTATTCCTGAAGAATAATGGCTATCAGGTCGCGCCAGGCTACATTTTTCCTGCCATCGCCTGGCGAATAATGGGAATCGGCGTCAGCAAATGCTGACGCATTAATTCGCTGGCGCGTGCCGCCTCGCGCGCCAGTATCGCTTCGGTTAGCGTGTGATGCTGGATATGTTTATCTTCCAGCATCTCGACGGACAGAACGGTTTCACGTAACCAAATAAAGCGGTAGCGGGCCGCCAGGTCAAATAAGCGTTCGCGCATCTGTAGCAGATAGTGGGAGCCGCACCCGGCGACAATGGCGGAATGGAACGCCTGGTGGCGCTGATCCCATTCATCGAGCATATGTTCACTGGCATCGCTGGCTTCCAGTTTACTGAGCATATGCGCTCGCGCCAGGATCTCCGCCTCCCACGCATCATCGCCGCGTTCAATCGCCAGGCGTACCAGCATCGCTTCCATATTGGCGCGCGCGTCAAAAATATCGAGGAGTTCCGCCTCTGACATGGATGCCACGCGATAGCCTTTTTGATTCACCACGGTGACCAGCCGTTCCGCCACCAGTTGCGACAGCGCCTCACGCAGCGGCCCTACGCCAAGCGCATAGCGGGCGGTTAATAAACTCATCCGCAGTTTCTCATCCGGCTGATAAGTGCCGCGAATAATGTCATTTTTAAGCCAGCGATAGCCATCTATGGCCGTCGGTTGGGAAAGGGCGGTCATCTTTTACTCCTGAGAAGCTTCCCGGCTGACGCCGGGAATAACTAACGTAGGTTTTGCAGGGGGGCTTTTTGCCACCTTATCAGTTTTTTCCAGCGAGACATAATGGGGACAGTACCTATTATGCCCAGCCCTAACAGCCCCGTTGAAATGACTTCCAGTTGCTGTGCCGGTCGAAATAGCATCACCACCAGGACAAAGCAGATAAAGCCGATAACCAGCCAGGTGAGCCACGGATAAAGCCACATTTTCAGCTTAATTTCTCCGCCCTGCGCCAGCAGAATTTTACGCATCCGCAATTGCGAAATCGCAATCACCAGATAGACCAGCAGCGCGATGGCGCCAGAACTGTCGATAAGAAATTTAAACACTTTTGCCGGGGCGTAATAATTGACGATAACGGTTAAAAACGCCGCGCCGGTAGAGAGGAGAACCGCCACCCAGGGCGTTTTGCTACGGTTAGTTTTTCCCATTATCGCAGGCGCATCGCCGCGGCGGCTAAGGGAATAGAGCATCCGGGAGGCGGTATATAATGCGGAGTTCAGACAACTGGTCACCGACAACAAAATCACGCAGTCCATAATGAATTTTGCGTGCGGAATATGAAGCAGCTCCAGTACCGAGCGGTACGAACCTACGCTTTTCAGACCCGGCATATTCCACGGGATCAGCGCCACCACCACGAAAATGGAACACAGGTAAAAGATGGAAATTCGCCAGATAACAGAATTGGTGGCGCGTACGATATGTTTATCCGGCGTATCGGATTCCGCGGCAGCAATAGTGACGATTTCCGCGCCCATAAAAGAGAACATGGTGATCAACATGGCGCTTAACACCGCTCCGAAGCCGTTAGGCATAAAACCGCCGTGATCCCAGAGCCGGGAGATACCGCTTACCTCAGCATACGGATAAAAACCGCTAATCGCCGCCGCGCCCAGCGCGATAAACGCCAGAATGGCAATTACTTTACATAGCGCCAGCCAGAATTCGAATTCGCCGTAATTTTTGACGCTCAATAAATTGCTTCCGGTTAAGGCAAGCGTAATCACTAATGAAAATAGCCACACCGGAATACCCGGTATCCATGAATTCAGAATAATGGCGGCAATATTGGCCTCCAGCGGAATAACCAGCACCCAAAACCACCAGTATAACCAGCCGATGGTATACCCGGCCCAGGGGCCGATCGCTTTATCCGCATAGGTGGAAAAAGAACCGGTATCCGGCGTGGCGACGGCCATTTCAGCCAGCATTCGCATAATCATGACGACTAAAAGTCCTGCGAACAGATAGGCCAGCAGTACCGCAGGGCCGGCCTCCGCAATCGCCACGCTGGAGCCGACAAACAGGCTGGCGCCGATGACGCCGGCGATCGATAACATGGTGACGTGGCGTGATTTCAGCCCGCCCCCTAATGCATGTGATTCTGACAATTGCCCCATCCTAAAACCTCTTTATTGTTATTGCGCTCGTTTACCGGATGGCGCCTGGCTTATTCGGCCTACAATCGAAACGGTTTTTGTAGGCCGGATAAGACAGTTACGTCGCCACCCGACGCTGCTTATTGGACATTACGCTTGTTTCGCCTCATCAAAGCACTGGGCGATAATCTCCAGGCCTTGCCGAATCTGCGAGGCCTCAATAGTGAGTGGAACGAGGATGCGCAAGATGTTGTAGTAAGGACCGCAGGAGAGCAGAATTAACCCTTTCTCGCGGGCGCGGGCCACAATGTCGGCGGTCAGAGCCGCGTTCGGTTTGCCGGGGTCGCCATTTTCGAACAACTCAATGGCGATCATGGCGCCCAGTCCGCGCACGTCGCCAATCTCACGGTGCGTTTCCGCTATCTCCATCAGGCCATCGCGCAGCGTTTTGCCAAGCGTATTTGCCTTTTGCAGTAGATTTTCCTGCTCGAAAATGTCCAGTACCGCCAGCGCGGCGGCGCAGGCAATCGGGTTTCCGGCATAGGTGCCGCCCAGACCGCCCGGCGCGATAGCGTCCATCACGTCTGCCCGGCCGGTAACGCCTGCCAGCGGAAAGCCGCCGGCGATCGATTTCGCAAACGTGGTAATATCTGCCGCAACGCCCATCTGTTCCATGGCGAACAGTGTACCGGTCCGGCCCGCGCCGCTTTGCACTTCGTCGGCAATCAACATAATGCCGTGTTGGTCGCATAGCGCGCGCAGTCGCTGCATAAACGCGGGAGAGGCGGCGTAAAATCCGCCTTCGCCCTGTACCGGCTCAATAATAATGGCGGCGATATCTTCCGGCGCGGCATCATTTTTAAAGATGCGTTCAATGCTGGCGATCGCGTCGTCGTCGCTGATGTTGTGTAGCGGGCAAGGATAAAGCGCGCGGTAGACATGGCCTGGCATCAATCCCATACCAGCAGAGTATGGGTGTACTTTCCCGGTCAGAGAGAGCGTGTAGTGGGTACGACCGTGGTAAGCGCCGCTAAACGCGATAGCGCCGCTGCGTTTTGTCGCCGCGCGGGCGATTTTCACGGCGTTTTCAACCGCTTCTGAACCGGTCGTGACCAGCAACGTTTTTTTGGCGAAATCGCCTGGTACCTTCTGGTTCATGCGTTCGCACAACGCCAGGTACGGTTCATAGGCCAGTACCTGAAAACAGGTATGCGACAATTTCTTCAACTGCGCTTCGACCGCTGAAACAATGCCCGGATGTAAATGACCAGTGTTCAGGACGGCAATGCCGCCCGCGAAATCGAGATACTCACGGCCTTCGACATCCCAGACCCGACAATTTTCCGCCCGCTCGGCGAAAATCGGGTGAATCTGGCCCACGCCGAGAGGAACGGCGTTATGACGGCGCTGCATTAAAGCGTTATTGGTATTCATTAGCGACTCTCCTGTTAAAGGCCGATGCACATATATTTGATTTCTAAATAATCTTCGATGCCGTATTTGGAACCTTCACGGCCTAATCCGGAGGCCTTAATACCGCCGAAAGGCGCGACTTCGTTGGAGATAATGCCGGTATTAATACCGACGATGCCGTATTCCAGCGCTTCGCCGACGCGGAAAACGCGGCTTAAATCGCGTGCATAAAAATAGGCTGCCAGGCCGAACTCGGTATCGTTAGCCTGCCTGATGACATCCGCCTCGTCGCTGAAGCGGAACAGAGGCGCGAGCGGCCCGAATGTCTCTTCTTTGGCGACTTTCGCGTTATCAGGAACATCCGCCAGAATGGTCGGTTGAAAGAAGTTGCCGCCCAATTTGTGCGCTTCACCGCCCGTAATGACGCGGGCGCCTTTTTCCAGCGCATCGGCGATATGCTCCTGGACTTTCGCCACGGCTTTTTCATCAATCAGCGGCCCGATAGCAACGTCGGCTTGCAGGCCGTCGCCGACCGCGAGCTTATTTACCGCCTGGTTGAGTTTTTCCGCAAAACGATCGTAAACGCCGTCCTGAACATACAATCTATTGGCGCAGACACAGGTCTGCCCGGCGTTGCGAAACTTCGAAGCCAGCGCGCCTTCGACGGCTTTATCCAGATCGGCATCGTCAAAGACGATAAACGGCGCATTGCCGCCCAACTCCAGCGATACTTTTTTAATGTCTTTGGCGCATTGTTCCATTAGCTGGCGGCCAATCTCCGTCGAGCCGGTAAACGACAGTTTGCGTACCAGCGGGTTGCTGGTCAGCTCGCCGCCGATATCGCCAGCCGAACCGGTAACGACGTTAAATACGCCTGCGGGAATTCCGGCGCGCTGGGCCAGTTCCGCCAGCGCCAGCGCGGAAAACGGCGTCTGGCTGGCGGGTTTGAGTACCATCGTGCAGCCTGCGGCCAGCGCGGGGCCGGCTTTACGGGTGATCATTGCCGAGGGAAAGTTCCACGGGGTAATCGCGGCGGTGACGCCGATGGGCTGTTTAATCACCAGCAGCCGTTTATCGGCCTGATGACCTGGAATCGTGTCTCCATAGATACGCTTCCCCTCTTCGGCGAACCATTCAATAAACGAGGCGGCGTAGCTAATTTCGCCTTTCGCTTCCGCCAGCGGTTTACCCTGTTCCAGTGTCATCAGACGCGCCAAATCGTCCTGATGTTCCATCATCAGATTGAACCAGCGACGCAGGATATTGGCTCGCTCTTTGGCGGTGAGCGAGCGCCAGGCGGGCAGGGCGCGATTGGCGGCGTTGATGGCGTCGCGCGTCTCTTCCGCCCCCATTTTGGGCACATTGCCAAGCGGTTTCCCGTTGGCGGGGTTGCTCACGGGGATGACATCGCCGCCGCGCGCGTCGCGCCAGTCGCCATCGATAAAGGCCTGCTGGCGGAACAGGGTAGAGTCGTTAAGTTGCATAATTGCTTCCTGTCTGAAGGGTTAACGGGTAAATGCGGCGTGTAGTGCGTCCACGCTGCGTGCCGCACGCAGCGTACGTCCGGGGTTGCTCTGGCTTTCGCGTAGCGCCTGAACTTTGCTGACGATATGCGCGCCGATAGGTATCGCTGATGTCGCCGCCGGGGAGGGGGCGTTACAGGTGTGAATGGAACGCGGCGTCGTGACAAACAGAAAATCATCAATCAGTTTGCCGTCCGGTGAAACCGCCTGCGCCCGCACGCCTGCCGGCCAGGGCTGGAGATCGTTGACGGTCAGGCTGGGGCAATACTTTTGTACTCGCCGCAAATAGCCGCTTTTGCACAGCGAGTTTTTCATCTCGCCCAGCCCGGAAAGCAGATGGTTTTGCAGTACGCGGCGAATGCCGGCGGAGCGGAAAATCTCCAGGGTGTCGGTGAAGGAAACGTCGCGCTTACGGTAGCCTTCGCGTTTAAGCGCCAGCACCGCATTCGGCCCGACCGTGACACTGCCGTCGATCATGCGGGTAAGATGGACGCCGAGGAACGGCATTGCCGGATCGGGGATCGGGTAGATCAAATGGTTAACGATCCGGTTGTGTCGCGGGGCCAGACGAAAGTACTCGCCGCGGAAAGGGCAGATAATAAAACCGGGCTCCACGCCCAGCATTTTGACCAGCCGATCCGCCATCAGCCCTGCACAGCCGATAAGCGTAGCGGTTTCGATTTCCCGACCTTGCGAGGTGCGAATGACAACGCCAGCGGCATGTTCTGTTAGCGCGCTGACCTCGGCATGGTAGATGATCTCGCCGCCTTTGGCCTGAAAGCGGTTCGCCATGGCCGTCGCGACATCGCGATAGCTGACAATCCCGCTGGAAGGGACAAAAATCCCGCCCAGGCCAACGATATTGGGTTCGCGTTCACGCAGCTCCGCCGCGCTTAACCACTCGCGCTCTAAGCCGTTGGCCGCCGTCCGCTCCCATAGCGCGCGCATCCGCGCCATTTCCAGCTCCGAGGTGGCGACCAACATTTTGCCGCAGGTGTCGTAGCGGATGTTGTTTTGATCGCAAAAGGTTTTGGTCGCCTGATTGCCTGCCAGACAAAACCGCGCTTTGAGGCTGCCGGGCGTGTAGTACACCCCGGCATGGATCACGCCGCTGTTATGCCCGGTCTGATGGCAGGCTGGCGCGGACTCTTTTTCCAGCAATGCGATGCGCGCATCCGGGTAGAGATCAATAAGTTGCATGGCGGTCGACATGCCGATAATGCCGCCGCCGATAATCACAAAATCATACATCCGCGTAATTCCTTCGCCGTGGCGCTTATTGGTGAGTTTGATAATGGCTGGCGGCGTAGGCGAAGTAACCGCGCTGGCGCATCAGCTCGCGACGCAAGTCAGGATGCGGCGTAAAACGATCGCGTCCATGTAGCCAGAACAGATTGTTAATCAGCAGGAATTTGCCGACCGGTACCGGTACGGAGAGGATGTTTTGACTGGTTTCCAGCGCGTCTGAAAGCTCGCTGAGCCAGACGCCTTCTTCAAAGTCTTTTGGCTGGACGAACTGGTCGATATAACGCATGACCGGGCGGCCTTGTTGATCGACATCAAACACCGGGTGCCAGACGTCATGGCTAACATTCTTGCTTGGCGGCGCCGCCCAACGCATGACGCGACGCGCCAGCGGATGGGTAAAAAACGACTCCAGATGTTCCCAGTCATCAAGGTGCAGCAGCAGCGAGTTACCGCCTTCCATATTTTGTTCGTCGATTTTCATCATCAGTACGTAGTCGGTCACCTCCTCAACATAGGTGCCGTCATTGTGCAGTTCCATTACGCGGTGGGGCTGGCGCAGATAACTGTCGGAGTTGTCGACGTTTTTGACCACGAAACGCGCGTAATACTGGCCGCTCATCGCATCGTAGTTGGAGCGACCAATAAGATGCGCCACTGCCGTCGCCAGTTTGACCATCTCTTCTGCCTGTGCGACATCATCGATCCCTTCGGCGCTGATCAATAGCGCTCCTTGTGCACGGTTGAGGAGCGTTTTGATCAACAGCGGTTGTAGCTGATTGCCGCACAGATCGTCGAGGATCTTGCCGATTTTAAAACGTAAGAAAGATTTGTATTCCAGCGCCTGCACCGGCCACTGCGCAACCTGATGGAGAAATTGTCTTGTGGTATCCGCCGTAAACGTTAACGCCAGCAGGCGCGGCGACTGCGCCGAAGGGGCAAGGATGAAACCAGTATGGCGTTGGGCTAAATCATCTGTGTTCGCTTTTACGGCAGTCAGTGCATTCATCAGAATCATTCCTCTCGGTAGATGGTCAGGGAGACATGGCGATGCTCATTTCGTAGCCATAAATTAAAAATATCGACATTTTCCAGGAACGCGTATGAAATAACCGCTTTTGTTTAATTATTGTGATCAAAAACAACAAATATTTAACAACGCGAAAGGTGAGGTTAACGGCGCCACGAACCTGACAACGGCAAGAAGGGGTGTAAAATGAGCGAGTTATGGAAAGAGTGATGCTGGCGGGGTTGCCCGGCCTGGCACATGAGCGCGTAGGCCGGACAAGTACAACGTATTTCAGCAGTCAATTAACCGGCGTCAACCTGCGGTTTACGGCTGTGTTTACGGATCAGACGTAACACTGGCGGTACGACAATGACCATGATCGCCATGATCAGCAGGGCTTTGGCAACGCCGCTTTGCCACAAAATCGCCATATTGCCGTTACTGATGGAGAGTGCGCGACGCAGGTTCTGTTCCAGCATTTCCCCCAGTACGAATCCCAGGATCAGCGGCGACATGGGGAAGTGCATTTTACGTAAAATGTACCCTAACACGCCGAGTGCGACCATCAGCACCAGATCGAAGGTGGTGCTGTGTACCGCATATACCCCTACCGCCGATACGGCAGCGATGGCGGGTACCAGGAACCACAGCGGAATGGTGAGCATACGGGTGAACAGACCGATCAACGGGATATTCATGATCAGCAGCATCACGTTCGCAATCAGCAGCGCAGCGATGAGTCCCCAGACGATATCCGGCTGTTCGGTGAACATCGCCGGGCCTGGCGTGATGTTGTACAGCGTCAGCGCCCCCATCATCACTGCCGTAGTGCCGGAACCGGGAACGCCCAGCGTCAGCATCGGGATGAAGGAGCCGCAGGCAGAGGCGTTGTTTGCCGCCTCCGGCGCCGCGACGCCGCGAATATCCCCTTTGCCGAAGCTATCGCTGTTGCCGCTGAGTTTTTTCTCGGTCATATAGGTAATGGCGCTGGCGATGGTCGCCCCGGCGCCGGGCAATACGCCGACAAAAAAGCCGATTACCGAAGAACGCAGGGTGGTGCCGATACACTGCGCGCCTTCTTTCAGGTTGAACAACATTCGACCCGTTTTGCGGACCATTGTTTGCCCGCTGCTGGTATGTTCCAGCATTAAAAGTATTTCTGATACCGAGAACAGGCCGATCACCACGACGATAAACTGTACGCCGTCGGAAAGATGAACGCTGTCAAAGGTAAAGCGATAAACCCCGGTGTTGGCGTCCACGCCGACGGTCGCAAGGCCAAGACCGATCAGCGCTGCCAGAAATGATTTAAGCGGGTTTTGCGCCATCATGCTGCCAAGACAGGCGATGGCAAAAACCATTAAGGCGAAATATTCCGCCGGACCGAAGGCCAGCGACCATTGCGCCAGTAAAGGGGCGAACAGAATGATGCCGCCGATAGCGATTAATGAACCGAAAAATGAGCTGACTGCGGAAATCGACAGCGCTACGCCGCCTTTCCCTTGCTGTGCCATCGGGTAACCGTCCAGCGCCGTCATGATCGCCGCCGCATCGCCGGGGACGTTGAGCAATATGGAGGAGATCCTGCCGCCATACTCACAGCCAATGTACACCGTCGCCAGCAGAATTAGCGCCGACTCCGCAGGCAGATGCAACGCAAAGGCCAGCGGCAGTAAGATTGCCACGCCGTTGATCGGTCCCAGACCCGGCAGCAGACCGACGATCGTGCCCACGAAGCAGCCAATCAACGCGATAACCAGGTTTTCCGGCGTCATCGCCACCGCAAAACCCTGAGAAAGATATATCCAGGTATCCATCGTTGCTCCGTTAACTCAGCCAGGCGCCGAGAGGTAAGGTGACATCAAGCAGCCGGTCAAAGGCATACCACAGCAGAATACCTAATACCGCGCCGGAGATACCCGCCGCCGGAATCGTGGCGCCGAACAGCATCCCGATAACCATGGTGAGAAGCGCGGTGGCGATGGGAAAACCCAGCCATTCGAATCCCCAGGCATACATCAGCAGGATGATGATCATGGTAATTAGCTTTTGCAGAACATGACGGCGCGGCCAGCTCACCGTGTCGGGATGGCGCAATAACAGCGCCAGCGCGCAGAGCGCCATCAGGCCGATAATCCCCAGCGGAAAAGGGCGGGGGCCGACGGGTTCATAGCTGTATTCGCTTTGGATCTGCCAGGCGATGAATAGCCCGGCGATACAGAGCAACAGCCAGATACCCGCAAAGATACGATCGCTCATCATTGCCTCCGCGATTATTTCGCGAGTCCGAAGGCTTTCGCCTGTTCACGGTAATCAGTAACCTGTTTTTTCACGTAGTCATCGAGCTGCTGGCCGGTCATGTCGAACTCAAACAGGCCGCGCAGATCGCGCTGCTTTTTAAACTCGTCGGTTTGCTGGAGCTTCTTGAAGGTATCCACCCACCACTGGTAATCGGCATCGCTGACTTTGGGCCCGACGTAGAAGCCGCGAATAATCGGCCACACCAGGTCGTAGCCCTGTTCTTTAGCGGTAGGGATATTGGCAAGCTGGCCCGGCAGACGATTTTCTGAAAAGACGGCAAGCACGCGGATTTTGTCGCCGCCCAGATAAGGCACCATTTCACTGAGATCGCCGGAGACAACCTGAACATGGTTGCCCATTAATGCCGTCACCGGCTCGCCGCCGCCCTCAAAGGCAACGTAGCGCATCTTGTGCGGGTCGACGTTCGCCTTTTGCGCCAGCAACGCCGACTTCATCCAGTCCTGGCTGCCAATAGAGGCGCCAGCGCCAATGACCACGCTGTTGGGATCTTTTTCCATCGCCGTCATCAGATCTTTCAGCGTCTTCCACGGGGAATCCGCACGCACGGCGATCATGCCGTAATCAGTGCCCACGCTTGCCAGCCAGCGCACATCATCCACGCCGTAGCGACCAAATTTCCCCTGCGACAGGTTGAGCAGCGAACCGCCGGAAAAGGCGACCACAGTCCCGGGTTCGCCAGGGCGTTGGGCGACTATCGCGTTATAGGCCACAGCGCCGACGCCGCCGGGCATATACGTTACCCGCATGGGTTTCTCGATAGCGCCAGTCTCCAGCAAACTCACCTGAATCAGCTTACAGGTGAGGTCGAAACCGCCGCCAGGTTTGGCTGGCGCGATACATTCCGTTCGCGACGGCGCCTCCTGCGCCAGAACAGAGGTACTCATTAATAAAATGCTTGCAGTAAGGGTACGAAGTAATTGTTTTTTCATTTTTTATCCTCACGCCGGACGTCCGGATTTTTCAGGTTCGGAAGAAGATTTTTGTGATTATGTGAGCCGACATGTAGCAGTTCGGTTGCGTGATTGTTAAAACAATAACCTTTCAATTCCCTTTCAATGCGGCAGAAACTTTACAGGATGTGATATGCGTCTCTTATTGGCGGAAGATAACCGTGAGCTGGCTCACTGGCTGGAAAAAGCGCTGGTGCAAAACGGCTTTGCCGTGGACTGCGTATTTGACGGCCTGGCGGCTGACCATCTTCTGCACAGTGAAATGTACGCGCTGGCGGTGCTGGATATCAATATGCCGGGAATGGATGGACTGGAGGTGGTGCAACGGCTGCGTAAACGCGGTCAGACCTTGCCCGTTTTGCTGCTCACGGCGCGAAGCGCGGTGGCGGATCGCGTAAAAGGTCTCAACGTCGGCGCGGATGACTATCTGCCGAAACCCTTTGAACTGGAAGAGCTGGATGCCCGTTTACGGGCCTTGCTGCGACGCAGTGCTGGGCAGGTTCATGAAGTTCAGCAACTGGGGGAATTGATCTTTCATGATGAAGGGTATTTTCTGTTACAGGGGCAGCCGTTAGCGCTGACGCCGCGTGAGCAGGCGCTCTTAACCGTATTGATGTACCGACGAACGCGACCAGTTTCGCGTCAGCAGCTTTTTGAACAGGTGTTCAGCCTGAACGATGAGGTAAGCCCTGAAAGCATCGAACTTTATATTCATCGACTGCGTAAAAAACTCCAGGGAAGCGATGTACGAATTACGACGCTGCGCGGCCTGGGTTATGTGCTGGAGCGCGGCGATGAAGTGGGTTAAGCCGCAATCGTTGTACCTGCAACTCTTACTGTTCCTGGGGTTGCCGCTGATTCTGCTATGGGGGCTGTCGGCGTTTAACAGTTATATCAATGCGCTACAGGCCGCCACTCAGGCTTATGACCGTACGTTGCTCTCCTCGGCGCGAACGGTATCGGAACGGCTGGTGGTGCGCAATAACCATCTGGAAGTTAACGTGCCCTGGGTGGTGCTGGATAGCTTCGAGCTTAATATGAATGATCGACTCTATTACAAAGTCGTCGACCCTTCCGGAAAGGTCATTTCCGGTTATGACGATCTGCCCGCCATGCCGCCTGCTACGCCTCGTACCCGGCTTTATCCGGCGCTGGCGTGGTTCTATCATACCGAGTATCGCGGCGAGGCGATCCGCGTGGCGCGTTTGCTACAGCCGATCAACGAAGGCGGCATTATCGGCATGGCGGAGATTTATGTCGCAGAGACGCTGCAGTCCCGTCGTTATCTGGCGGGCCAACTGCTGTTCTCTTCCTGGATCTCACAGGGGCTGCTGGTGTTGCTGACCCTGGTGCTGGTTGGCTGGTTATTACGCCGGATCCTGCGCCCTATGCGTCAACTTTCATCATTAATGGTACGCCGCGAACCGGGTCTGTTAACGCCGCTGCCGGAACTGCTGCCGTGGTCGGAAACACGCTTGTTAATCGTGGCGTTTAATCGCTACATTGACAGGCTCCGCGGCATCCTTTCCCGGCAGGAACGCTTTAGCGCCGATGCTTCTCACCAGTTAAAAACGCCGCTGGCGGTGTTAAAAACGCAGGCGGCGGTGGCGTTAGCCAGCCAGCACCCTCATCACTGGTACGAAAGTCTGCAGGCGATGAGCGTAACGCTGGATAGCACCATTCAGCTCACGGAAAGATTGTTGCAACTTTCTGCGGTAAAGCATAAAGAGCAGGGCGAGCGGCGTTTTTCCCCGGTGAATCTGTACGATATCGTACAGAGCGGCTGTTTTACCCGCCTGGCGCAGGCACGGAGTAAACATATCGACCTGGGCTACGAAGGCGAACAGGAAGCGATGTGGATCGAGGGGGATGAGGTACTGCTTAGCGAGCTGTGCGGAAACTTGCTGGATAATGCGCTGAAATACACGCCTGAGCAAGGCATCGTCACCGCGCGGCTTGAACGGGATGGCGATGCCGTGACGCTGGTTGTCGAAGATAGCGGCCCCGGCATTGATGATGAACACATCCATCTGGCGCTACAGCCGTTCCACCGGCTCGATAACGTAGGAAATGTGGCCGGGGCGGGTATTGGTCTGGCTTTGGTCAATGATATCGCACGCCTGCACCGTACTCATCCCCATTTTTCCCGTAGTGAAGCGTTGGGAGGGTTATACGTTCGGATACGCTTTTTAAGCCTTGTTCCGCAGTAATGCGCACAAATGTGTCAGCGGTAAAGCACGTTTACAAAAAGTCGCATCTTGAGGTGTGACGTTTTAATCAAATGATCATACATTCCCCCTACAAACCGTAGCGTTAATTAAAAATATAGTGGGTGCAGGGGCATGAATAATCATACTAAACGACGGGGAATAGCATTAACCGTCTTTCTTGTCGGGGTTAACATCCTGGCCTGGATTTGGGCGTTCTGTGTTTTTCATCACCATGCCGTCATGCTAAGCGCAGCCATACTGGCGTATAGCTTTGGGCTGCGTCATGCGGTTGATGCCGATCATATTGCAGCCATCGATACCGTCACCCGTAAACTGATGCAGCAGGGTAAAACGCCTTTAGGCGTGGGGGCGTTTTTTTCATTGGGTCATTCGACCATTGTCGTTCTGGCATGTCTGGCGATTGTTGTGACGTCGATGGCATTTCGCGATCGTATTGATGTTTTGCATCAATATGGTTCGTTGATCGGTACGGCTGTTTCCGCTTTTTTTCTGCTGGCGATGGCCCTGCTTAATCTGTTTATTTTGTTCAACGTCTGGCGGCAATTTCGCTCGGTTACCCGCGGCGAGTCAGTGAGGGCGCATGACGAGGCGATACCTGGCGGGCTGATGACGCGTATATTTCAGCGTACGTTTCGTTTAGTCACTTCCAGTTGGCATATGTATTTTGTCGGTTTTCTGTTTGGTCTGGGATTTGATACCGCAACCGAGGTTGGGTTGCTGGGCATTTCCGCTTCAGCAGCTAACCAGGGGCTATCTCTCTGGTCGATGATGATTTTTCCTGTGCTGTTTACCGCCGGGATGGCGCTGGTGGATTCCCTGGATAACTTTGTCATGGTCGGCGCTTACGGTTGGGCTTTCTCGCATCCATTACGTAAGCTTTATTATAATATGACCATTACCGCCGCATCCGTCATTGTCGCGCTGGCGATTGGCGGGCTTGAGGCGCTGGGGTTGATTGATGATGCGTTACAGTTAAGCGGAACATTTTGGCAGACCGTCAGCACGCTTAACGATCATATGGGGAATGTGGGCTTCTGGGTAGTGGGCGCTTTTGTGCTATTCTGGCTGCTCTCGTTGTTGAATTATCGCTGGCGCGGCTATGATAAAATCACCCTCAATACCTGATTGATTTCTGTAAAAATAGCATTTCGGCAGTGGTGTCATATCATTGCCGAAGCATTTTATCTCCTGAGAGTATATTCTTCCCGGTAAGTGCGTTATTTTTCATGCTTGCCTTTCGTTATCAATTTAAGCAATCCGATATAACATACAATACCAAAAATAATAATAACAGTTGTATACCCAAGAATCAGCCAGTCTGCATGTGTCATAATATAATCCAGTTATCAGGTATCCCGTGTTAAGGCGATCTTTAAGCCTGTTGTCAGCAAGAACCACTGTACCCGTTCAGTGCTGTTGGCAATAACGTATTGTTTATGCACAAGAGCGTTGTTACAAATAACGTATACATTGAGCATAGACCTCACCTACATTTTTGTAATGCCATAAAGTAAGGCTACACCTTTAATCTACTGACGGTATACCAGGCCAGAAGAGATAAAAGGGTAGTTGTCATCATCATCTGTTCTTGACGCCAGGTTAATGACACACACATATGAAAATGTATAACCGCTGCACGCTTTTTAGCACGTTATCTGTAACATACCGTGTTAATCAATTCCATAAAACCGAGTATAGTGTAAGTGAATTTCGAGTAATTGTCATTATGATTATATGGTGGTTAACTTATTTTTTAAATTATGATTAAACTTTCGTTTTTTATCAGTTCATCAGGACTTATGAAAAATCTGGACGTAAAAAACATATTTACGTCCAGGCTTTCTTTTTAGCAAATCGATTTTCCGGTAAAATAGGGGGTCGACCACATGCGCTTATATTCCCATTCAGGCCTTAGTATGCCGATGGAAAAAAGTAATTTTTTTTGTCTTTCCTGGCAGTAATGTCTGGCACGGTTAATATTTAGCCACATTAGTATGCTGCCGGGACTGAGTGGCCTGAACTCATTTTTAATTGCACCATTAGATACGTCAAAGTAGACGTTCATCTGGCTTTCAGATTTCAATACGATATCAAATGCACAGGGTATCCCTTCAATATAAAGAATATGCCCAAACAGAAGGTGATGCAGTTGACTAAAAAAGGTGGCAAGGTTATCAGCGGGATAGCAAGATAACGTATTGCCGAAACGAGACTGAAATAACTCGATAAAAATATGAGTCAGTTCATCAGAAGAACAATCAGCAACGCTTTTTACACTACCGCCTTTTTTAAGAAATTGCTGATATTCATTACGGCGTCTTTTTTCAAACTTAGAAGAGAACGTTTCTTTGACCAGACAATTTTGTTTCTTTCTGGTGAGTTTCCATATGGCATTGCGTATTTGTGGCTGATGCAACGCTGAAAGCCGGTTAGTACGATCGGGTAAGAAGCAGCGTAAATCTGGTGCCATCGGAATAAGTATCTCATCTGACGATAGCGGGAAGGTTCTGCGCGTCAGGATGCCAATATTCTGATCATTACAGATAAAGTAGGCGCCTTTAATCTTATCATCTTCTTTATAGTGGAAGAATTTAAAATGCCAGTTATGGCGCTTCATAAAATAATCCACAATATCTGGGTGCATATTGATACTACCGCCGTATTGCGTAAACACCTCCCGGTATAGGGCAAAGGAAGACGGCTGCCAGCGGGTTAATATACGCTTAACTTCTTGTATTTTCACCAAAACTCCTGACTTAGCTTACTGAAAATTCTATTTTGTATTATTTTTTTGCTCAACCAAATAAAAATGTGACAAATGTTTAGCTTGTATTTAATGGTTAACATGCTAATCGATGACGTTATGGTGAAGGGAATAAGATTAAGATGTTGATCATAGCATGAGTGAAAGCGACGGTTTAATGCCGCGCTTTTCACTCGCAAGCCATTCTGTATTTAACCATCCAGTAGCGATACAGATTTCAAAGAGATCCGCTGAACGGTAGCAGGATCTGCGCATCCGCGTATGAAATAGTTCTACCGGGAGAGGCTGTTAACCTCTTGTATTATTGTATCCAGAATATGATAGCGCTTCCGATACTCTGCGCGTTTTTTGCTGGGGATACTTTCAGGCGCTTTACGCATCACCTGTGATGGCAGATGATATAAGGCACCTTTCTTAACGCCGTTTAGCGACTCCCAGAATTCACTATAGCTGGCCACAAAAGTTTTTTTCTTCTGGAATAAGTACCTGAGTTGACGATAAACATGGTTGTTTTCACTTACCGCATAAATCTCGTCGACATTACAGGCCAGCATCAATGTCGCAAATGCTTCATACAGCATCCGTTTAGGAAAGAGACCGTAACAATCTTTGGTGGCGTTACGTATGACTTGTGGGCCGACATGTTTACTGGGCCCTTGTAACCCGGCAACCAGCGCTATTTGCTTCCCTTCATGGCGGATAAAGGAAAATGATAAACGTGCCAACGGCGTATCATTGAAGCACAGCGTTAATGTCAGTTCACCTTCCCTGTCATAGCCACAGGGACCGCAGTAGATATCCACCAGAGCGCCGTTTTTTCCTTCCAGGTGAGCGAGCAATATTTGTTCCTCGGACAGGAGGATCTTTTTAATTTTATTTTCCGGAAAGGACTGAACGAACTGGTAGTGTTCCAGAATAGCTTTTGCCCGGCAACGTATGCTAAGCCCGGTATACAAATAGGGCCGCTGGATTTTTGCCGGCAACAGTGGACGATGAATGATCAGCGTTCTGGGCTGAGACAGATGGCATAATTCATTGAAGTATTTAATTGTCGTTACAGGGTTAATAAGGCAACGTAATACAAATTTATAGCGAAACTTACGCTCTCCCCAGCGTTTATGGCGATAAGGCGTCTGCGCCATGACTTCTTTTAACATTAATAATGGATTATATCTTTCCATATCACTTTGCTGCATCGTCATACTACGTCCCTACTACTCGATAGACTTATAACCGAGACGGTAGCCTGATTGAGTTAAACGTAAAGGCAACGAAGAAGGCCTGTACAGACGACGTTGTTAAACAGTTTATCAATGGCAGCAATAAAACGCCTGAACACGCTTTTTAATAGGTTTTCTGCTAATGAGTGGGATGAGTCCTGAACGTAGTATTAAAACGAATGCCGTGTTTATTATTTTAAATAATGTTTATACTCTAAATAATTCGAGTTGCAGGAAGGCGACAAGCGAGCGAATCCCCAGGAGCTTACTAAAGTAAGTGACTGGGGGGAGGGAACGCAGCCGCAGCACATGCAACTTGAAGTATGACGAGTATAAGCCAATATATTTATTTAGCTGGTATTGTGTAAGCCAGACAGCAAAGCGTCGTGATACGTTATTATGTAACCAGACACAAAGGGGGTATTCACCTTATCTCTAAATGCAAATCTATATGATAAATTTTATCATGTACTGTGTTGCTCTCTCTGGGAGAAAATATATGCAGCGTTCACTTGGTAGTCTGGCCGGTATGGCTACATCTGCTTTTGGCGCGGGGACTTATGCTGCTATGCGGCAAGCTACCTCTCCCAAAACTATTCTGGAATATATCATCAACTTTTTTACCTGTGGTGGGGTACGTCGGAAAAATGAAGCACAATATCAGGAATTGATAGACACTATGGCTGATACATTGAAAAGTTCAATGCCTGACAGAGGTGCTCCGTTGCCAGAAAACATCATACTGGAGGATATGGATGGGTATCGTGTCGAATTTAATCTTCCTGGTGAGAATAACGAAGCTGAACAAGTTATTGTACGGGTCAGTAAAGGCGACAATTCTGAGACAAGAGAAATCCCGTTTGCCTCTTTTGAAAAAATATGTCGAGTTTTACTATTCAGATACGAATTTTCTCTCCCTCAGGATTCTGTAATGTTAACTGCCCAGGGAGGCATGAATCTTAAAGGCGCTGTCCTTACCGGAGCAAATCTGACGGCAGAAAATTTATGTGGCGCAGACTTAAGCGGCGCAGATTTAGATGGGGCAGTACTGTTTATGGCGGATTGTGACGGTGCAAATTTTAAGGGGGCAAATCTATCGGGAGCATCATTAGGCGACAGTAATTTAATGAACGCCTGTCTGGAACATAGTATTATGTGTGGCGCTACCCTCGATCGCGCTAATCTTACTGGCGCCAATTTACAATACACAAGTCTGTTAGGCTGTAGCATGGTAGAATGTCTTTGCTCCGGTGCAAATATGGATCACGCTAATATTTCAGGCGCAACCCTTATACGTGCTGATATGAGCGGTGCGACATTACAGGGTGCTACTATAATGGCTGCTGATATGGAAGGCGCTATCTTAACCCGGGCAAACCTGCAAAAGGCGAGTTTCATTTCTACGAACCTGGACAGGGCTGATTTGGCTGAGGCTAATTTAAATAATACCTGTTTTAAAGATTGTACACTAACCGATTTGCGTACCGAAGACGCCAGAATGTCTACAAGTACACAAACACTCTTTAACGAATTTTATAGTGAAAATATTTAGCCTTTTTGACGTAAATCTGAAATAAAAGCAATGTAAGAATAACTATCTGCTACTGAATAGTAGCTGAGAGTTAATTATTTACAGTATCTTTTATTATTACAGGAGTATGCGACGGTAAAAATATCTGAACAACCATTTCTATTTTCTCAAGTAGAACTTCCAACTAAAGCGAATTGTTTGAAAAGGAAAACGTTATGCCTGGATGTATAAGTGCCTGTTCGTGCGTTGCCAGCCCGACGCCTCCCGATCCTAAGGCCCCCCCTAAGCCTAAGTGGATAGAGTTAAAAGGTTATTGTGTTACATGTACTAGTCAGGAGGATATTCGTCCACCTAAAGCGGGTGAACCAAAGCAAAAAATGACACCCAGCGAGTTAGTGCTCTTACGAGGTCTTTTAAAAGACCTGGGGGTAACACAACATCCCTGGCAAGACCCGACAGTAAAATCCACTAACTGTGGGTTGCCATATTTTCCAGTAGATCCTGGAGAACGAGAAACCGATGTCTGACGGTTTTCTGTCTGCAAAGCGCCTGATAATTATTACCAGGCGCTTTGTATTTTGGAGCCAACATCACTTTCATTGTCATATATCGAATGACTACAATCGTATCCGATCCCACCATTACCCAGACGGAAAGTCGCTGGCAAACTGTAAGAACGGTTCGCCGTCGGCAGGGAAGCGGCGGTGAACCCTGAACCGCGCTATACCATCTGATCTGGTTGTTTATTATCATTAATGCTTTGAAAAATAATTAATTTCCTCTATTCCTGTTTTGTAAAACCTTCGTTCAGTAGGCGCATTCTGCCCCCTTCCCGGATTTACTGGCAAAGTGGAGCCCGGACAGAGAGTCATATTGCAAAATCCCGTTTCTGTTTTCTTATTACCAGATTTTTGCGGTCGAAAGATTGCCTTTCTTTTAATTGAATGATAATTATTATCATTGGCATATGATAATAATTACTATATAGCCGTAACCTGGCAAGGATGTGAGCTTGAGGGCAACAGCGCTACTTTAGACATTATTTAGGGAATGGGTATGAGAGTTAAGAAGTACATCTGGTTAATAACCGTGGTTTCTACAGGGATTAATAGTCCATTATCAGCAGCAGAATCTACTGACGACAACGGCGAAACGATGGTGGTTGAATCCACCGCCGAGCAAGTATTAAAGCAACAGCCGGGCGTTTCGATTATTACTCGTGACGATATTCAAAAGAATCCTCCCGTTAACGATCTTGCCGATATTATTCGTAAGATGCCTGGGGTTAATCTTACCGGCAATAGCGCCTCGGGGACGCGCGGAAATAACCGACAAATTGATATTCGTGGTATGGGGCCGGAAAATACCTTAGTGCTGATTGACGGCGTGCCGGTGACGTCGCGAAATTCGGTTCGCTATAGCTGGCGCGGAGAACGCGACACCCGTGGCGATACAAACTGGGTACCGCCGGAGATGGTAGAACGTATTGAAGTGATCCGTGGGCCCGCCGCCGCGCGCTATGGCTCCGGTGCCGCAGGCGGGGTGGTGAACATCATCACCAAACGCCCCACTAACGACTGGCATGGCTCGCTGTCGCTTTATACCAACCAGCCGGAAAGCAGCAAAGAAGGTGACACCCGGCGGGGTAACTTTAGCCTTAGCGGCCCGTTGGCTGGAGATACGTTGACGATGCGCCTGTACGGTAATCTCAACAGAACCGATGCCGACAGCTGGGATATTAACTCCTCCGCCGGGACCAAGAATGCCGCCGGACGGGAGGGGGTCACCAATAAAGATATTAATAGCGTCTTCTCATGGAAAATGACCCCGCAGCAAATCCTTGATTTTGAAGCGGGATACAGTCGGCAGGGGAATATCTATGCCGGCGATACGCAAAACAGTACTTCAAACGCGGTTACCAAAAGTCTCGCGCAGTCCGGGCGGGAGACCAATCGCCTGTACCGGCAGAATTACGGTCTAACTCATAACGGCATCTGGGACTGGGGGCAAAGCCGCCTGGGGTTCTACTATGAAAAAACCGATAACACCCGCATGAATGAGGGGCTCTCCGGCGGCGGCGAGGGGCGTATTACCAACGACCAGACGTTCACCACTAACCGCCTGACCTCGTATCGCACCAGCGGCGAGGTGAATGTCCCGGTGATATGGCTATTTGAGCAAACGCTCACCGTCGGCGCGGAGTGGAACCGCGATGAGCTGAACGATCCTTCCTCTACCAGTCTGACGGTTAAGGATAGCAATATCGCCGGGATTCCCGGTTCGGCGGCTAACCGTAGCAGCAAAAATAAATCGGAAATCAGTGCGCTGTACGTTGAAGATAATATCGAACCCATGGCCGGTACCAATATTATTCCGGGTCTGCGTTTTGACTATTTGAGTGAATCCGGGAGTAATTTTAGTCCCAGTCTTAACCTTTCCCAGGAGTTAGGTGAATACGTCAAGGTGAAAGCCGGTATTGCCCGGGCCTTTAAGGCACCGAACTTGTATCAAACCAGTGAGGGGTATTTACTCTATTCGAAAGGCAACGGTTGTCCAAAAGATATTACGTCGGGCGGCTGTTACCTGGTCGGTAATAAGAACCTCGATCCTGAAATTAGCATCAATAAAGAGATTGGGCTGGAATTTACCGTAGACGATTACCACGCAAGCGTCACGTATTTCCGTAACGATTATCAGAATAAGATTGTCGCAGGTGATAAGATTATTGGCAGAAGCGCATCTGGCGCTTATGTATTGCAGTGGCAGAACGGCGGTAAGGCGCTGATTGAAGGTATTGAAGCCAGCATGGCTGTTCCGCTGATGCCGGACCGTCTGAACTGGAATACCAATGCGACTTATATGATTGCTTCTGAGCAAAAAGATACCGGCAATCCCTTATCGATAATCCCGAAATATACGGTGAATACCTTCCTCGACTGGACTATCACCAGCGCGCTCTCCGCTAACGTCAACTGGACGTTATACGGCAAGCAAAAACCGCGAACACATGCGGAGTCGCGTAGTGAAGAGACCAAAGGATTGTCCGGGAAAGCGCTGGGGGCTTACTCACTGGTTGGTGCCAACGTTAACTACGATATCAACAAGAACCTGCGTCTTAATGTCGGTATCAGCAATATCTTCGATAAACAGATCTATCGCTCCGCCGAAGGGGCAAATACCTATAACGAACCGGGTCGGGCTTATTATGCCGGTGTGACGGCCTCGTTTTGATGGATTATGCCCGTCGCTGGCGGGCATATTCTGGCGACGGGTTAATGACAGCGTGGTTTTTGGCTTGCCGGTTCGCGACTGATATCCAGCAATGCACTGCGAAAAGAGGCGTTAAACATGGGCCCGTGGCCCAGGCCCGGGTAATGCTGCAGGGCCGCGTTAACGCCGTTGTTCTCAAGCGTTCTCACGGTCTCCTGAACTTTTTGCAGGAGCTCGGCCATCTGGCGTTGCCTGCTATCCCCATTCGACGCAGAACCTTCCATTATAATGAGTTTTTTATGGCAGAACGGCGACGGCTTCACTGCCGTAAGGCGATTCAACAGGGCAAAGTTATCCCTGCTGAGTGACGGGCTGGCGCTGTAATAGATATGAAAGAAGGATGACGATAGCCAGGAGTCCAAAACGAACAGGCCGCCATAAGAATGTCCCCATACCCCGCGCCGTTCGGGGTTGATGGTTATTCCTTGTTCCACCTGCGGCGCGATATGTCTCTCCAGTAGCTGGCGGAACGCTGGCCCGCCGCCGGTTTTACGATGAAAACGCGGGTTATTTTCACTGCCATCGCGCTTGATTCCCGGCGCCGGCGTATAGTCATAAGCTCTGCCGTTAAGATCAAACGGCAGGTTAGTCTGATAGCCAATCGCCACAATCACCGGCGGCGAGTGGTCTGCCAGTTGTTTGAGCAGCGCCTCCGGCAGCCTGTCCATCACTGCGTTGCCGTCCAGCATATATAAAACAGGATAACCCGACGGCGGGGCGGCTTTATTGGGAATAGCGGTCCATACCCGGTAATGTCTTGCGCCATCGGCAGATTGAAAGTCATTGACCCTAAAATGGTAATATCCCGAACCTTTATCAGCAATATTCGGCCCTAATGGCTGCATATCCGGCTGCGCATAACTCAGCGCGCTAAAACAAAAACTCACTAAAAATAGCGCCATGCGATAGCACTTGTTGTGGTACTGGCGACCATACATCGGATGTGATTCCTTTTTGGCAGGTGAAGTTTTATCGGGGCAGTAGACGTAATCCGTCAATCAGCGCGCCGCGCCACCAGGCATAATCGTGACCGCCGGTGTACACGCTGCAATGGCTTTCGACGCCGGCGGCGCGCAATTTTTCATGCAACTGTTTGACCTGCGGGACCGTCGAACCTTCTAACGATCCCACGCACAGATGCGTACGTACGGCTGGCGAGGGCGCGGATAACACATGTTCGCTGACCCATGAGCGCTCTTCTGCGCTGAAATGGTTCGGGCGGTTGCGGTTGTCCGGCGTCCACCACATTGAGGGGGAGTGGCTCAGCACCAGGCCGAAGCTCTCTGGCGCGTGGCGGGCCGCCATCAGCGCGGTCACGCCGCCGAGGCTTTGCCCTGCCAGCACCGTTTGTGTACGGTCCGCCCACCGCCGTTCCGGGTAGTTGGCGCGAAGGGTTGGCAGCAGGCGTTCGGCAATGTCGAGCACCAGCTCGCGGCGACCGCCGAGGATTGCGACGCGTTCACCCGCGTTGATGTTATCAATGCCGAGTACGGCCACCGGCGCGATACGTCCGCTGCGGATGGCGGCGTCAATGGCGGCGCTTACCCCAAGATGGTCGAACCAGATCTCGCCATCCGTGAGTACCAGCAAGCCCAGCGGTTGTACGACAGGAACGTCAGGAAGATACAGCCGCACACGGCGACGTTGTCCGGCGAGCCGATGCTCTGAGGTGAAAAGCTGCCCGGCGTAAGCGCGACAGCCTGACCACTCCTCCTGTGCCGGGGCGTGATCCAGCGCCAGAACGGATTCCTGCGCATTGCCCCGAACATTTATTCCCGGCGTGCTGTTCAGCGGGTCCGCCTTCCCGACAAGGGAGGCGAAACGGCTTCCAAGCTGCAACACCGTCTCGTCCGGGGTTTCCGGTGGTATTTCGACCATCGTATAGGAACCGCAGTAGGACGCTGGTAAGCGAAGCGTCAGATGCCAGATATCCGTTGTGGGCAGTTGCGTCATCATACCTTTCGCCACGTTATCTTTATCGGTGACACGGTTCAGGCGAACATAAACCCCCCGCAGAGGAGAGGCGGCACGCCACAGGAAGGTGACTTCCCGTTCATCGTCTGCGCCGTTAATGGCTGTCACCAGAGGCAGCGCGAGCGAGTTTGCTTCTCGCCAGAAGTGAGAAGCGTCAACCTGGCTTCCGGCGGCGAGTTGGCGGCGAAGGCGCGTAGCGGTCTGTATAGCGACAGGAGCGACAGGCGGGCTCAGTCTCATTCTTTGTATTCCATCTCATTTATATTTCGGTCAGTATCAATAGCTAAAGCGGCTGTTAAAGGAACAGCCGCTTGCGGGCTTTCTTTTGCGTAAATCGTGGCGATAAAAACTATCCTATGACCTCTCCTTGCGTATCGCGTGTCTGGCCGATGCTGTCCCGCCACAGACGAGCATACAGGCCATGAGCCGCTATCAACTGCTCATGGCTGCCATATTCAGCGATACATCCTTTATCGATTACGACAATCACATCGCAGCGGCGAGCGGTGGTCAGCCGGTGCGCGACGATAAGCGCGATGCGTTTCTCGGTATGCGTCACTCCGGTAAGCGAGGTTATTAAGCGCTCCTCGGCGCTGCGGTCGATACGCGCTGTTGCCTCGTCGAGCAGCAGAATGTGCGCCTGTGCCAGTTGGGCGCGGGCGAGGGCAATCAACTGACGCTGGCCCGCGGACAGATCCGTGCCGCCGTTATTGACCGGAGTACGAAACCCCAGCGGCAGATGTTGCACAGTTTCAAAGAGTCCCGCCTGTCGCGCCGCGATCTCCACCTCCGTGTCGCTGCTGTCTGGCCGCGAATAGCGGATATTTTCGGCAATATCGCCGCTAAATAATGCGACATCCTGAGTGACCAGCCCCGTCTGGCGACGATAATCACTAAGCGACGCGGCATCAATTAGGCGCTCACCGACACGGATTTGCCCGCTGCCGGGAGAGTAGAGCCCGGCCAGCAGCTTGATCAGCGTCGATTTGCCGGCGCCGCTACGTCCGACCACCGCGACTACCGTTCCTGGCGGAATGGTGAGCGAGAGATTATCAAGCACAGGTTGCGTTTTTTCGGGATAGCGGAATGTCAATGCCTCCAGACGTAGCGCGCCGCCAGTGCCAGGCGTTATGGAGGACGGTTCAATATTCTCCGTTTCCTCAGTCGCCAATAGCGCATTGATATGTTTGCCGCTGGCGGTTGCCTGCTGCCAGGAATCAACAATGCCTGACAACTGCTGTACCGGGCCATAAAATTGTCCCAGTAGCAGGAAGAACGCCGCCAGTATCCCGGGCGTCATTTCGCCTCCGGCGACCCGGGTCGCCCCGATTAAAAGCACGGCGGCATAGGCGGCCTCGGTGCAGAAGGTCAGGAACGGAAAATAGACAGCAAGGTATTTTTGCGCCCGCACGCGGGTGGCGCGGAAGTTGTCTGATAACGCCCGTAGCCTGGCGGCTTCCTGCTTCTGTTGACCGTGTGACTGCACTACCCGCATACCGGAGACCTTTTCCTGAAGCGTACTGTTCACCTTACCAATTTCCAGCCGTGCCTGGGCGTAGGCAGGCGAGCTCAAACGGCGGTAAATCCACGTCGCCAGTATCACTACAGGTACGGCGCTTAATGCCGTTAACGCAAGAATGGGGTCAAGCCAGAACATTGCCGCGGCGATAGCGACCATCGTCACGATGCTGGTGGCCGCGCTGGCAAGACCGTTTTGCAGAAATCGGGCGAGTGAATCAACGTCGACAGTCATGCGAGTAAGACGCGAGTCGATGTGCTTCTCGTGCCAGGGAAGACTCAGGCGTAGCAGGTGGCTGAAGCTGCGTAAGCGTACCGTATGCTGTACCGACTCTGCCGCGCGGGCGGCGAAGATCGTTTGCAGCGCATAGCAGCACCAACCGATCGCTACCAGACACAGCGCGAGCAGGGCGCATATGCCAATAGTCGACATATCCCCTACGGCAACGCCTGAGTCAATACCGCGCTGCAAAAGCACCAGCACGCCAACGCCTGCGGCGGAATCAAGCGCGATAAGCAGGGCGGCGATGACGAACATCCAGGCTACTGGCGTCAGCAGCGATGAGACTTGACGCCCGTGGCCTGCCAGCGCCATCTGTACGGCGCGTTCCGGAACGCGCGTCATCCGGTCGACAAAACCTTTTCCGGCGGGTGTCTGGCGCTCATGCGCGTCGTCGGATTTTACCGCCTGCGTTGTTGGCCATAGCGCACGTTGTTCCGCCGGGGCGAGGGCGAGAAAATCACCCTCGCCGCTCATCAGCGAGCGAAACGTCGGACACCTTGCATCCAGCTCCGCCTGGGTACCGATATCCACGACGCGGCCTTTATCCAGCACGACGATCCGATCGGCTAACTGTAGTGTTGAACGGCGGCGTGCAATCACCAGCAGCATATGCTCATTATCGGCATAACGACCAAGAGCCGTGTTAATTTCCGCTTCAGTACCGGCATCGACCGCCGAGGTGGTGTCATCGAGAATCAGCAGTTCCGGCGCGGTAATCAGTGCCCGGGCTAGCGCAATACGCTGGCGTTGGCCGCCGGAGAGGTTGCTTCCGCGTTCGGCCAGTCGGGTGTTGAACCCCTGCGGTAGCGCATTGATGAACCCGCTGGCGCCTGCGGCATCGGCGGCGCGTCGAATGTCGTCCTGAGTCGCTTGCGGGTGCCCATAGGCGATGTTTTCCGCCACCGTACCGGCAAACAGAAACGCGTCTTCAAACACTACGCCAACGCGACGACGAAGCGCCGTCAGTTTCAGGTCGCGAATATTCTGTTGACCCGCAGTGGTGTTGAGCCACACCCCGCCGGAGGTGGGATCGTAAAAGCGCGCCAGCAACATCAGCAATGTTGATTTTCCGGAGCCGGATGCGCCAACCACTGCCACGGTTTCACCGGTGTGAATGGAAAACGAGATCTCATTGAGGATACGGTTACCGTTGTCGTAGTGGAAACTCATCTTCTCCACGTCCAGCCCGATAATCTGGCCCTCAACCGACTCAGTACCGTCTTCCATGCGAGAACGCGTGTCGATAAGCGCGAAGACGCGCTCTACCGACGCCTGTGTGCGCTGTGCGATAACCAAAAACGATGCCAGTACGCGGGTAGGGCCGGTCAGCATAGCGAGAAAACTCGCGAACGCAACGAAGGTTCCCAGATCGATGCGCCCGTTCATTACCGACCAGCCGCCATAGCACAGCAGGACGATTTGCCCTATCACCGGTAGCGCCAGCATGGTTGCGCCCGGCATCGCCTGCGAGATAGCGGCGCCGATGCGTACCCGCACCATCTGCCGCGACTGACCATCGAGCCAACGCGTTTCGCGCAACTCCGCCACGCAGGACTTCACCACTGAGATCTGTTCCAATACTTCGCGCATATGCTCCGTCATGTGCGCCAGCCGGTCTGAGGCAAGCCCCGTTTGCGCGAAAACACGGCGACGGGCGCGCAGGGCGGTAATGGCAAGGGCGACCAGTACGCAAATCACGATAAGCGTCATGGATGGCGACATCCATAGCATTACCGCGATACCGGCCACATAGTAAGTGAGCACCGCCAGCGGCACCGGACACATCTGTAGCAAGGTGTGTACCTGTTGAAGATCGCTGTTGGTACGCGAAATGACCTGCCCGGTACGCAAGGCGTCCTGGCCTGCGCCGTCCAGTTTTTGAATACTATCGAACGCACGGTTACGTAACGTATGCTGAACCCACAGCGAGAGTTCCCCGGCATAGCCGCGGCGCACGTAATTCCCGATAAAATCAAAAAGGGCAATTAATATCAGGCCGCAGGCAAGTAACGGTAGGCGGGTCGTATCGCCTGCTATCGCGTCATTGACGGCCTGACGCGTTATTAGCGGCGTCAGCGCAGCCAGTAAAATGGTCGATACTGATGCTACGATGACAATGATGCTCAGTGTTTTACGTTCCCAACACACGCGGGCAAGGCGAACTATCCAGGCACGAGCGGGCATGGGGGAATGAGTCGCGGGCATTAAGCCTCCTTATCGGTGAAAGATGAGATATGGCGACACACGCTGGGTTCAGCCGCCATATTGTCATTGCGCTGCCGCGGTTAGCCGTGTTGCAGCATGGCGATCAGTTTTTTTGCCACCTCGGTCGGGCAAGGCTGGGCCGCCATTTCCGCCGCGACCTCCTGCGACGCCTCGCGAAGCGCGTGATTATCGAGGAAGGTATTGATCATGCTGCTCGTAAGTCCGCTTTTACCGGGAATAATGCCGCATCCGCGCTCGACCACGGCGCGGGCATTGACGGGTCTGTCGGCACCCTGGCCAAAGACTATCTGCGGAATGCCGGCATGCAGCGCCGTCAGGGTGTTGCCTGCGCCGCCATGGTGGATAAAACCGTCGGCGCCGTTAAGGAAAACGCCCATCGGAAGCCAGTCGACCAGACGGACATTCGGCGGCAGTGAACGTAAATCCGAGCGGGCGTTTGCCGGAAGATGCAGGATGATTTCGGCATCTACTTCGCCGGCAGAATCCATTACCCAGGAAATCAGATCCAGGCCATCCACCATCGGTTTGACGGTGCCGAGGCTGACCAGAAGACGCTTGCGATCAGGTGTACGTTCCCACCATTCTTCCCAGACGGCGCCGCCGTTATACGGGACGTATTGCATGGAGATAACCGGCTCTCCGTCATTTTGCAGAATGCTCATGCTGGGCGGTGTGACGTCTATCCACGCCAGATCTCTTGGTGGCGCGCTGACCCCATGGCGGCGGTAGGCGTTAGAAAGCGATTTCGTCACGCCTTTGATGTGCCAGGGCGTATGACCGAAGCCGACGGTTTGCATCACTACCGGAATGTCATACTTAGCGGCAATCAGTGGTCCAACGACCCCAAGGGGAGGGTAGACGATGAGATCTGGCCGCCACTGCCCGGCGAACGCGACCAGCGGGTCAGTCATCTCTTCGCTGAAGAATGAGAAGTTCCCCATTTTTGTTCCAATGTTATTTTCTTTTCGTAATGCCTCCTGACGGCGATAACCCGCTTCCGAATCGAAACCAGGCGCAGCGTCAAATACCACCAACCCAGCTTCGGCTGCTTTCTGTGCAAATTTTCCACCGCTTGCAATCAGCACTTCATGGCCATTAACACGAAACGCTTGCGCCAGGGACAGCACAGGGTATAGCAGTCCATACAGTGGTGGACCGACAAACAGAATACGCATGAGAAATCCTCTCTCTCCACGTCATAAATCGAACAAGTTGTTAATGAGAATGATAATAATTACCAATATCATTTGTAAAATGCAATAACAAATACGACACTTGTTCATGTGATGATTTTTTGCGTAAAAATCGGGAAAGAGGAGAGCGTTAAGCGGTGAAGTTTGGTTTCAGGCTTATTTACGCGCGTATGGTCGCACAGGCAAAGTGCCAGGATTGGGGAACTGGATTCGCATACCAGACGCCCGTGGATTATTAATGATAACTTCGTAAATAACCTTTCAGACAATGAGGTAAACGTACCGACAACAAGGTAACGGGAAGCGTAGGTAGTAGTATTGATAACGCGTGGCGGGGCAATTTAATGGTGTCCGGCGGCAGATCGTGTTCTGTGTGGACTTTCCGGCGTTAAATCCCGTATCACCTGCGAGCCTGGACTATCTCTGTGGTATCAACTCTGTAGTAATTTTGTCCCCTTCGTCTTCATTAACCAATGAAACCGGCTTTAACGTCACCGTTCGAATGTTGCGAACGAACAGCTCCTTATGCGGAATATCGTCACCGCTCTGCGATTTTTATAGCGCATCAGCCACACGATTTATTGGTTCTTGAAAACCAAGGTTTTTGATAACCAATGTTATGCCAGGCTTACCTGTGTCATCCAGGTTATCGACACTTGAGGCATAAACTTTACTATTTTTTCTGTCCGTAATTGCTTACATCTAACATTTTGATTAAAAAGCCTTTCCAGGTGAATACTGTGTCTGGTAGTGTTTTGAGCGATGTCGTCTATAGCTGGATGTAACATAGGCCTTATCGTGAGCGCGCTACACTATATAAGTTAATGCGTTGAATTTTTTCTCTTTTTAATTAGATGCTGTCTTTTTCGTATACCCTTCCGGTTTATTTATGCCATACACCTGTATTACAAAAATGTTATATCCATCCTGTTGTAATTTTTATTTTAATTCATTCGTTTTTTTATGCGGCTTGCCGGAAAATATCTGTATAAGGTAGATACGCCAATACCAAAAATAATAGCTAGTTGCTGCCGAGGATGGCCTTTCTCTAATAGCCGGCTAATCTGTTCCTGTTCATGTCTATTGATCGCCCGAGGGCGCCCTCCCAGTCGTCCTTGCGCTCTGGCGGCAGCCAGTCCGGCAAGGGTTCGCTCGACAATTAATTCTCGCTCCATCTCGGCCAGTGCTGACATTACATGAAAAAAGAATCGCCCCATCGCGCTACTGGTATCAATACTATCGGTTAAAGAATGGAAGTGAGCTCCACGTTCATGTAATTCTGATATTAACGCCACCAGGTTTTTCACGCTGCGGCCCAGTCTGTCTAATTTCCAGACGACAAGAGTATCGCCTTTATTTACATACTTTAACGCTCGTTTCAGGCCGGGGCGGTTTGCAATCTTGCCACTGATACGGTCTTCAAAAATGCGGTCACAATTTGCACTAGTAAGCGCATTACGCTGTAAATCGATATTTTGGTCAATTGTTGACACCCGAATATACCCAATAGTAGCCATGATTTTCTCCTTTACATCAGATAAGGAAGAATTTTAGTCGCTTTTCTCATGGAGGATTGCTTTATCAAAAACCTTCCAAAAGGAAAATTTTATGGCACAAGTAATCAACACTAACAGTCTGTCGCTGCTGACCCAGAATAACCTGAACAAATCCCAGTCCGCACTGGGCACCGCTATCGAGCGTCTGTCTTCTGGTCTGCGTATCAACAGCGCGAAAGACGATGCGGCAGGTCAGGCGATTGCTAACCGTTTTACCGCGAACATCAAAGGTCTGACTCAGGCTTCCCGTAACGCTAACGACGGTATCTCCATTGCGCAGACCACTGAAGGCGCGCTGAACGAAATCAACAACAACCTGCAGCGTGTGCGTGAACTGGCGGTTCAGTCTGCTAACAGCACCAACTCCCAGTCTGACCTCGACTCCATCCAGGCTGAAATCACCCAGCGCCTGAACGAAATCGACCGTGTATCCGGCCAGACTCAGTTCAACGGCGTGAAAGTCCTGGCGCAGGACAACACCCTGACCATCCAGGTTGGTGCCAACGACGGTGAAACTATCGATATCGATCTGAAGCAGATCAACTCTCAGACCCTGGGTCTGGATACGCTGAATGTGCAGAAAAAATATGATGTGAAGAGCGAAGCAGTTAAAAGCGGCGGTGGGGCAACACTCAATACTGCTGGTCTTAATGATACAGCTCTTAAAGCGGGTGTTGGTGGTGCAACAAACGGTACTGCTGCAATTAAGGATGGTAAAGTCTTCTTCGATGCAACTGATAATAAATATTTTATTGAAGTAGAAGGTTTAACCGCTGGCGACGCTACTAAAAATGGTGTTTATGAAGTTAGTGTTGCAGATGATGGCACTGTTACAATGCCGGCAACCACGAAAGTGGCAGGAGGCATGCCAGCCACGGCGACGGCAGTAACCGAAACGCAGCCAAAACCTGTAGCTCTCAGTACAGCAGTTAAAGATCAGTTGACCGACAGTGGTATTAGTGCTGCTGATGCTGCAAAAGGTCAATTAGTTACGATGTCTTATACGGATAAAAACGGTAAGACTATTGATGGCGGTTTCGGTGTTAAAGTTGGGGCTAATATTTATGCTGCAACAAAAAATAAAGATGGATCGTTCAGCATTAACACCACTGAATATACCGATAAAGGCGGCAACACTAAAACTGCACTGAACCAACTGGGTGGCGCAGACGGTAAAACCGAAGTTGTTACTATCGACGGTAAAACCTACAATGCCAGCAAAGCCGCTGGTCATGATTTCAAAGCACAACCAGAGCTGGCTGAAGCAGCCGCTAAAACCACCGAAAACCCGCTGCAGAAAATTGATGCCGCGCTGGCGCAGGTGGATGCGCTGCGTTCTGACCTGGGTGCGGTTCAAAACCGTTTCAACTCCGCTATCACCAACCTGGGCAATACCGTAAATAACCTGTCTTCTGCCCGTAGCCGTATCGAAGATTCCGACTATGCGACCGAAGTTTCCAACATGTCTCGCGCGCAGATTCTGCAGCAGGCCGGTACCTCCGTTCTGGCGCAGGCTAACCAGGTCCCGCAGAACGTGCTGTCTCTGTTACGTTAATTTATTTCGCTTTATTCAGCCCCGTGAATCCGGGGCTTTTTCATTCAGCATAGATGAATATATCTTTATGGAATGTATAGCTGTAAATGATATTTCCTATGGGCGAGAGGCTGAAATATGGCCGCGGGATTATTCTATGCTTGCTCGTCGAGTTCAATTTCTACGTTTTAATGATATCCATGTTCGATTGGTGAGTAATAATGCCCGGATAATCATAGGCTACATTGCGAAGTTTAATCCGAGGGAAAATTTGATTCTGGCTTCGGATAAACCTAAAGGAAATAAGCGCATTGAAGTTAAATTAGAGTCTCTGGCAATTCTTGAAGAATTATCAGGTAATGACGCTTTTAATCTTTCACTGGTGCCGGCTGACGAATTTAATCTTCAGCAATATACTCCATCAAGAAGAGATTATTTTTCGATTTGCAATAAGTGCTATAAACAGGGAGTCGGTATCAAAATCTATATGAAGTATGGACAGGTTTTGACTGGCAAAACGACAGGTGTAAATGCGTGTCAGGTTGGTGTGAGGACATCCAATGGCAATCATATGCAAGTTATGTTTGACTGGGTGAGCAGGATCACGTCTTCGGACTACGCTGAATAACGCCTACGGTAATAAAAAATTGCGTGAGAAAATATTGCTCCTGGAGGAACAGAGACCATTCGACAGCGCATAGATAGTTTCGCCGCTGCTCGTGCCACTACGGCCAGGACGCTTAAAGCAGCTGACAGAAAAGAATTGATCATTAAAGCTTCGCAAAGAAGGTCTGCTGATTTTTTGCAAATCTATGGATACCGTAGCCCAACATCCTGGTGTCTCACGGGCAACTGCTTATCTTTATGCTCGACAGTCTGACTGCGAGCTTTGCCCCAGCCAGGCAGGACTCTCAGTGAGTGTTCTATTTTCTTTGACTCTCGTATTCCAATTCTTTCGGGAGTTATTGGTGAGACTTTTGGCGTTTTGCCCTGTCACCCATTGCGTCATTTGACGTCAATGCCCGTGAGGCTCTCAGCAATCCTCACCAGGCGGCAATAGATGTAAAAAAGCCCGCAGAGCTTGTGCTGTGCGGGCTTAGTGAACTTCATTGAACGTCAAGTGCTGGCGGAATCTGAATACTATTTTCAACCTAATTTTTTTATTGTTGATTTGCCAATTCAGCTTTCATTTGTATACCTAAGCGTATACCAATGGCGATTTGTTGCAATGTTTTCTGTGGTTAAGCGAAATTGTTTTTGAATAGATCACATAAGAAAAAACTTTTTTACGGAAAACTGTTCACACTGGTCACTCGCCATTATTTCTCTTTAATTTCAATTTGATACATGATGAACAGTCCGTGAGCAGTGAACACTTTACTGTTCACTTTTGCATTCTCGCAGGAAGAATTGTCTTTTACCCAAAATGGATGTATACCAGTAATTTCCACTACTTACAGTGAGTTAGGCATGAAACTACAATCCTCATGTCCAGTGTGTTTGAAAGAATTCATTACAAATCAGATGATTGGTGCTAGTGAAAGCACTCTCCCTATGATTACGAACTTGTCATCAGTTGGATTCAGGGAGGATGGCAGATATGAAATGACGTGCCTCAAAGGGCATTCCTCTATCACGTTTTTACAACAACAAAAATTCGAAATTCTTTTCGATATTGGCGCATATGCAATCATCGATGGTTACTATCGAGAGGCAGTTTCATCATTTACTTCTTCATTGGAAAGATTCTATGAGTTCTTCATAAAAGTAGTATGCATTTCGAAAGGTATCAGTGAATCGAAAGTAGTTGAAGCATGGAAAGAAGTTTCAAATCAATCAGAAAGACAACTAGGTGCATTCATATTCCTACATCTATTGAAATTAGATTGTAAACCCACTTTGCTCAATAATAATAAAATAAAATTTCGTAATGGGGTCATTCATAAAGGAATGATTCCGAGTGAGGAGCAGGCTTTAGAATATGGACAAGCTGTTCTTGACGTGATTCGCCCACTGCTTAAAATACTTAAAGAAAACTATAGCGAAGCTATATCAACGGCCGTTTTTCAATATTTAAATAGTATCAGAAACCCGTCTGATGATGGTGTACCAGTTTCCACTATGTGTCTTACGACAATTTTAAGTCTTTCTTATGCCGAACCGGCCCATGAGACTCAAAGTTTGAGCGAGGCAATTTCACAACTGAAGAATTGGAAATCGATAGTAGAAAACACAGTTTTCTCCGAGTGAAATTGATTCAATAGATCGCGATTGGTAGACTGCAGGGGGTATGTTTAGGCATTGGTTCTGTGATGAAATCGAGGCCAGGTAATGAAAAAACTTTTTTTACGGAAAACTGTTCACACGCCATTATTTATCTTTAATTTCAATCTGATATATGGTTAACGGTCCGTGAGCAGTGAACGCTTTACTGTTCACCTTCCGGGATTTCAGATAAAAAAAGACCGGCTGATGCCGGTCCGGGTAGGTTATGTTGCGGCGGTTTCGTCGCACCGGGGCAGCCAGTCGTCGTTACTTTCCTCCCTGAGCGCAAGATTCGTCTGCATCCCCTGTTTTGTTCACCGCCTGGCGTAATTCAGCCCGTATTCTTTCAGCATGGCTGGCAACCCCTTACCGAACATAGTCAGGCTCAGGGTATTCCTGTAGCCGTGGGCTTCCATATACGCCAGATAGGCATGATACAAATACAGACGCGGCTGACGCGGAATGATGTTGGCATTGCCAATATACATACCGTCAGGCTCCGGCAGTGCCTCCAGATAGCCACAAAAATCAAATGCCTGGTCGGCGTCGCGCTTGATGCTGAGCGCCTCGTCGGAGTTCTGCTGTGACTGGAGCAGGGGGGGGCGGTCATCGGGTCGCTGAACTTCTGCATTAGCTGGCGCACAATCACGGCCAGCTCGCGGGCGATTTTGTTCTTGAGCTGCGGGTCGCGTTCCTTCGGGGCAATCTGTTCCGGGAAATGCAGGATCACCCGGCGACGGGAAACACCGCCGCTGCGGTCGGAAAAGCGCATCGGGTTATTGTTCACGGCCAGAATCACCGCCGGAATATGGGTGGAGTACGCATCCTTGTATTTCGGGTCGACCGATACAGCATCACCGCCGGTGATGGCCTTGAGTCCTGCCCCGTCACCGCTCCACTTTTCCTGCTCAGGCAGACGAATCAGCGAGAAGCCAATCAGCGCGGCGCGTTCGCGCGGTGATTCCAGCGTTTCGATGGGGGCCGATGCGGCATTATCTTCCCCGGCAAGCATGGTCGCAATTTCGGCCAGAATACTTTTTTCGCTCCCGCCCGGCCCGGTCACCTCAAGAAAGAGCTGCCCATTCTGCCGCACGGCGGCCCACGTTCGTACCAGCCGCTATATGTCTGACAGCGTCAAAGAGAGTTACCTGCAGTGCCAGAATGTGCCCTGCTCGGCGACATTCAAAACGCATGAGTCCATCTTTGAAGTGATACTTACAATACGTTCGCCGGTCGTCAATGAGAAACCCGCGCCGGTGCCGACAGCCCCCGTGGCACCCCGTCGGGTAAAAGGCTGCTACAGCTCGCCGTTCCGCCATTAATCAGGAGAGACAATCCGTGACCACCCTGACCTTACAGCAGACCTATGAAGCCTGTCAGACGAACAAAACCGCGTGGCTGAACCGTAAAACCGAACTGGCCGCCGCAATGCAGGAATATCAGGAATTATTGCCGGATGACAACGCATCAGGCTCCCGCAGATTACAGTCGCTGCGTGACCTGATTGACGTAAAAAAATGGGAGGTGAATCAGGCCGCCGGTCGCTACATCTTCTCGCATGAGGAAGTGCAGCGCATCAGCATCCGTAACCGGCTGCATGATTTTATGCAGCAGAACGGCGCAGAGCTGACCGCCGCACTGGCACCGGAGCTGATGGGGATTAAAAACCAGCCCGCGATGATAAAAAATCGCGCGATTGACCGTTCAGTCTCTTACCTGAGAGAAGCTCTTTCCGTCTGGCTGGCCGCAGGAAATGAAATTAATCATTCTGCACAGGATAACGACATTTTAACGGCCATCGGATACAGGCCTGACGCGCCTTCGCAGGATGATAATCGTGAAAAATTCACCCCTGCACAGAACATGATTTACACCCGTCGACGCGCCGGACTGGCCGCGCAGTAGCCTGTCAAAAAATCCCCGTAAATCCCGTCATTTTTCCCGAATTAAGCCATGCATCCAAAGGGTGCATGGCTTTGCATACGTTTTCCCGCCTCTGTACTCACTGCCAGCGCCAGTCGCGGTGCGGCCTGAGGCCACCTTTGCACCTGCATTAAAAGCGGTCCCTTAAGCGGGCAGGCGTGGCGGGGAGAGCATTGCGCGCTGTGGTGAGATAACTGGTTAAGATTTATGGCTAATCTGCTTAGGCTCGTCACTTTTCCCAATTCATAGTGAGACTGCTCACAAATGATTTTTTTGGAAGCAAAATCAGACTAGCTTAGATAATGTAACTGATTGATTTTTTTGAAGCATCAAGATTATTATATTTTACATTTAGAACCTCATCTTTTATTGGGTGATTAATATGTTTGAAGATTTAATAAAAACGGTAAAGGCACAACTGTACGATAGGTTAACCAGTCCGCTACTGGGATGTTTTTTGCTGTCATGGGTAATATGGAACTATAAGTTTATATTTACTCTGTTCTCTGATATGAAGATAGAAGATAAATTCAAGTTTATAGACGGTTCTATATATTCAGGTGATTACTCCCATCTTATATACGGACTATTACTCCCTTTTGTTACGACTTTATTCTTTATCTTCATTTATCCATACCCTGCGAAATTTGCATACGCATTTTTCCGGAAAAGGCAGGTGGAGCTTAAAGAAATACAACAAAAAATAGATGATGAAACCCCTTTGACTCGCGATGAGGCAAGAAAGATTCGTTCTGACGCTGTCAAAATGAGTATTGAATTTGAACAAGAGATAGAAAAACTTCGTGAAGAAAACTTATCATTGCGTAATATAATTAAAAAAATCAATGACAATCAAGATGTAGATTCTACAAATATGTCTGAGAAGCAAGTATCAACGAGAGTTAATAGAGAGGAGAAAATCACACCCGATGATGAACAAAGCTATAACTATGAACCATTTTTTGATAAGAACTCCAGTGTACAAGGAAATTCTCGGTTATTAATAACGGGCCCTGAACATATCAAAGCATCGGTAGAAAATCATATAAATAGCGACAAGAAATTTAATGGTCACACTTTTATGGTTAACATTGATGGTAAGTATGTTTCTATCAACCTAATTTCCAAAAATGGAAGGGTTAAACCATTTAAGTATGATTATCGTATCCCGGAAAATGGCAAGATAGGTTATGAATCGATGCGTATAATTAATTCTTTTGACGAGGATTTTATTCGCTATTTAAATAATAAAAACCCCGAGCAACTAGAGAATGAATAGATACTAAACAACAAACTAAAGGGCAAGAAAAATCGAACTTATCGTAAAAAAAAGCCGCTATTTAAGCGGCTATAAAGAGTGACAAGGATAGAAATGATTACGGAGCCTTTACCCCTAAATCAAACTCCTCTCCATTTCGAACTTTCTCAAGGAGTTCACGAAGATAGTTAGAATATCTATGAGATTGTATCTCATCACCGTTCATTATTGCATAGTGGTATTTGTTATCGAATGTCTTAATGTCGACGCCAGTAATGTTTTTTACTATTTCTAATAGCTTGTTAGCATCATGCCAACCTTTGAAGCCAAGCGACTGCCCTAGCGTGGTTAGAGTGAAAGGATAACTGGCATTAAATGCCATACCATCTGACGATGTGGCTATGCCATATAATTTAGCTAGTTCACCTTCAGATTCGCTAATGCTTGATAAAACTCGATAATCAACCTGAACAGGATTGCGCGGTATATCAGTTCTGACGAGGTCGTAAGTGCGAGCTAAAAGTGCCCGTAATAATTTAGGGTTTATGTTATCAAGTGCTCTATTCGCGCCAAACGCCGAAAATACCCAAGAGAAATCATTTGCTACTATGCTTTTTATTCTAATGCTTTTATTTGCAGATACTTGAATTAGCCGTTCACGGCGTGGGTATTCATTTTCATTTTGTTTGTCTGTCCATTCTAAAATGTATATATTTGGAATGACGTCTCCATTTTCTGAAAGTAGTTCATCAATATCAGATAGTATGTTCTTTATGTTCGAATCTTCTGCGCTGTAACCTATAAATAGAAGAGGGTGCTCAGCAAAGAATGTAAGAAGTTTTGCGCTTAAATATTTCTTTTTCTTTATGAAATCATCGTAGTCATCACGATTTATTATTATGCTTTTAGGATTGGAGCAGCAGCCGTGTATTTTTAGTATCTCACCAATGCTACCATGATTAGCATATAGGATTTTTTGACCTATAATAGGGGTGAATTCAGGATAAATCGACTCGAGCAGTTTGTCATAGTTTGTTGTTATGATTGAATGAGGGTGGATCTTTCTTAAAAGATCGATCTCGTTATTGTTTACAATTTCCTTTTCTTGGAGCAATGAATTGAAAACACTCGATATCTTATATTTAAAATAAATACTTGGTTCATTCCCCGCTTCAAATAACTCGGCTGGAAAATTCTTTTCCCCCTCTCCCCATGCCCACTCATTATAAGAATCAGAAAATACACTTCCAATATCAATTAGTTCAGGATATCTCTGTTTATAATAAGCGAATCTTTTATCAATATTAGGGCATTCATCTGCAAGTTGCTGGAGAAGTTCTTCCCAATTTGGACCAGAAAGATATCTCTTGGTTAACCCTGAACCAACGAAAAGTATGGGTTGGCATCCCATCCCTTCAAGGCATGTTTTTATATCATCACTAACGTCTTCAATATACTGGTAGTAGTTATTTGGCATTTAAGACTCCTTTGCTGTGAAATATTTTAAATCACTTGCATGAGGTGGAGGCGATTGTGCGCAAATTTACCCCACCAATTCATCAAGTCTATACGTTGTTCGAGATAAGTTGAACGATTGTATGCTCTACGAACTTCATTTTTATCGCTGTGAGCAAGTGCCGCCTCAATTGCGTCTGAATTAAAACCCGCCCCATTGAGAGATGTACTTGCTATAGATCGTAATCCATGAGCAACCAGTTTCCCACCATAACCAATGCGTTTGAGTGCGGCATTAGCTGTTTGGCTATTCATTGGCAGCTTAGGGTCATTTCTGCTAGGAAAAACATGTTCTCGATGGGCACTGATTGGCTTCATCACTTCTAAAATTTCTAATGCTTGAGGAGACAAAGGTACGATGTGCTCTCGTTTAGCCTTCATCCGTTCGGCTGGAATTGTCCAGAGCTTGGCATCGAGATCGATCTCTGACCACCGAGCGCAGGAGGACTCAGAAGGGCGCACAAGGGTCAGGAGCTGCCATTCAATGAGACAGCGAGTCGGAACAAATAGATTTGACATGACTAGCGAACGCATCAGCTTAGGCAATTCTTCTGGTCGCAACGTCGGCATGTTTTGCTTTTTAGGTTTCTCAAAGGCCATCCCAATACCTGATGCTGGATTGGCATCAATCAGACCTGTGTTTACGGCGTAAATCATTATCTCATTAATACGCTGCACCAGACGACGTACCGTCTCTAGCGCCCCACGTGCTTTGATAGGCTCTAGGGCTTCAACAAGCATTCGGGCTTTGATTTGCTGAACTGGGATCTCACCGATGGCAGGGAATACATCTTTTTCTAGTGAACGCCAAATGTCTTTCGCGTAATCAGGGGTAACGCTTTTGCTTTTAAGCTGGAACCAGTTAGCGGCGACGGTTGAAAAAATACTGTCCAGTGCGATTTGCTGCTGTTCCTCTGCAATTTCAGCTTGAATTTGCGGGTCGATTCCGTTGGCTAATAAGGCAAGGTAATCCGCTCTTAGTCCGCGAGCATCAGCAAGCGAAAGGGCGGGGAAAGCACCTAGCCCCATCATTGTCCGCTGTTTTGTCGCCGGACGTTGATAACGGAAGCGCCAGAGCTTTTTCCCGCTGGTTTTCACTATCAGGAAAAGGCCATCGCCATCATGCAGCGTTAGATCCTTCTCTAACGCTTTAGCGCGCAGAACTTCGGTGTTGGTCAGGGAGCGCGTTGTCCGTGCCACTGTGGCCGCTCCTTCATGAATTGGTATACGCGTTTAGGTATACATCCTATCGTATACCTAAACGTATACCAATAATCATCGGATTTAGCCGGATGCCCTCGGACAACGACAGACACAAAAAAGCCCGCAGGGCTTGTGCCGTGCGGGCTTTCTGTACTTCACCGGACGTATCCGGATCATCATTTGGTGGAGCTGGCGGGAGTTGAACCCGCGTCCGAAATTCCTACATCCTCGGTACTACATGCTTAGTCAGTCTTTACATTCGCCTGGCACCTGCGGACGGACACGCCACTACCAGACTAGCCTGATTAGTTTTAACGCTTCAACCCCAGGCAGGGCATCCACGCGATCTCTTTTGGGTTTGACCTCTCTTGATCCCCGTCCTAAGAGCGGAGGCTAGGGAGAGAGGGCTCTAAGCAGGTTATTAAGCTGCTAAAGCGTAGTTTTCGTCGTTTGCGACTATTTTTTTGCGGCTTTTTACGAGGCCAACCGCCCCTCGGCATGCACCTTGGGTTTCGCAAATCCCGTCGAATCCAGAATCAGCCCCAATGTGTAAGGTAAGTATAACAGACTTGTGACATGCGTGACCAGCCCCCGTATCTTCTTATCTTCAACGATTTACCGCTCGCGCAGCGCTTCTTTCGCGCGATTAAACGGTTTGATTAAATAGTCGACAATGGTTTTTTCACCGGTTTTGATATCCACCGTGGCGATCATGCCTGGAACAATCGAAAAACGGCGTCCTGATTTATTTTGTAGATAGTCCTGGTGGGTGCGGATAAACACGCGATAGTAGAAAATTTCCGGTTTCACTTTATCCTGAATGGTATCCGGTGAAATGGTCTCCACCACGCCGTCAAGCCCGCCGTAAATGGCGTAATCGTAAGCAGTAATTTTAACCAATGCGCGTTGGCCGGGATGAATAAAGGCGATATCACGCGGCGAAAGGCGGGTTTCAATCAGCAGACGATCGTCTACCGGCACTATCTCCATCATCTCGCCGTTAGGCGGGATCACGCCGCCAATCGTCGTGACCTGGATATTTTTAACAATGCCGCGTACCGGCGAACGCACGGTGAGGCGGGTGACGGAATCCTCGCGTCCTTTTAAAATGGCGGAGAGCATATCGACCTCAGCGTTCGCTTTCGATAACGCTTCGCGTGCCTGCACATAATATTGTGAGCGCAGATCGGTAATTTTTAAGCCTAAATCGCTTTTTTGTCGTTGCAGGCGTAGCACTTCAACATGACTGGCCGCGCCGCTTTTCTCCAGCCGCTGGGTAATGGTCAGCTCTTTATTAACCGACGCCAGCGCATCCCGTAGCTCGGCTTCGGTATCGGCCAGCTGCGCGCGGCGGCTTTTATAGAGACGCGTCTCTGCGGCAATCAGATCCGGCCAGCCGTTCAGCTCAGCGGGGAAGGCGAGAGGTAAGTCGCTGACTTCCGCAGTTAACCGTGCGCTGGAGGCGAGTGAAGCGCGATATTTTGCCGCACTTTCACCCACATTGGACGCCAGACGCGTCGGATCAAGCCGGGCGACAATCTGGTTAGCCTGAACTCTGTCGCCTTCCCGCACCGTCAACTGCGCCAGAATGCCGCCATCCAGCGACTGCAGAACCTGTTCGCGTGAACTGGGGATCACTTTCCCGTTGCCGGTGGAAACCTCATCCAGCCGGCCAAACCACGCCCAGATGCCGAGAATGAGAAATAACAGTGAGCAGATCAGAACAATACGACCCGCGCCGGAGAACGCCCGTTCACGCTGAATATCGAAATCGTCCATCGCGGCATCATGCTGATTGGTTTTCATTTTTCCACTCCCGACGGTGACTTTGCATCCGATCCGCGTTAAGCGCCTGCGCTTTTGGCGCATCCATCACCAGTTGTCCTTCTTTCAGGACAATGACACGCTCAACCAGCTCCAGTATTGGTACCCGGTGCGTCGCGACGACCAGGGTACGATTGCCAAGCCACTGATGTAACCGCTGAATAAACTCTCGTTCCGTATGCTCGTCCAGCGAGGCGCTGGGTTCGTCAAGTAGCACAATATTGGGGGAGCGCAGCAGCATTCTCGCCAGCAACAGGGACTGACGCTGCCCGCCGGACAGGCCGTTACCACCCTCCATAATGGGATGATCCAACCCTTTTGCCAGCCGCCTGACGAAGACGGCGCCGCCGCTGACTTCGAGCGCGTCAAAAATCTGTTCATCGTTGGCGTGCGGCGCGCCGAGCGTCAGGTTCTCTCGTAGGGTACCGAAGAAAAGCCGCGCATTCTGGCTAAGAAAGCCGATGTTGCGGCGTAAATCCGCCATATCGATGTGCGACAAGCTGAGATTATCAAGCCGGGCATCTCCCTGAATCATCTCCAGGCCGCCCGCCATCGCCTGTAAAAGTGTGGATTTACCCGCACCGTTACGCCCCAGTATCGCAATCCGCTCGCCTGGCATGATCTCCAGACGCACGAGGCGCAGCGGTATGCGTTGATCGTCGTTATGGTAACGAAACTGAGCGTTTTCAAAGAGGTAATGCCCGTGGAGGATGTCGCGGTGTATCAGGCTATCGTCATGCTGTGTCTCGGTGGGCAGTTGCATAATGTTGTCGAGACCCATCTTCGCCGCTTTCACCTGCTGCCAGCGCGCCAGCACGCCGCACAGGTTAGCCATTGGCGCGATCATCCGCGAGCCGAGCATCGACGCGGCGACCACGGCGCCGGTAGTCATACTGCCTTCAATAACCATCGGCGCGCCGAACATAATCACTGCGGCATACACCAGACTTTGTACTGACATCCCCCAACTGATAAGCCCTTGCGTGAGTTTGCGGGTGCGTAGACCCGACTCGCCGGTAATACGGATATAGCTATTCCACTGCTGAAGAAAGCGGTTCTCCGCCTGCATCAGTTTAATATCTTCCAGCCCCTGAACGCTTTCGACCAAGACTGCATTGCGTAGCGTCGCTTCGTGGGCGGCCTGGTTGGCGAGGACAGCCAGTTTTTTTTGCAGTGCGACGCCCGGCAGGATCATCAGCAGAGCCGCCACGGGCGCTATCCATGCCAGCGGTGGGGCAATAATCGCCAGGACTATCATAAACAGGAAAAAGAAAGGCAGATCGACAATGGTCGCCAGCGTTGAAGAGGTAATCATCTCGCGGATCTGCTCCAGTTCGCGTAACTGCGAGATAAAACTGCCGGTGGAACGGGGGATAGCGCTGTTGCGCAGCCTTAACGCATGACCGAATACCCGATCGGAAATGCGCATATCGGCGCGTTTACCGAGCACGTCCATAATGTGCGTACGCGCTTCACGCAGCAGAAAACCGAACAGCACCGCTACCAGCACGCCGAAGGAGAGAACGTACAGGGTAGGATATGACTGAGCGGGGATCACCCGATCGTAAACCTGCATAGAGAACACAATCCCGGCCAGCGACAGCACGTTAATCAGAAAGGCGGCGACCATTACCGGTAAATAAGGGCGAATATCCTGCAGAACCAGCTCGCGCATCCAGTCAGGTTTAAAGCGGGAGATATAGCGGTCGACGCGGCTATCCTTGAGCGCCGATAGCGGGCGTAGCGCGGCAACATAGAGGATCTCCGGCAATAACTCGCTGAGCGTCAGGCGGTTACGCTGACCCTCTTCTTCAATCACAAAAACGTCTACCGCATCTTCGCCATTAACATGTTCGATGACCAATAACTGCCCGTCCCGGAGCTCGACAACCAACGGCAATCGCCACTGACTAAATGCCGTTTTGTCTATGTCCGGCGCATGAAAGGATAAACCCGCCTGCCGCGCGAGCTGCGTTAAGGCGGTCGTTCTGCTTTTACCCCTAAACCACGGGGCGTTGGCCTGAATTGAACCGGGAGAACAGGCAACGCGATAATGACCGGCGACATGGCTGATGGCCTGCGCCCATTGGCTTAGCGCGCGCTCACTGAGTACCTTTTCTACATCGGGGGCGGCGCGGGTCATGGCTGGATCTCCACGGATTGAATGCTGCGATGATTTAACGCGAACGCCTGACGAAGCGCGCCGGTGTTATACAGACAGTTCAGTTGCAACTGATGCAACTGGCTTTCCGTTTGCAGTTCGGCAAAACGCGCCTGGTAAACTTCCTGCTCCGCATTAAGTACGTCGAGCAGCGGTCGGGAACCGAGGTCAAGGTATTGCTGCTGATACAGTTCGCGCGTACGTTCGCTAAGCTGTTGTTGCCGACGAAGGATTTGTAACGCGCTGGCAAGACTCATTGCCTGGCTGCGCGCCTCCATCAGTTTCTGGCGGACATCAAGCCGGGTGCGTTGAATGGTCGACTGAGCCGCGTCTACCGCATGGCTGGCGGCGTTGCGTCGGGCAGTCAGCCCTCCGCCCTGGTAAAGCGGCATCTCAACTTTCACCCAGGTGGAATACTGGGTTTTATCCAGCACTTCATGACTGGGATATTTATCATTAAGATAATGTTGTACAGAAGGTTCGAGCGAAATCGTCGGCGTCATTTGCGCGCTGGCATAGTCCAGATTCGCCCGCGCAACGTTGGCCTGCGCCCAGGCGGCCAGTACCGCGGGCACCAGTCGATCGTCGGGAGTCGCCGTCTCACAGCTGCGAGCGAGTTTCGCCGGGAAGTCATTATTGATGCCGTTAAGCGAATTCCAGCCCAGCCAGCTCATCAGTGAGGCTTTCGCACTATCGAGATTGGCCTGATACTGCGCCAGTTGCGAGCGGGCGGATTCGATTCTGGCTTCGGTTTGCACCACGTCAGAGAGCGACGTAGCGCCTTCATCGCTGCGCTGCCGGATAAGTTTACCGATGCTGTCCAGCGCGACGAGCTGTTCTTCCGCCGCTTCTACCATTTGCTGCCAGCTCTGCGTTTGTACAATGGCGTTGGCGGTTTCGTGCGCGACGGTATCAATACTGAGCAACACATTGGCCTGTTGCTGCGCTGCGCCTGCGGTTTCGGCGCGAACCTGGCTTGCCACTTTGCCGAAGTCATAAAGCATTTGCGATACCGACAGCACTAGCGAGGGGCTATACCCGTGATCGGTGTAGGTATTGCTGTACCCATTGTTCACGCCAGCGCTGACTTGCGGATAATATTTCGATTTGGCGACCTCTATTTGTTCATTCTGTGCGAGCAGTTTGCCGATGGCTTCGCGAATAGAAGGATGCCAGTTAACGGCGCGATTGACCGCGTCATTGAGCGTCAGGTTGCCCGGCGCGGCGGCGCTGAGCGGCAACTCAGCGGCGGAGCCATCCAGCGAAGGAAGCATCTGGTCCGTTGCTAATCCTTCGGATGTGATAATTGGCAGCGCTTCTGCGCCCCGGGGCTGGTGATGAAACAAAGCAAATGCCAGTACGATGGCGACAGGCGCGACTCTTCCCATAGTTTATCCCTTTTAAATATCACCGCTTGTTGCCCCGAACGTCGTGGCGTTCGGGGCTTTTTTATCAACCGCCGGTTATCAGGTGGTTGTTCTGCAACAGATCATTTAACGTGAGCTGCACATTCTCCAGCGTGACAAGGTCAGTGGATTTAAACGCGCTACCGGCGCCGTCGCGATCGACGGATATCACCGTATTGGCACCGCTGGTATGAACCTGCACAAAGTTACCCAGCGTCGCCGCCTGGTGATCCCAGCCGGTCAGCAGTTCGTGGATATCGATCTTGTCGCCCTGCGCGGTGGAGAAGTTTTGCCAGCGATCGGCGCCGTTGCCGCCGGTCGCGTCCGCGCCGTTTAACAGGTGGTAAATCAGCGTATCGCCATAGGCGGAGCCGATGAGAACATCGTTTTGGTTGGTACTGACGATTTGCGGCGCCATATCAATGGTCAATGTGGCGCTATCCGTATGACCCATCTTGTCATCCAGTTGATAGGTAAAGACCTCTTTACTGGTGATGGACGACATCGCGACGCCATTATTCAGGGTGTAGGTGTAGGCGCCATCAAGGTTAATTTGCAATGTGCCGTAATGTCCCTGAATCGTGGCGCTGGTGGTATTCGCCGCGGCGTCCAGCGTGGCGGCGCTGCCGTTATACCCGCTAATGCTCAGGCGGGTATTCACCGTATTAAGCTGATCCATCGCCCCCGCCGCATCGCTGCCATCAAAAATATTGCCGAGAACGGTATGCGTTCCGGACGTTTCAAAATTATCCAGATCGACAGTGGTGCCGATGACGCGTGGCGTGATCGTCGCCGCCCCGGCCAGGGTATTGGTGCCGGTAAAGTTAAGCGTGTACGTTCCGGCATCCAGCTCCAGGCCGCTCAGGTTAACGGTCACCGTCGCGCTGCCCAGCGTGATATTCGCCACCGGAACGGTTCCGTTGCGTATGACGGTCCCGTTCTCCTGAATGGCCCAGCTAATATTCAGATTGCCCAGCGTAATGAGCGTGGAGACATCAAAAACCAGTGACGCGCCTTTAAGTACGGTGCCCGTTGCAACGTCAAAGGTGCCGCTCCCGCTGCCCGATTTGCCGAGTAGCCCCCAACTGGCGCTGCCGACGCTGGAGTCCAGCCAGGCAGCGGTATCCTGAAGCGTGGCGACGCTAAGGGTATCGCTGACATCATTAATCGCATCCAGCGCCCTGGCGGTTGGCGTGATATTGAGCGAGGCCGTATCGGTATCGCCGTTTGGCGCTTTGACCGTATAGATAAAGCTGTCCGGCGTTTTAATGCTGTCGGCGCCGACGCCGTTCTTCAGCGTGTAGGTATAGTTGCCTCTTGCGTCAATGATGAGCGAACCATACAGCCCGTTTACCTCCGTCGTGCCGGTCGTCGCAATCGCCACGCCGTTTACTTCAGTGAGGAGGGCGTCCGTAGGGGCGACATCATTGGTCAGTACGTTGCCGGTGGTGTTGGCGGTGATACTGTCAACGGCATAGGTGTGGTCCTGGGAAATCGCCAGCGTATAGCCAGTGAGGACGCTAATGCCGCTGGCGGTATTCAGCACGAACAGGTATTCGCCGCCAGGCAACGTCAGGGTCAGCGGCTGAGACTGTCCGGCTAACAGCAGGGTGTTAATCCAGCCCTTTTGCACCCGGAACTGCTCATATTGCTGAATGGCATCGTTGAAGCGATAAACGTACAGATCGAACGTGGAAACCAGTGAGACGCCGCCGACGGTTCCCTGTAACGTCATGGTTCGCGTAGCGCCTTCTTCAACGTTAAAGATGATCGGATTAGTCATATCATCAAGCAGATTCGCGTTCAGTACATTACCAAGTCCGACGCTTAATACCGTGACGCCGCTTTGTGTCGAGGGACCGTTGTTGACGTAGCTAACGTGAGTATCAAAGACCAGCGAGGCGTTATTGTCTGTCGCTATCACGCTGCCCGGTACCGGCGCGGGACCCAGATTGATAACCAGTTGCGCGGCGCTGCTACCGACGCCATTCTGGGTAATGGTGTAGGTGAAGCTCTCTTTATGTCCGTATCCTGCCGTGGGCTTAGTCAGCGTGTAGGTGTAACTGCCATCCTGATTAATGTGCAGCGTGCCGTATTGTCCCTGGATATCCACGCCGCCCGCGCCGACCGGCGTACTGACGCCGTTGGCGTTGGTGATGGCGGTGACCGTGGTGCCCGTCGGCGCGGTATCATCAGCCATGACGTTGCCGGTACTGATGGTTGGCCCGCTAATAATACCTGCGCTGGTCTGGTGTACATCGACATCCAGGCTGGTATATGACCCGGTGGCGAGCAGACTGGTGTTATAAGTGAGTACCCGGTACTGGCCTTCGCCCAGGCCGCTCAGGTTCAGGGTAACGCCGCTCCCGGTCAGGGTAAGCAAATTCGCGAAGTCGCCAACGGCGGTGTTGACGATCGTCGTCCAGGCGCCGAGGCTGGTGTCGTAGCGCTGTACCACAATCTCCTGAGTACTGAGCAGCGAAAGCACGATTCCCGTTGCGGCGGCATCGATGGTGACGTCGCCCGTACCACCTTCAGCAATGGTGAACTCAACCTGAGCGGTATCGTTACCCAAAACCGAGGCGACATTGCCAAGCGCGCCAACCAGCAGCAGGCCGTAATCCGAATAGTTTTGCGTGCTGGTGACGGCGGTCGAAGTCAGATCAAGACTGGTGATGTTATCCCTTGCCGCTAGCGGCAGAACCGGCGCGGTAATGCCTAACGCGCCGGAGGCATTACCCGCAGCGTCAGTGGCCGTCACGTTAATGAGCTGACCTTCAATTTGTTTTGTCGGCAAGGTGAGAGACCATGCGCCGTTGCTGTCAGCGGTGGTGGTGAGCGTCACGCCGCCCGCCAGCGTGACGGTTACGGTGCTGTTTGCCTCTGCCTGTCCGGAAAGTGAACCGCCATCGGCGCTGAGCGTACCTGACGGCGTACCGGGCGCCAGCGTATCGACAATCACCGTCGCGGCGGTGGAGACGCTGCCTGTACCGTTGGCGTTAGTCGCGGTGGCGGTGAAGGCGTGGCTGCCTTCGGTCAAATTGCCTGTCGGGGTAAAGCTCCAGTTCCCGTTGGCGTTCGCCGTGGTGGTGCCGAGCAGCGCCCCGTTGTTATAAATGCTCACCGTGGCGCCCGCCTGAGCGGTACCATTCAATGTGGGTTGTGCGTCATTAGTGACCTGACCGTTGGCGATAGCGCCGGTATAAATACCCACATCATCCACTACGTTGGTGATGATCGGTGCTTCCGGCACACGCGTATCGGGCGCGGTAAATCCGGCGGCAATGCCTGTGTTGCCTGCTTTATCCTGGGCAAATGCCAGTAGCGGCTGACCATTGGTCTGCGCGGGCGTGAGTGTGGCGGTGAAGCTGCCTGTACCGTCGGCGGTGGCGGTTCCCAGTACCACACCAGTCTCAGAGGTAATCGTCACTGTACTGCCTGCTTCCGCGGTGCCCGTCACGCGATTACCGGTAGCATTGATGACCAGGTTGCCGGGCGCGCCGGGCGCAATGGTATCCACGATAATCGTTATCGATGGCGAAGCGGCGCTAACGTTGCCAGCCGCATCGGCGGCGCTAACGCTATAGGCGTGACTTCCCTGGCCGAGCGCGGCGGTTGGCGTCCAGCTCCAGTTGCCGCTGGCATTGGCGTTCACGGTCGCAACCAGCGCGCCATTATCGAAGATGCTTACCGCGCTGTTGGCTTCCGCGGTACCGTTGAGCGTCGGCTGTGTGTCGTTGGTCGATTGTCCATTGCCAATGGCGCCGGTACTGTTCGGGACATCATCAACGATGCTGGTTATAAGTGGAACCGTTGGCGCAAGGGTATCGACCACGATAGTAAAACCGCTGGTGGCCGGGCTAACGTTGCCTGCCGGGTCGGTGGCGGTCACTGTTAATGTGCGCGTGCCGTCGTTTAACCCTGTCGTCGGCGTGAAGCTCCACGCGCCGCTCGCGTTAGCAGAGGTGACGCCAAGCAGAGTGTCGCCATCATAGATACTGATCACGCTGCCCGCTTCGGCAGTGCCGTTCAGCGTGGGGCGGTTATCATTGGTTATCTGACCATTAGCGAGATTTCCTGTGACCCCGCCCGCGACGTCATCCACCACGGACGTCAGGATTGGCGTTTGCGGCGCGGTGGTATCGACCGTCAGGGTGAAAGCCGTACTGTTCGGGCTGCTGTTTCCTGCGGCATCGGTGGCCACGGCGGTGATGACGTGCGTTCCGCTTGCCAGCGTTGAGGTGGCGACGCTCCACGCGCCGTCAGGTTGAGCCGTTGTCGTGCCAATGACCGTACCATTTTCATAGAGCGTAATCGTGGCGCCGGCTTCTGCGGTGCCGCTGAAGGTTGGCGTAGGATCGTTGGTATTTTGGCCGTTCGCGATCGTGCCGAGGCCTGGCGCCTGATCGTCACTGACTGATGTGATTACCGGCGTCAGCGGCGGCGTGGTATCGACGACGAAATTAACGCTGTCTGAAACGGGACTGGCGTTGCCTGCGGCATCAACGGCAATGACGGTAATTACATGGTTGCCCGTCGCCAGAGAGGCATCGGGCGTGTAGCGCCAGCTACTGCTATTGTCGGCGGGAATTTCAGCCAGCAGCGTGCCGTTATCGTAGAGACGAATAGCTGTGTTGGCTTCACGGGTGCCGCTAATGACAGGGCGCGCCTCGTCTGTGATCTGCCCTGAACTCAGATTGCCGGTAATGGGGCCCGTACCGTCGTAGACCGTATCAATAACAGGCGCGGCGGGAGCCGTGGTATCAATAGTAAACGAGCGTATTTCGGACGCGGCGCTGGTATTGCCTGCCGCATCGGTTGCTGTCGCCGTCAGGTTCCAGACGCCCGCGCCCAGCGAGGTAGACGGTGTAAAGCTCCAGCTACCGTTGGCCTGAACTTGCGCCGTGCCGACCAGCGCGCTGCCATTATAAATCGAGATAGTTGCACCCGCCTCACCGGTACCCGAAAGTGTTGGTCGGGTTTCGTTCGTCGAGCCGCCGTTGGGGACGATGCCCGTCACCGGCGCCGTATTGTCTGCCACGCTGGCGATAACCGGCGCGGCGGGCGGTGTGGCGTCAATCGTCAGCACAAATCCGCTGGACACCGCGCTGCTATTACCCGCCGGATCGGTGGCGCTAAGGGTGAACGTGTGGCTACCGTTTGCAAGCGGCGTCTGCGGCGTGAAACTCCACGTGCCGTCGCTATTCACCGTCGTGGTACCGATGGACGCGGGATTACCGTCAAGATAGACATTAATCGTCGCGCCTGCCTCTCCGCGCCCGTTCAGGGTGGGCGTCGCATCGTTCGTTAGCTGCCCGCTAACCAGGTTGCCGGTAATACCGGGCTGGTCATCCACAACGGAGGTGAGAACCGGGATCGCCGGAGGCGTAATATCGACCACGATCGTCCACGGCGCGGAGACCGCGCTGGTATTGCCCGCCGGATCGGTAGCGCTAACCGTCAGATTATGGCTTCCCTCTGACAAATTGCGGGGCACCGGGAAGGTCCAGCTACCGTTTTCGCCTACCTGAGCCGTGCCAAGCGGCGTACCGTTATCAAAAATGGTGATTGTCGCGCCAGGTTCGCCAGTTCCGTTCAGTATTGGCTGCCGATCGTCGGTGGATTGCCCCGGTAACACCGGAACGGTCGGTTGATTGTTATCGTCAATCACGGACGTGATAACCGGCACATCTGGCGCCTGCGCGTCAATGTTCAGCGTAAAGCCGTCCGAAGGCTGGCCGCTATTGCCGGCGGGATCGGTCGCCACGGCGGTAAAGATGTGTGCGATGCTCTCCAGCGGCGCGTTCGGGGTGAAGCGCCAGTTGCCGCTTTGATCTACCGTGGCGGAACCGATTTCTACGCCGTTATCCAGAATGCGGATGGTGGCGCCTGCTTCTCCCGTTCCGTTGAGCGTCGGGCGTGAATCATTGGTGAGCGCGCCGTTATCCAGCGTACCGGTCATGCCGGGGACATCATCCGTTGCGCTGGTAATAACCGGTTGCGCCGGCGCGCTAAGATCGACAGTGATCCCGACCGGTGCGGACAGGCCGCCCGGGCCATTCGCATTGGTTGCCTGGACGGTGAAGTAATGTGTGCTTTCGCTTAATGGCGTCGCGATCTCAAAGATCCAGTTCCCGCTGGCGTCAACGGTGGCAAAGCCTGCCGAATCGCCATCAATGAAAACTTCAACGGTAGAGCCGATATCCGTGGTGCCGCGCAGTGTCGGCGTGGTGTCGTCCGTGGCGCCGCCCGCCGCAATATTCCCCTGTACTCTCCCGACATCATCTTCAATCGCCGTGATGGCCGGGACGGCGGGCAGACCGCTGTCGGAAGCGGGAAAATTCGTAGCCGGGCCGTTATTCCCCGCGCGATCGATAGCAATTGCCGTCAGCGTACCGCCATCGGTTTGCGCCGGACTGAGCGTAACGACGAATTCACCGGTGCCATTAGCGACAGCGCTGCCGACCAGGGTGCCATCGGCATGATGAATTTCAACGGTAGCGTAAGGGTCGGCAAGTCCGGCGACGCGCGTGCCATCGTCGTCCACCGTCTGGATCGTTGGCGCGGGCGGGGCGGTGATATCCACGGTAATGGTGATCGGTTGGGTTTGCGCCGTGGTATTTCCAGCGTCGTCAGTCGCGCTGAAGGTTAGCGCATGGCTGGCTTCTGACAATTCGGGCGTATTGAATGTCCAGGTCCCGTCGGTGACGAGCGCCGTCCCGATTGCCACGCCATTGTCGTAAATCGTGACGGTGCTGCCGTTTTCGCCGCTGCCGTTGATAGTCAGCGTCCGATCGTTAGTAAAGGCGCCATCGGTTAATGGCCCGGTCACTGGCGCAACATCGTCAAGGATCTCATTGACGACGGGCGGTTGCAACGGAACGGTATCGACGGTGAAGGTAAAGCTGTTCGATACGCCGCTGCTGTTTCCGGCGGCATCGGCGGCAATGGCGGTCAGGGTGTAGACGCCATCCGGCAACGCGCTGGTCACCGCTAGCGTCCAGGTGCCGGTCTCATCGACGGTGACTACGCCTAAAACGCTGCTGCCGTTATAGAGCGTAATAATGCTGCCGATGTCGCCAGTGCCGTGAATGACCGGCGTATTGTCGTCAGTGGTTGCGCCGCTGACAATAGTATCCTGGACTTCGCCGACGTTATCTTCGGCAAAAGTGATAACCGGATTGGCGGGCGCAGTGGTGTCTAGCGTAAAAGTGACTGAGGCGGAAGGTGGACTGATGTTGCCCGCTATATCGGTTTCCGTGACGGTAATGGTATAGGTTTCTGGCGTCAGTGCCGCAGGCGTAAAGTTCCAGCTACCGTTATCGCCTACCGTTGTGCGACCAATTTCACTGCCATTATTGTAGAGAATTATCGTGCTGCCGATCTCTCCCGTGCCGCTGAAGGTCGGCGTGGTATCGTTCGTTGCGCCATTATTGCCGATGTTGCCGATAACCGGCGCGACGTTATCGCTGATCAGCGGCGCGTCAGGCTGCGCTGGAGGCTGGGTATCAAGGGTAACGGAGAAAACGCCGGAGGTGGGGCTACTATTGCCTGCGGCATCCGTGGCGGTGGCCGTCAGGATGTTTAACCCTTCGCTCAGATTACGGGTTAGCGGATAGGTCCAGCTACCCTGTGGATTGACCTGGACGGTAGCCAGTTCTACGCCGTTATTGTACAGGGTGATGATGGCGCCGGGTTCGCCGGTGCCGCTGAGGGTCGGCATACGCTGATTGGTAATACTGCCGTTTGCCAGTAGCACCTCGCCTTCTCCGCCGGTGATGGCGGCTGACACGATCTGCGGCGCATCCGGTGCCTGGGTATCGATGCGTAGGGTAAAGCTGATGGATTCGGGACTTTCGTTCCCCGCCGGATCGTTGGCGCGAGCGGTCAGAAGGTGGTCGCCGTCGCCCAGCGCGGCAGGCGGCGTAAACTGCCAGCGCCCGTCCGTGCCGACCAGCGCCTGACCTATGGCATTGCCATTATCGTAAAGGATGATTGTGTCGCCTGCGGTGCCGCTACCGCTCAACCGGGGCTGGGATTCCTGGGTAATCTGATTGGTATCAATCGTATTTCCGTCGCCGTCAGCTACGCCGATAACGCCGGGAGCGGCAGGGGCCTGGGTATCAATGGTAATCGTAAAATCGGTCGAAAAAGGCGTGGTGTTGCCGTTACTGTCGCTGGCCGTCACGGTAAAGGTGTAGGTGTCGTCCGCCAGTGGCGAGGCCGTGGTGTAGGCGTAGCTCCAGACGCCGGAATTACCGACGATAATATCTGCTATCCGGGCGCCATTCTGATACAGGTGTACTGTGGAACCCGGTTCACCTGTACCATTAATCGTTGGCGTGCTGTCGTTAGTGAGCCCCAGATGCGCGACGCTACCGAGAATACCCGGCGCATCATCTGTAATGAAGGTGATTACCGGTTGCTGCGGCGATTGCGTATCGACCACCAGGTCGAATGACGCGGCCGGACTGGCATTGCCTTTAGCGTCGGTTGCGATTACGGTCAGTCGATGCGCGCCTTCACCTAAATTTTGCGACGGCGTAAACGTCCAGCCGCCGTTGGGCTGTAGCGTGGCGAGTCCCAGCGAAACGCCGTTATCAAAAATTTCGACACGCGCGCCAGCCTCCGTCGTACCGCTAAGGGTGGGGCGGTTGTCATTGGTGGTTTGTCCGTTAACCAGCGGCCCGGTGAAGCTTTCAACATCGTCCAGCACCTGAGTGATAATGGGCTTATCCGGGGCGGTGATATCGGGCGCTTGCGCTGTAGTTGGCGGGCTGACGTTGTTGGCGCTGTCGGTGGCGGTGACGGTAACCTGTTCGCCGTTGGTCTGTGCGGGGACGAGGGGAAGGGTAAAATGACCTTCGCCATCTGCTTTGCCGCTGCCAAGCGGCGTGCCGTCCGGCGTGGCGATCGTGATGGCGCTACCCGGTTCGGCGGTGCCGCTGATACTGGCGCCATCCTCACTAATTACCACGTTTTTCGGCATTTCCGGCGCGGTACTGTCCGGCGCGATAACCGTCGCGGCGGCGCTTTCGTTTTTCGCGACATCGGTGGCGGTAGCGATAAGCGCCTGGCCGTTAGTCTGCGCCGTATTCAGCGGAACGATAAATTGTCCGTTGCCGTTAGCGACGGCGCTGCCAAGTACGGTGTTGCTACTGTCGCGGATAGTGACCGTTGCCCCGGCTTCCGCCTGACCGCTTACGGACAGACCGTCGGTCGCCACGGTAAGACCGTCCGGTGCCGCAGGCGCAGTTTTATCCGGCGCGTTCAGCGTTTCTACCGGACCGCTATTCGCGGCTTTATCGGTAACGCTAATGCTTAATGTTTCGCCGTTAATTTTCGCCGGGCTAATACCTATTGAGAAGGTACCGTCGTCGCCTGCTGTTCCACTACCGAGCGTATTTCCCTGGCTGTCTTTGATAACCACAGTACTGCCAGCTTCCGTAGTGCCGGTAAGTCTGTCGCCGACGTCGCTAACCGCCAGGCCTTCCAGCACCGGCGGCTGCGTGTCGATATCAATGGTAAAGGAGACGGACTGCCCGCTGGTGCCGCGATCGTTGGTCGCGGTAGCGGTAAAGACATGGTCGCCATCGGCAAGTGCCAGCGAGGGGGTAAAGCTCCATTTGCCGTCAGCGTCAGCGACAATGGGCGGAAAGGTCGGTACAGGAAAGCCATTATCGTTAATCGATATCGTACTGCCTGGTTCAGCAGTACCGCTGAGGGTTGGGCGGTTATCATCTGTGGCATCGCCATTTTTCAGCAGCCCGGTAACGGCGCCAGCGTCATCCGTCACGGTAAGGATAGTCGGCTGGGCAGGATACTGTGAGTCAGAAGCGGTAAACTCCGTGGCAGGGCCGATGTTACCGACGGCGTCCTGAATACGCGCTTCCAGACGCTCGCCGTGGGTCTGAGCCGGATTCAGCGTGATGCTGAAGTGGTTATTTTCTCCGGTAATCGTGGAGCCCAGGTAATTTCCCGCCGGGTCATAGATCGACACGGTACTGCCAGCTTCAGCGGTGCCGCTAACGGTTGTGCCGTCTTTCGCAACATTATCAATGGTAGCGGCGTCCGGTGGCGTGGTGTCCACAATGATAGTAGGCGTTGTCGTCACGCGGCTCGCGTTTCCGGCTTTGTCGCTTTGTTCGACGGTAAAGGTATGTTCGCCATCGCTTAACGGCGTAGTCGGCGTAAAGGTCCAGCGTCCATTTTCGTCTACGGTAGCGCTGCCGATAACGGTTGAACCCTCTTTAATCGTGATGGTATTGCCTGCCTCTCCCTGCCCGGAAAAGAGCGGTTTTGCCTCGTCAGTTCGGTCATTATTCTGTAGCGGCCCGGTGAGCAAACCGGTGTTATCGGCAATCAGTTCAACACGTGGGGCATCGGGGATGAGTGTGTCAATAGTCAGCGTAAAGCGGGCTGATTCGCTACTTTCGCCTTTAACGTTAGTCGCAATGGCGGTGAAATGATTTTCCCCATCCGCTAGCGCGCTGGTAATGGCAAAACGCCAGCTTCCGCTGCTATCAACCGTTGTGGAGCCTATTTCCTGACCATTGGCGTAAATATGGATGACTGTGCCTGCGCTGCCGGTTCCCTCCAGCGTGGGGGTATTGTCGTTCGTAAACTGATTATTGCTCAGCGTGCCGGTGAGGGGAGCGGCATCATCGATAGCGGCGGTGATAGCTGGTGTATCGGGGAGAGGAATGTTGGGCGCATCAATGGTTGCGGATGGGCCGGTATTGCCGGCATCGTCAGTCGCGGTCACGGTAAGTTGTTCGCCGCTAAGCTGTGGCGCTGTCAAATCAATACTAAATTTACCGTCGCTATCCGCTTTGCCTTCGCCAACGACGTTACCTGAAGGATCTTTGATGGTAATGGTACTGCCCGCTTCGGCCTCGCCGCTCACCGTTTTTCCGTCCGCTGAAATCAACAAGTTGCCGGGAGCGAGAGGTGGGGGGGTATCTACAGGATTACTGCTACCTGGAGTATTGCCGTTAGGGTTACTGCCGCCGGGATTGCTGTTATCAGGGGGATTACCGTCAGGATTGGTGTTATCGGGGGGCGGATTATCGCCATCCGAATGATGGTGGGAATCGCCGCCGCCGGAAGACGCGATAGCGGCAATGCCGCCAGCCGCCACCGCACCAGCCAGTACCCACGGCCAAACGGCGCCGCCTGCTTCATGGGAAGCGCCAGAAGTGACCAGCAGCTCATTAATATCAGCGATTTGTTCAAAATGTAGCCCGGCTTGCGGATTTTCTACCCACCATAACGTGCCATCGTTTTCCGCCAGTACCAGCTGGCTTGCGCCCAGATCGTTGGTAACGTAAAAGTTTTTAATCGTGATCGTTTCGCCGGAATGGAGCGTCACCACCAGATCCTGATTAATGCGCGTAAGTTGACTAATTTCCTCCCGGGCCACTGATAATTTAACAATTGACGGGGCGTTAAGAGTGACCGCTGAGGATTCCACAGTGGTGGAGACGCCAGTCAATTTCGAAACCACGGCGAGTAGACGCATAAATTAGCTCCTGATGGATTTGCTCTGTGTATTAATTAACGGGCACGACGTTCAGGGAAAAATGCGTAGACGAGCCTTCCCGTTCATCATGAGAGATGAATTTCCGTAGCCATATTCTTTTTTATGAGCGTAGGTGAAGGTCTGGTTTTCTCGCCGAATAACCCTTTATTTTTTGTGCCTGACTAGTGCTTTCGTATTAGATGATATAGTCAGAAAAAAATCTTTCTGCAAATTAAGATCTATTGATAAAGGTGTTAGTGCGTCTGAAATATAACGGAGTTTGTGTTAAGGAGAGGTGGGGTAGGCTAACAATGCATGATGATTTTTTATTTATCTTTATGTTTTATAATGAATTTTAATTTCTTCTTCTTTTTCTTTTTTAACATAAAAACAATACCTTTTGTGAAGGTATTCAGCAATATTAAATTTTATAAAAATCATTTGAAGTATTGTGTTATTAGGCTATAAAAATTTTTTAAACGAAGAATATATTCTTGTTGTGGTATTTATTGCTATTGATAAGCGTCAGACACAGAGAATATATTTTCAAGGCATGAATGAAATATGAATATTGACCAGCTTCATACTGAGAAGCTGGTCACAAAAAATGTCTATTATCGGCCTGCATTTTTCATAATGCGTGCTTTATCCAGTTGCCACTCACGTTCTTTAAGATCGGAACGTTTATCATGTTGTTTTTTACCTTTCGCCACGCCGATCTTCACTTTGCACCAGGCATTTTTCCAGTACAGAGAAAGCGCGACGACAGTATAACCTTCACGATTAATACGGCCATACAGCGAATCAAGCTCACGCTGATTTAACAACAGTTTGCGGGTTCGGGTTGGGTCGCATACAACATGTGTCGAGGCGACCGCCATCGGCGTAAAGTTTGCGCCAAACAGCCAGGCCTCGCCATCTTTGAGGATAACGTAACTGTCGCCGATATTGGCTTTTCCTGCGCGCAGAGATTTTACTTCCCAGCCTTGCAGGGCGAGACCAGCCTCGAACTCTTCTTCGATAAAGTATTCGTGCCGGGCGCGCTTATTCAGCGCGATGGTGGCTGAGCCCGGTTTATGTGCTTTTTTCTTCGTCATAAGTGTCGTGAATTCATAGGTAATCTGATATCGAAAACACCCCATTACGTCCTGATGAGGTGCAAAAATCTATCTTAGCATGAGTTGGGCTATGCACGCACAATTAAGGCATGACGGTTGGGGACAGCATTTTTTTTACTCGCTGATAAGTGGTATTATTTACACGATTTATGTTGATGGGAATTGCTATGCCTCAGATTAGTCGGACTGCTTTAGTTCCCTACAGTGCGGAACAGATGTATCAGTTAGTGAATGACGTGCAATCGTATCCCCAGTTTTTGCCTGGGTGTGTTGGCAGTCGTGTCCTGGAGTCATCGCCAGCACAGATGACGGCGGCTGTTGACGTGTCGAAGGCGGGTATCAGCAAGACGTTTACGACGCGTAATCAGCTAACGCGTAACCAGAGCATTCTGATGCATTTGGTGGATGGCCCCTTTAAAAAGCTGATCGGCGGCTGGAAATTTACCCCGCTCAGCCCCGAGGCGTGCCGCATTGAGTTTCAGCTTGATTTTGAGTTTACCAATAAACTCATTGAGCTGGCGTTTGGTCGTATATTCAAAGAGTTAGCGTCCAACATGGTGCAGGCGTTTACGGTTCGCGCCAAAGAGGTTTACCGTGCCGGATAAACTTGTGGTTGAAGTGGCTTATGCGCTGCCGGAAAAGCAGTATTTGCAGCGCGTAACGCTGGAGGAGGGCGCGACGGTCGAAGAGGCGATTCGCGCTTCCGGCTTGCTGGAATTGCGCACGGATATCGATCTGGCGAAAAATAAAGTGGGTATCTATAGTCGTCCGGTAAAACTCACCGATACGGTGCAGGATGGCGATCGGGTTGAAATTTACCGTCCCTTAATCGCCGATCCAAAAGCATTACGCCGCCAGCGCGCCGAAAAATCGGCTGGCAGATAATTAGCCTCTTTTGCCGGATAACGGTGTGGAAGCCGTACCACACCTGAAGCACAGGTGTGCCTGTAAGCCAGATAAACGTAGCGCCATCAGGCAAATTCGTACCAAATGGCGGGGGAGAGGTTTGCAGGCCTGATGAACGTAACCTCATCAGGCGGTATCACAAAATTACTTCGTCAACGCCGGTTTGTTATCAATATTGGTTAACACGCCGCTGCTGTTAAAGGTGAGCGTCAGAGTCTGCTGCGTCACGTTCTCATGTCCTGGCTGCTGGCGGAAGACATAAAACCAGGTGTTCGTACCAAAAGGATCGGTCATCATCGGCGTGCCTAAAGCATACGCAACCTGTTGTTGCGTCATACCAACACGCACTTTGGCGACATCCGTAGGTGTAAGATAGTTCCCCTGATTGATGTCAGGTCGGTAAACCACTCGCTCCAGAGTGGAACAGCCTGCGGTCAACATCAGGAGTACTGCTGCGGCAGCAGTCAGCGTTTTACAGCGCATAGTGATTGGGTTCCTTTTCGGGCCTGAGCAGTACGTGGCTCATATTAATATGCCGATGATAATAGACCTTTCATCACTTTAAAACCTTTTGCTGTCGGGTCTTACGGCGTTTTTGTTGTGAACTCAGACCTTCGGGAGATAAAAAAGTTTACGCCGCCAGCAGTTCTTTTGCGTTTGCCAGCGTATTACGCGTAACTTCACTTCCTCCCAACAGGCGGGCCAGTTCCTGTAAACGCGCACGTTTATCCAAAGGTTGCATATGGGTTTCGGTCATTGCCCCGTCTGTTTCTTTACTGACAAAGAAGTGCTGGTGACCGCACCCGGCTACCTGTGGCAGGTGAGTGACGCACATCACCTGAGTGGATTCGCCAAGCTGACGCAGGAGTTTACCGACCACGGCGGCGGTTGGGCCGCTGATGCCAACATCGACCTCGTCAAAAATTAGCGCCGGCGTTTCCATTTTGCGCGCGGTAATCACCTGAATAGCCAGCGCAATGCGCGACAGTTCACCGCCAGACGCGACTTTAGCGATAGGCTGCAGCGGCTGACCTGGGTTTGTCGTCACTTTAAACTCCACGCGATCGGCGCCGTCGTTGCTCAGATGATGCTCATCAAATTTCACGTCGATAGTAAACAGACCGTGCGGCATCGAAAGTAAATGCATACTTTCAGTGATCAACTGCCCCAGCTCCTGGGCGTAAAACTGACGCTGTTGATGTAGCGCTTGCGCCGTTTCCAGCGCTTGTTGGTGATGCTTATTAACCGCCAGCGTTAGCGTTTCCAGCGAATCGGCCTGATCGTCGAGCTGCTGCTGTTCTTCGAGCAGTGACTGATAAAGCTGCGGCAGCGCTTCCGGGCTGACGTGATGTTTTCGCGCCAGCGAAATTTGTTTAGCGATGCGCTGTTCAAGCTCAAACAGGCGATTGGGGTCTAAATCCAGACGCTCGCAATAGTGCCGTAATTCATCGCTGGCTTCGGTGAGTTGGATAGTGGCTTCTTCCAGCATATCCAGGATGCCGGAAAGCTTGCTGTCCATACCCACCAGCTCGCTAACCAGTTGTTTTGCGCTATATAACTGGCTTTGCAGGTTAACGTCTTCGCCGTCCGCGAGTAGCGCCAGAGCGTTCTGGCTGGTCGTAAGCAACTGCCCGCTGTTGGCCAGCCGTTTGTACTCTTCGTCAATTTGCTCGAATTCGCCGGCCTGCGGATTAAAGTCGTTCAACTCTTTTAACTGATATTGCAGCAGTTCCGCGCGCGCGGCGCGTTCCTGGCTTTGTTGCTGGTGATGGGCGAGATCGCGGCAGCTTTGATGCCATAATTGGTAGCGAGCAGCCATCTGCTGCGCTAAAGCGGCTTCGTTGGCATAGCTATCCAGCAGCGATTTTTGCTGTTCGGGTTTGGTAAGCTGCTGGTGCGCATGTTGACCGTGAATTTGAATCAGCAACTGACCGAGCTCGCGCAATTGAGACAGGGGCACAGCGGTGCCGTTAATAAAGCCCCGTGAGCGGCCATCGCTGCTGATAACGCGGCGAAGTAAGCATTCGCGACCTTCTTCAAGCTGGTTTTCTTCCAGCCAGCGCAATGCCGCAGGCGTGTCTTTCAGCGCAAAGCGGGCACACAAATCGGCGCGGGTCGCTCCGGTACGGACCATATCGGCCTCAGCGCGACCGCCCAGACACAGACCCAGGGCATCAATCGCAATAGATTTACCCGCGCCGGTTTCACCAGTAATGACGGTCATTCCGCTCTGAAAATCGATCTCAAGCTCACGAACGATAGCAAAATTGCTGATGGTCAGTTGCGCCAACATAGCTGTTTTCCTGTATGAAAAACCATGACTGTAATTAAATACAGTATAAACTGGTTTTTTATACAGTAAAGAGGCTAACGTAAAATTAGAATAATTTTTTTGACCAACCGAGTTTTGTGCTTAATGTATTGAAATAGCTATAGTCTTTGGGATGTATGAGGTTGAGATGGTAATCGCAGCGGCGAATCAGCACATCTTCTCCTTCCTGAATAGGCAGCGCTATCTGGCTGTCGCAGCTAATTTCCAGATCGCTACGGCGATGCGAAAAACGCAGACGAATCGTGCTACTGCTGTTAATGACTAACGGGCGCGCCGACAAGGTATGCGGGAACATCGGCACCAGGGTGATTGCATCCAGTGAAGGGGTCAGAATAGGGCCGCCTGCGGAGAGCGAATAGGCGGTGGAGCCTGTCGGCGTAGAAATGATCAGACCATCAGACCGCTGTGAAAAAGCGAAGGTTTCATCAATATAAACCTCGAATTCGATCATATGCGCCACTTTTCCCGGATGCAGCACCACTTCATTAATGGCTGTGCTGATACGCTTCTGGCGGTCCTGTTGGCAGACCTGCGCTTCCAGCAGAAAACGTTTTTCGGAGATATAGCGACCTTCCAGCACATCAGATAATTGTTGCAGGGCGTTGTCCGGATCGAGATCGGTCAGGAAGCCAAGATTACCGCGGTTAATGCCAATCACATTGATGTCATAACGCGCCAGCGTACGCGCTGCGCCAAGCATATTGCCGTCGCCGCCCACGACTACCGCCAGATCCGCCTGTTGACCAATTTCCGCCAACGTGCCGGTTGGCACATTTTTTAGCTGTAATTCGTGGGCGATTTGTTGCTCCACAATGACCTCATAACCCTGATCGCATAGCCAACGGTAGAGCATTTCATGTGTCGTGAGTGCGGTGGGATGACGCGGATGCCCCACAATGCCGATACACTTGAAATGATTATTCATTTTTCTGAGGTCCTTGTAGCGAAGATTGATGACAATGTGAGTACTTCCCTTGAAACCCTGAATCTGATCCCCATAATAAGCGAAGTTAGCGAGATGAATGCGAAAAAAAACGCGGAGAAATTCATGAGTAGTAAAGAACAGAAAACGCCTGAGGGGCAAGCCCCGGAAGAAATTATCATGGATCAGCACGAAGAGGTTGAGGCAGTTGAACCAAACGATTCTGCTGAGCAGGTGGATCCGCGCGATGAAAAAATTGCGAATCTGGAAGTTCAGCTTGCAGAAGCCCAGACTCGCGAACGCGACACCGTGTTGCGTATCAAAGCGGAAATGGAAAACCTGCGCCGTCGTACTGAACAGGATATCGAAAAAGCGCATAAATTCGCTCTCGAGAAGTTCGTCAACGAATTGCTGCCGGTAATCGATAGCCTGGATCGCGCGCTGGAAGTTGCAGACAAAGCCAATCCGGATATGGCGGCAATGGTCGAAGGGATTGAGCTGACGCTGAAGTCTATGCTGGATGTGGTGCGTAAGTTCGGCGTGGAAGTGATTGCTGAGACCAACGTGCCGCTGGACCCGAACGTGCATCAGGCGATTGCGATGGTGGAGTCGGAAGAGGTTCCGGCAGGCAATGTGCTAGGTATTATGCAGAAAGGCTATACGCTGAACGGTCGTACCATTCGCGCGGCGATGGTGACTGTAGCGAAGGCGAAGTAAAAATCTGATGGCCGATGTAAAGTCGGCCATTTTTTTAGCTTAAAAAATCTTGTACTTCGAGCCATGGAGTGTCGAAGTCAGCTATTTGTTCGTACTCATCCATAGGTAAAACAAATATATTATAGGCATCAGTGCTTTCATTGAGACTGGCTATCTGAAAGCCACGTTCGTTGAGCTGGCTTTGAATGCGCTCAAATATCTCATCGACGTAACGGTCGCCTTTTTTGCAGACTTTGCCTATTTCATCATATCTGGTGAGTGCCAGTAGTCGCGTTTTTAGTTCATCTGTACTGGCAAAATCTTTTGTCAGGTTATAATAACGATTGGCCGCAAAAGTGGCGAGCAGACCTTCTTCACCCTCACCCTTGTAATCGATTTCTTCAATAACGCCTTCAGCACGTAGAACCTGCATGAATGCCTGTAACAACGCACGATTGTCTAAATCACCGCCGCTGCAATCAAGCACCTCCACCATCCCGTAGTCATCGTCCTCGTCGTCTTCAAAACTGGCAGGATCGCTGGCGAGGCGGGAGACGATATTGGGCCATAAATCTGGCGTTTCCTTTAAGAAAATGCTGGCCAGCTTTTTTAAATATTCAGCAAACGCCAGATCCCATTCAATAACGTAATCATTGTACATAGTATGGTTTTCCTTTCCATTAATAAGTTTTTATTGTGTCACTATGCTGGAGAGGAGATGAATGAATAAAATCTTAATTAATAAGGAAAACGGCAAACCATTGGCTGCCGTTTTAAGAAAGGAGGAGGGGTATTCAAGAATACTCTCGCGCAGCGGTTTTACCGGTACAACCTTTACCTGCTTAATCATATTTTCCTGTACATCGAGAATATCGATATCGTACTGCTCAATGCGCACGCGCGTGCCAGCAACCGGAATTTCCTCCAGCGCCTCCAGAATCACCCAATCACCCCATTGACGGTGCGCGCGTCGTCTTCCGGCAGGTGCCAGTTAAGTGCTTTATTGATTTCCCGGACGTTGGCGGTACCGTCAATAATGACCGAACCGTCGTTTTGCGGCGTGACCTCTTCCGCCAGGAACGGTCGTACCATTCGCGCGGCGATGGTGACTGTAGCGAAGGCGAAGTAAAAGTCTGAAGGCCGATGTAAAGTCGGCCATTTTTTTAGCTTAAAAAATCCTGCACTTCCAGCCACGGCGTGTTGAAATCCTCTATTTTTTTATATTCGCTCATTGGCAGAACGACCACATTATAGGTGTCAGATCCTTCATTCAGATCAAAAATCTGGAAGTCCCTCTTATTGAGTTCGGTCTGGATGCGTTCAAAGATCTCGTCAAGGTAACGGTCCCCGGCTTCACAGACATCGGAGATTTCATCCTCTTGGGTTATTTCGACAAGAAGATTTCTTAATTCCTCAGAATCCGTCAGGTTTTTTGTGAGTTCATAAAAGCGATCTGCGGCAAAATTAGCCAGTTCGCCTTCTTCATCTTCACCTTTCCAGTCAACGAGGTGAATAAATCCTTCGCCGCGTAGAACTTGTAAAAATGCCTGTGCCAGCTCGTTATTTCCGAGATCGCCACCGCTACAATCCAGGACGTCCTGCAACCCATATTCGTCTTCATCTTCGTCTTCAAAGATTTCAGGTTGCGTCGAAAGTTGAGAGAAAATAGTGGGCCATAAGGTTGGGTTGTGCGATAAAAAAACGCTGGCGACGACGTTGAGGTCGTCTGCAAAATTCTTATCCCATTCAATTACATAATCTTCTGACATAACATCAATATCCTTTCTGAATGCCTGAAAAGACATTATTGCATTGTTAAGTAAATGGCAGAAATTGATGGAATCTTAAAAGACGGCGATAAAAAAGGCGAACCGGAGTTCGCCATTGTGTTACTCCGCCACACTCTCGCGCAGCGGTTTTACCGGTACAACCTTTACCTGCTTAATCATATTTTCCTGTACATCGAGAATATCGATATCGTACTGCTCAATGCGCACGCGCGTGCCAGCAACCGGAATTTCCTCCAGCGCCTCCAGAATCACCCAATCACCCCATTGACGGTGCGCGCGTCGTCTTCCGGCAGGTGCCAGTTAAGTGCTTTATTGATTTCCCGGACGTTGGCGGTACCGTCAATAATGACCGAACCGTCGTTTTGCGGCGTGACCTCTTCCGCCAGTGTCGGCGACATCGATGTGGTGAAGTCGCCGACGATCTCTTCGAGAATATCTTCAACGGTGACCAGCCCCTGGATATCGCCATATTCGTTGACGACCAGTCCGACTTTCTTTTTATTGCGCTGAAATTTAATCAGTTGCGTACTGAGCGGCGTACCTTCCGGGACGTAATAGATTTCATCGGCGGCGCGCAGCATCATCTCTTTGGTGAACTCTTTTTTCTCGGCCATTAACCGCCAGGCTTCACGCACGCGCAGCATACTGATGGCGTCATCCAGCGAATCGCGATAGAGCACAATGCGTCCGTGCGGCGAGTGGGTGAGCTGCCGCTCGATAGACTTCCAGTCGTCATTGATATCGATCCCGATAATTTCATTACGCGGCACCATGATGTCATCCACGCTGACCTTTTCCAGGTCGAGAACCGACAGCAGCATATCCTGATTGCGGCGAGAGATTTGCGAACGGGATTCATGCACGATAGTGCGTAATTCCTCTTTGCTTAACGACCCGCTGACCACGATGTCCGTTTTAATTCCCATCAGACGCATCAGCAGGCGGGTGATGGTGTTAAGTAACCACACCAGCGGCATCATCAGTATCTGTAACGGCGCCAGCAGGAAGCTGCTGGGATAGGCCACTTTTTCCGGATAGAGCGCGGCGATAGTTTTGGGCAGGACTTCAGCAAAAACTAACACGACAAACGTCAGTACCCCGGTGGCGATAGCCACGCCGGCGTCGCCGTAAAGCCGCATACCCACAATCGTGCCGAGCGCCGAGGCAAGAATGTTGACCAGGTTATTGCCGATCAGCACCAGGCTTATCAGTCGATCGGGTTTACGCAATAATTTTTCTACCCGTTTTGCCGAGCGATTACCTTGCTTCGCCATATGGCGTAAACGGTAACGGTTTAGCGTCATCATTCCAGTTTCGGAACCGGAAAAATAGGCCGAGATGACCACCATGATGATTAATATGATAATCAGCGTGGTGGTGGAGATGTGTTCCAGGGGAAACTCCTTTAAAAGCTTAGCTTACAAATTGCTGTAATATGCGGCTACCAAAATAGGCCAGCGTCAGAATACCCGCGCCTGCGACGTTAAACCACACGACCCGCCGACCCCGCCAGCCTTCATGGTAATGCCCCCACAGCAGAACGATATAGACAAACCATGCCACGATAGAGAGCACGGCTTTATCAATATTTTCAGTACTGAACAGGTTATGCATGTAAAACAGGCCGGTACACAGAGTAAGGGTCAGCAGTACGACGCCAATCTGCGTGATATGAAACATTTTGCGCTCAATGCTCATCAATGGCGGCATTTCATTACTAAACGCCAGCTTTTTGTTCTTCAACTGATAGTCGATCCACGCCAGCTGTAGCGCATACAGCGCGGCGATTATCAGCGTCGCGTAAGAGAAAAGCGACAGACCGATGTGCACCATCATGCCTGGGGTCGCTTCCAGATGCGTAATATATTCATTAGGCATGAATGTGGCGAAGGCCAGGTTAATCAGCGCAAAAGCATAGACAATGGGCAGAAGTAACCAACCGCGATTACGCGACGCGACAATGGTCATTACCGTGCAGATCATCAGGCTGACCAGCGAACCGACATTCAGCAGGCTCAGGTTTTGTCCACTGTCGCCGCCGGGCAGAATACGCGATTCCAGCGCGACAGCATGGCACACCAGCGCGATGACCGCAGAAAGAATAGCCATACGCCGCCAGCCGCTGTTTTTTTGCAACAGTCCGGGAACGATCAGCGCGAGGCTGAAGGAGTAGGCGACAAGGGCAAGTAAAGCAAAAACGGGCATAGTTGTGTCGACAGTTGACCAGTGAGAAAGAGAAGCAGTATAGCGTTACGTGACCGCAGCTCCAACCGTTGCATAACAACAAAGACGGCTTCATGGTATACTGTGGCGAAATTCTGTAACTGTGTCGCTGCGGCGACCAACCGTTTCCACCCCAGGCGAGAGACAATGTTTGATAATTTAACCGATCGTTTGTCGCGCACGCTGCGCAATATCAGTGGCCGTGGGCGCCTTACTGAAGACAACGTTAAAGAGACGCTGCGCGAAGTGCGCATGGCGCTGCTGGAGGCTGACGTTGCGCTGCCGGTAGTGCGTGAGTTCATCAATCGCGTAAAAGAGAAAGCGGTTGGTCATGAAGTTAACAAGAGCCTGACCCCAGGGCAGGAGTTCGTCAAGATTGTCCGTAGCGAACTGGTTGCGGCAATGGGCGAAGAAAACCAGACCCTGAATCTGGCTGCGCAACCGCCAGCCGTAGTATTGATGGCGGGTCTGCAGGGGGCGGGTAAAACCACCAGCGTCGGTAAGTTGGGTAAATTCTTGCGCGAGAAGCACAAGAAGAAAGTGCTGGTCGTCTCTGCCGACGTCTATCGCCCGGCGGCGATCAAACAGCTCGAAACGCTGGCTGAGCAGGTTGGCGTGGATTTCTTCCCGTCTGATGTCGGGCAGAAACCGGTTGATATCGTCAACGCCGCGCTGAAAGAAGCGAAGCTCAAATTCTACGACGTGCTGCTGGTGGATACCGCCGGTCGTCTGCACGTTGACGAAGCGATGATGGACGAAATCAAACAGGTCCACGCTTCTATCAAGCCAGTAGAAACGCTGTTTGTCGTCGATGCGATGACCGGTCAGGATGCGGCGAATACCGCAAAAGCCTTTAACGAAGCGCTGCCGTTAACCGGCGTGGTGCTGACCAAAGTTGATGGTGATGCTCGTGGCGGTGCGGCGCTCTCTATTCGTCATATCACCGGTAAGCCGATTAAATTCCTCGGTGTCGGCGAGAAAACCGACGCGCTGGAGCCGTTCCACCCGGATCGTATCGCCTCGCGTATTCTCGGCATGGGCGACGTACTGTCTCTTATCGAAGATATCGAAAGCAAAGTTGACCGCGCACAGGCTGAGAAGCTGGCGACCAAACTGAAGAAAGGCGACGGTTTCGACCTGAACGACTTCCTGGAACAGCTCAAACAGATGAAAAACATGGGCGGTATGGCCAGTCTGATGGGCAAATTACCGGGCATGGGGCAGATTCCGGACAACGTTAAATCGCAGATGGATGACAAGGTGCTGGTGCGTATGGAAGCGATCATCAATTCGATGACGCTGAAAGAACGCGCGAAGCCGGAAATCATCAAAGGTTCCCGCAAGCGTCGTATCGCGCAGGGCTGTGGGATGCAGGTGCAGGACGTTAACCGCCTTCTGAAACAGTTCGACGACATGCAGCGCATGATGAAGAAAATGAAGAAGGGCGGGATGGCGAAGATGATGCGGAGTATGAAGGGGATGATGCCGCCAGGCTTCCCGGGTCGCTAATTTCCCGGCCTGGCTCACTTGCTATTTCGGCACCGGGGTGTGCTCGCCATCCTCACGTACTGCGTGTACGCTGCGGTGGCTGCGCGCACGCCGGTACCGAACTCGCTGCGCCGCCGACGGCCTTCTACAGCAGAGTTATTAACTGTTGATTGCAATTCTCCCAGAAATCAGTAAAATTTTCGGGCTTTTAATATGACGCCGGGCTCCGTTCCTCGATGGGGCCCGGTTGTTTTATTCACACAAGAGGATGTTATGGTAACTATTCGTTTAGCTCGTCACGGCGCTAAAAAGCGTCCGTTCTACCAGGTTGTTGTCACCGACAGCCGTAATGCACGCAACGGTCGCTTCATTGAGCGCGTTGGTTTCTTCAACCCAATCGCTAGCGAAAAAGAAGAAGGCACCCGCCTGGATCTGGATCGCATCGCTCACTGGGTTGGCCAGGGCGCAACCATTTCCGATCGCGTTGCGGCGCTGATCAAAGAAGTAAAAAAAGCAGCTTAATCTGTCACGGTGGTCATGATGAGCAAGCAACTCGCCGCACAAGTACCCGCTGAACCGGTTGTACTGGGGAAAATGGGTTCTTCATACGGTATCCGTGGTTGGCTCAGAGTGTTTTCCTCCACTGAAGACGCCGAAAGCATTTTTGACTATCAGCCCTGGTTTATCCAGAAGGCGGGTCAGTGGCAGCAGGTACAGCTGGAAAGCTGGAAGCACCACAATCAGGATCTGATCATCAAGCTGAAAGGCGTTGACGATCGAGATGCCGCGAATCTTCTGACGAATTGCGAAATTGTCGTGGATTCCTCGCAACTTCCTGCGCTTGAGGAGGGAGACTACTACTGGAAAGACCTGATGGGTTGCCAGGTAGTCACCGCTGAAGGCTACGATCTCGGTAAAGTTATCGACATGATGGAAACCGGGTCGAATGACGTTCTCGTCATTAAGGCGAACCTGAAAGATGCATTTGGTATCAAGGAACGACTAGTACCGTTCCTCGATGGGCAGGTTATCAAGAAAGTCGATCTCGCTACTCGTACTATCGAAGTAGACTGGGATCCTGGTTTTTAAACCACCGGATAAACGGTAATAAATGGCGTTATGGGGATTGGCTTGTGTTTATTGGCATAGTTAGCCTGTTTCCTGAAATGTTCCGCGCAATTACCGATTACGGGGTAACTGGCCGGGCAGTAAAAAAAGGCCTGCTGAACATCCAAAGCTGGAGTCCTCGCGACTTCACGCATGACCGGCACCGTACCGTGGACGATCGTCCTTACGGCGGCGGACCGGGGATGTTAATGATGGTGCAACCCTTGCGGGACGCCATTCACGCAGCAAAAGCCGCGGCAGGTGAAGGCGCTAAAGTGATTTATCTGTCGCCTCAGGGACGCAAGCTTGATCAAGCGGGCGTTAGCGAGCTGGCCACGAATCAGAAACTTGTTCTGGTGTGTGGTCGCTACGAAGGCGTAGATGAGCGCGTAATTCAGACCGAAATTGACGAAGAATGGTCAATTGGCGATTACGTTCTCAGCGGTGGCGAACTACCGGCAATGACGCTGATTGACTCCGTCGCCCGGTTTATACCGGGGGTTCTGGGGCATGAGGCATCAGCAATCGAAGATTCGTTTGCTGATGGGTTGCTGGATTGTCCGCACTATACGCGCCCTGAAGTGTTAGAGGGGATGGAAGTACCGCCAGTATTGCTGTCGGGAAACCATGCTGAGATACGTCGCTGGCGTTTGAAACAGTCGCTGGGCCGAACCTGGCTTAGAAGACCTGAACTTCTGGAAAACCTGGCTCTGACTGAAGAGCAAGCAAGGTTGCTGGCGGAGTTCAAAACAGAACACGCACAACAGCAGCATAAACATGATGGGATGGCATAGGCCCCCGAATATCAGTTTACCCAGGATAAGAGATTAAATTATGAGCAACATTATTAAGCAACTTGAACAAGAGCAGATGAAGCAGAACGTACCTTCCTTCCGTCCGGGCGATACCGTGGAAGTGAAAGTATGGGTTGTTGAAGGTACCAAGAAACGTCTGCAGGCATTCGAGGGCGTGGTTATCGCTATTCGTAACCGCGGTCTGCACTCTGCATTCACTGTTCGTAAAATTTCCAACGGCGAAGGCGTTGAGCGTGTCTTCCAGACTCACTCTCCGGTAGTTGACAGCATTGCTGTTAAACGTCGTGGTGCTGTTCGTAAAGCTAAACTGTACTACCTGCGTGAGCGTACTGGTAAAGCGGCTCGTATCAAAGAGCGTCTTAACTAAGAACGCGCTTTCGCAACATCCGAAAGCTTGTAGAAAAGAAGGGGCTGGCATTACGCTGGCCCCTTTTTTATGGGTTTGCTCCACGCCATAGACGGTTGCATGATTAGGTTGGGTCTGTGGTCTCAACGCTGAGTCAGAAACGGCCAGGCCCGTTCCTTAGTTTAGCGAGCGTTCCGCACGCCGGTGTTTAGCCTGATACATATTTCGATCGGCCAGTTCTTGTAGTTTTTCGGCAGTGGCATGTTCCCATGTCAGCGCAAAGCCAATACTCAGGGTCATCGTTATCCGCTGGCCGTTATGCAGTTCAAAAGGTCGATTAAACGCCTGGGATAGCGCTGCGCAAATACGTTGTACTTCATATTCCGAATGTACATCGTAAAGCACCATCGCAAATTCATCGCCGCCGAGTCGGTAAGTCTGATAACGGCTACCACCGAATTCCGCTAATCTTTTGGCAACCTCTATAAGTACGCGGTCGCCTACCGCATGTCCCCAGGTATCATTAATATATTTAAAGTTATCGCCATCCAGAAATAACAATGCCGAACTGCTACGAGCGGAATTGTCCTTCATCAGCGCGTTAATACAGCTGCGAAATGCCGCGCGATTGGCAAGCCCCGTCAGCGGATCGTGCAGCGCGGTACGCAGTAACTGGGCATTTTTAGCCTGAAGCCGTAGCTGCCATTCTTCCATCTCATCCAGAAGGCTATTGAAATCTTGCGCAAACAGGTGAAATTCCGCAATACGCTCATCAGGTACCCGGCGTGAAAAATTTCGGTTAGTGCGAACGTCGTGTACAACTTCAGTAATATTTTGCAGCGCATCCACAACGCCATTGTGTAAATAACGCGTGAGCAGCAGGGCAATGCCGGATGCCAGCAGAATACATCCTGTCAGCACTGCCAGCGATAGCCAGATAAAATGACCAATAAGGCTGTCGCGGGCGACAAGCCGTACTTCGCCGATGGCCCTGCCGTTGTGCCAGACGGGTTGTGATACCGGCAATGGAAAAAGCCAGTGGCTAATTAAGCCGATGAGCTTATCGTCTGCGGCTCGCGCATCATAGCGCCATGAGGCGATAGTACGGCCATTTTTATCGCGGACCTCCGCCGCTGAAAATTGTCCCTGGCGTCCCAGTGTGGCGAGCGTTTCCGCTGCGGCCGCGTTATCGGAAAATACCAGTGCCGCTTCAAGGCTATGGGCCATTGTGGCGGCGGTCAAATCGAGATTTTTTTGCGCATACTGTTTGAGCGTAAGGACAGACGCAACGCAAATTAATAGCCAGATCAATGTCATCGTAAGCAGCACGCTGATTATACTAATCCGCCGTAGTGTGCGTTTAAATGTTGGCCTGGACAGAGAAAATTCCTTATTCATGCTTTTGATTCCGTGCAAGCATTAATACTTCTGGATTTACTCTCACGCCGCTATGCGAGAGGGAGTCCAGGTTGACGGAAAATTTGACTTCATCATTGTTAATGATCAGACAAAATGCGCTGCCAATAATACATTCGGTATTTTGCTCGGCAATTAATAACAAGGCATTAACTGGATAATGACGCGTTAACTCCACCTGATAAGCTGGCGATTCATTGCCAAAGTAAAAACCATCACAGCGGGCGCTCAGGGCTTCTTGTGTGGTACGGATGACAAGCGGTTGATAAGGGAAAGCCCAGTCAGCCTCTTCGCTAAGTACCCTGACAAAACGCGCAGATGAAAATATGCATAGCCTTGGTGGCCCGGATAACGCCGGCCAGTGTGTATAACTGACAATACCGGAGACGATGGCGCGTACGGATTTCTCTTCTTCCGTGACGCGTTGAGCATACAGAGGCAAGCTTGCTAATAATAGCGATAACAGAAGGATAAATCGGTGAGAAAAACGCATTAACAAGTCCCCACCATCTTCAGTCGTAAAGCATTAAAATACATCCGTGATTGTTTGTAGCAAAATAACATTATTTTGCCATATCGTCATTATGTCTTATTGATAATATGAATAATTTAAGTGGCATCCATGATATTAAATTCTTGTGATAATGGTATTAATCACCCTGTATCAGAAAGTAAAAATATGTGTGCGGAGAAAAAATAATCAAAAAATAGCGAGCATCGCTCATTTTACCGCTTTTCTGAGGCTGGGAATAAAATAATTCACTTGTTGTGTAAAGTTTTTGATACGAAATGGAGGGGTTTAATCGACTATTGCGCATTGTGTAAAGTTTATTTTACGTAATATGGATTGAAATCTTTACTTTTTGTGGTATGGTTTAAACATCCTCGTGGAGGATCAACTATCGCAAACAAGAAAAGACAGGATCGCCATCATGCAAAAAGACGCGCTGAATAACGTACGTATCACCGATGAACAGGTATTAATGACGCCGGAGCAGCTTAAAGCGGCCTTTCCGTTGAGCCTGGCGCAGGAAGCGCAGATAGCGCAGTCCCGGGGAATCATTTCTGACATTATTGCCGGGCGCGATCCGCGTCTGTTGGTGGTATGCGGTCCTTGTTCTATTCACGATCCTGAAACCGCTCTGGAATATGCCCGTCGATTTAAAGCCCTTGCCGCAGAGGTCAGCGATAGCCTCTATCTGGTAATGCGCGTCTATTTTGAAAAGCCGCGGACTACCGTCGGCTGGAAAGGGCTGATTAACGATCCTCACATGGATGGCTCATTTGATGTGGAAGCCGGGTTGAAAATAGCGCGTCAGCTACTGGTGGAACTGGTGAATATGGGGTTGCCATTGGCGACCGAAGCGTTGGATCCGAACAGCCCGCAATACCTGGGCGATCTGTTTAGCTGGTCGGCGATAGGCGCGCGCACAACCGAATCGCAAACCCACCGCGAAATGGCGTCTGGTCTTTCTATGCCGGTCGGCTTTAAAAACGGCACGGATGGCAGCCTGGCGACAGCGATTAACGCCATGCGCGCCGCTGCGCAACCTCATCGTTTTGTTGGCATTAACCAGGCCGGTCAGGTTGCGTTATTGCAAACCCAGGGAAATCCGCATGGCCATGTGATTCTGCGTGGCGGCAAAGCGCCAAACTATAGCCCGGCAGATGTCGCTCAGTGTGAAAAAGAGATGGAACAGGCGGGACTACGTCCTTCGCTGATGGTAGATTGCAGTCATGGTAACTCCAATAAAGATTATCGCCGCCAGCCAGCCGTTGCCGAATCTGTGGTTGCGCAGATTAAAGATGGCAATCGTTCAATCATTGGCTTAATGATTGAAAGTAATATTCATGAGGGTAATCAGTCTTCCGAACAGCCGCGCAGCGAAATGAAGTATGGCGTTTCCGTCACCGATGCTTGTATTAGCTGGGAGATGACCGATGCCCTGTTACGTGAAATTCATAAAGATTTGAGCGGCCAGCTGGCGGTGCGTGTCGCATAAGAGGTTGTTATGGTTGCTGAATTGACCGCGTTACGCGATCAAATAGATGATGTCGATAAAGCGTTGTTGAATTTACTGGCTAAGCGCCTGGAACTGGTTGCCAAAGTCGGCGAGGTGAAAAGCCGTTTTGGCCTGCCTATTTACGTGCCGGAGCGTGAGGCCTCTATGCTGGCTTCACGACGGGCGGAAGCAGAAGCGATCGGTGTCCCGCCCGATCTCATTGAAGATGTCCTGCGCCGGGTAATGCGTGAATCTTACTCCAGCGAAAATGATAAGGGGTTCAAAACGCTTTGTCCTTCTCTGCGTCCGGTCGTCATTGTGGGCGGCGGCGGACAGATGGGGCGTCTGTTTGAAAAAATGCTCACGCTGTCGGGCTATCAGGTCCGTATTCTGGAACAGCAGGACTGGCCGCGCGCCAGGGACATTGTCGCCGATGCCGGAATGGTGATCGTCAGCGTGCCGATTCATGTTACTGAACAGGTGATAGCGCAACTGCCGCCCCTGCCGTCCGACTGTATTCTGGTCGATCTGGCATCGGTAAAAAGCGGTCCGTTGCAGGCAATGTTGGCGGCCCATGATGGCCCCGTGTTGGGCTTGCATCCGATGTTTGGTCCGGACAGCGGGAGCCTGGCGAAGCAGGTGGTGGTCTGGTGTGACGGGCGTCAACCGGAAGCGTATCAGTGGTTCCTTGAGCAAATCCAGGTGTGGGGCGCGCGGTTGCATCGAATTAGCGCTGTCGAGCACGATCAGAACATGGCTTTTATCCAGGCGCTGCGCCACTTTGCTACCTTCGCTTATGGGCTGCATCTGGCGGAAGAGAACGTCCAGCTTGAGCAGCTTCTGGCGCTATCATCGCCGATTTATCGACTGGAGCTGGCGATGGTCGGGCGTCTGTTCGCCCAGGACCCGCAGCTGTATGCGGACATTATTATGTCGTCGGAGCGCAATCTGGCGCTTATCAAGCGTTACTATAAACGTTTTGGCGATGCGATCGGGTTACTGGAACAGGGTGATAAGCAGGCTTTTATCGACAGTTTTCGCAAAGTTGAACACTGGTTTGGCGATTATGCCAGACGCTTCCAGAATGAAAGCCGTGTGTTATTGCGTCAGGCGAATGACAGCCGACCATAATGATGACATCTATACTAAAAGCCAGCTTTGCTGGCTTTTTTCGTTTAAGGAACCGTTATGACTACGCCGCACGTTTTATTTGATTATGTCGGACATCTACCAGAATGCCCCACATGGAGCGAGGATGAAAGCGCGCTGTATTGGACCGATATCCTGGAACAGGAGATCCATCGTTACCATCCGGCGAGCGGGACGCATAGCGTGCTGGCGTTTCCGGAAGAGGTGGGCTGTTTTGCCTTGCGTGAGCAGGGCGGATTTATTGTGGCCATGCGTCATGCTATCTGGCTGGCCGATAAAAATGGATTATTGCAGCGTAAGATTTGCGACAATCCCTCTAATACGAAACTGGCGCGTTTCAACGATGGCGGCACTGATGGCGATGGACGTTTTTATGCCGGAACGTTCTGGGCGCCAGGTGACTATAATGGCGCGTTGCTGATGCGGATCGATCATGACCTGACGGCAAAAGTGATCCAGTGCGATATCCAGGGACACAACGGCCTGGCGTTCAGCCCGGATAACCAGTGGATGTATACCTCCGATACGCCGAATGGCGTGATATACCGCACGTTACTTGATAAGCATGGCGAACCGGGCAAGCGTGAACTTTTTCGCCATTTTGGCGAAGGAGAAGGACTTCCCGACGGCGCGGCGATGGATAGTGAAGGGTGCTACTGGAGCGCGATGTTTGACGGCTGGCGCGTGGCGCGTTTCTCACCGCAAGGAGAGCAGCTGGAAGAGTACCGGTTGCCGGTACGTTGTCCGACGATGGTTTGCTTTGGCGGCGCAGATATGAAAACGCTGTTTATTACAACTACCAGAGAAAATATGTCTGCTCAGGAAGTGGCGGATTATCCGCTCTCCGGCGCCATCTTCACCCTGCAGGTAGCCGTCGCAGGGATGAAGAAATGCCGTTTTATTGAACGTCAGGCAGGTTCTACCGGCACGACGTTTTCGCTGGGATAGCAGCCAAGCACTTTCATTGAGCGCGTGATCTCGCCCAGCTCTTTTAGCGCGCTTTGCATTACCTGCGACTCCAGGTTCGCCTGAATATCGAGATAAAACATCTCTTCCCACGGATTGCCGTGAATGGGGCGCGACTCCAGTTTCGTCATGATGAGATTGTGGTTACGCAGCACCAGCAGCGCTTCGACCAGCGCGCCAGCCTGTTGCCCGGTGGCGATTAACAGAGTGGTTTTTGCCGGAACCTGATCGGAAACATTAATGGCTTTGCGCGCCAGTACCAGAAAGCGGGTGATATTCTGCGTCTGGTTTGCGGCGATGCGTTCCAGCACCTGTAAACCGTGCAACATGCCGCCTGCCTCGCTGCCGAGCGCCGCGACGCGCGGAGAGTTCGCCTGCGCGACTTTTTCCATCGCTGCCGACGTACTCTCGGTATAGTCGATTTTCCAGTGCGGATAGCGGCTCAAAAACTTACTGCACTGCTGGAACGGCTGCGGATGGCTGTACACCGTTTCGATGGTATTCAGATCCGTAGCGCCGGAAACCAGTACGCAGTGATCGATAGTGACGGTCATCTCACCGACAATTGACAGACTGGTGTGTTGCAATAAGTCGTACACATCGTTGATAGCGCCGGAGCTGGTGTTCTCTATCGGAACCACGGCGTAATCGGCCTGGCCGGTTTCGACCTGATGAAAAATATCGGCGAATTTTGCGCAGCCGCTCTCAATAAATTGCTCAAAATGGCGTGCAGCATACTGGCGCGCCGCGAGATGAGAATAGGAGCCTTTCGGCCCAAGAAACGCAATACGTGCCGAATGAGGGTGAGTATTATTCAGATGTTGTTGCAACAGCGCCTGCTGAGTAAGCACGGAGTCTTCAATGATAAGCTGGAACAGACGGGTAATGTAGTGTGCGTCGAGATGGTGGGCTTTACCGAGATGGATGAGCCTGTCCAGCAGCGCGCGTTCACGATCGATATCCCGAACCGGACGATGCGACAGTAGTTTTGCTTGTCCCACTTCAATCGCCAGCGCGCGTCGTTTTGCCAGTAAGGCCAGTAACTCTTCGTCTAAAGCGCTGATTTTATCTCGCAGCGCCAGTAATGGGTTTTCCGATGTCATAGTGTTGCCTTTTTTGTTATCAATAAAAAAGGCCTCCCGGTGGGGGAGGCCTTCTTGTTCGTCTTCGCATTCTTTATCACATGACGAAACGCCTCCCGGTCAGGGGAAGATAAAAAAGAATGCGAAGAAAAACCGGGTGAGCTTCATAACTGTTTCCTTTGTGTACGTAAGTACAGTACCCGTACTGTTTTAATCCTGTCAACAAAAAACGCGCCCGAAGGCGCGTTGGCGATACACTCAATGTAAGGGACTACTCTTCTTCTGCTTCGACGAAGCTGGCATCTTTCACCGATGCGGTGGCACGACGGGCTTCGCCTTTGTGCTGCACTTTATTGAGCTGCCGTTCCAGCTTGTTGATCAATTCATTAATAGCGGTGTACATATCTTCGTGTTTTGCGCTGGCGACCAGATGTCCGTTCGGTGTATTAATGGTGGCGTCAGCAATAAAGCCCTGTGGCTCTTTAGACAGAATGATATGAGGATTAATCAGGTGAGTTTGCCATTTTTCCAGTTTGGCGAGACGGTCTGCGACATGTTGGCGGATTGCCGGAGTAATTTCCATTTGTTTACTGGTAATGTTCATTGTCATAAATTTTACCTCTTGTCTTTCCCGTCTTGGTGATTCCAGCATACCGTTCTTAATGTCAAAATGTGTGATGTAAATCACATTATTTTGTCACTTTTTGTCAAGGCGAACTTTTTGTGAGGCATCGCAGGAAGAAGTGATCTTTTACTTGAGGAATGGCTGAAAGCAGGCCATATTTGACTGGATGCGTTGCAGTGAAATCATTTCTGTTGCATCAGATATCGAATAAAAAAACGGCAGCCGGAAGGCTGCCGTTTTGCTTGTTGGTATTGCTTCAGGTGTTTTTGCTGTTAGCGGCAATAATTTTCGCGACTTTGTCAGCCTGCGCATTCAGCTGCATCTGACGATAGGCGTTTTCCATCAGCGGCAACGCATCGCGCGTGGCCTGCGTATCAGGATAATTGCGTAGCATACCTTCTACCCGGTTTACGACCGCAACCCATGCGCCGCGCGCGGTATAGTACTCTGCGACGGAATATTCATATTTCGCCAGACGGTCTTTCAGGAATACCAGACGCTTAGTGGCATCGGTGGTGTACTGGCTATTAGGATAGCTGCGTACCAGTTTCGAAAAGTCATTGAACGCCGCCCGCGCATGTTGCGGATCGCGATCGCTGCGATCGACGCCAAAGAAACCTTGCAGCGCGCTATCATCCAGCGCCATGTTCGTCAGGCCGCGCATGTACATGACATAGTCAATATTAGGGTGCGTTGGATTAAGACGCATAAAACGATCGATGGCGGCCTGCGCTAGCGGCAAATCGGCGTTTTTGTAATAGGCGTAGATAAGATCCAACTGCACCTGCTGAGAATACGGTCCGAATGGATAACGATTATCTAACGCTTCCAATTGCGTTATTGCCTGTTTCCAGTTACCGTCCTGCAGCTTTTGCTGAGCAGTCGCGTAGATTTCATTCGGCGGATTATCGGGCACCTCTTCCTTTGAACCCGAGCAACCCGCCAGAAACAGGCTCAACGTGGCTGCTGCCACCAGATATTTCATGCGCGTCATGACGTTTTGACTTTCCTCAAAATGTTTTACGGGAGATTCTCTGTTCCTGCTCCCGGTTAAGACCAGCTACAATAGCACACTATATTAAACGGCAAAGCCGTAAAACCCAACGTTAAACGAAGAAGCTGTATATGGCACAACGAGTACAACTCACCGCAACGGTCTCCGAAAACCAACTCGGTCAACGCTTAGATCAGGCTTTGGCCGAAATGTTCCCGGATTATTCACGTTCGCGTATAAAAGAATGGATTTTGAATCAGCGCGTGTTGGTCAATGGTCAACTTTGCGATAAGCCAAAAGAAAAAGTGTTAGGCGGCGAGCGGGTGGCTATTGATGCGGAGATCGACGAAGAGATTCGTTTTGAAGCGCAGGATATCCCGTTAGATATTGTTTATGAAGATGACGATATTCTGGTTATCAACAAACCACGCGATCTGGTGGTACATCCTGGCGCGGGTAACCCGGACGGTACGGTACTGAACGCGTTGCTACATTATTATCCGCCGATTGCGGATGTCCCGCGCGCGGGCATTGTGCATCGTCTGGATAAGGACACGACGGGGCTGATGGTGGTGGCCAAAACCGTTCCGGCGCAAACGCGCCTGGTGGAGTCTTTGCAGCTGCGCGAGATCACCCGCGAATATGAAGCGGTCGCGATCGGACATATGACGGCGGGAGGAACGGTGAATGAACCCATCAGTCGTCACCCGACCAAACGTACCCATATGTCGGTGCATCCCATGGGCAAACCGGCGGTGACCCACTACCGCATTATGGAACATTTCCGTGTGCACACGCGTCTTAGGTTGCGTCTGGAGACCGGGCGTACGCACCAGATCCGCGTGCATATGGCGCATATTACGCACCCGTTAGTGGGCGATCAGGTCTACGGTGGTCGTCCACGTCCACCGAAAGGCGCATCGGAAGAGTTTATTTCCACGTTGCGTAAGTTTGACCGCCAGGCGCTTCATGCAACGATGCTGCGTCTCTACCATCCTGTATCGGGTATCGAAATGGAGTGGCACGCGCCGATTCCACAGGATATGGTGGACCTTATCGATGCGATGCGCGCCGATTTCGAAGACCATAAAGATGATGTGGACTGGTTATGAATGCACTGATTGTCCCGCAGTGGCCGCTGCCGAAAGGCGTCGCAGCCTGTAGTTCTACCCGTATTGGCGGGGTGAGTTTATCGCCTTACGATTCGCTGAATCTGGGCGCGCATTGCGGCGATAACCCGGAGCATGTTGAAGAGAACCGCAAGCGTCTGTTTGCGGCGGGCAATCTGCCTTCGAAACCTGTCTGGCTTGAACAGGTTCACGGTAAAAATGTGTTGAGGCTTACCGGAGAACCTTATGCCTCCAAACGTGCGGATGCGTCTTACAGCAATACGCCAGGAACCGTCTGCGCGGTAATGACGGCAGACTGCCTGCCTGTGCTATTCTGTAACCGTGAGGGAACAGAAGTGGCGGCGGCTCATGCGGGCTGGCGCGGATTATGTGAAGGCGTACTGGAGGAAACTGTCACCTGCTTTGCTGACAAACCAGAAAATATCATCGCCTGGTTAGGTCCGGCGATCGGCCCGACCGCGTTTGAAGTGGGGCCGGAAGTGCGTGACGCATTTTTAGCAAAAGATGCGCAAGCCGATAGCGCATTTTTGCCGCACGGGGAAAAATTTCTGGCGGATATTTATCAGCTTGCACGCCAACGTCTGGCGAATACCGGCGTTGAACATGTCTATGGCGGGGATCGCTGCACCTTTAGCGAAAGTGAGACTTTCTTCTCTTATCGTCGCGACAAGACGACAGGTCGTATGGCAAGTTTTATTTGGCTGATATAACCTAAAGAATCAAGACGATCCGGTACGGGTAACTTTCTTTTCACATAATTCAGGTCATTCACCTTGAATAATTGAGGGATGACCTCATTTAATCTCCAGTAGCAATTTTGACCTGTTATGGGAGGAGTTATGCGTCTGGATCGTCTTACTAACAAATTCCAGCTTGCTCTTGCCGATGCCCAGTCGCTCGCGCTGGGGCACGACAACCAATTCATCGAACCTCTTCATTTAATGAGCGCCTTGCTGAACCAGGAAGGGGGATCGATACGTCCTTTATTAACCTCCGCCGGCATTAATGCTGGCCAGTTGCGCACCGCTATCGATCAGGCGCTGAGCCGTTTACCGCAGGTGGAAGGCACCGGCGGCGACGTACAGCCTTCTTCGGAACTGGTACGCGTACTGAACCTTTGCGACAAGCTGGCGCAAAAACGGGGGGACAATTTTATTTCGTCAGAGCTGTTTGTTCTGGCGGCGCTTGAGTCTCGCGGCACGTTAACCGATCTGCTGAAATCAGCCGGTGCGACCACGGCCAATATCACTCAGGCAATTGAACAGATGCGCGGAGGTGAAAGCGTGAACGATCAAGGGGCTGAAGACCAACGTCAGGCCTTGAAAAAATATACCGTCGATCTGACCGAGCGGGCTGAACAAGGCAAGCTTGACCCGGTAATTGGTCGTGATGAAGAAATTCGCCGTACCATTCAGGTACTGCAACGTCGTACTAAAAACAACCCGGTGTTAATCGGTGAGCCAGGGGTCGGTAAAACGGCAATTGTTGAAGGGCTGGCGCAGCGCATTATTAACGGTGAAGTCCCTGAAGGCTTAAAAGGTCGCCGCGTACTGGCGCTGGATATGGGCGCGCTGGTGGCCGGGGCGAAATATCGCGGCGAATTTGAAGAGCGTCTGAAAGGCGTGCTGAACGATCTGGCGAAACAGGAAGGCAACGTCATCCTGTTTATCGATGAGCTGCACACGATGGTTGGCGCAGGTAAGGCTGATGGCGCAATGGACGCCGGGAATATGCTGAAACCGGCGCTGGCGCGTGGTGAACTGCACTGTGTGGGCGCCACCACGCTGGATGAATACCGTCAGTACATTGAAAAAGACGCGGCGCTGGAACGTCGTTTTCAAAAAGTGTTTGTCGCAGAACCTTCAGTGGAAGACACCATTGCTATTCTGCGTGGCCTGAAAGAACGTTACGAGCTGCACCACCATGTGCAGATCACTGACCCGGCGATTGTGGCGGCGGCAACATTATCTCACCGCTATATCGCCGACCGTCAGTTGCCGGATAAAGCTATCGACCTCATCGATGAAGCGGCATCCAGCATTCGTATGCAGATTGACTCTAAGCCGGAGGAGCTGGACAGGCTCGACCGCCGCATTATTCAGCTCAAACTGGAACAGCAGGCGTTGATGAAAGAGTCTGACGAGGCGAGTAAAAAACGTCTCGATATGCTGAATGAAGAACTGGACGATAAAGAGCGTCAGTACTCTGAGTTAGAAGAAGAGTGGAAAGCGGAAAAAGCGTCGCTCTCTGGTACGCAAACTATTAAAGCGGAGCTGGAGCAGGCGAAGATCGCCATCGAGCAGGCGCGTCGCGTTGGCGACCTGGCGCGAATGTCTGAACTGCAGTACGGCAAAATTCCGGAGCTGGAAAAACAGTTGGAAGCCGCGACCCAGTCGGAAGGTAAAACCATGCGTCTGTTACGTAACAAAGTAACGGATGCGGAAATTGCCGAAGTGCTGGCGCGCTGGACCGGTATTCCGGTTGCCAGAATGCTGGAAGGCGAACGTGAAAAACTGTTGCGTATGGAACAAGAGTTACACAGCCGTGTGATCGGGCAGAATGAAGCCGTTGAAGCAGTATCGAACGCCATACGTCGTAGCCGCGCGGGGCTGTCCGATCCGAACCGTCCGATTGGTTCCTTCCTGTTCCTTGGGCCGACGGGGGTCGGTAAAACCGAACTGTGTAAAGCGCTGGCTAACTTTATGTTCGACAGCGACGACGCGATGGTGCGTATCGACATGTCTGAGTTTATGGAGAAACACTCCGTGTCTCGTTTGGTCGGGGCGCCTCCGGGATATGTCGGCTATGAAGAAGGCGGTTATTTGACGGAAGCGGTACGCCGTCGTCCTTATTCCGTCATCTTGTTGGATGAAGTAGAAAAAGCGCATCCGGATGTATTCAACATTCTGTTGCAGGTGCTGGACGACGGTCGGCTGACTGACGGGCAGGGGAGAACGGTCGACTTCCGTAATACGGTGGTCATTATGACTTCTAACCTCGGTTCCGATCTCATTCAGGAGCGCTTTGGCGAACTGGATTACGGTCGAATGAAAGAGATGGTGCTGGGTGTGGTTAGCCAAAACTTCCGTCCGGAATTTATCAACCGTATTGATGAAGTTGTGGTATTCCATCCGTTAGGTGAGCAACACATCGCTTCTATTGCTCAGATCCAGCTGCAGCGTCTGTACAAACGTCTGGAAGAACGTGGTTATGAAATCCATATCTCCGACGAGGCGCTGAAACTGTTGAGCGCCAACGGTTACGATCCGGTCTACGGGGCGCGTCCGTTAAAACGTGCTATTCAACAGCAGATCGAAAACCCACTGGCGCAGCAAATCCTGTCTGGTGAACTGGTTCCTGGCAAAGTGATTCGCCTTGAAGCCAATGATGATCGTATTGTGGCAGTGCAGTAAGTCACAAATTTGAATAAAACGGGCCCTGACGGGCTCGTTTTTGTTTAAAAACCAGGCGAAAATAGGCTTTTAGTTTAAATGTTGTTTGAAAAGTGAACGGTTGAGCTTTTTTTTGCATTTAGGTCTTGTCAGGCTCTAATAACTCCCTATAATGCGCCACCACTGACACGGAACAACGGCATACAGGCCGCCGGGTTAGAAAGGCTTCGTTAAGAAGTCTGTGAGGAAAGCGAAAATAAAGGCTTGACTCAAAAAGAGGAAAGCGTAATATACGCCACCTCGCAACGGTGAGCGAAAGCCGCGTTGTACTGCTCTTTAACAATTTATCAGACAATCTGTGTGGGCACTCGAAGATACGGATTCTTAACGTC